>NZ_JBWKMU010000001.1:336887-687223 GCF_059415205.1 Acidovorax sp. GW821-FHT10E03 | reverse complement strand
CGCCACCGAATCGGTGATCTGCACCGCATTGCCCAGGGCGCGCGATATCTGCCGGATCATGGCGCCGCCCATCAGCAGCGCCAGCAGTAACCCAAGCACTACTGCACTCGTGGTCACCACCCAGATGGTCTGGTAGCTTGCAGCAGCACTATCGTATTCTTTCTTGGCCTCGTCGAGTTGCACTTGTATGAGCCCGCTCAGCACATCCTGCAAAGGATCCATCGCGGGATACATATCCTTGGCAGCAAAAGCTGTGATGCCAGGAATGTCGCTAGCTCGGAACAGCCCTTGCAGCACCTCTGTCGCTTTGTCTGCATTCGCCTGTAAGGGCCTGAACTGATCCACGAGCTTGACCTCTTCGGGTGCCAGCTGTGTAGCCAGATAGGCACTCCAGTTTGTATTGATCGCTTTGCGAGCCTCACTCACTGATTGCAGGCCCTGGGCAGGTGTCATGCCCCCATCCCGCACCTTGTGGGCGGCATCCACCACGTTGACGGCATACATGTCCGCCACGATCTTGAGCTGCTTGAGAGGGACCACCCGGTCGTCGTAAACCGACTTGAGTCCGGTATTCGAGTGGCTCATACCCATAAGGCCGCTGCCTCCAACCAGCAAGACCAGACAACACAACACTGCCAGAAGACCGGCTAAGCGGGTAGAAATTTTCAGATTGCTCATTTGGCATCTCCCCAGTCGGAGCATGCCGTGATGCCGATGAAATGCTGCTCAGCCCTATCTCGTGACAGGAAAAAGGACGAAATTGACGGTGATTTCATGGACGTGGGTTAATGTCATGTGGATAGATGGCCAATTGTAATGATAAAAATGATTTTTTTGGTAAAATTTTTCGAAAACACTATTTCGGTCACTTTGGGCGAAGTACCGTCGAAAGCGCGGAATTGACTTTCAGAGGTCAGTGACGGTCTACGGCGGGTCGAGATAAGTAGATTGGTGCGCTCAAAACCGCTCGTTCGATGGCAGGCGCTGCCCACCAGCGACAGCAAAGCACCGTGTCGGCTGGACTGAATCGCCCCCGGGTTTGAACTGATCCCCCAGAAGTTGGATGGTCGCGATTCCGCCGATCAGGCGGTGCTTCTCAAGCGGTATTCCACTGGACTGAGCCCCTGCAGCCGGAGCTTGATGCGCTCGTGGTTGTAGTAGTGGACGTAATCATGCACGCCCGCTTCGAGCGTATGAATGCTATCGGGCCGTTCGAGATGCAAGTACTCGGCTTTCAGGGTGCCGAAGAGTCTTTCAATCGCCGCGTTGTCGAAGCAGTTGCCCTTGCGGCTCATGCTTTGCTCGACTCCGTGTCGCACGAGCATCGCTCGGTAGGGCTGCATCTTGTAGTGCCACCCTTGGTCAGAATGCACGATCAGGCCGGCGACGCAATTGGTCCGCGAGAGCGCGGCCTCAAGCTTGCTGGAAACCATCTCGAAGACTGGCCGCCTTTCTCGAAAAATAAACCTAACGCGACCCGGCAAAGACCGATCCAAAGCAAGCCATGATGCGGCCCTCCTACGCAATCGCGCTCAACGCCGGCACGACCACGTTCTTCGGTATCAGCTTCTGCACGTAGGTCTGTCCATCGCCCCAGGCATCGACCAAATGCGCCCACTCTTGCAGCATGTGGCGCCGCTGCTCGGCGCATTCGGTCTTGTTGTAGATCGAACGCGAGGAACGCTCCTCCTCGTGCGCCAAGCATTTCTCGATCCAGTCGAGTTTGAAGCCGATCTCGTTCAGTAGCGTTGAGCCGATGCGGCGCAGGTCGTGGACGGTGAACGACTGCAGCGGTAGACCTTTGACCTTGGCGCCCTCCACGATGAGCTGCGTGATCCGATTCAAGGTCGCATTGGACATGCACCGATCCGGATGGTAGCGAGAAGGAAAGCCGAACCTTGAACCTGCGCGCAGGCGTGCAGCGTGATGAAGATGTCGAGCGCCTGTCGCGTAGACGTAGACCTGCTTCAAGATGTCCCGGATCTGCACCGCGGTGGCCCGCGCCCCTCGCTCCTTGAGCTTGTTGCACAAGATCCGCAGGTCTTCGGCCTGGATTTCGGTCAGCAGGCGATTCTGGATAAATTCACTCCCCACTCAATCGTCAACGACTTTTTTGCAGTGGACATTTTTGAACACTGTTGCTTCGTGTTGGTCATTCGGGCGAAAGCAATAAATTCGACGATACCGTCACCAATACCGTCACTGAAATTCGTGGGCGGCTGAGCGAAGACAAGATCATTCATCACCATCCAACACTCCCCTTCGCAGTTTAGCGTGTGACTAGGCTCCAACCATGCACGAGTTCGTACACCTGCGGCACCCGAGCTTCTTGGCTGGAGAACGCTTCGGACGATCAGAAAAAATTCTGATGATTCCGAAGATTGCCTGTTTGAGAACAACCGGCCACAGGGAGCGTGATCCGGCTTGATGTCACGCCGACGCCATGCCGTTCATTGAGCTTTAGGCAAGTGCCTCTCCACAAACGCTTGAATATCGCTCCGCGTAATGTCCGTGAACTTGTTGCTGCTGCAGATTGGGAACGGGTTGTACTTGTTGAGCGCCCGAGTGCACACGTTGTCTTCCGCCCGACGACCAACACCTCGGGTCGGCGAGTCCCATGCATGTGTGGCGCCCTCAAAGTTCGTCCACTTCTCGACGCCCTTGAATACTTTGTCCACGTTGCACTGAGACAGCGGCGTGGCGGTGTCGGCAGTTCCGGTGAAAGCGATCACAGGTGCCACATAGTTGCCTAGCGGAGGCGCGTCTTCACGATCCGTGCTGCCACTTGGAGCACGTCCAAAGATGGACTCCTTCACGTAGCAGTTGGGGTAAAGCGACACGCCACCAGCTAGCAACGCCGTCACTTTGCCACTGAGGTTGTGATTAGAGAACGCGCGCAACACAGTCCAGCCACCTTGGCTGTCACCGATCACGAACGTCTTCTTGGGATCAGCACCCTCCGACTTGACGAAACGCGCGGCGGCGATCAGATCAAGCACACGCATGTTGGCCCCAAAGCGAGTCCAACTGAGCCAGTTTTCCGTACGCCCCCGTGACCAATACGAATCGAGAATCAGAATGTTGGCGTCGAGGTTGCGTTTAGCCCACACAGCGGTATCCAGGTTGCCGGGTGCCACACCATGACCACCATGAACGATGATGATGGTGGGACGCTCAAACACTCGACCGTTCTGTGCTGTCCAGCTAGAGAACAGCATGCCCTTGCCGTCATAAGACGGAACGTTGGCGGAGAACAGGTTGAGCCCATTGCTCACCAGCGGTCGTTCCATGTTCCAGCCATGGGATGATGCCGGTGGATACTGCTCCACGATGGGTGGTTGGTACTTCTCGATGGGAATCACGTCGTCTGAGGCGGCCCAGGATGAGGTCGATGCCACGCATAGCACTGCGGCACCAAGAAGCGAGCAAAAAGCGGGGCGAGGTTGATTTTTCATTTTTTGTTTTGACTCCTACATAGGTGCTCACTGCAGTGGCAGCGTCCGGCTGTCTATGCTCAGCCCCATCTTTTGAAGCTGCGCGGGGTCGAAGCGGGACATAGCATCACCCTGGCAACGCAGATCAGCAATGCGTTTGCCGCCCTGCTCCACTATCACTCCCTTGCGTCCATTTTCACCGTCACCGGCATAAACGACATAGCGATAGTTGCCCTTGTCGAACGACAGGAAGTTCACAGCAGCGCCATCTTGACCAAGCTGTGAGCCACGTTGGAAAGCTGAAGCAGCACCAGAACCGCCGCTCGGATATTCCATCTCCACGGCGCCATCCAGCGGCGCGATCCGGTATGTCAACTGCTCATTGCCATCCGCGCGGCCAGTACACACCGAGGCTCGTTTCTTGCCGGTGGAGCATGCAAAGATCGGGGTCTCAGCAGCCGTGCAGAGGTGCGGGACGGTCACAGCCGGAGCAGCAGCCGTCGCGTTGGCTTGCGGAGCGACTGGCGCTGCAGCGGGTGCCGTGTTCGCAGGCGCTGGCAAAGCTGCAGCTGGCGCAGGTTGGGTGACTGGCGAGACCTCGGGTGGAGGCGGCTCCGCAGACTTGGCCGCAGCCGCTGGCGGAGCTTCGCCGGCAATCTTGGCAATCTCCGCTTCGCTCTTATCGAATACCCGGAGCATCGCCAGATCGTGGAACAGCCCCATGAATGCCAGGTGTCCCGTGAGTTTGACCAGTATCTCCTTGCTGTCTTCGGTACGTTGGACGGTGTAGGTCACATTGCCCTTGACCGTATTGCCATCCAACGCTGCGCCTTGAGGCTCATACGTGCCGCGCAGGTGATTGAGCATTCGCTGATCGGTAGGAATGGCGTCTTGCGGCATCACCGCCGTCAGGACTGCTGAGCAGGTTTTCTTCCCTGTCGATTCGTCGCTGCGAGCGGTAGTGATGGACTCCACCGTGACTTTGGTGTTCTTGCTCGTGATCTGCACGCTGCGCTGACGCTCAGGGCTCATGCTTGCATGCTCTTTGTCAAAGCTCTGCTGGTAAATCTGCTGGACCAGCGACACCGTGGCCGGATCAGCGCAGGACGGTGTTTTGTCACCGCATGCAGCCAGCAAAACCATGGACGTTGCCGCCAAAGTCACGGCGGTAGTTCTTTTGGGATTCATTTTTTCTTCCTGTTGGTTGTAAAAATTTGTGCCTCTCAAGGATCATTTTGGCATGCAATGTTCCTTTTAAGACGTTTCCTCAGAAGGCACATTTCGAGAGCCTGTGGAGCATGTCACGGACTGCTCCACAGAAACAAAGCACTGCCAGCGAGACGCCGGTTCAACGTCGCCGCAAGGTGCGACTCATACCGAATGCAATCACGTTGGCGGTCGGTCAGAACCTGCGGCACTTCCGCGAGCAAAGCGGCATGACGCAGTTGGAGTTGGCAATGAGTGCCGAGGTGGAGCGCACTCGGGTGTCCAAATTGGAGTTGGGTCGCGTTAATCCGAGCGTCTTGACCCTTGCCACCATCTGTCATGTGCTGGGCATCACGCTGGCTGATCTGTTCGGTGACATTCGGCTGGCACATCCCCCCACAACCGAGGGTGGGCCACTGCGCCGCGCCAATCAAGCGGTGCTCGACAAGAAGCCAGCAGCCAAGCGCACCAAACCGTCCGGCAAGGCCACTTACAAGTAGGGGTTGATCGGCTATTTTCAGCCGCTCACGACCACTGTCAGTCGCAGCTCGTCCACCAAGGCCGGGGCAGGCGCTGCCGCAAACCATAGTTCAGAACAGGCTGCTACGGCGTTGTGGAACGCGCTGGATACTGCCCTGTATTGATCCAGATGCAAGCCGGAGCCGCCGCGCAGCACTACGATGACAGTCGGTGGGCGTTCTGGTGAGACTTGCTGTGCGGTTGCCTCGATGCTGTCATGGAGCATTGTTTGCAGGTCGCAGTGATGGCCGGTAACGACATGGCTCCAAGCGGACCGCCCCCAACGCGACATCACAACGCTGAGATCGCCCCAGTCCAATGATGGCATTGCGTCTGGCTCTGTCGCCGCCTGCAGATCGTCAAGAACCCTTTCCGAGTACACGACCGAAGGAGTTGGCATGCACACCAGCGCCAGCGTCCGCAAACATTCGCGCCGGTTCAGCGTCATGACGTTCTCCGCACACGTATGGCTGCAAGCAACCGCACTGCCTCGGGTTGCCAAGACTCCGACTCATGCATCCAAATGATCATCTTTTGCTTGGGCTCTTTGTGCCAGCCAGGCTTGGCACGTCGGCTTCCGGGACCGGCATCTGGCAAACGCAGCCGTGCGTTATGGGCGTGGAAACATGGCTCCGCTCCACCACTGTCCAGCAGCAGGATGCGCTGCGGAAAGTGACTTTGACCGACCACCAAACCCTCCACACCCACTGCGAGAGCCCAGTGCTTTGTGCGGTGATGCTTGACCGAGGTAAATGCAATGGCAACCAGATCGCCTTGCATGAGCCATTTGACGGCGGGGGCATCTACATCGTGCTCAATGCAATAGCGAGCAGTGAGTTCGAGTGGCAGTCCAAGGCTATTTACTTCATCCGTCCAATTTTTTGGGTTGATTCCGGTGAAGTAGTACGGGGACATTGCGGTCCAAACTGCTGCGGCTACGCCATGCTTGCGCCGTGACATATCGTGCAGTGCTGACGCTTTGGCAAGTCCAAGAATCACAAGCAGCATCGCCAGCATGTGAGTCCCGCAAGATGCATCCAAAACCGACTGCTGCATGAAAACCGGCACCGGCTCTTCGCGCTTTTGTTGAACGGTGAGTGAATGGCCGGTCTGCAGCGCCGCATGGATGCGCTGGAACGTATAGGACGGCTCTGCGCGCTTAGATGAGACGGCTTTGGACATATCAATACTCATCCGGACGAAGCAGCGTGGTAACGCTCCTATCGGCTTCCGTGATGATCCATAGTCCGGGAAGCGATGAACGTTTTTCTCTGGGCGTCGCAGCCAGTCGCTCCGCATCGACCAGCCGATAGCAACTCAGAATCCGCAAACGGCGGGTGACGGCGAAGTCGTTTTCTGAACGATCTTCGTCGCATAGATCGCCCCAGTCACCATGCACATGACGGCTGACCAAGGCTGCCGCGCTGAAGCCGGTTTCTTGCAGCAGTTCCACAGCGCCTGGCGTTGCGACGATTTGGCCCAGCGGAAACTTGGCACTGTTGGAGTAGATGATGGTGGCGACGGTAGGTGCAGACGAAGCCAAACTTGATGTGGATTCGGGTTTAGTGGTCATGAAATCTCCTTGGGTGGGGCACGAAACAAAACAGTGAAAACAAACGGGCACGCGTAGTCCTCCGCGAACGATCGGCGGATAGAAAACAAGCGAGAGAGATCAGCGCGGCTGCAGAACAGTAGCCGGCGAGAGACAGGGCCTCAGCGAGAGGCCATCAACGAGACTTGCGCTTGGCAGAGCGCGGTCAGCAGATCAGAGTCAGAGGCGTATGGCTGCTCAATCCAGTCCGCAAATTGATCGGTGGCCGACAGCCAGCCGCTCAGAAGTGAGGGCATTTCGCCGTCAGCACCACGGCCATCAAGAAAGCCCCAGGCGTACAACCGGCGCGATGCCACGGCTTCTTGAACAGCGTCAATTGGCATGCTGGCCAGCAGCGCTAGCACTTCACAGCCATGCCGGTCATCGCTCAATGGCACTACCGGCAAGATCGCACGGCCGAAGCGCTTGATGCAGTACGACCAGAGCAGCCACTGCAACTCGAACGATGTGAGCTTCAGCAATCGAGCCATCGAACTGAAGTTTTTGCCAGCGAGTGAAGACACAGGCAATGGTGATGGCTCCAAAGCAACCATCCGGCTAGCCAATTCTTCCGGGGCCGTTGGCATCGACAGATTTGCCGAATAACCATCAGCATCCACCATCAAAAACGGCGGCAGATCACCGTCAAACACAGGCTGCCGTGGGTACCAAAGCTCACGCCAGCACAGTTGCTCCAGATCACGGCATCCCCGCGCCAAGTCCGGGCCGCTCAGCCACCGAGGAAGAAGCGCTCCCAATCGGTGCAGCAACCTGCCCATATGGTGGTGGCGTAGAGCAGCATCAAAGGTGAACTCTTGGGTCATGTTTCTCTCCGGGCATGCAGGCGCCAGCCGCCTCGATCAGCGGTTCACAAGAGGGCGCTACGGGGCCGCGAGAAATTACTTGGAATTCGTCAGAACAGAATATTCAACCTGGACTACAAATGCAGCGCGGCGAGGAGAAAAACACTGCAAATGAGCCACAAAATCAACTCAAAAGCACGAAAAATTTATTTGAGATCGATTATTTTAAGATAAATTCTTCTCTTGAAATTATATGTCATTTTTAGTAGAATCATTCAAAATTCAAACAAATCCAGCAAGCTGGCTAATAAATAGAGAATTTTTTCGCACCGAGCCAGTTCATTCGCTCCGAACAATACAAAAATCACTCTATTTGCTTAAATTTTGAACATTTTTTATACGAGCGAACAAGCGCGGTGTGGCAACAGCTTTTCGCAGCGCCGCTCTCATCAATGTTTTTCAATTTGCATTTTTATAGAAAGCCGCTGCAAAACTGCCGACCCATTCAATTTAGAATTGTCTGTGACAGACCCTTTCAAATTGATTGCAATGCCTCGGATTTTCTTAGCACGCCGTCAACATCAGTGAACTTCCCATAGACAGCCGGGTTTGGCCCCACCGCCAGCGCCTTAAAGTGCGCCGTGCCGCATTTGATCTTGCCACCCTCCCGGTCGCGTAGATCTTCATCGAACAGGCTGCTCTTGGTTTCCACCACGAAATACAGGCGCTCGTGCCCATCGCGCTCGATGAGCACAGCCCAGTCGGGGTTATAGCTACCCAAGGGCGTCGGCACCTTGAACCAGCTCGGGAGCTTGGCGTACACCTTGACCGCATTGTTTTTCTCCAGCTGGTCGGCAAACTCCCACTCCACCGCTGAATCGATGGCAACGTGCTCATAGACCGACTTTTCGGCGTTCATCCGAGCGTTGTGCTCGTTCAGGTAGCCCATCAGCACGTTCTTGGGGTCTTCAAACAGTTCCTGTGCCCAGTAGGAGTCGTCACCCAGCCGCTGGTACTTGATGCCGTCGACCAGGGCAAGACGTTTGCAGCGATTGATGGAGTCGGCCGCCAACTCGATGAACTGCTGGGGGTTACGCTTGAATTCGTTCAGGCGCGTGCTCTCGGTCAGGATGCGTGCAATCGTCTTGCGCGTTAGCTGGGTGCGGTCCTGCAGTTCCGTGAGCAGGTCGGGCAACTCGATGTCGGTCTCGTTCAGCGTGACGGTGTCTGCACCAGCCTTCTCGATGGCGCCCACGCCAGACTTGGCAATCTCGATGCCGGCCTTGCGCCATTGCAGGCGGGTCTTGGCGACCGGGGGCATGTCGTTCAAAGCTTCGATGCACTTCTCGATCAACTTCTCGTTGTCGAAGTGCACGCGGTACGTGGTCTTGTGCTTGATGCGGTCCCACAAGGCTTTGAATTCGGGGCTCACCAGCACTGACTTGCGCACCGCGATCTGCTTGCGCTCATCGGCGTTCTTCACCTCCAGCTTGCCTGACAGCTTTTTCAGCACACCCGTGATTTGTGCCCGCTGAGCTTCAAAGTTGGCAGGCAGTACCAAGGTGCCCTCTTTCAAGGCAGTCTTCAACGCGTCTTGAACCTTGCCCTTGTCGGTGATGTAGCCCTGCGTCTTGAGGTGCGTCCACAAGGCCTTTGATGCCTCGAAGCCCAGTGCGGAAAGCTCACCGTTTTCCTGCTCCACAGAAATTGCGGAGAAGACATGTGGCTTGACGATGCCGAAGTCGATGCCGGCATCCTCGTAGTCCTTCTGCAGTTTCTCCGCGAACTGCTCGTAGCTTTCTGTGGCGATCACGGTCAGTGTGTTGATCTCGAAGCCACGCAGCCGTTCGCCTTGCTGGTTCACGCACAGGCGCAGTCCGCGGCCAATGGTCTGACGGCGCCAACGTTCCGTCTCGCGCGTAGAGAAGTTGCAAATCTGGAAGACGTTGGGGTTGTCCCAGCCTTCCTTCAAGGCAGAGTGCGAGAAGATGAATTTGAGTGGCGACTCAAAGCTCAGCAGCTTCTCCTTGTCGCGCATGATGAGGTTGTAGGTGTCGTCATCGGCGGCGGTGCTGCCACTGGTGTCCTTCACCATTTCCACCATCTTGCCGCCCACCTTCTTCTTGTCGATGGAGAAGTAGCCGTTGTGGACCTCATCGGCTGCGGTCGTCAGGTCAATCTCATTGAAGAGGCTTTGATAGTCGGGGTGGCGTGCCCACCGCTTGTATTCCTCTTCAAACATCAAGGCGTACTCGCCCTTCACGGCGTTGCCTTGGTCGTCGTACTGGCGGTACTTCGCCACTTCGTCAATGAAGAACAGGCTCAACACCTTCACACCCAACGGGCGAAGGCGCTTCTCTTTGTCCAAGTGTTCCTTGATGGTGCGGCGGATCATTTCGCGCTGCACGGCGGATGCATCCACATCACCCCAGGCGTCACCCACGCGCAAAAAGACCTCGCTGCCGGGCACCTTCAGTTCCATGAACTGGTCACCTTTGGCTGTGCGGATTTCGCCGATACGGATGTCGCTGTACAGCGGGCGCTTGGTTTCCTGCTCAAGGTCGAAGCCGTCTTGCACCGTGATGGTCTCGCGGCGCACAGCTCCCGCCGCATTCTCTTTATCCACCTCGATGCTGGCGGTGATGAGCCCCTTCTTACTGTTCACGGCCAGCAGCTTCACGTAGGGCTTGTTGTTTCCACCTTGCACGGTGGCCGCCGCCACCTCGATCTGCTTGACCAATTTCTGCTCGTAGGCGTCCACGGCATCCAGTTGGTAGACCATGTTGTGCTTGTCCACGTGCGTGGCGGAATAGCGCAAGGAGCACAGCGGGTTCATGTGAGCCAAGGCCTTCTTGCCCTTGCCGTCGATGCCGCCGTCCACGCTCTGAGGCTCGTCCACGATCAAGATTGGCCGGGTGTTGCGAATCAGGTCAATGGGGCGCTCACCACCAGTCTTTTCGCTGGCCCGGTACATCTTGTTCTTTGACTTCTCACGGCGCTTGGCTTCGTCAGACTCTTCAGCCGCTGCGGCGGCCTCGTCACCGAATTTGTTGATCGCGCCCACCGTGATGACCATGATCTGAATGTTGGGGCTGGTGGCGAAGTTCCGCACCTCACCCAATCGGTCGGAGTCGTACTGGAAGAATTCGTACCCCTTTGCTCCTGGGTACAAGCTCTCGAAGTGCTCGCGGGTAATCTGCAAGGTCTTGTTGACGCCTTCCTTGATGGCTACTGAGGGCACCACCACCACAAACTTGGTGAAGCCGTAGCGTTGGTTCAACTCGAACACCGTGCGCAGATAGACGTAGGTCTTCCCCGTGCCCGTTTCCATTTCCACGGTGAAGTCCAGCGCGTGCTTGGGGTTGAGTGGGTCAGATGGCTGCAAGCCGTTGCGCAGCTGCACCTTCTGCAAGTTCTCGCTCAACTCTTCGTCAACGAGTAGCTGCAAGGCGTTGCCAATGCCGCCTTCGGCGGTGAACTGTTTGCCCTCAAAACTCTGTTGACCAGAATCAGTCAGCGCCTGTGCAGTGACGGTGAACACCGAGCGGCAGACCTCCTGCCCACGGAACAGATCGCAAACCGCCTCAATGGCGGCGGCCTGGTAAGGCAGGTCGGACTCGAAATGAAGTTTCATCCGGCTGTCCTCACAAGCTGCGTACGTGCTTCACGCCGTGCTGCTCCAGGATGGCGGCCAGATTGCTCTTGGCTACATCGTTCTCGAAAGCACTGTCACGGAAAACGGCTGTGGTCTCGGTCGCGGTACCTTGTTGCTCGCGCCATTGGGCCATGCCCAAAGCTAAGGGCTCTGCGTCTGCCACGCTGATGTGTTCTTCCAGACAGGCCAGCAAAGCGCCTTCACCGATGCTGTGGACGGTCTTGCCAGCAATCTGCTGCTCTTCGATGGGTACGCAAAGGTCCAAGCCCAACTTGAGCAACACTTCGTATAGCACGTCCTCTTCGCTTCGGCCCGGTTCAAGGTGTTCCAGGTGGTTCAGCAGTGTTGCACTTAGGTCTGCTTGGTTCGGATTCCAGGCACGAATATTTGACGTGTCGAGCTTGAATACTCGGAAACCAAAGTCGCCTCCAAATAGCGGGTTCTCTGCCTTTATCTTGGCACCTGCGCGACGGATGCGCTCTTTGGTCAGCTCCGCAATATTGCGGGGTTTCGAGAGTTGGTCACAAAGTGCAGCGCCGACTTTCTGAGGCTTGTCAGAGGGGTCCAAAGGCTCAGGAAGCTGAACACAAATGTACCGCCGAGACTGGGAATCAAGAGCATTCTGCTGCATTACCGCCTGTGCGGTCGAGCCGGAACCAGAGAAAAAATCGAGAACGATATCTTTGCCACTCGTAGTAAGCAAAATACAAGTCCTTAAGAAATCGATTGACTTAGGGAAGTCAAACACTTCACCAGGAAGCAGTTCTTTGAGAGCGCGTTTCCCGCTATCCGTAGAAAATTCACCTCCGATCCAGACGGATTTTGGTTTGGAAGTCCGTTCTACGCTGTCATCGTCGTCGTCTTCATCCTCAGGATCATCATCGATTGCAATTGACGTATCAAGGTAAACACGATGTTCAACGTCGAGTCTGCCACTCCTTTCGGAGCGTTTTGGATGCATCCAGTCAAGATGCTTTTTCACCTTGTCAATGCCCCAACGCCAACGCCCTTCAACGCCGTCGCCTCGAATAGGGAATATCTCAATGTCTGTCGACGCCATCCGTTCAACTGAGGCTTTCCCGGATTCTTCATTCCAGTAAATCGGAAAATACATGTTCGGGCGATCTTCTCGCTTGTCCGGGCCTCCACGTTTCCGAAGATCCCGTAATGCGAATTTGTACCCCTTATCGTCGGTGTACCTGAACGCTGCGCGTTGCTCTTCGGTTAAAGGGAGGCCATTTGATACGAAGGCAGGATTCGAGTAGATGACTACGTATTCATGGCAGGCAGCGACATGCTTTTTGTCGTTTCGGCCCTTCATGTTGTTAACAACGCCGACCGTAGCTACAAAGTTCTCTTCGCCAAAAACTTCGTTGGCCACCATCCTGAGATTCGTAACTTCTCGGTCGTCGATGGAAATAAATACGGCGCCGTCTCTTCGCAATAGCGTCTTAGCTAATCTCAGTCGCGGCAGCATCATGTTCAGCCAGTCGGTATGGAATCTGCCGCTGGCCTCGGTGTTGCTGCTGATCTTGTTGCCACCTTCCAACTGGCCGGTCAATTCCAAATAGTTCTTGATGTTGTCTTGGAAGTTGTCGGGGTAAACAAAGTCTTTGCCCGTGTTGTACGGCGGGTCGATATAGATCAGCTTCACCTTTCCCGCGTAGCTCTTTTGCAGCAGCTTGAGCACTTCGAGGTTGTCGCCCTCGATCATCAGGTTCTGTGTGGTGTCCCAGTCCACGCTCTCATCAGGCGCCGGTCGCAAGGTGCCCGTGCTGGGGGTCAAGGCGATTTGCCGCGCCTTGCGCTTGCCGTGCCAGTTCAGCCCGTACTTTTCTTCGGAATCTGCGGCGGTGGCATCCCCAACGAGGTTCTTCAGCACTTCCACGTTGAGGGTCGCAGTGGTCTTGCCGTCTTGCGTGGTTTCGGTCAACAGCTCAGGAAACATGGCCTTGAGCTTGGCAATGTTGTCGGCGATGAGGTCTGCGCTTTGTGCTTCTGGCGAGTGTGCTTCGATTTTTTGGATGCTCATGGGTGTCTCTGGATATACGGTTCTAAAAGGTCGCTCAGGCGTCTTGCGGACCACCCATCTGGCGATCAAATGATTGGCGGATCAAGCCCATCACGTAAGGGAGCTCATCAACAGTGCTCAAACCAATCTCTACGTCGCCGTTGCCCCATCGCCCGATATTGGAAATATCGCGGCACAGGCCTTTGGGGTCTTCGATGTCATCAATGCTGAGGTTGAGCACCAGCAGCAGGCGCTTGGCCTGAGGCACCACGTCGACAAAGTTTGTTTCAGCCTTGTAGGCGACGTACAGCTTCAAGAACTCTTCATTGACGCATGGGTCAAGCGCCAGGATTGACTTGCGCAAGGTCTCAAACAGCTCGCGCATCGGCCCTGTCGTCAGGTGCGCGTGGTCGGCCACGCCATATTGCTGGCCGGGTTTGGCTGCGGCTGGACGGTAGGCGTCCAGAACGTCATCGGCCAGCTGTGGGGCTCCCCAAACCTTGGCTGCGTCTGCGGCAAGCCGGTCGGCACGATCTTTGATGGCCGTCTCATTCCACTGGCTGACTTTGCCAAGCCCAAGGTTCAGCTTGAGCGGGCTGTGGGCAAAGCCGACGGGGTTGCCGTCCTTGTCGGTGACTTGGTCGCGCTTGTAGGCAAAAGAGTGGTCGCTGTACTCGCTGTTGTAGCCCGTCAGCGTGAGGTTGCCCAAGGTGTGCAACCAGTCTTGCTGGACGCGTTGCCACTCGGCGCCCAACTCGGATTGCCACTCTTTGGACAGGGCTTCGTTCTGCGGCAGGATGTGCTCAATGGTGTAGTCCTCCACCATCACCCGCTCTTTGCGGCCATGGTTTTCCAGGCGACGTAGCCAATAGCTGCGGCTGCGGAAGTTGTAGAGGTCGCGCACTTTCACATCGCGCTGGAATTCGTCGTCACTGGGGAAGCGTCGGTACGATGGCAGCAGCAGAAACGCGGCCTGCACGCTCTCAAGGTATCTGTCCTTCTTGAGGGTGCGGCTCATCCCTGCAAAGGTCTTGTTCAGCGAATTGGTGGGAATGGCACAGATGGCGCGACGGAAGACGTAGCTTTCCACCAATCGCACGATGCGCAGCACTTCTTCGCTGGCCAGACGGCCTTGTTTGTAGTCGTGGTAAACGTCGAGCAAGAAGGGATAGGCCACATCCACCTTCAGCTCACGCAAGTCATGAAAGGCTTGCTTGAGCGAGGCATCTGCTTCCGTGCCCAAGGCCATGGCACAGTAGTAGGACGCGTAGGCGTGAATGTCAGCAACCAAATCGCGCGTGTCGCCTTTGAGCCCGCGTGCAAAGGTCTTGAACGCGACATAGACCTCACGCACGTTCGGAATCTCACCCGTCTTGGCCGTCAGGTAATGGCGCATGAAGGCGTCGAAATGCACCACGTATGCCGCTTGGCCAAACGCCCTTTCCATGGGGCGCCAGTAGGTCTTGTACAGCTCGGTCTGTAGCTTGGGTTCCAAGCCCATCAAGATGAAGTTGCGGATGAGGTCCGCCTGGCTGAGTTCCAGCCCGGTGGAGTTCATGCTTTCAAAGATCAGCTGCGGATTGTCTTGGGCACGGTCGAGCGACACATCCACGATCACCAGCTTGGCAAGGCCTTGGCAGATAGCTTCCAGCTCGCCTTGGTTGGCGGCGATCAGCTCTTGGAACAAGGCGTAGTTCTCAGTGATGCGGCTGCTGGCCTCTGCTGGCAGCGGCGTGTTTTGCAGAATCGCCAGCAGCGTGTCCTTGTCGGTCTCAGACAAGATCAGCTTGAAATGGCGCTCTCCGTCCTCGTCAGGATTGAGCAGGTAGTAGTTGCGCAGCTTCTTGTTCGAGAAGGCCTCCAACAACTCGCCCAGCCCTTGCGTCTCGAAGTGCTTTGCAAGAGCGGCGATCAGCAAAGTGCTCGTGGTCAGGCGCTGCTGACCGTCAATAACCAACAAAGCTTCTTGGCTGGTCACAGATGACAGGCCGCGCTCAACGTAGACGATGGAGCCGATGAAGTGGGCCTGAACCTTCTCGTCCCGGCCAGCGCGCATCAAGTCGGACCAGAGTTGGCGACACTGATCCGCGGTCCACGAATAGTTGCGCTGGTAGATGGGAATGACGAACTGCGGTGACTTCCGTAGGAACTTGAGCAGGTTCGCTTCTGTTGCTTTCACTGTGATCCCTTAAAGACTGTTGGCGGCTTGTTGGCGTTCTGCCATCAATGCCTTGATTTCGAGATTGACCGCGACTTGGCGAGCCATCTGTTTTTCTTTGCTGGCGGCTGCGCGCAAGCTGCTGATCTGTGCATCCAGCTCATGGCAGCGGCGCAAGGCTGCGCGGCGGGCGGTAGCCTGCTGTGGGCTGACGCATTCAAAGCGACCGGTGACGGCGGCGGCTTGCCATGCAGAGAGCGTGTCCATCCACCCTTGGTACAAGGCGAAAAGATCGGCGCGGGGCTGCATGCTGAGAGGCAATGCACCCATGAATGCGTTCAACGTTGCAGCATCAGCCGTGGGTGCTTTGCTCGATCCATTGCGCACAAATGTGCCTTGGATCAACTCTCCGTCGAGAACGGTTTTGTCGGCTTCCTTTTGCGCCCAGCGGATATGCACCATGGAAAGGTACAGGCGTGCGTCATCATCCAAGACCATCAGCACGGGGTAAGGAATGGCGCGATGCACCAGCTCGGCGATGCGAGCAGTGCTCGATGAAACTTTGGCAGCCTTCACGTCGAGCTGGCTGCCTTGTCGAAGGCGCACGTTCAGCACGGCCAGTTCAAGGTAGCTGCGCACTTCGTCCTGGTACACCGGAATGCCCGCATTGCTGGGTTTGAGGGCTGCAACCCATGTGACTTCTTCAATTCGCTCTTGCAAGAGCTTGCGGTCTGCGCTGGTAGCCGTGCCGCGAGAGGTCAGGTTTTCGGCCAACATCTTCTTGGGGATGCGCTGGCCAACGCTGGCCTCGGCAGGCAAGCGCAGTGCCGAAATCAGCTGCTCTGGAGACAGGTCCACCACATTCATGCGGTTTGTTCCTCACCCGTGCCGGGCAAGATCACCATATAGGCCAGCACCTCGAAGTCATTGGCGCCCGCGAACTCGCCCTTCATGGCGTGTGTGCCGCCCGGCGAAAACAGGCTGGCCACAGCGCGTTCTTCAGACTTGCCGACGATGGATGCCACGCTGGCGGACAACAGCTTTTGGGCGTGGCGCATGTCTTCGCCATGCTTGGTGGCACGGTCGAATCGAGCGCAGGCAGAAGCGTCTGGAAGGTCGCGCCCCAAGGCCATGCGCTTGAGCCGGTCGAGCGTGGTCTTTGCCTGGGTGTAAGGCAAGAGTACGGTGCCGTCGTCACTCGCGTGTACCAAGTAGTGCGGTGCCAACGGATAGCTGGGGTCGATGGCCTTCTCGGCCGCAGCGTCTTCAGCGCGTAGGCAGAAGATCACGCCAGGTGGAATGTCCACATCGTTGCTCGTGGCAATGGCAAACGCGCCCAAGGGCAGGCCGTCGAGCTTGCCAGGGTGGAGCTTGTTGAACTCGGCCAAGTCGATGCGGAAGTCGGTCAGCGTCAGGTCGGTGATGGCTACGCCGCTGGACAGATCCTCCAGATCGATAACGCTGTCTTGCATCTTCAACAACTGGTTGCGGCGGTATTCCAAATCGTTCATCTGGTTGCCGGACTGTTGTTCGATGATGTTCTCTTCGCCAGTGGCGGAGATGTCCAAGAGCACCATGCGGCCACTGACGCGCTGCTCCAGGTTGATGTACTCCTCCAGCTCCATGTTGGGCCAGAAGTTCACCAGTTGAATGCAGGTGTTGCGCGAGCCGATGCGGTCAATGCGCCCGAACCGCTGGATGATGCGAACGGGGTTCCAGTGAATGTCGTAGTTCACCAGCCAGTCGCAGTCTTGAAGGTTCTGGCCTTCGCTGATGCAGTCGGTGGCGATCAGCAAGTCCAACTCGCCTTCGTGCGCCAAGTCTTCGGGCCGCTCCTTCGAGCGAGGCGAGAAGGCTGTCAGGATGCTGCTGAGGTCGCGGCGCAGTGGCAAAGTGGATTGGTTGCGGCCCGAGCCTGTGACCAAGGCGCTTTCGATACCCAGCTCGGACTTGGCCCAGCCAGACAGTTGCTCATAGAGGTAGGTGGCCGTGTCTGCGAATGCGGTGAAGATGATGACCTTGCGGTTGCCCGCATTGATCGGGTTCTTGCACTTGTTGGCAATCAAGTCCCGCAGGCGGAGCAGCTTGTCATCGCGCGCGGCGCTGACCTGTTCTGCTGCCGCATACAAGGTGGCAAGCCGGTTGCGGTCTTCGATGAGGTCTTGTTTCCAACGTACCAAGTCCACGTCACTGAGCAGCACCTTGACCTTGCGGCCCACGAGCAAGGATTCAAAGGTGGGGTCGTCAACGTCCACATCGGCGATGTCGAGTTCTTCGATCTCTGCGGGGTGCGAATCGATACGGGCCAAAGTGGCTTCGACATCTTCCAGCTGGCGATGTACCGTGAGTGCGAAAGACGACACGGCGCTTTCCATGCGCTTCAGCACGTTGACGCGCAGCAGGTGAATCAAGCTCTCTTCACGGTCCACCTGCCGGAAGAAGCTTTCGCCGCCGCGAATCTGCGTGCTGTACTTCTGGTCGTAGGCCTCTTGCTTGTGAGGCAGCACATAGCGCAGTGGGGCGTACGCAGCAAGGTTGAGGCGGCGAATCTCAAGGTTGATGTCCCGGATGGATCGGAACTCGCCCGCGCGGTCTACGTCTGCCTTGATGTTGATGGGAGGCAGCCGATCTGGGAAGCGACCGGTTTCAGACGTGCCGTAGTACCGCTCGATGTGCCTGCGTGAACGGGCAATGGTCAGGTGGTCGAGCAAGGCGAAGTAGTCAAAGCCCAGCATGTCGACCAGTAGCGCTGGCGTCTTCTCTTCGTTGGGCAGTTCCAACCAGCGGTTGAAAGCCTTTTGCGCGCGGCGGGTAGTGCTGTCTATGCTGGCAATGCCATGGTCAAAAAGGGCCGTGTCATCACCTTCGGTAACAAAGGCAATCTGGTTTCTCAGGTCTGCCAGACGGTTGTTAACCGGGGTCGCAGAGAGCATCAGTACGCGCGTCTTCACGCCTTCGCGGATGATCTTGCGCATCAGCCGGTCGTAACGGGTTTCACGTCCCTTGTTGGCAGCCTTGTTGCGGAAGTTATGCGACTCGTCGATGACCACCAGGTCGTAGTTACCCCAATTCACATGGGACAGGTCGATGTCACCGGACAAGCCACCGTCTCGCGTCAGGTCGGTGTGGTTGAGGACGTCGTAATTGAAACGGTCCGATGCCAAGACATTGCGCTTGTCGTTGGCTTTGTACAGCGTCCAGTTGTCACGCAAGCGTTTGGGGCACAGCACCAGTACGCGATCATTGCGCAGCTCGCTGTACTTGATGATGGCCAGGGCCTCGAAGGTCTTGCCCAGGCCTACACTGTCGGCAATGATGCAGCCGCCGAAGCGTTCCAGCTTGTCGATGGCGCCCACCACGCCATCACGTTGGAACTTGTACAGCTTCTTCCAGACCACCGTGTTGCGGATGCCCGTGGCGGATTTGACGATGCGCTCTTCGTCCATGCCTTCGCCGTTGGAGGCAAAGAGATGCTGGAGCATGAGCGTGTAGATGCTGGTGGCGTCACGATGTGTGCTCAGCTCCTTAACCGATGCGATCAAGGCAGCCTTGGCTTCTGGCTGGTCTTTGAGGGCACCCCACTGCAGGTCGAACCATTGGCTCAGCATGTGAGCTTCTGCCGGGCTTTCGGATGTTTGAATCAGGCTCAGCGGGTTGCCGGGCGTAATGCCAAGGCCTTCTGTGCTGAAGGCGAACGAGCCCAAAACGGCTTGCCGCGCAGTAGCTTGGTCATCGCGCAGGACCACAGTGCCCTGGGGGATGGCACCAGACGCATGCCGAACCTGTGCCTTGACATCAAGCCAAGCTGCGAACTTACGAGCTAGCCACGGGGCCTGAAGCTTGTTGCGCGCAGCTCGGTCTGCTTTTGTGCCCAGCAATTCGAGCTGTTCGTGCACACTGCCCGAGCCGTCTTTGGGGCGATACGCAGGCACAACCAGACGTACATTGGCGAGGCGAGGCACGTCTGCCAGGACTTCAGCAAATGCAAACAAAGAAAAGGACGGCGACACCACATCCAGCCGGTGGTCGGGCTTCAACCACGGGCGAAGCAAGTCCACGACACGATCTGTGCCTACATTGCTGACGAACTTCATGTACCGCTCCCCTCCCTGTGCCTACCGGCTATCTCATGATAATGCGCTCCTTGCCACACGCTTCCGTCCGCGTTGAAGCAGGTGCGAGCAGGGAGCACGGCCTTGGACATGGACTACTGACGAGCGCCGCATGAGCTACCCCCTTCATTGCATCAAGAAGCTGGTGGATCGCGACAAGGCCCTCGGTGACACCGCTAGATGGGGCATCCGCCTCCTCGCGCCTGCTTTCCAACTGGTATGCCACGGCGCTGTTTTGGAACCTGCAACTGGCTTTGCTCGGCTATAAAGGATCGCTGCTTCCACTGCTCATGCAAATGGCTCCGGCAATCAGTCTGGTTAAAAGCAAGAAACCACTTTTTTGAAACATGCAATACCTGCGTGGTCAATTTTCTCGCCCTATCAATAGAGCGCATTTTCATCAACTGTGCCATAGCTTGGTCGATGAGCATTGGCATGCATCGTTCACGCTTGAGCAGAAAGCTATTGATCGATCGGAAAAGGTCCGCTTCTGGTCTCATTTGGAAAACACAGACTGTGTAGTGGGCATCAACTGTCAATGGCATGGTAAAAGCGATACCTCCCCCACCCCGCTCGATATTCAGGCTGCAGTTGCGGTAGCTGACTGTTTTCGCAATCGAATAGATAGATTTTTTATCCTTACTTCAGGCAATGCTTCTATAGAGTTAAGCGAGTACGTCATCCATCTCAACTCACAGCATGCGGCCTCGGGTAAGTTCACCATTGAGATTTGGGATTGGGGCACCATAGAAGAGACTCTTGCAACCAGTCCACTGACCGTCAAGAAATACCTTGAACTTGGCATTGCCATGAGACCGTATGGATTTCAAGGCGCTATTGAGCAGGGCATTCATAAAGAGGTGTGGTTAAAGAGGCTGCCTAACGGAACGAAGAAAGACCGTGACGCACCGGCCTCTGGCACAAAGCCGCAAGCGGTCTTTTCTCATGACGTCGCAGATGCCTTCGAGCAATTCGTTCACACGAGCCAGCACCGGGACAACTCCCGCTACCTGCGCGTATTAAGTGCCCCATCCATGGGGCATGCCATTGCCTTGATACATCAGAGTCGCCAAATTGAAATATGGCTGCTGAGTCCAGAACCACGTGATACAGAGTTTCGTGTCGATACCGAAGCATGGGTGCGACATTTGACTGAGCGCGAAGTCAAACAAGCATTCGCTCATGTGTTGCTAAAGAACTATCACAACCAAGATCACATACGACTAACCATCTACGTAGTTAGGCATGTGCCTCCTGTGGCTGGGAAGCCGCCTTTATTTACGGTATACCCTACACGGATAGAGCGCTCGTGGCATCAACTTTATCCAAATGAAGTATTAAAAAAGACAAGGTATGTGTTAGCTGAGGCCGTCATTGAAGGAGCTCACGTAAAAGTCACGCACTCTGCGTTCCTTTTTGGATGCACTTTGATTCACAACTATCATTTCCCTCTTTCCAGCGTTTCCACGAAAATTTTGAAAGATGCCTTGGTAAGTCGCTCCTATCCCAACGCAGTCCCACACAGCCATGAAATACTTCTGAATGGAGAGATAATTTATTGGCGTGCTCTTGAACAGTTTGATGCCCATACACGTAAGCGAGTACCTCAGCAGCCATCTCAAGTAAAGCGCATGACCTGCCGTTTTTGTTCTGGCTTCTATTGGGGTCATAGAGACGAATCAAGCTGTGCCGATTGCGATCTAAAGCACAACACCCATAGCCATCAAGGTAAAAAATTGACCCATACCGATCTATATTTCAATCAAATTATTCGTCAAGCATGGAATTTTTAACGCAGAACTCCTCGCGGCCCATGCCAAAAAATTTATTTATCAAGACAACCCAGGCATTGAGACAAGGCTTGGTCTGGTACATTAAAATGACATGTATCTATCTTCATAAATAGAAAATTTCCTCTTACCCTGGTTATTGATAAGACGCAGTTAGCGCTAGCCAGATAACCACTAAAACGGCCCCATTTGCGGGCCGTTTTTAATTGTTTTTCCACCCCGTCCATAGGACTCACCATGAAGAAAATTCGCACTCCGCTGGAGGGCGCTGGCGCAGCTTTGTCTGCTCGCAGCACCATCACATCCAATCGCACGCAGCAAACACCGCCAGAGGGCGTTCTGAGCGGTTTTTCGGCCACTGCCGAGCAGTTCATAGCAGCCAGCCAGTCAGCGGCTACCAAGCGTGCGTATGCCTCCGATCTGAAGCATTTTTTCGCCAACGGCGGGGCCATTCCATCCAGTCCAGCAGCTTTGGCCGAGTACCTGGCCCGATGCGCGGAAAAATTGTCTGTGGCGACCCTGGAACGACGGCTCACCTCCATCCACAAGGCGCACCTCGAAAAATCTCTGGAGTCCCCTGCTCGAAGCGAGACCGTGAAGCGCGTGATGCAGGGCATTCGCCGGACGCTCGGCGTCAAGCAACGGCAGGTTCAGCCGATGGTCAAAGATGATCTGCTGGCGGCGTTGGTGATGATTGACCGACAGAAGATGCCCATCAAGGCGGCGCGAGATCGCGCCTTGCTGCTCGTGGGTTTTGCGTCGGCCATGCGTCGGTCGGAGCTTGTGGCCGTGCGAATTGAGCACTTGACCCATCTGCCTAACGGCGTGGAGATTTTCCTGCCATGCAGCAAGACCGATCAAGAAGGACATGGCCGCACGGTGTTCATCCCGCACGCCAATGGAGAGCGTTGCCCGGTGGGTGCTTTGGAGCATTGGCTGGAAGTTTCGGAAATCAACGAGGGTTTTGTGTTTCGCTCCGTCAACCGCCATGACCGCGTTGCACGGCATGGTTTGTCAGCGCAGTCGGTGGCGCTGGTAGTGAAGGCATCTGTCGCGCGCGTCGGCGGGGACGCGAAGAAAGTCAGCGGCCACAGCTTGAGGGCTGGCTATTGCACGAGCGCAGCGGAGAAAGGTCTGCAGCCGTGGCAGATACGGGAGCAGACAGGGCACAAGTCGGACGTAACACTTGCGAAGTACATCCGCCCCGTAGCAAGGCGGAAGATTCCGAGTTTGTTATAGGTACATGTGCCACTTTGGACCGCCCTCAGCCAGTCTCAACTTTTGTATTTGCTAACTGCGGTTGTTCTTACTTAACAGGCAGACAACCCAAAGGTGGAGGTGTGGGCGTCTCTACCTGGGGGTCATGCTGGCTCCCCCGTGGGGGCACAGACGCCCTACAAAGAAGAAGCAAAGAAGAAGCAATTGCCGCATAAACCGAGCAGAAGACGCAAAGATGCTCGCGGGGGGAGGTGAAAATGCCTCCCCTGCTGCTGCTCCTGCGCCTTGTTCTGTAGTTCCTCGCATCAGACAATGCAAGCACACCGTAACCAACTACGAGACACACCGACATGAGCACAAAACCTGAAGCCAAGAGCATCTCAAAAGAGGAGCGGACCCTTCACCAGAAGTGGGGAGCCGACGTGATCGCCGAAGGTTACACGGTACTGCCCAACGTGATTCTCCAGAATCAAAAGGCTTTGGACCTTAAGCACCTGGATGTGCTGGTGTTGATGTGCCTTTTGTCGCATTGGTGGGATAAAGACGATCTCCCTCGGCCAGCCAAGACCAGCATAGCTCGGACGTTGGACGTGGACCCAAGAACGGTTCAGCGCAGTATCGCAAAGCTGGAAAAACAGGGGTACATAGAACGCAAAGAGCGATGGGCAACTGTCGGTGACAACCTGCCGAACTGCTATGACCTCAGTGGTCTTGTTGCAGCAGCCAAAACGCAAGCTGAGCGCGCTAAAAAGCTAAAAGTGGAACGGGCGAGGGAGGACTCTGCGATGCAGTCAACACCCAAGGCCTTCGGCCTGATCAAAGGAGGCAAAACGAAATGAAGAAATTCTTCAAGCACTACCGGTAGTGTCTTGAAAACAACTCGCACACCATATATAGTGCCCTCGTCTGCCTGTATGGGCATACAGAATAGAAAAGGCCCGCGTCAGAATCTCACCTCTGACACGGGCCTGAGCAGGGAACCGTCACCCGGCGCTACCTGCCACCTCTCCGCTAGGAAAAGTCCGCGAAGCATAGAGAAATCTGGTGAAGCTGGCTATTGGGGTTTCTTACATCCGGGGTTATTGCTGTTCAAGAGGAGCAAACCATGGCAGCACCCAAGAAGCCCGGTACAAGTACCGGCAACAATGGCGGAATTTTTCAGCAAGTCGGACCGCGTGGTGGGGGGCAACCCAACTACGCAACCGTTGCGGACAACAAACCGCTACCGCCAACCACCAAGCCTGGACATGGCTGGAAGCCGGTGAAAACGACCCCCGACAGCCATCGTTGATCCGTTTGCCGGAAGCGGTAGCTTCACTGCTCCCGGCGTTTTCACACTCAGGAAACTCTATGCAAATTAACTTCGCACATCTGCGCGAGCGGGCCACCAATGGTGGCGAAATCAATTTCGCGGTCTTTGAGGCCCGCGCAAATTCCAATAACGACACAGCAAGGTCTGCCGTCCTTGCAGGCCTCACCATGAGGGCTCGGAATTCTGGCCTGCGTGTTGACCAGTCAGCTTTGGCGTACAGCGAAAACGGTCGTATCAAGTTCTTCGGGGACAGGAATTTGGTTGACTATTTATCGCGTGGCTGGATACCACACTGGACACACAAACTGTCGATGTGATCGCGCAGCTCCTTTGAAGGAAAGCCTTTGAAGGGGCCAAGTCTCTAAGCAACATGAATCAGTTTGGTGAGAGTCCCTCAAGGAAATCTCTCACCCCATTGGTTCATGCTTCGTTTCGTGTTAATTGACACCGTTGCGGTGAGGACATTCGGCCATCACGCCGTCTTGTTCATAGCGTTGGCAAACACAAGGATCAAGTATGGCAAAGACGAGGGTATTTATTAGCTTTGATTACGACAACGACGCCCGCCAGAAAGACTTGCTCGTGGGGCAATCAAAACATCCCGATACCGACTTTGAGTTCGCAGATTGGTCCTCGAAGGAGCACCTGACCGGCGATTGGAAAGCCAAAATCAAGGCTAAGCTCGCGTATGTGGATGTTGTATGCGTGTTGTGCGGTACAAATATGCCAAGTGCGACCGGCGTTGCGCATGAGGTCACGATTGCTCAGGAGATCGGCAAGCCTTATTTTTTGCTGGCTGCATATCAAGATGACTGCTTAAAGCCGTCTACTGCCCGAGCCAGTGACAAGCTATATAAGTGGACCTGGGAGAATTTGAAGAATCTCATCAAGGGCGACCGCTGATGAGTTCGCCAAAGGTTGACAGGGCTGGCTTATTCAACGAGATAGCCGAGGGCGTCACGTACCCCCATAACGACAAGTGGTACAGCCACCTGTTGGATCAATACAAGCTCTACGTCGAGATGGCGGATCGTGTCAGCCAGCGGCGCGCCACAGCAAATACATACTTCTTGAGTCTGAACTCTGCCATTTTGGCATTTGTTGGATACCTTTCGGTAAAAGACACCGGCGAGTACAACTGGATGTTGGCTTGCGGAGGAGTGGCGCTGTCATGGCTGTGGCGTACTCTCATCATCTCGTATTCCAATTTGAACACGGCTAAGTTCAAGGTAATTCATCAAATTGAAAAGCGTCTTCCAATCAGCCCTTACGAGGCAGAGTGGGAGGCGATGGAGCATGGAAAAAATCCAGAGCTATATCGGCCTTTAACGCACATCGAGCGAAATGTTCCACTGGTCTTTGTGATCCTGCATGCTGTCGTCTTCGCTCGAATGTTCCCCTGGTGTTGGCTTACTATCTTTCGCGATCCGCCGTGGCCGGGCTGCGGCTCTTAATTCTGTGTAGGCAGCGGAGGGGTAACCCAACCATCACGGGCAAAGAACTTGACGGTGGCAGCGTGCGTCTGAATCAGATCACGGACGCGATTACCCAGCACCGCGTGGCTTGCGGGCTTTCTTGAAATCGGCAGCAATGGCGTCTACATCCACCCCCTGCGCAGACAACAGCTTATCGAGTGATTGGCTGGCTTTTTTCAGAGCCACCAAGTCCGCCTCGGCTTGACCGTGTACGGGAATGAAGTAGCCAACTGTCTGGCCGTGGCGAGTCACCGCGACAGGGCCGCTGGCCGCGATGTACTCGGCTAAGTCTGCTCGGAACTCGCGGATTCCTACCTTTGTGGCTTCCATGGCCGAACTCCTTATTTGTGAATCAGTGTGTACACATTTTAAGCTATGCGATGAAGGCTGTCAAAGTGCACAGGGGTGCCGCTGCGAGATGGGCGACGCCAAAGAGGTTTTATCCACTGGTAACAGACGCCATGTAACCGAAGCATGCGTTCCGCCGCACTGGACGCTGCTGGACTTTGGCCAAAAGAACTGCTGCTGGCGAACCAAATTCTGATATTCGGCATGCCGTTTGCAGCCACCGGAACGGCCAGCAAGCGCACTTTTCTGGTTGGCTGGCACTGGTGGTGTGGTGGGGGACGGAAAGCGCTCAAAACGCGATCCAGCCGATTGGCGGCTCAACGCAAACAGCAGCGCTTTTGCTGCGGCTGCTCCGAGTGACTGTCCGGCGGCTCGAACGCTTCTGGCGGGAACATCCGGGTGTCGCGCAGCGCATCGCATGCTTGCTGCCACAGCTCTTCCGGTTTCCACCAAGCGGCCTGGTGGCTGCGCCAGAAGGCGTGGACCTTGCGCGCGTGCTCGGTGTGCTTGAATGCCTCCAACGTGGCTTTGACGCCGTCCTGGCGGGACATAGCAAGAAACGATTTCTCTGTCAGGGGATCAAGTTCGGTCCCACTGGCGGACAGATCGGCAAAGTGGAAACGGGCAAAGCGGTTGGTCTGATGCGAGAGCTTCCACACCGGCAGGCCGCGCATCTTCTTACCGCGCACTTCAACGCGGGCGATCTCAGGACCGCCGAGAACTCGTTTTAGCTGTTTGATCTTGTTGGCTTTCAGTGGGTCATCATTGAAGCCCGACGAACCAGACTGCGCAATCGCCAAGATCGCGGCATGAACAAGCTCTTGCTGCTTGTTGTAGGCAGTTGTCTCGTAGTCACTTCTGACGCTGCCAAAGTTGTAGCCCTCAATGACGCCGCCTTTGCCAACGCGCTTTGCCATCATGCTCATGCGCTGGGCGTTGTCGTAGCGAACCAGCATGCGGGTTAGGGCAGCATGGTAAATGTCCACTGCAAAGTGAACGACGTTCAACAGCGGGCGACGCATCAACTCGTTGTACTCGTGACGACCGATCAGGCCGCGCATGACGTGATGGATTTGCCGGGCGTCACTATCGGCAAACTTGGCGGGGTTGCACTCAATGCGAATGCCGCCCTTCTGGCGCACGGAGTCAACTGCACCGATCTGAACCAGTGCTTTGCTGCCGCCGCCAAGCAGGATGTTGAAGTTCTCACGGTACCGGGACTTGCCCAGGTAGGCACGCTCGCACGTCCCAGATTCGATCAGCTTGTTGATGCTGCTGCGCAGCTTTTTGAGAACGGTATCTTGATCGAGGCGATCCAAGTGCCAGGCCAGGATAAAGGCCAGACCATCGACGACGGGCGGTTGGGGAGTAGGTTGCAGAGCAACGGGACGGATTTTCATATCACTGCTTTCAACACTTGATGGATGGAGCCGATAGCTCTCGGGCATATCGACTGCATCTGCCGCATGGGGTTGGCGCTAAACGAGCACGGTCATGAACTCGCCGCCGTAGGCATGCTGCTTCGTGTGAGTGCAATCAGGCGCTGTGCACCATGCTGCTGATGCACAAGTTATTTACAGTTTTGTTTTTTGGCTCTGAGTGCAGATGGCTGCTGAAGCCAGTTGGTGCAGTCAGTGGTCGGTGCAGCAAAAAGCCGCCTGCTGATGCGCGGAACCGGGCTTCGCGCCGCGTGCTGTAGTGCGCTGATGTGGCGGTAATTAGCTGCTGGTGGTGAGTAGTGTTGGTACTGCTAATTGCTGGTATAGCTGGTACTGATCACATATCTCACACACATCACATAGCTCAATCACACTCTTGTTAGAGCCACTGACAGATACTCAGACGATCGTGGTGAATCCGGTCAACGACGCTGGAATAGTTCACCGTTCATCCACATCCAGAAAAATGACCGAATCAAGACTTGATTGGGGGGCACCTCCCCCGAAATATGTGCATATTTGCATATTTAGCCTTCAGGGGAGGCGGTGCGATCAAGCAAGCAGAATTGTTTGCTTGATCGCATAGAAGCTGGCGCTGCGGTTTTCCGAGCCAGGTGCATGGAACTGTTTTGTCGGCACGCCACGCGCGCCTGGCACGAGCAAATGTTGCTCACGCAAAGCCTTGAGGGCGATCTGGACATCGAGTCCCTTACAGACCACATTTTCCAAATACGAGGGATACACCAAAAATAGCGCTTCCTTGTTTGAGCGCCCCCTGTACTCATATCCCGCAACCGTCCCCTTGTGCTGTTCATTGAACTGCTGGAACGGCTTGAACTTGTCGCTGCGCTGAGATTGAAAGAACAAGCGCAGATGCTTCATCACGGCCTCTTCAGAAATCGGAAGGCTTTGCTGATAGTCAGCGTGCCACTGCGCGAAGCTGCGCGCTATGGCTTTCATGACTTGCTCCTTACTCCAACCGACTGCTTTCGCGTCAACTGCCATCAGGCCGGCAAAGGCGAAGAGGACAAAGTTCTCGCGCATACGATCAAAGACACCGTCCGTTTGGTTGAACGTCAGCCCCTCGGTCAGGTGATCACGAAGCTCAGGCGCCAGCTTGGAATACTCGGCATGCAAGTGCGGCAACTGCTCCACCAGATGTGCACAGAGAGCTGCGCCTGCATGCCCGTGGCACTCGTTCAGCAGACTGGCAATTGCCTTGGATTTTTCGGCACCGCTTTCGTACCCACGCACGTTGTCCCAGAGTCCATGCTTGCTATTGACCTTGAGGCTCGGCAAGCGAGCCATTTGACCCTCTTGAACCGTCAGACCAGCACTGCGCATGCGAGAAAGCGCAGACACCTCTCCCGCGCTCATGACCATGGAGTAATTGCGCGAAAGCTCTTGCAAATTACCGTCCGTGTCAGCACGCAGTTTGGCGCTGGCATTGGTCAAGGCATAGGCTGCTTTACCAAAGCCTTTGCCACTGCCCTGCCCGATCTCGTCAATGACACATGGGCGATGCTGATAGCGACGTGTGACTGCTTCGATTCCATTGTCAGTCGCATTCCAGGTCACCATGTCGCCGGGAGCACCAAAGCAACCACAAACAATTTTGAGTCCGGTGGTTTTGCCTGTGCCCGATGAGCCTACAACGGTCAAGATCGTTGCATCGCGCTCAAGCGGTTTTAGAAGCGGTGCTGCCAGGCCCGCGCTTACCATGGTCACGACCAAGCTGTCATCACCGAGTCGGCGGGTCATTTTGAGCCAGTCCTTGACATCACCTTTCACGTTCACTTTGGCAAAGATGCTGCGCCACGGGACGGCTGCAAACTTCGGATTGGCAGCGAACAATCGGTCACCGTACATGTAGCCCAGCGACTGGTCAGGCATCTCGTGCCAGCCGTCGCGGGTCAGGCGCAACCAAGTCCTATCCGGCGCTACGGTCTGAAGGTACATGCAGATTGCATCAGCTAGATTTTTGGACTGCTCGCGCTCCACAACAAGCCCGCGTTTGACAAGCTCCGCAAGAACCTTCTTGGGGGTTGCAAGCCATGCTTGCGCTACGTCGCAATACTGAACGGTATCAACATGGGTACGGAAACGCACACGAATTGCTGGATTACCACCGTCAGGATCTATGGTTTGACCCACAGGCTGTAAAGCGCCACAAAGACGGATGGCGCCAGTGGGACCGCTGGCGTATACCCCGTGGTTCGCCCCCTTGGGCACGAGCTTGAAGGGCGTGCGCTTAGCGGCGGATGGGCTGGCCTTGGCCTGTGCTAGTTTCGGGGCAACAAAGCCGCTCTTTTGACTTGCCGACTTCGGCTTGCTCGCAACATGCTGACGAGCCGCAGTTTTCACGCCCTTTTGACTGGTGCGGACGGTGGAGATTTTGCGGCTCATGCTGCCTCCCGTTGCTGCTTGTTTCTTGCGGCGATGCACGACTGAATGTATGCGTTGATTTCGCTGGCAGGCCAGCCCTTCAACCGAGGCCCCATGGGCACGCCCGGAGGGATGACACCGTCTTTGATACGGTTGTAGAAGGTACTGTTGGACAGGCCGGTGAGCCGGAGAACTTCGCGCTTGCGGAGAAGCACTTCTTGAACGACTGGGGACATTTGGAACTCCTGTGAATTTGCTGGTTGTCGATGAGTCCCGTCGAACTCATCCTGTATCGCGATGGACCTAGTGGAATCTTTTTGGTCAAAAAAAACACCGCAATTGCGGTGTCCTTTTGTGTAATTGCGGTTGCACACCGCCATGTTGCTGGTCTACATATCACTGGTTCTCCAGGGATTCACTCCTTGCCAAAGGCCGCGCACTGCGCAACCCAGTTACTGATCGTCTTGTCGGACACGCCAACCTCCGTTTCTTGACTCTCAAACCACTTCAACACTGCAGTGGCGCTACGTTGCCCCTTGCCATCGAAGTAGTTCGGCACACAGTTGCGAAAAGTCAAATCAAGGACGCGCAGCACGTTGTTGGTCTGTCGCTGGGTAATCTGGAGCACCGGCGGTTTCTGATCCAGCATGAGGCCCTCGCGCATTGAGTCCAGTCCCTCCCAGCCGATGGACTCGGCGTATCTGCAGTACTCTACAAGCTCAACGTACTTGCCGTCCGCGCCATCGCCTTCGCGGACGTGATCATCCAGGTATTCAATTTCATAGCCCAATAGCGTCTTGAGAATATCAAGCCGGTCTTTGAAAACTCTGTACTTCTCTGGCGCATGCGCTTTGAGGGCCATCCGGGCATTCGAGACTGGCTCAACATTCATCCCCAGCAGGGTAGCCTGCCATGGTCGTGCAAGCTTTCGCTGGTACCAGTGTTTCCAACGTGGCGATGTAAGAATGCTCGCATCTGGTACAGGGCCGACTCCAAACTCTGCATATGGCTGATCAGCGTCCCGGTCTTTGAACAACTTCAATCCCTCCGGAGAGTGTTTGAGGATGTAGGTTGTTTCTTTCGTTGCCATGAAAGTCCTTTCTAGTTCAAGTCCAGCGCCATATCAGCAGCCAAAATCTTTGCGGAGCGAACAAGATCCTTGACGCTCTCTCCTTTGCACCAAGCGTCGATCATGTCTGCCCAAGCTTGCAGCATCACGCGTCGCTGCTCACCGTACTCAGCCTTGTTGTATACGCCACGGATGCTGCCCTCTTCGTGGGCAAGGCACTTCTCAATCCAATCTCTGTTGAAGCCTGCTTCATTCAAGAGCGATGAAGCTGTTCGGCGCAAGTCATGGACGGTAAAGCTCGCAAATTCATCGCCTCTCGACCTGACAGCCGCAATGCCAACCTCGACGACTCGATTGAGTGTCGCGTTGCTGATGGGAGTATCCATGTCATATCGACCAGGATGCAGAAAACGGGAAGCACTGAAGCAAGTCTTAAAGGTCACCAGAATGTCGAGCGCTTGATTACTCAGGTAGACGACATGAGGCTTGCCAGTTTTCATGCGCTCTTTAGGAATCGTCCATGTGGCATTGTCAAAATCGACCTCATCCCAAGTCGCATTCACAAACTCACCCTTGCGAACCATCGTCAGCATGACGAAGCGCAGTGCTAAACGCAGCGTTGGAGCCGTGGCAGTGGTTTCCACTGCAGCGAGAAACTGCCGAATTTCAATGGGAGATAGTGCCCTATCACGGGCTTTGAATGTCGCAATGTCACTCGGGCGAATGCTGTCCGCAGGGTTGGCCATCACTACTGATTTGTCTTTGGACGCTGCGAACCGGTACACCAGAAGCACAATCTCCCGCACCTGAACCGCAGGCGCAGCTGCACCCTTTTCCTTGATGCTTTCGCAATGCATCATCAGCATGGCAGGCTTGATTTCATCGAGCTTGAGCTTTCCGAACGGTCCTTCAAGATACCTCTTGTAGACCGACCGGCGCATAGCCAATGTCGAGTCGGCGAGCTTGGCCCCATTTTTCGGGTCGCTCTTGTCCTCAAAGTATCGTTCCGCCCATCGGCCAAACGTCAAAGCGTCCACGGCTTCTTGACGACGTTCGGCTTTGGAGCGTGATGGCGAATCGCCCTTTTCCACCAAACGCCGTGCAATAGACAGCAAGGTCCGGGCTTCGGCCAACGAAACTGTCATACCGAATTCGAGTGCTTCGGGCTCACGGGGGTGTTTGGCTCCAGCCGTGTCGTCGTACTTGCCAATCGTCAGCGTTTCACGACGACCATTAAGGCGGTAGTCGTAGCGAAACGACTTGGTGCCGGTGGTTGAGACCGTGACGTACATGCCATCACGGTCTGCAACCTTGAACGACTTATCGAGTGGGCGGAGCTTGCGTAGTCCGGTATCAGTGAGCATCTTTGCCTATCTACATTTTTACCGTCAGAGAGCCTGTCGGTATTAGAAAGCAACGCTCTAGAGTCTCACTGTTTTTACCGTCTTGAATACCGTAGAAATTACCAGCTTTCAGCGCATGGCGCTGGGTCCCGCTGGATCAGTAACCACTTGATTTATAACGAAAACTTTCAGATTCCAGGACGTTGCTGAACGTCACTGGAAAACTATAAATTATTCCCACTCGATCGTCGCCGGCGGCTTGCTCGATACGTCGTAGGTCACGCGATTGATGCCGCGCACCTCGTTGATGATGCGCCCCGACACCTTCTTGAGCAGGGCGTACGGCAGTTCGGCCCAGTCGGCGGTCATGAAGTCGCTGGTCTGCACGGCGCGCAGGGCCACCACGTAGTCGTAGGTGCGGCCGTCACCCATCACGCCCACGCTCTTCACTGGCAGGAAGACGGTGAAGGCTTGGCTGGTGAGGTCGTACCAGGTCTTGCCGGTGGCTTCGTCAACGTGGTTGCGCAGCTCTTCGATGAAGATCGCGTCCGCGCGGCGCAGCAGGTCGGCGTATTCTTTCTTCACCTCGCCCAGGATGCGCACGCCCAGGCCGGGGCCGGGGAAGGGGTGGCGGTAGACCATTTCGGGCGGCAGGCCCAGGGCCACGCCGAGTTCGCGCACTTCGTCCTTGAACAAATCGCGCAGGGGCTCCAGGAGCTTGAGGCCCAGCTGCTCGGGCAGGCCGCCCACGTTGTGGTGGCTCTTGATGGTGACGGCCTTCTTGCTCTTGGCGCCGCCGGATTCGATCACGTCGGGGTAGATGGTGCCCTGGGCCAGGAAGGTGGCGCCTTTGTGGCCTCCATCGCCAGCCTTCAGTTTCGCGGCTTCGGCCTTGAACACGTCGACGAACAGGCCGCCGATGATCTTGCGCTTGGCTTCGGGTTCGCTCACGCCGGCCAGCTTGCCCAGGAACAGGTCGCTCGCGTCCACGCGGATCACCTTGGCGTGCAGCTTGCCGACGAACATGTCCATGACCATGTCGCCTTCGTTCAGGCGCAGCAGGCCGTGGTCGACGAACACGCAGGTGAGCTGGTCGCCGATGGCGCGGTGGATGAGAGCCGCGGCCACGGACGAATCCACACCGCCGGAGAGGCCCAGGATGACTTCTTCATCACCCACCTGCTGGCGGATCTGCTCCACGGCCTCGGCGATGTGGTCGCGCATGACCCAGTCGGGGTTGGTGCCGCAGATGCCGAGCACGAAGCGCTCCAGCAGCGCCCTGCCCTGCACGGTGTGCGTGACTTCGGGGTGGAACTGCACGGCGTAGTAGCGGCGCTCTTCGTCGGCCATGCCGGCGATGGGGCAGCTGTCGGTGCTGGCCATGAGCTTGAAGCCCGGGGGCAGCTCGGTGACCTTGTCGCCGTGGCTCATCCAGACGTTGAGCATGCCGTGGCCTTCGGGGGTGGTGAAGTCGGCGATGTCCTTGAGCAGCGCGGTGTGGCCGCGGGCGCGCACGGCGGCAAAGCCGAACTCGCGCTTGTGGCCGGTTTCGACCTTGCCACCGAGTTGCTGCGCCATCGTTTGCATGCCGTAGCAGATGCCCAGCACGGGCAGACCCAACTCGAACACGGCCTGGGGAGCGCGGTCGGTGGTGTCCTCGGTCACGCTGGCGTGGCTGCCGGAGAGGATGATGCCCTTGAGCGAGCCGTCCTTCGCGTAGTCACGCACCCACTCGTCCGTCACATCGCAGGGGTGCACTTCGCAGTACACGTTGGCTTCGCGCACGCGGCGCGCGATGAGCTGGGTGACTTGCGAGCCGAAATCGAGGATGAGGATTTTCTGGTGTTGCATGGCGGTGGGTGGTCGAGGGGATGACAAGAAACGGGGCGCCTGATCAAAGGCTGGAGAGGTCGAGAAGTGGTACTCCGCTGCGCTGGGCGGCGGCTGCCTGCGCCGCATCGAAGGTGGCCAGGGGCAGGCGCAGGGAGCGGGCCAGCCACAGGTAGGCGGCGTCGAACGTGGGCAGGCCGGTGTCGAGCGCAACGTCGAGCACGGCCTTGTGCTGGGCGGGGGCCAGTTCGTGCAGCTCCACACGGTGGCGAATGGCTTCGAGCACGCCCCACAGGCCTTCGACCGATGCGGGCGGGATGCGGCCGCTGTGAACGCCGCTGGAGATGAGGTTGCTGCACTCCCACTGCCAGAGGTTGGGGGCCTGGGGCTCGACCTCGTCGCGGCGGATCAGGGTGTAGAGGCGGCGCGTGTGCTCGCTGGCCGCATCGGGCAGCAGCCAGGCGGCGGTGACGGAGGCGTCGAGGACGAAGGCAGTCATGCCGCAGCCCTGCCCTTGCGGCGCAAGGTGTCGGGAGTGGCCACTTCGCCTGCGGGCCGGATGCTGGCGTGCAAAGCATCCATCTGGCCCAGCTCGCGAGCGATCTGCTCGTCGGTGATGACGGGGCGGCGGCGCACGGGCAGCAGGCGCACAACCTCTTTGCCGTGGCGGGTGATGCGCACTTCCTCGCCCTGCTCGACCAGCTCGATCAGGGCGGAGAACCTGCTTTTGGCTTCGTAGATGCCGACGGACTGCATGGATGCGCGGACCCCAAAAAGAAAAGTCTGGCCTGAATGGTGAATTCAGGCCAGACTATATCATTCTGACCAGATATTTTCAATCAGGCCAGATTAGATCGACGGTGCTCAGTCAGCCCTGTAGTTAGGGGCCTCCTTCGTAATTTGAACGTCGTGCACGTGGCTTTCGCGGATACCGGCGGTGGTGATCTCCACGAACTCGGCCTTGTTGTTCATGTCATCGATGGTGGCGCAACCGCAGTAGCCCATGGCGGCGCGCACGCCACCGGCCATCTGGAACACGATGGAGACCATGGAGCCCTTGTAGGGCACGCGGCCTTCGATGCCCTCGGGCACGAGCTTGTCGGCGTTGGGATTGCCGGTGGTGGATTCCTGGAAGTAGCGGTCGGCGCTGCCCTGCTGCATGGCACCGATGCTGCCCATGCCGCGGTAGCTCTTGTAGCTGCGGCCCTGGAACAGGATGACTTCGCCGGGAGCTTCTTCGGTGCCCGCGAACATGCCGCCCATCATGATGGTGCTGGCGCCTGCAGCCAGCGCCTTGGCGATGTCACCGCTGTAACGCACGCCGCCATCCGCGATCAGCGGCACGCCCGTGCCCTTGAGGGCGGTGGCCACGCTGTCGATGGCCATGATCTGGGGCACGCCCACACCGGCCACGATGCGCGTGGTGCAGATGGAGCCCGGGCCGATACCGACCTTGACCGCGTCGGCGCCCGCCTCGACCAGCGCCAGCGCGGCCGCGCCGGTGGCGATGTTGCCGCCGATCACGTCGACCTGCGGGTAGTTCTGCTTGACCCAGCGCACGCGCTCGATCACGCCCTTGCTGTGGCCATGGGCGGTGTCGACCACGATGGCGTCCACACCGGCCTTGACCAGGGCTTCCACGCGCTCTTCGGTGCCTTCACCCACGCCGACAGCGGCGCCCACGCGCAGGCGGCCCGAGGGATCGCGGGCGGCGTTGGGGAAGCTGGTTTGCTTGGTGATGTCCTTGACGGTGATCAGGCCCTTGAGCTCGAACGCGTCGTTCACGACCAGGATGCGCTCGAGCTTGTGCTTGTTGAGCAGCGCCTTGGCTTCGGCAGGCGAGGTGCCTTCCTTTTCGTTGACGGTGATGAGCTTCTCGCGCGGGGTCATGATCTGGTGGACCTTGACGTCGTAGCGCGTTTCAAAGCGCAGGTCGCGGCCCGTGACGATGCCCACCACCTTGCCGCCGTCGCACACCGGAAAGCCCGAGATGCCGAGCTGTTCGGACAGCTGCAGCACCTGCAGCACGGTGTGCTCGGGGGTGATGACGACCGGGTCGCGCAGCACGCCGGATTCATAGCGCTTGACCTTGGCCACCTGGGCGGCCTGCTCCTGCGCCGTGAGGTTCTTGTGCACGATGCCGATGCCGCCCTCCTGGGCAATGGCAATGGCCAGGCGCGCCTCGGTCACGGTGTCCATGGCGGCGGACACGAGCGGCAAGTTCAGTTGGATATTGCGGGAGAGTTTCGTCGCGAGGGACGTGTCCTTGGGCAGGACCTGGGAGTACGCTGGCACCAGCAACACATCGTCGAAGGTGAGCGCTTTTCCAAGAAGGCGCATGAGAAAGCTCCAAAAAACGGATTGTACCCGCGTCCGCGGGGCGCCGCAGGGCTCGCGCTCCTTTGCGCACGCACTGGCGGCTGCGTTGCTGCACGGCTAAACTTGCCTGCATGAAATTGCACAAGCTTGTTTTGCTGGCCGTTGCCTGCACCTGGGCCCTGGGTGCCGCTGCCCAATGGCAGTGGATCGACAAGGACGGCCGCAAGGTCTTCAGCGACCGCCCGCCGCCACAGGACATCCCGGAAAAGAGCATCCTCAAGCAGCCAAGCTACGCGGCTGCACGCTTGCCCGCGGCTGCGGCAGCCGCCAGTGCGCCGGAAGCGGCCGATGCCCCCGCCTCGGCTGCTGCGCCTGCGGCCGCATCCCCCCGCGCTCCCGCCAGCGCCGCCGGCAAGGACAAGGAGCTGGAAAAGCGCAAGGCTGAGGCAGAGGCCGCCGAAGCCGCCAAGAAGAAAGCCGAAGACGACAGGATCGCCAAGGCCAAGGCAGAAAACTGCACCCGTGCGCGCGCGGCCAAGGCCACTTTCGAGACCGGCGCGCCGATCAGGCAGAGCAATGCACAGGGCGAGCGCGTCTTCCTGGACGAGGCCCAGCGCAATGCAGAGGTCAAGCGCATCGACACGATCATCGCCTCCGACTGCAAACGCTGACCGGTCATCCGTGGCAAAAAAACGGCGCCTGGGGCGCCGTTTTTGTTTCAATTGGTATCCCGATCAGTAGCCTGACTTGCCGCCCGGCCGCTGCCGCGCGAAGAGGCCCGTGGAACGCGCGCCCTGCCGGGCAAACCGCTCGCGGCGTGCCACCTTGGGGTCCACCTTGAGCTCCCGGTACAACTCCACGCGGTCCCCGTCCTTGAGCAGCGTCGTCTCGGGCATGGCACGGCCCCAGATGCCGCACGCCATGCCCTCGCGCCGCGCAGCCATCTGCCCGGCGGCTTGCAGGGCGTCGGCGAGCGTGCTTCCAGGGTGCAATTGCACAGTGCATTCGCTGACCTGCCGAGGCGCCAGCGAGACCAGCACGGTGATCCGCATCAGAGCGGGTGCGCGCGGGGTTGCGATGTCCGCACCAGCCGGCTCCTCAGCCATACACCTGTTCCGCGCGCTTCACGAAGGCATCGACCATGCTGCCCGCGATGCGGTCGAACACAGGGCCTACCAGCGCCGCCAGGGCCGCGTTGTCAAAACCGTAATTCAGGCTCAACTCCACACGGCAGGCCCGCTGGCTGCCATCGCCCACGGGGTGAAAAAGCCAGTCGCCGTCGAGCTGCGAGAAAGGCCCCTTGACCAGCCGCATCCGCACGCGCCGGCCTGCCTCATGGGTGTTGTGCGTCACGAAGGTCTGGCGGATGCCGCCAAATGAAATGCCTACCTCGGCGGTCATGCCCTCTGCGGTCTGCTCGAGCACGGCGGCATGGTCGCACCATGGCAGGAACTGGGGGTAGTGCTCCACCCCGGTGACCAGGGCAAACATTTCTTCGGGGCTATACCAGATGAGGACGGACTTGTGGACGGTTTTCATGCAGACGGCGCCTGCACCGGTGCGCGCAAGCCAGAGGAAATTAGAATCGCGGGTGCGAGACGACGACAATTGTAGGGAGGCCTTTTATCTCCCGGTTTGCGCCGCATCTTTTAAAGCGTGTCCTGCGCCTCAAGTACCCGCGTCCGGGTCCAACCTTTCGGGAAAGCCGGGGAAAGGCCCGGCCACGTTGTCGCAGTCCGCTTGCAGTATCGATACTTCGGCGCGTCCTGCGCCCATCTGCCGGGCCTTTCTCCGGTTTTCGCGGGCACGTAAAAGTGCAAACACGCTCTCACCCCATGGCCAAAAAACCAGATCCTACGTCCCGCATTGCCGACAACAAAAAAGCGGCCTTCAACTATTTCTTCGAGGAGCGCCACGAAGCGGGCATGGTGTTGCACGGCTGGGAGGTCAAGGCGCTGCGCGAGGGCAAGGTGCAATTGACCGACGGCTATGTGCTGATACGTGATGGAGAGCTGTACCTGCTCGGTTGCCTGATCAACCCGCTCAAGACGGCCTCGACCCACGTCAACCCCGAATCCGCGCGCACCAAGAAACTGCTGCTCAAGAAGGACGACATCAAGCGCCTGATCGGCAAGGTCGAGCAAAAGGGCTACACGCTGGTGCCATTGAACCTGCACTGGAAGAACGGATTCGTGAAATGCGAGATCGCCCTGGCCAAGGGCAAGGCCGAGCACGACAAGCGCGACACCATCAAGGACCGCGAAGGCAAGCGCGAGGTCGAGCGCGCCATGAAGAGCAGAAACCGCTAGCCTGCGCGCCATCGCACGCCGGGCTCGGGCCGGGAAGCGCCACATCGATGCCAGCCCGGCCGGTTTTTTTGCGGCGGCGTGGAATAAACCACGGTGCCCATGTGTTTGTCCCGGTGCAAGGCCGCATTCGCGCCGCCTGCACCCACTCTGGAGAAACCCATGAAGAAATTTGTCTCGATGGCGGCAGCATTCATCGCCGTTGCCGGTATGGCGGGCTGTGCCTCCATGGCCGACTCGCCCGTGAAAACCGTGGACGGCGTGCTCGTCGGCGGGGGCGGCATGACGCTCTACACCTTTGACCGCGACGCGGCAGGCAGCGGCAAATCAGTCTGCAACGGGCCCTGCGCCACCAACTGGCCCCCGCTCATGGCCAGCACGGCGCCGGGCGGCGACTACAGCATCGTGACCCGTGATGACGGCAAGACCCAGCTGGCCTACAAGGGCAAGCCGCTGTACTACTGGGTCAAGGACACCAAACCCGGCGACAGGACCGGAGACGGCGTGAACCAGGTCTGGCGCACTGCCCGCCCCTGAGGGCGAGCGCGCCCATCCCACCGCGCCATGAACCGCACCCAGGTTGTCGAGCAGTTGCCAGGCCTGCGCCGCTATGCCCGGGTGCTGACAGGTGACGCCTGGGCGGCCGACGACCTCGTGCAGGACACGCTGGAGCGCGCCTGCAGCAAATGGCTGCTGTGGCGCACCGGCAGCGACCTGCGCGCATGGCTTTTCACGCTCATGCACAACCTCTATCTCAACCAGCGCCGCGCGATGCCCGCGCTGGCGCCGCTGGACATCGAGGACGTCCGCGACCAGTTGCCCGGCGCGCCGGTGCCCTCGGACGACGCGCTGGACCTGGAACGCTGCCTGCAGCGCCTGCCCGCGGACCAGCGGGCCGTGCTGCTGCTGGTGGCCATGGAGGACATGAGCTACGAGGACACGGCCCGCATCCTGGCCGTCCCCGTGGGCACGGTGATGTCACGGCTGTCGCGCGCCCGCGCCCGGCTGCGGGTACTGATGGAGCGCACATCGGTGCCTGCGCCATCCCCCTCACCAGCCACGGCGGCAGCCGCCCCACAGACCCAGTCCCAGCCCCCGGCGCTGCGCCGCCTGAAATGACGACGACCCGCGACACTGCCATGGAACCGCGCTCCCACGCCCCGCCCCTCCCCGAAGACGATCCCGCCTGGCACGCCCTGGCGGACGGCCGCCTCCCGGCCGCGCAGGCCGCAGCCTTGCGCCAGCAACTGGAAGGCAACGAGGCCGCGCGGGATGCCATCGCCCATTGGCAACAGGGGCGCGACCAGCTGCAGGCACTGCACCAGGATCTGCTCCATGCCGCCGTGCCCGATGCGTTGCTGGCCGCTGCGTTGCGCGCCGCGGGACACCAGGAACGGCAGGCACAGTGGTGGCGCTGGGGCGGCCTGGCCGCGTCGGTGCTGCTGGCCTTCGTGCTGGGGTGGGCGGGGCGCGGCCAGTGGGCAGGCGGCCCGGCCCCGGGCCACCAGCCTCTGGCGGGCGATGCGGCAGCGCTTCTGGCCACGGCGCCGGTGCAGCGCTTTGCCCAGCAGGCCGCCGTGGCCCATGCGGTCTACCAGCCGGAGGTCCGCCATCCGGTGGAAGTCACCGCGTCGCAGCAGGAGCATCTGGTGCAGTGGCTCTCCAAGCGGCTGGGCAAGCCGCTGAAGGTGCCCGTGCTCGCCCCGCAAGGCTATGAGCTGGTGGGAGGCCGCCTGCTGCCGGGCGACACCGGGGCGCGTGCGCAGTTCATGTACCAGAATGCTGCGGGCCAGCGCATCACGCTGTACCTGGGCGCACTCGCCCCCACGGCCACCACGGCGCTTTCTCGCCACGGTGCGCCGCCGCCGCACGACAACCCGCCCGCCACCACGGCCACGGCGGCAGCGGCCTTCCAGTTCACGCAGGAAGGCCCCGTGCCCGGTTTCTACTGGACCGAGGGAAGCTTTGGCTACGCGCTCAGCGGACAGCTATCGCGCGCGGAATTGCTCGCGCTGGCCACGGCGGTATACCGGCAGCTGCAGCTCTAGTGTCCCGAGTTAGAAATTCGGTTCATAAAGTAACTTCCAACTCGGGACACTAGCGTTCGCACCGGCCTGGGTTCAGGTCAGTTCAATCCAGGTCAGGCCAGGGCCGCCAGCGGGTGCGCGTGCGCGGGCCAGGGGCTGGCGAAGAACGGTGCCACCATCGCGGGCGCCACGTCCTCGATGCGGCCGGGGTTCCACTTCGGCGCATGGTCCTTGTCCACGGCCAGGGCGCGGATGCCCTCCACCGTCTCGCTCTGGCCAGGGCGCAGGAAGAAGCAGTGGCGCACCATGTCGCGCTCCATGCGCAGGTCGTCGGCCAGGCCCATGCCGCGCGCACGCCGGATCTGCTCGAGCACCACGTGCAGCATCAGCGGCGAGCGCTTGCGCAGCGTGGCCGCCGTGGCACGCGCCCAGTCGGTGTCGGCCGCCTCGAGCGCAGCGACGATCTCGCCCACGCTGGGCAACGAGAAATATTGGTCAATCTGGGCTCTAGCGCTTGACTGGTGTGCACTGACAGCTATGAATTTGGAAGCAACGTAGTCACGGACCGCAGGGCCATCCGCAAACCCCCCGGCCCCCAGCGCCTCCCACACGGCGGATTGCTGATCCGAGGGCAGGCAGCCATCCGCCAACTGGTTTTCGATGGCATCACCCGCGCCGATGGTGTCGCCCGTGAGGGCCAGCCACTCGCCCACGCGGCCGGGGCAGCGCGAGAGGAAGTAGCCCCCACCCACGTCAGGGAACAGGCCGATGGCCGTCTCGGGCATCGCCATCTTGGTGCGCTCGGTCACCACCCGCAGCGCTGCCCCCTGGCTGATGCCCATGCCGCCGCCCATCACGATGCCGTCCATGAACGCGATGTAGGGCTTGCCGTAGTTGTGGATCAGGTGGTTGAGCGCGTATTCCTCGGTGAAGAAGTCTTCCAGCAGGGGGTTGCCCTGGCTGCCCGCCTGGTGCAGGAAGCGGATGTCGCCGCCCGCGCAGAAGGCACCGAACGGGCCCTCCTTGTTGCTGCCGCGAATCGCCACCGCCAGCACCCGCGCATCGTTCTGCCAGGCCAGCAGGATGCCCATCAGGTCACGCACCATGCCCAACGACAACGCGTTGAGCGCACGCGGGCGGTTCAGGGTAATGAAGCCAACCTGGCCACGCACTTCGCTCAACACTTCAGACACTACCGTCTCCGTCATTTTTGTTCCTTCCAACCCAACAGTTCATTGAAAACCAGCGCACCGATCACCAGTGCGCCCCCCGTCAGCACTGCCGTGCCGGGCTTTTCGCCCGCGCCCAGCCATGCCAGCAAGATGCCAAAGATCACTTCGAGCAAACCGAGCAGCGCCATCTCGGGCGCCTTGAGCACACGCCCACAGCGCACGGCCAGCACACAAGGAATGGCCAATTGCACCACGCCCAGCAGCGCCAGCAGGGCCAGGTCATGGGCCGACGCCTGAAAAGGCAGCGCGAGCGGCAGCGTGGCCACCACCGAGATCACCGCGCCGACCAGCACCGCGGGCACCAGGTCCACCGCGTGGCCGTGGCGCTGCGAGTGTTGCACCACCGTCCAGTTGATGGCTGCCGCCACGGGCACGCACAGCGCCACCAGCGTACCCGCCAAGGGCAGGCCCGCCATCTGCGAACCATACATCCACGCAATGCCCAGCCCCGCCACGGCAATCGCAGCCCATGTGCGCGGGGCGATATGGTGGCCGATGAACACCCGTGCGAACAGCGCGGTGAGCAGCGGCCCCACGGCCATCGTGACCAGCACATTGGCCACCGGCATGAGCACCAGGGCCACCATGAACGCCGTGAACATCACGCTCCAGCACACGCCTGAGATCCACAGCGCATGGCCACCATGGCGCATGGAGGCAAACACCGCCCTGCCCTGCAGCGCCGGCAGGATGACCAGCAGGGACAGCAGCGTGAAAAAGCTGCGCCAGAAGGTCACCTCAAAGCTCGCCGCATGTTCCAGGTGGCGCGTGACCACGCCAGCGATGGACCACATCAGGGTCACCGCCACCATCAGCACCACCGCGCGGGAATGTGTGAGTTTCAACATGGGTTTCGGGTTGCAGACGGAAAAAAGGCCACTGCGCAGCAGTGGCCCTTCCGGGGAAGCTCAGCCTATCAGGACCGGGAAGCGCGCTTGCGCTCGTTCTCGGTCAGGTGGCGCTTGCGCAGGCGCACGGACTTGGGCGTGATCTCGACCAGTTCGTCGTCCTCGATGAATTCCACGCCGTATTCCAGCGTGAGGTCGATCGGGGGCGTGATCTTGATCGCGTCTTCCTTGCCGCTCACGCGGAAGTTGGTCAGCTGCTTGGTGCGCGTGGCGTTCACCACCAGGTCGTTGTCGCGGCTGTGGATGCCGACGATCATGCCTTCGTACACGGGGTCGTTCGCCTTCACGAACATGCGGCCACGGTCGTCCAGCTTGCCCAGGGCGTAGGTGAAGATCTCGCCGTCGTCCATCGAGATCAGCACGCCGTTCTTGCGGCCGCCGATGTCGCCCTTGTGCGGCTCATAGCTGTCGAAGATGTTGCTGATGAGGCCGGAGCCGCGCGTCAGGTTCAGGAATTCGTTCGTGAAGCCGATCAGGCCACGCGCCGGAATGCGGTACTCCAGGCGCACACGGCCACGGCCGTCCGGCTCCATGTTCACCAGCTCGCCCTTGCGCTCACCCAGGGCCTGCATCACACCGCCCTGGTGGCCTTCTTCGATGTCAGCCGTCACCAGCTCAATGGGCTCGCACTTCTCGCCGTTGATTTCCTTGAACACCACGCGCGGCTTGGACACGGCGAGCTCGTAGCCTTCACGGCGCATGTTTTCCAAGAGGATGGTCAGGTGCAGTTCGCCCCGGCCCATCACTTCGAAGATGCCTTCCTCGTCGGTCTCGCTCACGCGCAGGGCCACGTTGTGCTGCAGTTCCTTTTGCAGGCGGTCCCAGATCTGGCGGCTGGTCACGAACTTGCCTTCGCGGCCGGCCAGCGGGCTGGTGTTCACGCAGAAATTCATGGTCAGCGTGGGCTCGTCCACCTTCAGCATGGGCAGCGGTGCGGGATTGGCAGGGTCGGTCACGGTCACGCCGATGCCGATGTCCTCGATGCCGTTGATCAGCACGATGTCACCGGGGCCGGCCATGGGCGTCTGCATGCGGTCCAGGCCCTGGAAGGTCAGCACCTGGTTCACACGGCCCTTGACGGCCTTGCCGTCGGGGCCTTCCATGACGACCACGTCCATCATGGGCTTCAAGGTGCCTTGGCTGATGCGGCCCACGCCGATGCGGCCCACGAAGCTGGAGAAGTCCAGCGCCGAGATCTGCAGTTGCAGCGGGGCAGCCGGGTCGCCCGTGTTCGGGGGCACGTGGCTGAGGATGGTGTCGAACAGGGCCGACATGTCGGGGCCCCACTGCTCACCGGGCGCGCCTTCTTCGAGCGACGACCAGCCGTTGATGCCCGAGGCGTACACCACGGGGAAGTCGAGCTGCTCGTCGGTGGCGCCAAGCTTGTCAAACAGGTCGAACGCTGCGTTAACGACCTTGTCGGGATTGGCACCCGGCTTGTCCACCTTGTTCACGACCAGAATGGGGCGCAGGCCCAGGGCCAGGGCCTTCTTGGTCACGAAACGCGTCTGGGGCATGGGGCCCTCTTGCGCGTCGATCAGCAGCACCACGCTGTCCACCATGGACAGGGCGCGTTCCACTTCGCCGCCGAAGTCCGCGTGGCCGGGGGTGTCCACGATGTTGATGTGCGTGCCCTTCCAGCTCACGGCGCAGTTCTTGGCCAGGATGGTGATGCCGCGCTCTTTTTCGATGGCGTTGTTGTCCATCACGGTATCGACGACCTTTTCGTGGTCGGCGAAGGTGCCGGACTGGCGCAGCAGCTGGTCGACCATGGTGGTTTTGCCATGGTCAACGTGGGCAATGATGGCGATATTGCGGATTTGTTTAGTCATAGTTTTTCCAATATGCCGCTGTGCGCCATGGACGCGGAATGCGGCGTGCTTTCCAAAATTTGTTGAATTTCCAGCGGACTCAGGAGCCTGTCCGGCACCAGCTCCCCGCCCACGATGTGGCCCACCCCCAGCAGCGCCGGGGGATTCTCGCCAAACACCGCCACGGCACTGGCATCGGGCCAGTTGCCACGGCGACGCACGCCCGACAGGAATCGGGCTGCATTCTCACCGTCCAGCGTGACACGCACGTGTTGCGCCAGCAGCGACTCGGGAGCTTCCAGGCTGGCCAGCCGTTCGGCCTCGGGCATGGCTTCCAGCTGTGCCAGCGTGACGCAGCGCTCCACGCCGATCCCGCCGGTATCGATGCGGCGCAGAAAGGTCAGGTGCGCCCCGCAGCCCAGGGCGGCGCCAATGTCTTCCCCCAGGGTACGGATGTAGGTGCCTTTGCTGCAGGTCACTACTATTTTGATAGCGCTTTGCGCTTGATCTGTCTGGACCAGCGTCAATTTCAGTGCGTGAATGACCACGTCGCGCGCCTCGCGCTCCACGGTGATGCCCGCACGGGCGTATTCATACAGCGCCTTGCCATCCTTCTTGAGCGCGCTGTGCATGGGCGGCACCTGGCGGATGGGGCCGGTGAACTGCTGCTGCACCGCCGCCAGACGCTCAGGGGTGAGCTGGGCAGGGTCGACATCGCAGCGCTGCACCACATCGCCCTCGGCATCGCCGGTCGTCGTCGTCGCTCCCAGCAGCGCCAGGGCCTCATAGGTCTTGGGCGCGTCGAGCTGCAGCTGGCTGAACTTGGTGGCCGCGCCAAAACACAGGGGCAGCACGCCGGTGGCCAACGGGTCGAGCGTGCCGGTATGGCCCGCCTTTTCGGCGCGCAGGAGCCATTTCGCCTTTTGCAAGGCGTCGTTGCTCGAAAGGCCGAGCGGTTTGTCGAGCAGCAACACCCCATGCACAGGGCGCCGCTGCACCCTGGTGCGTGGCGCTGGCTGCATGGCTAATCCTCTTTTGCGCGGGAAGAGACAGCCTTGGCAATCAAGGCATTCATGTCGGCCGCCCGCTCGGAGGTGCGGTCGAACACGAAGTGCAGCGTGGGCACCGTGTGGATGTGCAGGCGCTTGAACAAGCCGTTGCGCAGGAAACCCGCAGCCTGGTTGAGCGCCGCCTGTGTCTCCACAGGGTCGCCCGTCAGCAGGCTGAAGAACACCTTGGCATGGGCGTAGTCCGGAGTCACCTCCACGCCCTGCAGCGTCACCATGCCCACGCGCGGGTCTTTCAACTCGCGCGCGATCAGCTCCGTCAGATCGCGCTGGATCTGGTCGGCGACCTTGAAGGCGCGGTTGGGGGTGGAAGATTTCTTCGCAGCCATGTCGTCGTCACCGATGCCTTACAGCGTCCGCGCGATTTCCTTGATGTCAAAGAATTCGAGTTGATCGCCTTCCTTGATGTCGTTGTAGTTCTTGAGCTTGATACCGCACTCGAAGCCTTCCTTGACATCCTTGACATCGTCCTTGAGGCGCTTGATCGAATCGACTTCGCCCGTGTAGACCACCACGTTGTCGCGCAGCAGGCGGAAGCGTGCGTTGCGATGGACCATGCCCGAGGTGATGTACGAACCGGCAATCGTGCCGATCTTGGTGGCCACGAACACCGTGCGGATCTCGGCCGTGCCGATGATCTCCTCGCGCTGCTCGGGGGCCAGCATGCCGGACATGGCCACGCGCAGCTCGTCCACAGCGTCGTAAATGATGCTGTAGTAGTGCAGATCGACGCCATTGCCCTCGGCCAGCTTGCGCGCACCGGCATCGGCCCGCACGTTGAAGCCGATCACGATGGCCTTGGAGGCGATCGCCAGGTTGATGTCCGACTCGCTGATGGCGCCCACTGCGGCGTACACCAGTTGCACCTTGACTTCGTCGGTCGACAGCTTGAGCAGCGACTGCGCCAGCGCTTCCTGCGAACCCTGCACATCGGCCTTGACGATGATGGGCAACATCTTCACTTCGCCTGCCGTCATGTCGGCGAACATGTTCTCCAACTTCGCAGCCTGCTGCTTGGCCAGCTTGGTGTTGCGGAACTTGCCGGCACGGTAGGTGGCGATTTCGCGGGCACGGCGTTCGTCCGTGAGCACCATGAATTCGTCGCCGGCCTGCGGCACTTCCGTCAGGCCCTGGATTTCCACCGGGATCGACGGACCCGCCGTCTTGGCCACCTTGCCGTTTTCGTCCAGCATGGCGCGCACGCGGCCATAGGTCTGGCCTGCCAGCACGATGTCGCCCACCTTGAGGGTACCGGACTGCACCAGCACGGTCGCCACGGGGCCGCGGCCCTTGTCGAGCTGCGCTTCGATCACGAGGCCCTTGGCCAGCGAATCGACCGGTGCCTTGAGTTCCAGCACTTCGGCCTGCAGCAGCACCTGCTCGAGCAGCGTGTCGATGCCCATGCCGGTCTTGGAAGACACCGGCACGAACGGCGAATCGCCACCGTATTCTTCCGGCACCACCTCTTCGACCACCAGCTCCTGCTTGACGCGGTCTGGGTTGGCATCGGGCTTGTCGGCCTTGGTGATGGCCACCACGATAGGAACACCCGCCGCCTTGGCGTGCTTGATGGCTTCCTTGGTCTGGGGCATGACGCCGTCATCGGCCGCCACCACCAGGATCACGATGTCCGTGGCCTGGGCACCGCGGGCACGCATGGCCGTGAAGGCCTCGTGACCCGGGGTGTCGAGGAACGACACCATGCCGCGCGGTGTTTCCACGTGGTAGGCACCAATGTGCTGCGTGATGCCGCCGGCTTCGCCCGCAGCGACCTTGGCGCGGCGGATGTAGTCCAGCAGCGAGGTCTTGCCGTGGTCGACGTGGCCCATGACGGTCACGACCGGGGCGCGCGGCAACAACTCTGCGTTCTGCTGCGTCGAATCGTCGTCGGTGAAGGCTTCCGGATCGTCCAGCGCCGCCACCACCGCCTTGTGGCCCAGCTCTTCCACCACGATCATGGCGGTGTCCTGGTCCAGCGGCTGGTTGATGGTGACCATCTGGCCCATCTTCATCAGCGCCTTGATCACTTCGGACGCCTTGATCGACATCTTGTGGGCCAGTTCTGCCACCGTGATGGTCTCGGGCACATGCACTTCAATGATGCGCGCCTCGACCGGTGCGGACTGCTGGTGGTCGTCGCGATGGTCGCGGTTGTCACCACGGCGGCCACGCGGGCCACCACGCCAGTTGTTGCGGCCGACACCGCCGCTGCTGTCGCCGCGGGTCTTGATTTCCTTCTTCTTGGCGGTGTCATTGGCCCAGCTGGAGGACAGCTTGGCCGACTTCACTTCCTTGCCGGCGCCGGGCGCGCCTGCGCCGGCGGCGGCCGGAGCCCCCGCACGCGCCACACCCGTGCCCACGGCCGGCTTGTGCAGCGTGCCCTTCTTGGCATCGCCCACCGCGGCGGGCTTGGCCACGGGCTTGGGTTCCTCGGGCTTCTTGGCCACCATGACCGCCTTCTTGGGCGTGGCCATCATGGAGCGAATGGCCGCGGCCTCGGCTTCGGCCTTGCGGCGGCGGGCATCCAGATCGGCCGCACGCGCGGCTTCCTCGTCGGAGCGGGCCTTGGACTCGGCAGCAGCCTTTTCGCGCGCTTCGGCCTGGGCGGCGCTGCGCGCAGCGGTTTCAGCGGCCTGCTCGCGGGTCGCTTCCTGCTTGACGGCAGAGGCCTGGGCCTTCTTTTCGGCTTCCTGCGCAGCGTAGGCGGCAGCACGCTCCTCGGCTTCGCGTTCGCGCTTTTCACGGGCTTCGCGTTCAGCGCGCTTCTCGGCCAGCTCCGCCTCCTGGCGGCGGATCAGCTCGGCCTGGCGGCGCGCTTCTTCCTCGCGGCGGGACAGCTCGAGATCCTCGCTGGAAACAGCAGCCTCCTGCGCCGCCACGGGCGCATGGGTTTCTGCAGACGCCTCGGCACCTTCATCGCGCTGGATGAACGTGCGCTTCTTGCGCACTTCCACCTGGATCGTGCGGGCCTTGCCCGTGGCATCGGCCTGCTTGATCTCGCTGGTGGACTTCTTCACCAGCGTGATCTTCTTGCGGTCGGCCGAAGCCGTGCCATGGCTGGCCTGCAGATAGGCAAGCAGCTTTTGCTTGTCCGACTCGGTCAACGCGTCGGAGGGGGCAGCCTTGCCCACGCCCGCAGCCTTGAGCTGGTCGAGCAGGGTTTCAGGCGATTTTTTGAGTTCGGTTGCAAACTCGGCGACAGTATTACTGGACATATGTGGTTCGTGCCTCCCTGACCTTTACTCTTGCCCCGCGAACCAGTGTTCGCGCGCCTTCATGATCAAGGCTTTGGCTTCTTCTTCAGACTGTCCGGTCAGGTCGGTCAGTTCATCAATGGCCAGATCGGCCAGGTCGTCACGTGTATGCACACCGCCTTCAGCCAACTTGGCAATCAGCTCGGGGGTGAGGCCTTCGAGGTCGCGCAGGTCCTGGGAGACCTCTTCCACGCTTTCCTCGCGGGCGATTTCCATCGTGAGCAGCGCATCCTTGGCGCGGGCGCGCAGCTCGTTGACGGTGTCTTCGTCGAAGCTTTCGATCTCCAGCATTTCCTGCAGCGGCACATAGGCCACTTCTTCGAGGCTGTTGAAGCCTTCGGAGATCAGGATGTCGGCGATTTCCTCGTCCACATCCAGCTTTTCCATGAACAGCTTGCGGGCCGTGTCGGTCTCGTTCGCCTGCTTCTGCGCGCTTTCGGCGGCGTCCATGATGTTGATCTTCCAGCCGGTCAGATCGGACGCCAGGCGCACGTTCTGGCCGCCGCGGCCGATGGCGATGGCGAGGTTTTCCTCGTCCACCACCACGTCCATGGCGTGCTTTTCCTCATCGACCACGATGGAGGACACGTTGGCGGGCGCCAGCGCGCCGATCACGAACTGGGCGGGGTCTTCTGACCACAGCACGATGTCCACGCGCTCGCCGGCGAGTTCGTTGGTCACCGCGTTCACACGGGTGCCGCGCACGCCGACGCAGGTGCCGATGGGGTCCACGCGCTTGTCGTGCGACAGCACGGCGATCTTGGCGCGCGAGCCGGGGTCGCGGGCGCAGGACTTGATCTCCAGCAGGCCCTGCTCGATCTCGGGCACTTCCTGGCGGAAGAGCTCGATCATGAACTCGGGGGCCGAGCGCGACAGGATGATGGGCGCGCCGCGCAGGGTCAGGTCCACTTCCATGATCATTGCCCGCACGCGGTCGCCGCTGCGCAGGTTTTCCTTGGGGATCATCTCGCTGCGGCGCAGGCGGCCTTCCACACGGCCGGACTCGACAATGATGTCGCCCTTGTCCATGCGCTTGACGGTGCCGGTGAAGATGCGCTCGCCGCGCGACATGAAGTCGTTGAGCAGCATTTCGCGCTCGGCGTCACGGATCTTCTGCAGGATGACCTGCTTGGCGGCCATGGCGCCGATGCGGCCGATCGGCACGGACTCGACACCCTCTTCGATGTACTCGCCGACTTCGATGTCGGGAATGCGGTCCTTCGCATCCATCAGCAGCTCTTCGGCTTCGGGATTCTGCAGGCCCGCGTCATCGGGCACGACCAGCCAGCGGCGGAAAGTCTCATAGTTGCCGCTGTCGCGATCGACGGACACGCGAATGTCCACCTCGCCCTGGTACAGCTTCTTGGTAGCCTGGGCCAAGGCCGACTCCACGGCGCCCAAGACCACATCACGCTCAACGTTCTTTTCGCGCGAAATGGCCTCAACCAACATCAACAATTCGCGATTCATGCGACGACTCTCCTGTTTCAATCACCCGAGGGCAGGGTCCGCGCGCTGCGGCCACCCACCCCAATTCATTCAGCCACTCAGGCGGACGCCGGCCCGGCCTTGCCTCCACGCCCCTTGAAATCCACGATGGGCGCCAGACGGACGTCCCGCACCTCATCCAGGGTAAAACCCAGCGCCTGCAGCGGCGCCGGAACGCGTTTCTTGCTCACCTTCTGGCCCGGCTTGACCGGCGGCTCGTCGCTCCAGACGATCTGCCAGCCTCCAGCTTCGGCCCGCTCCAGCGTGCCGCGAAATTTCTTGCGGGTGGCATTGACCTGCCCCGCCGCTGCGGCGCCGATGGGCGCCTTCAGGGTGATGTCGATGACCGAGCCCTCGAAGCGCACGAAGTCCTGCTCGTGGCGCAAGGGGCGGTCGATACCGGGGGAAGACACTTCCAGGCGCTTGTACTCGACGCCATCGACCTCCAGCGCAAATTGCAGCTGGCGCGTGACCTTTTCGCAGTCTTCGACGGTGACAAACTGATCCAGCGCCGGGACCGGCGCGTCGGCGGGCGGCTGCACCCAGGGCAAGTCAATGGTGATGCGCAGCAGACCACCGGCAGAGCGTTCGATCTCCACCAGGTCATATCCCAGGCCCGTCACAATTTGTTCAACGACTTGCTGTAATGCCACGTGTTCAGTTCAATCCCGGAAAACAACACGACTGACGCAAATCGGGATCCGGCGAGTCGCCGACCCCATGGTGGGAGCACTTCCTGTGCGCCCTTGTTTGCGTAAGTCCAAAACAAAAAACCCGATAACCCCCGGAGACCTTCCCCGACAGCTTCGAGCTCCAAAAGCATTCGACCAAAAAAAACGGGCGGTTGGTACCCGCCCGTTTGGTCGTGAGATTCATATTGTAGCGTGTAACGCCTTGATTTGCAAAGATGGACTGTGGTCAAACTGCCTTCTGAACCCGCCGGCAGGGGCCCCGCCGGCACAAAAATCCGGCGCCTGTGCGGCCAGCGGCGTTTCCGGCAGAAAGGTGCGCTGCTGCGCCCCGCCTGCCCAGCCGATTTGTCCTCGTCGTCCTCGTCGTCCTCGTCGTCCTAGTCGTCCTGGGCGCCGCGCGCCGCGCGCACGCGCTCGAACACGCCCTGCGCCTCGCCACCGGCCGCCGACGCATTGCGCGCGCCCGCCTGCAGGCTGCCCAGCAACCGGGCCAGCACTGGCGCCTGCGGCAGCAGCGGCCCCAGAAAAAGCGCGCTGGCGCCGCGGCCGATCAGCAGTGTGGGAAAAGTCTCCACATCCAGGTCCCCCGCGATCTCGGACTCGTCCTCGATGTCCACCCATTCGAACCGCACCCCGGGGTTCGCCCGGGCCAGTTCGTCGAACAGGGGGCGGTAGTCGCGGCAGGTGCCGCACCAGCCCGCGCACAGGCATACAGCCCACCAACCGCCAGCGGCGGCCTGCGGGGGCGCCCCTGAGGCGGGATCGGGCAACACGGCCGGACTTTCCATCAGCGTAACTCCTGGGTCATTCCGGCCGGGGAACCCCTGCGGCCCTGCGCAGAGGCCCTCCCGGGGCCGGGTCTGGGTCTACATGCCGCGCCGCTCGCGGGCGCGGTAGACCTCGATGGTACCCACACCGGGCGCCTGGTTGCCCCAGCTGTTGCGCACGAAGGTGGCGACCGCCGCCACTTCCTCGTCCGACAGGGTCTGCTGGAACGGGGGCATGCCGTGCGGACGCGGGTTGCCGGCGGTGGCGGGCAGGTAGCCGCCCTGCAGCACCACGCGCACCAGGTTGGTGGGATCGGCCAGCGTGACCGCGCGGTTGCCGGCCAGCGCGGGGAACGCCCCAGGCTCGCCCTGCCCCGCGTCGCCATGGCATTGCGCGCACTGCTGCTCATACACCTTCGCGCCCCGGGACATGGCCGCGGAGGGCGGCGCGGGCGGCGTTGCGGGCGCGGGGCCGCCCTGCTGCGGCAAGGCCTGCAGGTATACCGCCATAGCGCGCGCGTCGGCATCGGTCAGGTACTGCGTGCTGCGGAACACCACCTCGGCCATGGGGCCCAGCACCGAGCCGTGCGGGGCCACCCCGGTTTGGAGCAAGGCCACCACGTCCTCGGCGGGCCATTCCTTGACGCCCGCCTCGGCCGCCGCGTTGAGCGCGGGGGCATACCAGTTCTGCACGGGAATCAGCCCGCCGGTGAAGGCCTTGGCATCCGTGGTGGCGCCCAGCGCGTTGCGTGGCGTGTGGCAGGCGGTGCAATGGCCCAGGCCGTTGACCAGGTAGGCGCCCCGGTTGTACTCGGCCGTCTGTGCGGGCTCGGGCCGGGGTGTGCCCGGGGTGAAAAACAGCGCGCGCCACACGCCCAGCGCCGCCTGCGTGTTGTACGGGAAACGCAGCGCATGCGCCCGGTTGGCTTCGGCGGCGGCGGGCACGCTTTGCAGATAGGCAAAGATGGCATCGGAATCCTCGCGCGTGACCTGGGTGTAGTTGGGGTACGGGAAGGCGGGGTACAGCAGGCGCCCGTCCTTGCTGCGGCCATGGTGCATGGCGCGCCAGAACTCGGCCGAGGTCCAGCTGCCGATGCCCTGCGCCTTGTCGGGCGTGAGGTTGGAGCTGTGCACCACGCCGAACGGCGTCTCGATGCCGCGCCCGCCCGCGAACGGCGCGCCGCCCTGGGTGGTGTGGCAGGCCATGCAGTTGCCGACACGGGCCAGGTACTCGCCGCGCGCCACCAGCGCGGGCGTGCCCTGCAGCGTCTCGGCGCCGGGCAGCGGCTCTTCGCCGCGCAGGTTCAGGGTGACCAGTGCGGCGGCCGTGATGCCCAGGGCGGCCAGCACGGAAGAAATCGTCCAGAGGATGCGTTTCATGGATGACATCCCTCTCAGCGCGCCGCGCCGGAAGCGGCCGCCACGGGCACCTCGGCCACGCCGCCGCAGCGGGCGGGCATGGGGGCGGGCAGCGTGCGGGCGGGTTTGCCGCCCCCTGCCACGGGCTGGGCGGCCAGCCAGGCGGACACGGCGCTCACATCGTCGGGCGTGAGCTGGCGGGCGATGTCGGCCATGCAGTCGGGCGCATGCGCGCGGCGCTGGCCGGTCTTCCAGGCGCCCAGCTGGCTGTTGAGGTAGTCGCGCGGCAGGCCCAGCAGGCCCGGGATGGACGGCGCCACGCCCGTCATGGCGCTGCCGTGGCACGACACGCAGGCCGGAATGCGGCGCGCGGCATCGCCCTGCTGCACCAGCACTCGCCCCTGCTCCAGCGCCGCGGCCGGCGCCTGGGGTGCGGGCGGCGGCGGGTACGGCAGGTCCTGCACGGCAAAGTGCTCGGCCATTTCACGCAGGTAGTCGTCCGTCAGGTGCTCGATGAGGTAGGTCATCTGCGGATAGCTGCGCCGCCCGTCGCGGAAGTTGAGCAGCTGGTTGGCCAGGTAACCGGCCGGCTTGCCGGCGATGCGCGGAAAGTAGCCGTCGGGCGTGGCGCGGCCTTCCTTGCCGTGGCAGGCCGTGCAGGCCAGCACGCGCGAGGACATCGACGACGCGGACACCGTGGCGGACGGGGCCGCCGCAGCCGCCGCAGGGCGAGGCACGGACTGGGCCCAGGCGCCAGCACTCCACGCCAGCGCCATCGCGGCAGAAGCGCCGGCCAGGCGGGAAACAGGGCGCAGCAGGCTGCGCAGGCAATCGATCATGGGGTTTTATCAGTAGGGAAGCGGCCGGCCCGCACACATCGCGACAGACACCAGCACATGCCACCACTCTACGCCCCGCCCCAAAAACAGTACAGATTCAGTTTCTAGTTAAAAATACAGATCAGTTTGCCCTGGATCAACCCCAGCCCCCATGAAACGCTACGAACGCCACGCCGACGCCATTGCCCAGCTCATCCACAGCGGCGCGCTGCGCCCGGGCGACCGCGTGCCCTCGGTGCGCGAGGCCAGCCGCACGCGCGGCATCAGCCCGTCCACCGTGTTCGAGGCGTACTACCTGCTGGAGGCCCAGGGCCTGATCCATGCGCGCCCGCGCTCGGGCTACTACGTGAGCGCCCGGCTGCCGGTCGCCGAGTCCCGGCCCGCCGAGCCCCTGCCCTCGCAGCCGGCGCACACCTCCACCGGCGTGGCCATCAGCGACCTGGTGTTCGAGGTGCTGGGCCTGGCGCGCGACCGCGACCTGGTGCCCCTGGGCTCGGCCTTCCCGGGGCTGGAGCTGTTTCCGCTGGAGCGCCTGGCGCGCTGCCTGTGCAGCGGCATGCGCAAGCTCGACCCCTGGAGCATCGTGCAAAGCCTGCCGCCCGGCGACGAGCGCCTGCGCCAGCAGATCGCGCTGCGCTACGGCCTGCACGGCATGGCCGTGGACGCGCAGGAGATCATCATCACCAACGGCGCGATGGAGGCGCTCAACCTCTGCCTGGAGGCCGTCACCCGCCCCGGCGACGTCGTGGTGGTCGAATCGCCCACCTTCTACGCCGCGCTGCAGGCGCTGGAGCGGCTGAACCTGCAGGCGCTGGAGGTGGCCACCCACCCGCGCGACGGCATCGACCTGACCGCGCTGGCCGAAGCCCTGGCGCGCCAGCCCCCGCACCAGCCCGTCAAGGCCTGCTGGCTGATGCCCAGCTTCCAGAACCCGCTGGGCAGCCTGATGCCCGAGGACAAGAAGCGCGAACTCGTGGCCCTGCTCGCGCGCCACCAGATCCCGCTGATCGAGGACGACGTGTATGGCGAACTGCACTTCGCCCCCCACCGCCCGCCCCCGGCCAAGGCCTTTGACGGCGAAGGCCTGGTGATGCACTGCAGCTCGTTCAGCAAAAGCCTGGCACCCGGCTACCGCGTGGGCTGGGTGGCGGCGGGCCACTTTGCCACGGCGGTGCAGCGCCTCAAGCTCATGACCACGCTCTCGGCCGCCACGCCGTCGCAGCAGGCGTTGTCCGAGTACCTGGCCCAGGGCGGCTACGACCGGCACCTGCGCCAGCTGCGCCGCAGCCTGGCGCAGCAGCAGGCGACGGCGCTGGCGGCGGTGGCCCGGCATTTCCCACCGGGTACGCGGGTCGCGCAGCCCGAGGGCGGGTACTTCCTGTGGGTGGAGCTGCCCCCGCAGATCGATGCCCTGCAACTGCACCGCCAGGCACTGCAGCAGGGCATCAGCCTGGCACCAGGACAGATCTTTTCGGCGGACCGGCGCTTTGCGAACTGTGTGCGCATCAACTACGGGCACCCCGCGCAAAGCCGCTTTGAAGCCGCCCTGGCCACCGTGGGCGCCCTGGCCTCGGCGATGGCCCGAGAGCCGTCCGCACCCACGATGCTATCAAAACAGTAGCTGCCAGCACTTACACATCAAGCACTTGCGGCCAGTTTTACCAAAACACCCCTTTTTCACCGGGTTCCCTGGCCTCCAGGGCACCCGCCCTGCGGCGCATGCCCTTGCTTGCAGCAAACTGACAGGCCGCCGCCGCGTTGGAAAGGCCCAACCTCGGGTTCTCCCGCCCTCGGCACAGCTCTTGCAACGGCATACTGGCGGCCGTCCGCAACCGGGGCAGCGCTACCAGCCTGGCCCCGCGAGGCCTTTTCCACCCCACCCGACGCCCACCATGGCAGCACCCCAGCATGTCCCGTTCCTGACCGTGGAAGATGAAGACGACTGGGTCGTCTCGTTCGCGCTGGGCCCCGTGGGAGCCAGTCGCCTCACGCTCACGCGCACGCCCCACCTGGAATTCATGCTGCGGCCCGAACAGCGCGGCGTCTCCGTGGGCGGCGTGGAGGCGGGCCAGCGCGCCACCCTGCTGGTGGCCGTGCAATGGGGGCACAAGTGCGTGGACGTGGTGTCCACCGCCAGGCGCTACAGCCTGGACATCAGCAAGGTCGATGCCGCCACGCGCACCGCCGCGCTGCGCGTGCTGGGCAAGATGAACTTCGACCAGCGGTTCCAGTTGGCCAACGCCCAGTAAGCCGCCGTGCGGGCGACCGCACGGGTTCGCCGGGTCGCCTCAGGCCACCAGCGGGTCGAGCGGCCGCACCACCCGGCACGGGTTGCCCGCCGCCAGCACCCGCGCCGGCACGTCGCGGGTGACCACGCTGCCCGCGCCGATCACCACACCATCGCCAATCGTCACGCCGGGGCAGATGATGGCGCCGCCGCCAATCCACACGTCCTCGCCGATGGTCACGGGCAGGCACAGCTCGACGCCGGTCGCGCGCTCTTCGGGCGACAAGGGGTGCGATGCGGTGTAGATCTGCACGCCCGGCGCGCACAGCGTGCGGGCCCCGATGCGCACCGGCGCGCCGTCGAGCACCACGCAGTTGAAGTTGAAGTACACGCCTTCACCCAGAAAAATGTTGTAGCCGTAGTCGCAATGAAACGGTGGCGTGATCTGCACGCTGCCGGGCTGGCCCGGCAGCAGCTGCGCCTGCAGGGCTTGCAGCGCGGCAGCATCCGCCGCAGGCGCGTGGTGGATGGCGTGGCACAACTGGCGGGCGCGCAGGCGGTCGGCGACCAGCTGCGGGTCGGCGGCCATGTACGGCGCGCCGGAGATCATCTTGTCTTTCTCGGAGGTCATCGGGTGATTCTGCCCTGTGCCATCCCCCTCCACCGGCCTGCCCGCCCGCCTACCCAGCCAGCGCCGTCCACTTGCGCTCGCTCGCGGCGGACTCCACCACCTTCTCGATGAAGCGCACGCCCTCGGCCCCGTCTTCCACGCGCGGGTAATCGGCCTCCAGCGCGCTGGCGGTTCTGCCCGACGCCCAGGCGCGGATGTCCGCCGCCACGCCCAGGTAGACGTTGGCAAACGCTTCGATGAAAGCCTCGGGGTGCCCGGCCGGAATGCGCCCCGCGCGCAACGCCGATTCGCTGAGCCAGGGCGAGCCGCGCGTGAGGATGCGGCGCGGCCCGTCCACCGGCGAATGCACCAGGTGGTTCGGGTCCTCCTGCCGCCACACCAGCGTGCCCAGCGTGCCGGACACCTGCAGGCGCACATCGTTCTCCAGCCCCGCCGCCACCTGCGACGCCACGATCACGCCGCGTGCACCGCCCGCGTAGCGCAGCAGCAGCTGTGCGTCGTCGTCCAGCTGGCGGCCTGCGCCAAAGGTGGTGAGGTCGGCGCACAGCGCCTCGGGCCGCAGGCCGGTGACGGTGGCGGCCAGGTTCTCGGCATGCGAGCCGATGTCGCCCATGGTGCCCACCGCGCCACTGCGGGCCGGGTCCAGCCGCCAGTCGGCCTGCTTGTTGCCGCCGCCCTGCTCCACCGGCGTGGCCAGCCAGCCCTGGTTGTATTCCACGGTGACCTTGCGCAGCACGCCGAGGGCGCCGCTTTGCACCAGGTGGCGGGCCTCGCGCACCATCGGGTAGCCCGTGTAGTTGTAGGTCACGCCGAATACGGTGCCCGCCTTCTTCACGGCGGCCACCAGCTCTTCGGCCTGCGCGCTGGTGTGCACCAGCGGCTTGTCGCACACCACGTGAAAGCCCGCCTGCACAAAGGCCAGGGCCACGGGGTGGTGTACGTGGTTCGGGGTGACGATGCTCACCAGGTCGATGCGCTCATCGGGGCTGCGGCGCAGCTCGTCGGCCAGCAGGTCCTGCCAGCTGCCGTGGTTGCGGTCGTCCGCCAGACCCAGTTCGGCGCCGGATGCGCGGGCCCGCTCGGGCGATGACGAGAGCGCACCGGCCACCAGCGCGAACTGGCCGTCGAGCGCCATGGCCTTGCGGTGCACCGCACCGATGAAGGCGCCGTGGCCGCCGCCGACCATGGCGTAGCGGAGCTTTCTTTCACTGGACATACGAAAAGCCTTTGCTCGCTGTGTGTTGTTGTCGGTTTGAGGAGCGCGGCTAGGCCTGCTTGTCCCGTGCAAAGACGGCATCGAATGCGCCCGCCGCGGGCTTGAAGTCGAGCCGCTTGCAGAACGCCGCGCTCTCCGTGGCGCCGTGCACGCGGTCCATGCGGCTGTCTTCCCACTCCACCGAGAGGGGGCCCTGGTAGCCGATGTCGTTGAGCGCGACGATGATGGATTCGAAATCGATCATCCCGCGCCCCACGCTGCGAAAGTCCCAGTGGCGCCGCGCATCGCCAAAGCTGGTGTGCCCGCCGAAGGTGCCCACCGTGCCGTCGCCCTTGCCCCACCACACGTCCTTCATGTGGGCGTTGTAGATGCGGTCGGCGAACTGGCGGATGAACTTGATGTAGTCCACGCCCTGGTAGGCCAGGTGGCTGGGGTCGTAGTTGAAGCCGAACCGCTTGTTGCCGCCCACTGCAGCAATCGCCCGCTCGGCCGAGGCGATGTCGAACGCGATTTCGGTGGGGTGCACCTCCAGCGCGAAGTTGATGTCATGCTCCTCGAACACATCGAGGATGGGGCCGAAGCGGTCCGCGAAGTCCACGAACCCCTTGTCCCAATACGCCTGCGTGGTGGGCGGAAACGCATAGATCGAATGCCACACCGACGAGCCCGTGAAGCCCGTGACTGTCTTCACGCCAAACCTGGCGGCGGCGCGCGCCGTGTCGGCCAGCTCGGCGGCGGCGCGCTGGCGCACGCCCTCGGGCTCGCCGTCGCCCCACACATGCGGCGGCAGGATGGACTGGTGGCGCTCGTCGATCAGGTCGCACACGGCCTGGCCCACCAGGTGGTTGCCGATGGCAAAGCACTGCAGGCCGTGCTGGGCCAGCAGTGCGTGCTTGTCTTTGACGTACTGGGGCGACGACAGCGCCTCCTGCACGTTGAAATGGTCGCCCCAGCAGGCCAGCTCCAGGCCGTCGTAGCCCATGCTGCGTGCCAGCGGCGCGAGTTCTGCCAGCGGCAGGTCGGCCCACTGGCCGGTGAAAAGGGTGACGGGTCTTGGCATGGCGGCTCCCAAGGGGCGTGGGGTTGCAGGTGCGAAGCGGCAAGCAGCTATATTTTCAATAGCTGCTTGCGCTTTATGGATAAGCGCTAGAGGCTTATTTGACTCAAAAACACCATCAGAATGGCGAGTCCGGGAAGTAGAAGCTCTTCGCGTTTTCCTTGGTGATGAGCACGGACGGGATGATCGTCGTCGCAGGCAGCTTCTCGCCCTTGATGCGCGCCTCGGCCGTGAGCTTGATCGAGTCGTAAATGAACTTGGGGCTGTACGACACATTGGCCTGGATCAGCGGGTTGCTGCCGTCGGCCAGCGTCTTGATCATGCCCTTGGCACCCGCGCCGCCGAACACCAGCTTGATGTCCTTGCGCTTGGCCTGCTCGATGGCCTTGAGCACGCCCACAGCCATGTCGTCGTCGGCCGCCCACACCGCGTCGATCTGCGGAAAGCGCGTCAGGTAGTCCTGCATCACCTTGAAGGCATCGTCACGATTCCAGTTGGCGTACTTGGCGTCCAGCAGCTTGATGTCGGGGTGGTTCTTGAGCACCGCGTTGAACGCGTCCATGCGCTCGTTGTCCAGCGTGGTCGCAATGCCGCGCATGGCCACCACGTTGCCCTTGCCGTTCAGCGCCTTGGCGATGTACTCGGCGGGGATCTTGCCAAACGCGGTGTTGTCACCGGCCACATAAGCGTCCTGCGCGCTGGTGTCGGTCAGGCCGCGGTCCACCACCGTCACGTAGACGCCCTTGGCCTTGACCTGGGCCACGGGCTTGGTCAGCGCTGCCGATTCGAACGGGAAGATGACCAGGGCGTTGATCTTGTTCACCGTGACCAGGTCCTGCAGCTGGTTGGCCTGCTCGGGCGCGCCGCCTGCGGTCTTGACGATGACCTGCAGGCCGGGGTGGGCCTTCTCCAGGTCCTTCTTGGCCTGGTTGGCCCAGTACACGATGCCACCGGTGAAGCCGTGCGTGGCCGACGGAATGGCCACGCCCACCACCGTCTTGTTGGCCTGCGCCATCGCAGGGCCTGCCAACGCCAGCGCGGCGGCGGCACCCACGGCCGAGAGGGCCAGGCGGCGGGTGAAGGAAGAAGTTGTCTTGCTATTCATGATGCGTTGTCTCCTGTTGCTATTGCTTTGCTGAAAAATGGCCATGAAAGCCTGGCCGACTGGGGAACACCTTGGAAAAATAAATACGCGCAAAGAGTGGGTGGAAAACTCGAAGTTGTTCCGACCCCTGCGTCACCTCTTGCCGCGCTGCATAAAGGCCACGGCAATGATCACGAAGCCCTGCACCGCTGCATTCAGGTACACGCTGATGATGCTGGTCAGGTTCAAGATATTGCTGATCACCGACAGCAGGATCGCCCCCACCACCGTGCCGGTGATGCTGCCCGCCCCGCCCTTGAGCACCGTGCCGCCCACAATGACGGCGGCAATCGCCTCCAGCTCCCACAGCAGCCCCGTGGTGGGCGATGCGGACCCCAGGCGCGGCACGTACAGCAGCGTGGCAATACCCACGCACACGCCGAGCAGCATGTACGTCAGAATCTTGATCTTGTGCACGTCCACCGCCGCGTACTGCGCCACCTGCTCGTTGGAGCCGATGGCCTGCACATAGCGGCCATAGGCCGTGCGGTTCAGGATCACGCCGCCGATGACAGCGACCAGCAGGAAGATCCACACCGGAATCGGCACACCCAGCAGGTTGGCGTAGTACACAGGGCTGTAGATGTCCGACAGATCGTTCTCCAGCGTGATGGCCCCGCCGTTCGAAAAGTACGTGAGGTACGCGCGGAAGATGCCCAGCGTGCCCAGCGTCACGATGAAGGGCTCGATGCGCCCCTTGGTGATCAAGAGGCCGTGCACCAGCCCGAACACCGCACCCAGCACCACCGCCAGCAGCATGCCCACCACCACGGCCGCCATGGGTGAGCCCAGCACGGGCGCCATCGCGTTCATGAACAGGATGACCGAGCCCGCGATCAGCGCCGCCATCGACCCCACCGACAGATCGATGCCGCCCGAGATGATCACAAAGCACATGCCCACCGCGATGATGCCGATGAAGGCTGTGCGCGTGAGCACGTTCATCACGTTGTCGTAGGTGGCGAAGTTGCTGTTGAGCAGCGTGCCGGCAATGCACAGCAGCACCAGCCCGATGACCGGGCCCAGCCCGTGCAGCTTGCCCCACCAGGCCGTGGCGCCGCCGTGGCGGCCCGCTGCGGTGGATGCGTTTTCAGCGGGTACCTGTGGCATGTGCGATCAACTCCTCTTCGGTCAAATGTGGTTCTTGCAGCGTGGTCTGCAGCCGCCCGGCGCGCATCACCGCCACGCGGTGGCACAGGCCGATCAGCTCCATCAGTTCGGAAGAAATCACCACCACCGCCAGCCCCTGCTCTGCCAGGCGCTGCACCAGGTGATAGATCTCGCGCTTGGCGCCCACGTCCACGCCGCGCGTGGGCTCGTCCAGCACCACCACGCTGGGGCCGGGGTGCAGCACCTTGGCCAGCGCCAGCTTTTGCTGGTTGCCGCCCGACAGCGACGACGCGCGCACCTCCAGCGACCCGGTGCGGATGCCGAACTCCTGCACCGCATCGCGCAGCGCAGCCTGCTCGGCCGCCGGGTCGAGCCAGGGCTTGGCATAGCGCTCCAGCGCCATCAGCGTCAGGTTGGGCCGCAGGCTGAAGTGCACGTGCAGGCCCTTGCCCTTGCGGTCTTCGCTCAGGTAAGTGAGGCCGTGGCGCGCCGCATCGCGCGGGCTTTTCAAATTCACCGGCTTGCCCGCCAGCTCCACCGTGCCGGCCGAGCGCGGGCGCAGGCCCAACAGGCCCTCGAACAGCTCCGTGCGCCCCGCGCCCACCAGCCCCGCAAAGCCCAGAATCTCGCCGCGCCGCACGTCAAAGCTCACGTCCTCGGCCCAGCCCGGCACCGTGAGACCGCGCACCTGGATGGCCGGCTCGCCACCCGCAGGCGCGGGCAGCTTGGGCGGAAACAAATCCGCCAGCTCGCGGCCCACCATCAGGTTGGCCATCTGCCGCCGTGTCACGCTGGCCGTGGGCTCGCGCGCCACCAGCAGGCCGTCGCGCATCACCACCACCTCGTCGGTGGTGCGCTCCACCTCATCGAGCTTGTGCGATATGTAGATGATGGTCACGCCCGCCGCCTTCAGGCCAGCCATCAGCGTGAACAGGCGCTCCGTCTCGCCCGGGGTCAGCGTGGCGGTGGGCTCGTCCATGATGAGCAGGCGCGCATTGCGGGCCAGCGCCCGGGCAATCTCCACCAGTTGCTTCTCGGCCACGATGAGCTTCTTGACCCGCGTGTCCGGGTCCAGCGGCAGGCCCACCTGCGCCAGAGCGGCACGCGTCTTCTCGCGCATCGCCTTGTCGTCCAGGAAGGGGCCGCGCTTGATCTCGTGGCCCAAGAAGATGTTCTGCGCAATCGTCAGATCGTCCGCCAGGTTGAACTCCTGGTGAATGAGCACAATGCCCTGCGCCTCGGCCGCGCGCGAGCCGCCGCCGGGGGCGCGCACCGCGCCGTCCACCACCACCTCGCCGGTCGTGGGGCTCTCGTACCCCGCCAGAATCTTCATCAGCGTGGACTTGCCCGCGCCGTTCTCGCCCAGCAGGCCGTACACACGCCCCGGCTGCAGCGCAAAGCCCACCCCGTGCAGCACGCGCACCGGGCCGAACTCCTTGGTCACATTGCGAAACTCGACAGCGACGCTCATCGTGTGGCCCCCACGGCACTGCCCGCTGTTGCAGGCACAGGTGAACGCGGCGACAGCGCCAGACTCTGCTGCATGGCCAGCACGCCCGCGCCCACCACACCGGCATCGTCGGCCAGCGGCGCGTATTGAATCTCCAGGTGCCGCGTGGACAGCGCCAGCGAGCGGTGGTACACGCTCTGCCGCACCGACGCGAGGAACAGCGGCCCCATGTCCGTCACCCGCCCCGCAATGAACACATGCGACGGGTTGAAGAAGTTCACGATGGACGCCAGCATCTGCCCCACCAGGCTACCCGCGCGCTGAATGATTGCGTTGGCCGCCACATCGCCCGCCTTGCTGGCCTGGGCCACGTCTTCAGTCGTCAGCGTGCCGGTGGCCTGCAGGCGCTCGGCCAGCATCGCGCTCTCGCCACGCTCCACGGCCTCCATCGCCATGCGCGCCATGGCGGGCGCTGCCGCCATCGCCTCGACACAGCCCTGGTTGCCGCAGTGGCAGCGCGGCCCGCTCTGGTCCACGCAGATGTGGCCCACGTCACCGGCCGACCCATTGGCGCCCCGGTACACCTGCCCGTGGCACACGATGCCGCAGCCAATGCCCGTGCCGACCTTGATCACCAAAAAGTTAGGCAGATTGCGCTGCAGCCGCCACAGCTCGCCCAGCGCCATCAGGTTCACGTCGTTGTCCACAAACACCGGCGCGGCAAATGCCTCGCGCAGGTAGTCGCGGATCGAAAAGCCGTCCCAGTCGGGCATCAGCGGCGGGTTGACGAGCTGGCCGCTTTCAAAATCCACCGGTCCCGGCACGCCCATGCCGATGGCGATCACCTGCGAAGCCTGCATGCCGCAGCGCGCCAACAACTCGCGCATCAGCCCCCGCACCCGCGCCAGGATCACGCCCGGCCCCTGGCGCACATCAATCGGCTCGCGGTGCCGCGCCAGCACCGTCATGTCGGGCCGCATCACTGCCACCTGCATGCTGGTCGCGCCCAGGTCGGCGCCAATCACCACGCCCAGGGTTTCGCTCAATCGAAGGGTTTCGGCCCGCCGGCCGCCAGAGGACTCCTGCAGGCCCACCTCGTCGAGCAGGCCTTCGTCCAGCAGGGCCGCCACCATGGCGTTGGCCTTGCTCTTGGAATAGGCCAAGCGCTGCGCGAGTGCATTGCGCGACGCGCCTGCGGACCAGAAGATGGTCTGCAAGACGCCCAGATCTTCGGCGCCGCAGTGACTCCAGCGGGTGGATGGCAAGGCTTGTCTCCTGTCTTTGTGTGCAACACCTCATGGCGGGTGGGTGCTTGACAGGGATGCTATGCGGTCTACTTTGGCCGGGCAAGACTGAACTTCGACCCAAATTCATTTAAAGCCCGGCAAATGAAAAGGACAGATGGTGGTTGAACAACGATAAACACTCGAGCGTGGCTACTCGACTACTTCCTTGGTTATTCAGGGAGTCCGGTGGTGAATCAATTTGGCTCCAGTGCGTTGTAAACACGTCGATGACAAAGGCCACGTACCTCCAGCCCTGCCAAGGCGAGGTGCAAGTGAAGTCGCTGACCCAAAATTGGTGGGACTCTCGACCCCGAACTGCCGATTGAAGCGGTCCAGCAGGCATGGCGTCTTGGCCTCGCCGATGGTGGTGCGCACGACCTTGCCACGCATCCTCCGTGCAGCGCATAGCAGGCCTCGGCAACGCTTTCGCGTGCCCCAGATAGCTCGCTGCGGCTATCTCGGCACTTCACGCGGTCTGCGGTAGTACGTCAAAGCGCGGATGCAAATTGCGAATGCTGCCAAGCCACTACTGACCATCTCTTGTTGCAAAATGCAACCATAGGGTTTACTTTACGGGGGTAAGGTAAACCCAAAAATTTTCAGACCTATGGAGGTCATATGTATTCGGGCGCAATCGGATTACAAGGGAGATGGTTTTGAAAACGCAACGATCTGTTGATCTACAAAATTTAACTAGGGGCATGCTGGGAGTGAGCCGAAGCCACGATTTTAGAAAGAATGGACCTACTGCAAAGCACACCCTTAAAGGTCAAATAAGGCAGCTTCTAATTTTGGCAGGTAAGAAAATTCCTCCAAGTCAATACTCTGACTACGTACTATGGGCAGAAAAGCTGATCACATCGCTAGCTCCAGGAGTAGATCCAACAGTAGCGCCTGATTATTTATCCCTGAGCAATCTTTATGAAGTCTCTGAGGCTGATTTTTCAAAAACTTTGTCATGGGTAGAAGCGCGACTGTCCCCGCACAAAGAGAAATTAAGATTTTTTTTCTCGGGCTGTGCATTGGCTGAAAAGAAGGCTTTTGAAGGGGATTTGCCAGGCGCGGAAAAAGTCCTCGAAGAACTGGAGGCTCATTATGGGCCATCCGTTCACTTGGTGGAACTTAGGTTATCCATCTCTCAACTAAAAGATGGGGTTGAGGCTCAGAAGAAAATTGCTGCAGCGATGCGAGGGGCGGGCAAAGGCGGTCTCATTGGATTGATAATATATTTCGTAAGTATAAGAAATGAGAGTCGCTTGTCATTCGCCAGTTACCGAGAGCAAGTTGAAAAGCGTGCCGACAAGTTCAAGGACAAACGCTTTTCTAAATATATTCGGTACAGACTCTTAAAGGATAATGTTATTGAAGAATCTACTGCAACTGCGATTTTGCAAGTGGAGGAAAATCACACTATATTCGATTTGGCATACACAACGCACAGGATTCTAAGTTCTTCAGACACTTTGGCCCAAAGCGCTGAGGCAAAAAGGGTACTAGCCTGCAACAAGGATATATTTTCCGAGCAAGGTAATTTATCTATTGGCAATATGCACGATCTTGGAATCGATGTCACTCGTTCAAAGTCAACAAAAGAGCTATATCGGTTGGTTGCCAGGGGTTTTCAGAAGCATGGAAGGAGAAGTTTGGCCCTATTTAGGGTATATGGATTCTGTCGAGCCGCTCTAGGCCCTAGAGGTGATTATCGAGTGAAATCGCTTCGCGACTTCTTCGGAAATTGCTTGGCAAGTGAATTTCTAGGGCACACCTCCTCTGGTCAAGATAATGATTTTCGCAAAGCGGTCCTAAATTTTTCTTGCTTTCCTCAAAGCCAAGCCCTGTTCGAAGAACTGTGTCAGCTGTACGTGGATGACGGCCATGAAAAATTTGGTGCTCCATTTACAAAGCTTGACATTGACATAGCGCGTCACTTCGCAGTACCTCAGGCAAAAACCGGCGTCTTAGAACCAATAGTTCGACTACTGGAGTTAAGAAGGAATCAAAAGCGGGAATGCCTGATGGGCTTCCTCGCGTTTTGTGAAAGCCTGGAGTCTGAGGCGATATTGCCCCCTATATTTATATGGCTCGAGATTGCAAAAGCTATTGTAAATATTTACCTTCAAAATCCAGGCGAAGTATCCAAAACCATTGCAGGCCTGGCTTTGGACTTTAACGTCCGCTTGGATAACTTACCGATCCGGAGTTTTTATGAGAAACTTCCGTGGAAGGCTGTTGCCAAAGGCGCCAATTTAACGCAAACCGCAATAGCCATAGAGCTATTTTCTCGAACGATTGATTCAACAGAGCTGGATGCTTTTAAAAAGTATTCTATTGAAGATCTGCTGATCAAGTGTAAAAAAAGCGTGCCTTCTCAATTGAGCATGAGTGACTGCCAAGTGTCTTTGAAGCAGTATCACTACTTTATGAGTGTGTTATGCATCCAGAAGAACATGGAAATGTTGCACGCGCTAAAAGGAACAGCACACCTGGATAACGAGCGAAAGAATATACTTTCGATGCTCGCTCATACAGACAAGGATAATGCATCAATATACAATGCAGAAATTCTTGGCATTTTGCATAAGTCAAGAATTGCCCAGGGGGTTGCGCTCATTGATCGAAGTCGAATTCACGTTGACGAAGACCCTCTGGTAAACAAATTATCTATAAATCTTGTGGATCGTTGGAATCGCTACAAAAGCGTCGAGACTGCAACGGAACCCTCGTTGGCTGATTTGACCTCTGTGTTGAGAACGATTGAAAAGTCTGATGAAGATAGTGAAGTCTTCAAGGTCCCTAAAAATGAGGGATCGAGCCTGCTTCTTGAATTGCTTGCATCCGTGCAAGATGCCTTTCTGCATGATATAGACCACGGTCTTGATCGATATTTGGGGCATCGCATTCGCCATAATGCATTTGCTAATCAAGTTAGAGGTGGGCTGAGCGAGAGCCATATCCTGACAAAAAAAATCAATGGAAGCTACCAATATAGTGATTATTGGTCTGAGCGACTTGCCAACGAGGACGCTAGGAAAAAATTGCTTGCGCTAGAAGCGATGAAGGAGTTCAGCAAGAACTTTGATGCTGCGATTGAAGAAATTCAAGAAAAGATGTTTCGCGTAAGAAAGCAGAATTACCCTGAAGCACTTTTTGATGTTCAGATATCCGGCAAGGCCTACTACCTTATAAGTAGATTTGTTTCTACCGATTCAAATCTTCCAACATTTGTATCGAGCTGCTTTCAGTTGTTTTGGCAGCTATTGTTGCCTTCTCTTGGAGCGGCTAAGAGGCGCGTTGGGTCTATATTTAGTGGCGAGGTGAGTGCGTTATTTGCAAAATTGCTTAAAGAAATAACTTCTCTTGATTTGCAAGAAAATTTGGCATTAGAGTCGAGCATCGTTCAAGCAAAAAATGAAACTAGCAAAGCGATAGATCAGGTTGTAACTTGGTTTAATAAAAGTGCAATTGATGAGAATTCACACGTTTACTCCGTGAAGGATGCTGTGGATATCGTTGTTGAAGCGTGCGTTTCAGCTCGCAAGGGCGCTGAACCCAGAGTCACTGTGAATGCAAACGGAAATATCGATGTACATGCTCCTGCGTTGTACCAACTGTCTGATATTTTTTGGATTGTGATTGACAATGCCTGTGCTCATTGTGGTTTTGATAGAGGTGTTGAAATCAAGGTCGATGTGGATGCATTTTCGGAACAAGGTCTATTAACAATTAAGGCGAGCAATTTTATCGATCAAGAGTGCGACATAGCCTCCATCAGTGATGCGATTAATACCATAAGGTATGATATTGATAATAAAAATTACTCGGAGAAGCTGATGGTTGAGGGTAAGTCGGGTTTGAAAAAACTCGCCGCACTGGCTCTTAAGAAGCATGGAGGAGGAATAGATTTTGGTATTAAGGATGCCATGTTTTTCTTGAATTTAAAAATTCCCTTGGCGGCGGTTTACATTCCTGAAAAGGGGGAAAAGAAATGAAAATATTAATTGTTGAGGACGAGGCTCAGAAGCTTAATGAATTGATTGTTTTCTTTCGTTCACTACCGTCGGCAGAGTATGAAAGTGCTAGGAGCGTGCGTGCTGCACTGGACTATTTCCGCGAGGGTGGTCATGCCGATTTAATGATTCTCGACATGTCCCTCCCAACCTTTGATATAGATGAATCAGAAAGCGGGGGCACTCCACGACCTTTTGGCGGAATAGATGTATTGAGAAATCTAGACAGATTGGATATTGCTATCCCTACGGTTGTACTTACGGGATATCAATCTTTTGAGGATGAATCTCGAGTTATCAGTCTGCAAGAGCTCGGAGGTTCGATGCGCGAGGAGTTTGGCGATTTTTTACTTGATGTCGTCCAATATACGCCATTTAGCAATGATTGGATGGAAAAACTTAGGGTTATTTATAACAATAGGGAGAATTTGCGTTGAAAATTTTGATAGCTGATGACGAGCACGCAAAAATTCGTGCGGTGGTGCGCCATTTGAATGAATATTGTGACGTAACAAACGCGGAGATCGATACCGCCACCACGGCCGATGACGTCAAATCAAAACTGAAAACCGATCACTACGACATTCTTCTTTTGGATATAATATTTCCAAAAGACAATATATCTGACCCCTCAGCGGAAACGTCCGTCAATTTGCTTATTGAAATCGATGCCAGACCTCAATACAAAAAACCAACTAGGATAATTGGCTTTACAGCCATAAATGGCTTGCCCGACGAAACTATTGACGAATTCTCCAAGCGATCCTGGAATATTATTCAATATAGTGATAATTCCGAAGATTGGAAGCAAAGTATTAGTCGGGCGGTTCAATACACCCGAGATTCTGCGCAGGCAAATCGAACGCAGAAGTACGATATAGATATTTGTATCGTGACGGCTTTGCGGACACCGGAACTAGATGCCGTGAAAAAATTGCCTTGGGCGTGGAGCGGCGAAGAGCCGCTGGATGATAGTACTTGGATGACACGTGGCTCATTTACATTAAATCACCGAGTCGTGTCGGTTTGTGCAATGTCAGCGCCGCGAATGGGACTGGTGTCGTCTGCTTTGTTAGCTGCTAAAGCAATTTATACTCTGCGCCCACGATTTATCTGCATGACAGGTATATGCGCTGGGGTTGAAGGTAAAGTTGATATAGGCGATGTTCTTGTAGCAAACCCCAGTTGGAACTGGCAAAGTGGGAAGCATAAAGTTACTGATCTAGGGCCTCAATTTAATGCATCTCCACATGACATCCCTCTTCCGGAGCACATTGCCAACCGCATCGAGCAACTTAATTCCGATAGAACTGCGATGGCGCGTATTAAATCCGGATTTACGGCGCCACCCGTCAAAAACGAACTTAATATCCGCTGTGGCCCGGTTGCATCAGGTTCGGCTGTAGTCGCTGATGAAGATGTTTTGACCAAGTTACTGGATGTGGATCGTGGTATGTTTGGTCTGGAAATGGAGATTTACGGGCTTTACGCAGCTGCCTATAGCGCTTCGCGACCGCGCCCCACCCCCATAGCCTTTAAGAGTGTTTGTGATTTCGGATCAAAGGATAAAAATGATGCATACCAAGTCTATGCTGCTTACACAAGCGCAGAGGCAATGCGCTTATTTTTCGAGCGGAATTTCGAGGAAATTGAGAGTTACGCCGGGTCAATTTGATGAGGCTATTATGGGGTGATCAACGGACTATACGCTAAGGTATTTTGACAACGAGCGCATAGGGTTTACTTTCGCCTGAACCAAGCTCATCTATGTTCGATATTTCTTACCCACCATCTTGCTCGAGTTAACTTAAGTGAAATGGGATGTAGAAGACTCCGTTCACAACCCGGATATATAAGGCGTGTTTCATTCCTATATGTATCGGTTCGTGGTAAAGCAACGGACGTGCTCGTGACTGGCAAAAAGAGCGCCGGAAATTGCACCCACACACCTCGCATGGTGCAAGAGGTAAGGTACCTTTATGCACGGCACTAAGATCGCATCCAGGTCGGTTTGGGTTCAGCAGCGTATTAGTTCCATGAACAGACTGGCCTGGAGATTTTTTCGGCGCTGGTCTTGGGTGCCATGCGTGCTATCAAACTCGAAGTCGGCTCGCCAGCGTATGCCCTGACGCGTAGGTCGTTCGATAGCTGCCCAGGGTCTTGATCGGAGATCGTGGCTTGGCCCTACGTGAGATTGATGACTCGGCAATCGTGTCCAGAAGCCATCGCCTTGGGCTTTCACAGTTTCCCGGACACATCCAAAGACTTGATGTGCTCACAGGGCATAACCTGCAACATGAACCGACACGGGGACTGCCGAATAACGGCCGCGATGGAGAGCTGCTTCTCATTCATGAAGACCGAACGGCTCAGCCGCAAGGTCTACCGAAAAATGGGAAGAAGCCAAGTCCGATGTGTTCAACTAGATCGAGCACTTCTACACCCCGGTGCGCAAGGCACGCAGAGCAAGGCTCACCAGCCGGGATGCGCCTGCGCCATGCCTTCCAGCTCCAGTCCACCATCAGAACGCGACGGAAGGGCTGAATGGTTTGCTCTGTACTTGATAGCTCTTGACGCATTATCTATAAGCGCTAGAGCCTTTTTTACTAATATCCTGCGGGGCATGTGCTTGCCTGCACTTCATAGAGTGCCCCGCCCGGCGGGGCTCCCGCAGGCCCTAACGCAGATCACGCGGCACCATCCCCACCGCCTCGCACCAGCGGTAGTAATCCGCCCGCCGATCCGCCGTGGTGATCCGCTGCAGCACCGTGTGATGCGGCCCCAGGTATTCCACGCTGCCCTTGACCACCACATGCACCAGCAACTCCTCGGTGCCGGTCGCCTCCCACCAGTCCACATTGCCGGAGGGCTCATGGATGTAGTCGCCCGGCCGCACCACGCGGCCATCGTTCAGGCGGCGCTCACCCACCAGCGTCAGGGCGTGTACTTCGCCCGTGTGCCGGTGCAGGCCCAGCCGCGTGCCGGGCGACAGGCGCATCAGCTCCACCCAGCCAGCATCGTCCGGCAAGAACTGAATGGGCAGGGACCATTTGCCTTCGCCTTCAGGCATCCAGTCCACCAGGCCCGCACGCTCCAGCGTCTGGGCCACGATCACGTCGGCAAGGTGATTGTTGGTTGTCGTCATCGTCATGTCGGTGCTCCTAGGTTGTTGTTGGATGGCTTGCTTGCTTATTGCTCGGGGTGCTGGTGGCGGTATTCCTGCGTGCGGCCGCCAAAGCCGTACGCGGTGGCGCGAACGTCCTGCACATAGACGTAGCTTTCGGGGTGCAGCGCGCCCAGCAGGCCCTCGAAGGCTGCGAACGCCTCGGCGATGTAGCGCGCCTTTTCGGCCTTGGTGTTGGTCTCGTCCACCACCTTGACGTCGAAGTAGAAGCTCGACTGTTTCAGGTCGGCCAGCGACCGGCCGGCGATGTACCAGTCGGCCGGGTCGACAAAGGTGATGACCACGGCGGTCAGGTCGCGCCGCTTGCCGAGCACGCGGGTGGTCAGGTCCAGCAGGGTTTCTGCAATGCGGGCAGACAGCTCGGGCGTGCGTTGGGCAGACACTTTGACGTTGAGGATGGGCATGGAGGGCTCCTGTTGAATGCGTTGGTTGATAAGGAGCCTTCACTGTAGAAATTGCGCCCCGCCACGGAAACCGCCCGTGGCGATAATGGCTTTTGCTCCGCACGCAAAGGCGCGCACGATGAAAAAAGAACCTCGCTCCTTCCTCCCCGATCCGGCCGACCTGCGGTGGCTGGTGCGGTCGCTCGACCTGCGCTCGTTTTCTGCGGCGGCGCGCGAAATGGATGTGGCGGTGTCGGTGGTCGCGCGCGGTGTGGACCGGCTGGAGGCCGGCTACGGCGTGCGCTTGCTGCGCCGGTCCACGCACGGCCTGTCGGCCACGCCCGAGGGCGCAGAGCTGGCGCAGGAAGCGCGTGCCTTGCTGGCGCAGTTGGAGGACATCGGCGCATCGCTGTCGGACCAGCGCAGCCGGGTGGCGGGCACCTTGCGCCTGGCCTCCAGCCAGGAGATTTGCGAGGCGCTGGTGCTGCCCCACCTGGCCGACCTGCAGGCGCGCTGCCCCGCGCTGCGGGTGGAGCTGCTGGCCGATGACCGCGTGGCCGACCTGGTGACGGAGGGCATCGACGTGGCGCTGCGCACCACCGTGGGCCACAGCGACCTGGTGGTGGCGCGCGCGCTGGGCCGGTTCGAGCGGCGCCTGTACGCGGCCCCGGAGTATTTGCGCCTGCACGGCACGCCCGCCGACCCCAGCGATCTGCAGCAGCACCACACCGTCACGCACACCGCACAGGGGCCGGCGGTGACCTGGGCATTTCTCAATCCACGCGGTAACGCACAAGGCAAGCCGCTGGAGGTGACCGTGCGCTCGCGCCTGGCCGCCAGCAGTTCGGCCCTGGTGCACCACGCACTGGTGGGTGGCGCGGGGGTCGGGATGCTGTCCAGCCCGCTTGCGGCGGCCGATGTGGCGCAAGGCCGGTTGGTGGAGGTGCTGGCGCCTTTTGCGTCCGGCACCGTGCACACGCTGTACGCGGTGTCGTCACCGGGCCGGCGCAACGCGGCCAGGGTGAAGGCGGTGATTGATTTTCTGGTGAAGGCGGCTAAGGACCGGTGGGCGCTGGCGCCTGTGCGTTGAAGGTGTATTTACGCAGCCCGCTGGGCGGGGCGTGGGTGCGCTAACGCGATCCGTGCCTTCCCGCACCCCCACCCTGCTCTTTTGCCACCTGCAGAGCAATCCCATCAATCAATCGATCCAGCCCAAACCCAAAGCTGCGCGCGGGGTCCGTAGGGCCGCCGTACGCTGCGCCTGCCGCAGCGCCCACCCGCACGGCCAGCGGGAACAGCTCGGGCTGGAGCAAGCGCTCCAGATGGGCCGCATGGGCGGCCCACCACTGGGCGTCTGACTGACCGGTTTGCGCTTCGGCGGTGGTGGCTTCGGTGGCGCTGCGGGCGCTGCCGCGCACGTAATCGGACACCACGGCAATGACGAGGTCCATGTCCAGGTCTGACAGGCCCGCGCTTTCAATGGCGCGCAGTTCCCGCTCGTACTTGCGAATGGCGTGGGGGCCCAGAGACGGTCGCTGCAAGGCCACTTGCAGCATCCAGGGGTGGCGGCGGTACAGGTTCCAGGCATCGGTCGCCACCGAGCGCAGGCATGCCTGCCAATCTGCGCCGCTGGGCAGGTCGTCCGGCAGTTGCGCGTAGGCGGCCTCCAGGACCAGTTCCAGCAGGACGTCTTTGTTAGGCAGGTAGCGGTACAGCGCCATGGGCGCCACGTCCAACCGGGCACCCAGGGCCCGCATCGAGAGCGCGGCCAGGCCACCTTCGTCGGCCAGTTCCAGCGCAGCAGTTCCGATCAACGTGGCAGACAGGCTGCGTTTGGGGCCGCGCCGCGCGCTCTCGGGGGCGGGGGTGGCGCCCCACAAGAGATTGAGGGTGGTTTCCGGGTCGGCCTGGCCGGGAAACGATACGGGGGATGGGCTGCCGGTTTTCTTGTTCATTTGTTGACAGTGTACGCTGTTCAGCGAATGATATGCGTACATCGTACACACAAAGGAGTCAGATTGCGGACCTTGACCATGCCTTCCATTGACACCAGCTCCATTGAGCGGCTGGGCGAAACCTCGGCCGCGTGGCTGGCTTGTGCCTGGCAGCCCACCCAAAACGCCCACGAAGCCCGGCTGCAGCACGCCTTTGCGCGGGCTGGCGAGCGAGCGTATGGCCTGTACCTGCGGCTTTTGTTCAGCCCGCTGGCGCGGGCAATGCGCGCGGCCGGGCTGGCCGTGTACCCGCCCCTGCCGGGTGGCCTGGCCGATTCGCGCGAGTGGGGCCTGGCGGACGACAGCGAGCGGCAGCGCTGGTTTTGGAGCTGCGTGGTGCGAGAGGACGACGAGGCGCCGCTGGGCACGCTGGTGACGGTGCTGCACCACGACCACACGCGCTTTCGGCTGCCGCAGCCGGTGCAGCTGTTTGCATTGCCCGTCGCGCGTACGGCGGTGGTGGAGCAAGAGCTGGGGCGCATGAACGGGGCCTTCGCCGCTGCAGCGCCCTTGCGGTTGCACGCAGCGTACGGCGCAAAGGCGCAGCCATGAACGCCGCGCTGTCCGCACAGATCGACCGTCTGGTGGCGCTGGGCATTCACCACACGCTGGGGCTGCCTGTGGAGGACTTTCGCCAAGCGCTGGCGCCGCTGCTTGACCACCTGCCGCACGCCCCCGGTGATGCGGGCGTTGGTACGCTAGGCGCTGCAGACATTGATGCCGGCACGGCCGACGCCGTGATCGTGATCAACACCCCCGCCCTGCCCGCCCGGCAACTGCTAACCCTGGTCAGCCGCAACGGCAAGGCGGCCATGGAGCGCCTGCACCCCAGGCAGCCAGAGGACTTTTGCCCCACGCGCGACATTGCGATGCCCGCGGGCGAGGCGTACCTGTTGCTGGGCGTGGACCGTGGCAACGCCACCTTGAATGCCGTGCCCAGCGATGCGCAAAAGCGTCTGGCGGCGCAGCAGCGCTCGCCGATCACTGTGGAGGAAGGCATTTGCCTGCTGCTGCAGTGGCCACAGTTTCTGCAACCCAACCACTGCTTCATGATGCTGGGCTCGCGCTGCGGGGACCGGCGCGTGCCCGCGCTGTGGTTGAGCAACCAGCACCCACGGCTGGGCTGGTGTTGGGAAGGCAACCCGCACACGTGGCTAGGCTTTGCATCCTGCCGGGGCCGCAGCCCGGGGGTAGCGCTGCAGCCTGTTTTTGCTACCTAGCAGCGCGTGGCCGGGCTGCGGAATGCCCCAGGGGGCGACTTGATCAGATCACGCGCGCGCCACCCAACCCCTGAACGCAAACCCCATGTAAAACATCTGCACATCGCTGAACCCGGCCTCGCGCAGAATTGCCTCATCCTCCTCTGGCGTCAGCACCGCCAGCTCTGCAGCAATCTTGTCTCGCGCCCTGGCCGCATGCTCCGGCGGCACACCGGACGCCACCTGAAACGCGGCATAGCGCGACAGCCACAGGTCGCGCTCCCCTGCCCCGCCCTCGCCAGCGGGGCCTGAACCATCCGCCACGCTCAGATGCGCCACGACTAGCGGCGCGCCGGGCTTTAACCGCCGCCGGATTTCCACGGCCATCGGCACCCGATCCTCGCGTGCCACAAAGTGCAAAGTCAGCAAACACGTCGCGCCATCGAACGGCCAGGCCGGTGCGCCCTGCACATAGCCGTGGTGCAGCGCCACGCGGTCGTTTGACACACCTGCGCTCTGCAGCTGCTGCGCGGCCAGGTCCAGCATGGGCTGGCTCGGGTCCACACCATCGAACCGCCAGCCGGGGTGCGCGCGCGCCATGTCCTCCAGCTCCAGTCCGCCGCCTGCGCCCACCACCAGCACGCGGCCGTCGGCGGGCACGCGCTCGGCCAGAAGGATGCGGACCATGGGCAGCAGGCTGTCGTAGCCGGGCACGTTGCGGCGCGGGCCTTCGGCGTAGCGGGCGACGGCGGCGGGGTCGGTGAAGGGGGAGGCGGTGGTGGGATGGGTCATGGTGTGGTGTGCGGTGGGTACGGCGTTTTGCGGTGGTAGTAGCGGAGGGCTTGCCGGGCTGCGCAGGGTTTCGACAGGCTCAACCCGAACGGATGGGGGTGTGCGACTGTGGCGAAGGAATCAAGCCGAATTGGCACGTTACGCTTATCCATCAAGCGCTAGCAGCTATCAATTCAGTAGTAACTCATACGTTGCGCTGCGCTGCTTCAGGTCCCATGCTAACATCACGCAACTTTGAATGTTGCATGAAACGAGATAGCCGCCTTTCCAACGTCCTACACGCGCTGCTGCACATGGCAGAGATGGATGGCCCCGCCACGTCCGAGTCGCTGGCGCAGGCCATGCAGACCAATCCCGTCGTGGTCCGCCGCCTGATGGCGGGGCTGCGGTACGCGGGTTTTGTCTCGTCGGCCAAGGGGCATGGCGGGGGGTGGGTGCTGTCGTGCCCGCTGTCCGAAGTGACCCTGCGCGACATCCACGAAGCGCTGGGCGCGCCCACGCTGCTGGCGGTGGGCAACAGGGTCGAGAGCCCGGGCTGCATCGTCGAGCAGGCGGTGAACCGCGCGCTGACTGACGCGTACCAGGCCGCCGAAGAGGTGCTGCTGGCTCGCCTGGGCGAGGTGACGCTGGCGCAGCTCTCGGCCGAGTTTCATGAACGCATGGTGGCCGGGTGCCACGGTCACAAGGAGATTTCTCATGGCGACAGCAGCAATGACAACCACCCAAGCGTATGAGGTGATCGTGATAGGCGGCAGCTTTGCCGGCCTGTCGGCCGCAATGCAGCTGGCGCGTGCACGGCGGCGGGTGTGTGTGGTGGATGCAGGCCAGCCGCGCAACCGCTTTGCGGCGGCGTCGCACGGCTTCTTCGGGCAAGACGGCGAGCCGCCGCTGGCGATGATCGAGCAGGCGCGGAGCAAGCTGCTGGCCTACCCCACGGTGGCGCTGCGCCAGGGCACTGCCGTGTCTGCGACGGCGCAGCAAAGCGCGGGGTCGCCGGAGAGCGGCTTTGCCGTGGTGCTGGACGATGGCACGCACATGGAGGCTCACAAGCTGGTGCTGGCCTTTGGCGTGCAAGATGGCCTGCCCGACATTGTGGGCCTGCGCGAGCGCTGGGGCACCAGCGTGCTGCACTGCCCCTATTGCCACGGCTACGAGTTTGCGGGCCAGCGCCTGGGCGTGCTGTACCACTCGCCGCAGTCGGGCATGCACGCGCAGCTGATCGCCGACTGGGGCCCGACCACCCTCTTCCTGAACGGCGAAACCACGCTGGAACCGGCCGAGCACGAGCGGCTGCTGGCGCTGGGCATTGCGGTGGAGCCTGCGCGCATTGCCGCGCTGGAGGGGCCTGATCGGGCATTGACCGGCGTGCGCCTGGCGGCCAATGACGGCGCCGCTGGCCGTCTGGTGCCGATTGACGCCTTGTATGTTGCTGCGACGACGAGCCCCGCCAGCCCGCTGGCCGAGCAACTGGGCTGCGAAATGGACGAGGGCCCCATGGGCCCGTACATCCGCACCGATGCGAACAAGATGACCACCGTGCCCAGCGTGTATGCCGCTGGCGACCTGACGCTGATGCGGCACAACGCCACGCTGGCGTCGGCCGAAGGGGTGCTGGCGGGCGTGGGGGCGCACCAGGCGCTGGTGTTTGGGCAATAAGAGCAGCTAACAAAACTCTTCTGGCGTTGTTGCCGCGTCTTGTCGTACTGCTCGTACTGCCTGCGACGCAGCGCCTAGCCAGAACCGCTTCGCTGATTTTTGTTAGCCGCTCCAAGTAGCGCAACGCTGCCGCGGCACCAGGCCACAAAGTAGCAAGATCGGCTAAGTACGGCGCGCAAGCTGCGGCACACTCTGCGGCCATGAGCCTGGACCAGAGCGCCGATCAGCACTACCGCAACCGCGTGGCCCGCGTGATCGCCCACATCGTGGCGCACCCGCTGGCAGCGCATCGGCTGGAGGACCTGGCCGCCATTGCCCATTTTTCCCCTTTTCACTTCCACCGCGTCTACAGCAGCATTGCGGGCGAAACCGTGGCCGCCACGGTGCGCCGCGTGCGCCTGGCCTTGGCCACGCAGCTGCTCGAACAAGGCGGGCAGAGCATCACCCAGGTGGCGATGGAGGTGGGGTACGACAGCCCGCAGGCCTTCACCCGCGCGTTCAGCCAGTTCACCGGGCAGTCGCCACGGGCGTTCCAGCGGGATATGCACCGCCTCATCCTTGATCCAGGCGCCGCAAACGCGCATGCAAAGGCCGAGCAAACGCTGGCCGTTCAGATCGTCGAGCGCCCGGCGCAGCGCCTGCATGCGCTGCGCCACCAGGGGCCACCATCCACCATTCCCCACACGCAGCGGCGGCTGTACCTGCAGTGCGGGCAGCGCGCAGCCCACCGGCTGGGCGCATCGTGCGGAGACCCGCAGGATACGGGCGGCGGCTTTCGCTACTACGCGGCGGTGGTGCTGCCAGAGCCGCTCCCGGCGGCAGATGGCGGGCTGGAACGGCTGGAAATCCCGGCAGGCCTGTATGCACGCCACACGCTGACAGGCCCCTACACGCGCATCAACGCGGCACTGGCGGCCATCCACACACGCTGGCTCCCCGCCAGCGGCTATGAGCCGGACGACCGCCCCACGCTGGAGCACTACCTCAACTCCCCCCGCAACGCCGCGCAGGCGGACCTGCGCACCGACCTGCTGATTCCCATCCGACCCACCACCTCCCCATGACCCGTTTTCGCTGGCTCTTTCGTTCCCTTTTGCCCGCAGCGCTGTGCTGCGCCGCCACCCTGGCCCACGCTGCAGGCTTTGCCTTCATCGAGGTGCCTGCAGACAAGGACGGGCCCGCGCTGCGCGGCGCCGTGTGGTCGCCCTGCAGCGCGCCGCCGGGCCGCATCGACCTGTCGCCGCTGGTGCTGCAAGGCACGCGGGACTGCCCCGTCACCAGCCAAGGCCTGCCGTTGATCGTCATGTCGCACGGCGCGGGCGGTTCGGCCCTGGGGCACCACGACACGGCGGCCACGCTGGCCGAGGCGGGCTATGTGGTGGCCGCTATCAATCACCCGGGCGACAACTTTCAGGACCTGAGCCGCCAGGGTCACCTGTCGGCCTTTGCCACGCGGCCCGTGGACATGAAGCGGCTGACGGACTACATGCTGGGCGCGTGGCCCCAGCGCGCGCAGCTGGACGCGGGCAAGGTCGGTTTCTTCGGCTTTTCACGCGGCGGCTACACGGGCCTGGTGGCCATCGGCGCCGTGCCGGACTGGACGTCACGGCAGGACCTGTGCTCGCCACTATCCACCCGGCCCTTGTGCGGCGAGATCCGGCGCAAAGAGATCCCCACCACGCCCGCGCCGGACCCGCGCATTCGGGCGGCAGTCATCGTCGACCCCTTGAGCGTGTTCGATGCCAAAGGCCTGGGGCAAGTCAAAACCCCCGTCCAGCTGTGGGCCTCGGCACTGGGCGGCGATGGCGTCACGCTGCAAAGCGTGGCGACCGTGCGCCAGGGCCTGCCCAGCGCGCCCGAGTGGCATCTGGCCGCCAACGCGGGGCACTTAGCCTTTCTGGCGCCCTGCTCGCCAGCGCTGGCCGAGGCAGTGCCGGGCATCTGCCGCGATGGCGCGGGGTTTGACCGCGTGGCCTTTCACCAGGTTTTCAATGCGCAGGTGCTGGCGTTCTTTCAGCGGCACATCGCGGCAGCCAAAGCGCCCTGACGGCAGGCTGGAATTCGTCGCACCCACACGGCCCGTGGGTTGACGCAGCCAGCGCCAGCCACCTACACTGCAAACCTCGCATCTGATCTTTGGAATCGGAGCGAACCGCAAAGCCCTCCACCACCGTCGAGGGCTTTTTTTCGTCCGCCCGATGGAAAGCTCTCCCTGCTTGCAGAGAGGGCTTTTTGCATTTCTGGAGCCTTTCTCATCATGCACACCGCTTCGACACACGCCGCTCCCGCAGCCGTTGCAGGCACCGTCCCCCGCATTCACCTGGTCATTGGGCCGGTGGGCGCGGGCAAGTCCACCTTCGTCCGCCAATTGGTGCAGCAGCACCGCGCCGTGCCGCTGAACCTGGACGACTGGATGGCCACGCTGTTTTCGCCGGACCGGCCCGATACCGCCGATGTGATGGCCTGGTACGTGCCCCGCACCCTGCGCTGCCTGGAGCAGATCTGGAAAACCGCAGAAGCCGTGCTGGCCGCGGGCAACGATGTGGTGCTGGAGGCGGGCCTGATCCAGCAGCACCAGCGCGACGCCTTTTATGCGCGCATGGGGCCGTGGGCTGACGCGATGACGGTGTACGTGCTGGACGCACCGCGCGAGGTGCGGCGCGAGCGCGTGTTGCGGCGCAATGCGGAGCAGGGAGAGACGTTCTCGATGGTGGTGCCCCCGCACATCTTTGAGCTGGCCAGCGACCTGTGGCAGCCGCCCAGTGACGCGGAGTGCGCCGAGCGGTCGGTGGTTTTTGTGCCGATGACAGAGCGGCTGCGCTGAGCTTTCGGGCCATCAGCCCGATTGGGCAACAGCAGCCCGGCCCGGCCGCCGAATCGTCCACAGCGCCGCCGCCATCAGCCCCACGCCCGCCAGTTGCACGGGACTGAGCGTGCGGCCATACACCACCCAGTCCACCAGCACCGCCGTGAGCGGGTACACGAACTGCAGCACCGCGATGCGCCCCAGCACCAGGCGCGCCATGCCGGCAAACAGCACCACGTAGGCCAGGCCGGTGTGCAGCACCCCCAGGCCCAGCAGCCAGCCCCAGGCTGCACCCTGCTGCGGCCAGCCCAGCACGAAGGGGGCCCAGGCCAGCGCCACCGCGCCCACCAGGCACTGCCACAGCGCCATGGCAAAGGGGCTGATGGTTTTTTGCGTGTTGGCAAGCAGCGTGACGCCGGCGTAGCACAGCGAGCCGCCCAGGCACATCAGTACCCCGGCCATGTAGCCGCCACTGCTGCTGGCCGCAGCAGCCGCTGTGGTGCCGTCCAGCAGGCCGGTGGTCAGCACCAGGCCCCCCAGCGCGGCCAGGGTGGCCAGCCACTGCATGGGCGAGACGGCTTCGCGCAGGAACAGCGCGCCGAACACGATGACCCAGATGGGCTGGATGTGAAAGATCACCGTGGCCACGGCGATGGAGGTGCGCGGGATGGCCGCGAAGAACAGCGCCCAGTTCATCACCATGAGCACGCCCGTGGCGCAGGCCACCCAGCGCGCGCGGCCGTTCAGCAGCAATTCGCGCCCCCGGCCCGTGGCGAGGCACCAGGCCAGCAGCGCCAGCGCGCCGAACGCGCAGCGGAACCACACGGTGACCAGCGGGTGCTGGCCCGCCTCTTCCACGAACACGCCGATGGTGCCCAGCAGCACGCCACCGGCGATGAGCAGCCACTGACCGTCCCGCTCGCGCGCGTTGCCGGGCGTGGGGGCGTTGGCAACAGTGGACGGCGCGGCGATGCTGGCTTTGTGGTTCATGCGGTCGATGCTCGAAGATTGCCGCTTTGGTGTAAAGCGCATAGTTCGAAGAGCTACCATTCGATAAACGAATTACCGCAAAGCCATGGTCTGGCTTGGCGGCATGCCCCACCCACAAGGACACGCCCCATGAACCACCCGGATTTCCAGATCGACTGGCTGCGCGCCTTCGTGGCGGTGGTCGATGCAGGCTCGCTCTCGGGCGCGGCGCCGCTGGTGCACCGGTCGCAGTCGGCGGTCAGCATGCAGATCAAGAAGCTGGAGGCCGCGCTGGGCCGCCCGGTGCTGCTGCGCGGGCCGCGCCACCTGGAGGTGACCCCCGCCGGGGCCGAGCTGCTGTCGTACGCGCGCCGCGTGCTCGACCTGCAGGCCGAGGCGCACACGGCGCTGTTCGGCCCCCAGCTGGCCGGGCGGGTGCGGCTGGGGGTGCCCGACGACTATGCATCGACCTACCTCACGCCGGTGCTGCGCAGCTTTGCGCACCGCTACCACGGGGTGGAGATCGAGCTGACGTGCGAGCAGTCCACCTCGCTGATCCCGCGCCTGGGGCGGGGCGAGCTGGACCTGGCCCTGGTCTCGCGCGACAAGCCGCAGCGCGGGCGCTTCTTGTTCCACGAGCCGCTGGTGTGGGTGGGCTCGCCGCAGCTGGAAGTGTGGCGGCGCGACCCCTTGCCGATTGCGGTGTATGAATCGGCCAGCCTGGCCCGCATGGCGACGATGAAGGCCCTGGCCGCGCGGCGGCGGGCGCACCGCATCGTGTACCACAGCTCCAGCCTGGCGGGGCAGCTGGCCGCCGTGGAAAGCGGCCTGGCCGTGGCGGTGCTCACGCGCTGCAGCGTGCCCGCGCATCTGCAGATACTGCAGGACCTGCCGGCGGAGTTCGACCTGCCGCCGCTCGATTCGATGGACGTGGCGGTGCTGCGCAGCAAGGTGTCGCTGCGCTCGCCGGCGGTGGATGCGATGTACGAGCAGATGGTGCGCACGCTGGGGGGTTGACGGCGCGTGGAGGGACGCGGCCTGCGTGCCGGACTGCACGGCGGTACCCAGAGCAACCCTGCCGCCGCAAGGCACTTGCGCGACCGTGGCTGCGGCGCAATCCAGTTCTAATGTTTGGCACCGAGGCGCGCAATTGAACCAACGGCGCGCCCTTCTTCCTACCGAAAGCCAAGCATGACTACCACCACCGACATTCCCACCACCGCACTGCAACTGCGCTCGCTCGTCCAGCCCGACGGCACCTTGCAGATCAGCCTGGAGCCCACGCCCGTGCCCACGCCGGGGCCCGACGAGGTGCTGATCCAGGTGCAGGCCACGCCCATCAACCCGTCGGACATCGGCCTGCTGCTGGGCCCGGCCGATTTGTCCACGGTGCAGGTCACCGGCACGGCCGAGCGCCCGGTGGCCACGGCCCGCATCCCCGAGCGCGCCATGCCCGGCATGGCCGCGCGCCTGGGCCAGAGCATGCCCGTGGGCAACGAGGGCGCGGGCCTGGTGGTGGCTGCGGGCGCGTCGCCCGCAGCGCAGGCACTGCTGGGCCGCACGGTGGCCGTCATTGGCGGCGCCATGTACGCGCAGTACCGCGCCATGCCGGCGGCGCAGTGCCTGCCGCTGCCCGAAGGCACCACGGCGGCCGAGGGCGCATCGTGCTTCGTCAACCCGCTGACCGCGCTGAGCATGGTGGAGGCCATGAAGCGCGAAGGCCACACCGCGCTGGTGCACACCGCCGCGGCCAGCAACCTGGGCCAGATGCTGAACAAGATCTGCCAGAAGGACGGCATCGGCCTGGTCAACATCGTGCGCAAGCCCGAGCAGGCAGCACTGCTGCGCGGCATCGGCGCGCAGTATGTGTGCGACACCAGCGCGCCCACTTTCGTGGCCGACCTGACGGAGGCGCTGGTGGCCACGGGCGCGACCATCGCGTTCGACGCCACCGGCGGCGGCACGCTGGCCGGGCAGATCCTGCAGTGCATGGAAGCGGCCATCAACCGCAAGGCGCAGGAGTACAGCCGGTATGGATCGGCGGTGCACAAGCAGGTGTATTTGTACGGCCACCTGGACACGCGGCCGACCGAGATTCACCGCACATTCGGCATGGCCTGGGGCATTGGCGGGTGGCTGCTGTTTCCGTTCCTGGCCAAGATCGGTGATGCCGCAGCACAGGCGCTGCGCGCGCGCGTGGCGGCGGAGTTGAAGACCACGTTTGCCAGCCACTACGCGCGCACGGTGTCGCTGGCCGGGGCTGTGAGCGCCGATGCGATCGCGTTTTATGGTGCGCGGAATACGGGTGCGAAGGTGTTGATCGATCCGTCGATGGAGTGAGCGGGGGTCGGTGCAGGTCACAGTCTGTCGGAGCGTTGTGCCGTGCTTCGACGAGCCTGTCCTGAGTCTGTCAAAGGGCTCAGCGTGAACGGGTAGTTGTGGCTACATCTTCACTCACCCCACACCGTTCGGGCTGAGCCCCTCAAAAACCCGTTCGGGCTGAGCCTGTCGAAGCCTTGCGCGGCGCTTCGACAAGCCTGTCCTGAGCCTGCCGAAGGGCTCAGCGTGAACGGATTTTGGGGGTTACATCTTCACTCGCCCCACACCGTTCGGGCTGAGCCCCTCAAAAACCGTTCGGGCTGAGTCTGTCGAAGCCTTTCACCGCGCTTCGGCGAGCTGCGCGTGAACGGTGATTGTTTTTTCGTTGACCGCGAGTGGCTGTCCGTCAGGCCGCCGCCCGCACCAGCGCCACCAACTGCTCGCGCGGCCCCAGCAGCGCATCGCCCCCCAACAGCCGCAGCGCGCCGCCCTGCCCTGTCACCACCAGTTGCGGCACACCCCGTGCACCCACGGCGCGCAGTGTGGACTGGGCGTAGGCCACACGTTCAGCCAGCAGCGTGCGCAGGGCTGCATCGGGCGCCAGCGTGAGCGCCGCGGCGTCGACCAGGCCCAGGGCATTGAGCACATCGGCCAGCACGGCAGGCTCTGCAGTGTCGCGCCCGTCCACATAGCGGGCATGCTGCAGCGCATGCAGGGCCTCCAACTCGCGCTCGGGCGCGGTGTGGGCCACGGCGGTCAGCGCCAGCGTGGCAGGGCCTGAGTCGAAGCGGCCAGACGGCGCACCCAGAATCTGGTCGCGGTAGGCCTGCGTGAAGGGCTGGCCCGTGAGCTGCTGGATGCGCTGGTCGTTACTCCACGCATAGGCGGCAAATTCCGCATCCATGGGCCGCGCGCCTGCGCCTGCAAACAGGCCGGTGGGCGCCAGCGAGACATGGATGCCATCCACGCCCTGCAGGTGCTTCAGCGCAGGCGCGGCGGCGTAGCACCAGCCGCACAGGGGGTCAAACAGATAGGTGACGGAGATGGAGGACATGGTGGGTCAGGGGCTTTCAGGATCAGGGGATGCTGAGGGGGATGCGGTGGGGGATGCGGCAGGGGGTGCTGATGCAGCAAGTGCGGCTTCGAAAAGTGCGAGCTCTTCTACCAGCGTGCCCCGGCTGCGGAAGTGGCGGCCGGCGCGGTCGTACCAGTTTTCGGCGTCCTCGAGGTCGCCTTCCTGCACATGCAAGATGCCGTGCAGCCAGGCCGCGAGCATGGAGCCGTCGTGCTGCACCAGGTCGTGCGCCGCGTTCCAGCGTCCGGCGTGCAGGTGCTGCAGGACTTGCTGGAGTGGGTGCGTGGACATGGTGGACTCCTTGTGAAAAACGGATGGCGGGCGTTGATGCTGCAGCGCGAAGTCTTGTCGCTATCCGCGTGTATGTCTATCTGCGCTCCAGCTCCCACCACCCGTTCACGCTGAGCCCTTCGACAAGCTCAGCCCGAACGGGTGTGGGAGCCGAACGGTCGTGAGAGCCCGTACGGTTGTGGGAGCCTGAACGGCGGTACCAGCGCCAACGGAAGCGATGGATGGAACGCAGGTTCGTCGCCGGCCTTTCCAGAATTCAGCGATTTACCACTTCATCTCGCCCTTGTTGACCTTGGCGCCGATGTCCAGCGACAGGCCCATGGGCGCTGCGGGGTAGGCCTTCTTCATCGCGTCGATGAGTTCTGCGCTGGTCTTGGTGGCGGCGGCATTCTTCTCGAACGCTTGCAGGTAGCCCTTGGTGTAGGTGATGTTGGCAGCATCGAGCGTGCCGCCGGCAGGCATGTGGCCGGGCACGACGACGGCGGGCTGCAGTGCGGCCATCTCGTCGAGCTGGGCCACCCAGGCGCTGCGCTCGGCCACGGTTTGCGTATCGGCCGTCCACACGTGGGTGTTGGTGCCCGACACCGCGATGTTGCCGACGATGGCCTTGATGGACGGGATCCACGCATACGGGCGGTGCGCCAGCACGCCGGTGGTGCCGCGGATCTCGACCACCTGGCCGTCCACGCTCAGCGTGTTGCCGCTGATGGCTTTGGGCAGCACGGGCGTGCGCGGTGCGTTGGCGCCCATCTTGGGGCCCCAGAACGAGAGCTTGGTCGCCAGCTTGGCGTTGATCTTCTCCAGCACGGCGGGGGTGGTCACCACGTCGGCCTTGGGGAAGATTTCCTTGAGCGTTTCCACGCCGAAGTAGTAGTCGGGGTCGGCCTGGCTCACGTAGATGGTTTTGAGTTCCTTGCCGGTGTCGAGCACGTTGGCGGCAATGCGCAGTGCGTCGGCACGGGTGAAGCCGGCGTCGATGACCATGGCTTCCTTCTCGCCGTAGACCACGGTGGAGTTGACGTTGAAGCTGTTGCCGTCGGCGTTGTAGACCTTGACTTGCAGGGGCTGGGCAGCCTGGGCACCGGTGAAGGCGACGGCGAGGGTGGCGGCGATGAGGGTGGTGCGGAACATGGTGGTTTCTCCAGAAAGTTGAAGGGGTTGTCAGGGTTGGCGTTGATGTCGAAGCGAAGTTTATTTGCGCCAATCGATCCAATAAACCCCATAAAATGCGCATATTTGTTGCACCAATAGAGCAAATATGGACCGCCTGACCGCCATGCGGGTGTTTGTGGAAGTGGCCACCAGCGGCAGCTTCAGCGCCACCGCCGAGCGGCTGGAGATGTCGCGCGCCATGGTCACGCGCTATGTGGGCGAGATGGAGCAGTGGCTGCAGGCGCGGCTGCTGCAGCGCACCACCCGCAGCGTGACGCTGACGGATGCCGGCGAGCACTGCCTGCGCCGCTGCCAGCAGATGCTGGCGCTGTCGCAAGACCTGGAGGAAGAAACCGCCAGCACCACCGAGGGCGAGCTGCGCGGCCAGTTGCGGCTGACCTGCAGCGTGTCGTTCGCGTTCGCGCAGATGGGCGCGGCGATTGCGGACTTTCTGGCGCAACACCCGCAGCTCAAGATCGACCTGGACGCGAGCGAGGGGTCGCTGAACCTGGTGGAGCGCCGCATCGACCTGGCCATCCGCATCAGCGCCGAGCCCGACCCGCTGCTCATCGGCCGGCCGCTGGCGCGGTGTGACTCGGTGCTGGTGGCATCACCCGCCTACCTGACCACGCACGGCACGCCCCAGGTGCCGGCCGATCTGGCGCAGCACCGCTGCCTGAGCTATGCCAACTTTGGCAAGAGCGTGTGGACGCTGACCCGGGACGCAGAGACCGAGCGCGTGGGCGTGTCGGGCCACTTCAGCGCCAACGAGGCCACCACGCTGATGCGCGCGGCGTTGGCCGGGGGCGGCATTGCGATGCAGCCGACGTACCTGGCCAACCCGTTGCTGCGCAGTGGCGAGCTGCAGGCCGTGCTGCCCGCGTGGGATTTGCCGGTGATGACGATCTACGCGCTGTACCCGTCACGCCGGCATTTGTCGCCGGCAGTGCGGGCGCTGCTGGATTTTTTGGTGCAGCGGTTTGAAGGGGTGCCTTGGTAGTTGGCGCGGGTAGGCGTGGCGGATGAGTGAAACGCTATCTTTTTGATAGCTGGTAGCGCTTTCTGATCCAGCGGTAGAGGCTGTTTTTTGCTTGATGTTGGAAAGGCGATCAACAGCACCCCGGCGCCCTGGCCCCTCGCCCCTTGCGGGAGAGGGGTTGGGGAGAGGGAGCTGTGGGCAAGGATGCATGAATGCTTGATCCACCACCCCCTCTCCCCCGCCCTCTCCCGCGAGGGGAGAGGGTGTGAATGCAGGAGCGTCGGCGAAGGGGACTGCGACCCGCCCTGCATGTGGCGCCGTCTGCTTAAGCCCCTAACGCCATGCGCCCGCGCGGACCTTAGCCCCTCGCCCCTTGCGGGAGAGGGGTTGGGGAGAGGGGGGCCACCGCCAAGAAGCACAACGGCACCAAAACCTCAGCCCCACCCCAAATACCCAGTCACCTCACGGCAACACCGCCGCCGCCTTGGCCCGCGCAATCTGCAGGTCCGCGTCGCGCTGCAGCAGCAGGCGCTGCGCCACCAGTGCGTTGGCGGCCTCGGTCACGGCCGCCACGTAGCCGTCTTGCGTGCCGTACAGCTCTTCCAGCGACGGCCGCGCATCGCCCGCCGCCAGCCGTGCGGCGCGCGTCTTGTGGAAGGGGATGAAGCTGCCGGTGAGGTTGGCCAGGTCGGTGATGCCGGGCGTGGCGACGTAGTTGAACTCGATGCTGGTGCCCAGAGGCGCGCGCGCTTCCACGCTGCGGATGCCGGCGCGGGTGAGGCCGGTGGACGCATCGACCTGCGGCACCATGATCGCGTAGTCGCGGCCCAGGTTGCGCGGGGGCAGGATGGTGGCGATGCCCGATTCGTCCTGCGGGATGTACTGCGGGCCAAAGTCGAACAGCGGGAAGTTGTTGTACAGGCCCCGGTAGCTGAACTCAGGGATGGCCGTCTGCACGCCGCCCACCGCCCAGGTCAGCCCCTTCATGACCGGAAAGGCCAGCGCCTCGGGCCGCACCAGCGTGCCGTTGTCGATGCGTGGCACCTGGCTGGCGGGCGGCAGCGTGCCGCGCACCACCCAGTCTTCCAGGTTCAGGAACAGCGCGCGGAAGGTGTCGTTGAAGTGCACCACCGTGCCCGTGGGGTAGGTAGCGCGCGTGGGCGCGTACGCGATGCTGGCCGTGCCCCCTGCCCCGCCGTGCTGGGTGCTGGCGTAGTAATAAATGCGCGCGTTGTCGGGCTGGGCCAGGTCCTTGGTGCCGCGGGCATCGGTCAGCACGGGCGAGCCCTGCAGTTGCCAGAACTCGGTGCCCGACAGGCCCAGAAAGAACTTGGGGCAGGTGCTGGTGGCGGCGCAGCGTTTCATCACGCCGCCCTGGCGGCCGCTGATGTCGTCGTTGTAGTCCTTGTCCAGCCCGCGCGGCGCCGTCTGGCCGAAGGCCGTGTGGTCGGTGCGCAGGCCCCCGCCGCCGCCGGGCACGGCAAAGCGGGTGTTGATGTGGGTCTGGCGCGCGGCCACGTGGGCGAACATGCCGTCGAACACCTTGCCGCCGTCGAGCGCCTGGTTGAAGCCCAGGTGCAGGAACGTCTTCATCGCGTTGCCCGACTGCGAGGTGCCCTGCCCCAGCGTGTACTGGATGCGGCCCGCCAGCGGGTTGGGCGTGCCCGACGAGTCGGCCGCCTTGCTGCGAAAGAAGCTCACCGTGTCGCGCAGCGCGGCCAGGCCCACGCCCATGACCTTGGGGTCCTTGGCGACGTAGACCAGCTCGTACAGGTAGGCCGGGTCGAACCCGCCTTTGAGGCACACGCTGGTGGGGCTGGCGGTGCCGGGGAAGGCATTGGTGCCCGCATCGCAGGTGGCGAACTTCCAGTCGGCTGCGGGCACCGGCACGCGTGCATCCGTTTCGTTGGCGCGGCGGGTGAGCGAGTAGCCGGGCTGGGTGTTGTCCAGGCTAGCGGGCTCGTACGGGATCATGGTGCCGTTGAAGACGCCGCCGGGCAGCGTCATTGATGCGCTGGCCACAGTGGGCACCAGCTCGGCACGGTAGGGGCCGGTGATGCTGCTGCCGTCCTTGTTCTTCGCCACGGGCACGGTCACCGTGAGGCGCGCCGGGGTGGTCTTGGGCACGTCGCCCTGCCAGGCGGAGTACAGCATCACGTAGCCGCGCTCCAGGTACACCGCGTCGCTGGGCGTGGCCGTGGGGTTGAGCATCGTGAGGATGTTGCCGCGGTTGGGTGCGTCGTAGCGCAGCACGCCGCTGGCCTTGGCCATGTTCTTCGGTTTGAGCATGACGAAGTCGGCCTGGTACTCGACCATGCCGTTGGCGTTGGTGGGTGCAAGCGCCAGGTCCTGGATGGTGGCGTTCTTGGGGTCCTTGGGGTCGACCTCGCCGCTGATGGTGCCTGTGAGGCGCTCGTACTCGCCCACGTCGCCATAGCTGCCCGGGAAGGCCTCGGTGGCGGTGATCTGGAGCTTGAGGGCCGGGCCTTTGCGGGCGTCGTCGCCATTGCTGCTGCCGCTGCCGCCACAAGCGGCCAGGGCTGCCGCGGCGGCGGCCGTGAGGGCGAGTTTTCCGAATGCACGAAGGGGTTGCATGGTGTCTCCTGGGATGGATGGTGGGTGGTGGCCGCTCTAGCGGCTCTGAGAGAAAAACGGCAGCGTCTGGTGCGCTGCGCGCGGCAAGGCTCCGCCCGCGCCTGCCGGGGACGGCGGGCGGACTGGCGGAACGGGAAACGGGTTTGGAAAAAGCCGCGGCCCGGTGCGGGGCTGCGGCTTGTGGGCTGGCTTGGGTGGCCTGCTGGCTTACTCGGCCTCGATCCCGGCGGCCTTGATCACCTTGCCCCACTTCTGGGTTTCGGCGGCCTGGAACTTGGCGAGTTCATCGGGCGTGGTCGTCCATGCCTCGGAGCCCGCGTTGTCGTAGAAGCTCTTGGCCGCAGCGCTCTTGGTGGCCGCCGTGAGCAGCTCGTTCAGGCGCGCCACCACCGGTGCGGGGGTGCCGGCCGGCACGTAGGCCGCAAACCAGTAGCCCATGTCGTAGCCCTTCACGCCGGCTTCGTCCAGCGTGGGCACGTCGGGCAGTTGGGCGCTGCGCTTTTGGGTGGAGTAGCCCAGGGCACGCAACTTGCCCGCCTTGACCTGGGGCACGCCGGTGGAGGTGTCGGTGATCATCAGGTCGATCTGCCCGCCCAGCAGGTCGGTGATGGCCAGCGGGTTGCTCTTGTAGGGCACGTGCAGGATATCCACGCTGGCCAATTGCTTGAGCATCTCGCCGGCCATGCGGCTCGACGAGCTGCCGCTGCCAAAACTGAGCTTGCCGGGGTTCTTCTTGGCAAAGGCCAGCAGCTCGCCCACGTTCTTGTACGGCGCGGTGGCGTTGACCACCAGCACCTGCCCGCCCTTGCCCAGGCCGGTCACCGGCACAAAGTCCTTCACCGGGTCGTACGAGAGCTTCTTGTACAGATGCTCGTTGGCCGCATGCGTGGTGTTGGTGGTGATGAGCACGCTGTAGCCGTCGGCCGCGGACTTGGCCACGGCCGACGCCGCGATCATGCCGCTGGCACCGGCCTTGTTGTCGATGACCACGGCCTGCTTGGTGTCGGTGGTGATGGACTGCCCCAGCGCGCGCGCCAGCTGGTCGGTGGCGCTGCCGGCCGCGAACGGCACGACGAAGGTGATGGGCTTGGCGGGGTAGGCACCGGCCGCCTGGGCCAGCGCAGCAGGGGCGTGCAATGCGCACAGCGCCATTACGGCGGCAGTGGCGAGCAGAGCGCGGCGGGGGGATGAATGGGTCATGTTGTCTCCTGGGGTTGGTATGGATGGAAAAGCGAAAGGGGAGGTCTAGGGCCTGTTCACACTATTTTTGCCATTGCGAAGGCAGCCCCAGCCACGCCAATCTAGGCGCGTGACGACGCCAAGGCCGGGGCCTTGGCTAGGAACGCAACGACGAGTGGCGTGGCTGGGGTTGCCTTCCCTTCGGGTTGCGAAGCAAACAGGCCATCCGCTGTGTTGCCAATCCTCGCTGGGGCCGCACCCCAGCTTCGTTTGGCGCCTAGCGCCTGGCCTGTTTGCTTCGCAACGCATCTGGCAAAAATAGTGTGAACAGGCCCTAGGCCGTGGGACCGCCAAAGTGCGGCGCGAGGTGCGCGGGCACGGTGACGGGCATATCGAGCAGCAGGTAGCTCAGCGCCTTGCCGTGGCTGTCGAGGTTGAGCGCGTCGTTCACGCCACCGTCGAGCACGTCGTCCAGAACGATGTTCATGGCCTGCAACTGGGGCAGCAGGTAACGCGTGACCTGGCGTGGGCGGCGCTGCGCGAATTGCTGCGCTACCGCCGCTTCGGTGACCTGATCGACCAGCACGGCCCACAGCGCGGGGTGCCAGGCGATGACGCTGATGTTGGAGCGGTTGCCCTTGTCGCCGGTGCGGCTATGAGCAACTCGATAAAGCGGAACGGTGATGGTGGTTGTCATGGTGTGGGTACTCCTCAATCCACCATCTCAAAACGCACGGCCACCGCGTCGCGCGGCACCAGGCACGACACCGTGCCCAGGCGCGGGCGCATGGCAGTGCGCACGCCACCACCGCCCGCAGGCCCGCAGGTGTAAAGCGCGGTCACCTCGCGCACCAGGCGCTGGGCGCTGGCGTGGTCGCGGTGCTGCAGGGCCACGCGCAGGCGCACATCAAGCACGTCGTCCCGGCCGTCGCCGCTGTCGCTGGCGGGCGCATCCAGCCACCGGCTGGTGTCGTCGCCGAAGATGCTGGTCACGCCGATCAGGTCGATGCGCAGCGGGCCCAGGCCGCTCAATCGCTCGCGCAGCACCTCGCCCGCCAGGCGCGCGCGGGCTTCGGCGCGCGGGCCGGCGTAGGAGATTTCCCCCTCGGCAAACCAGCCGGATTCAAAGCACACGTTGACCTTGAGCGTGGCGGGCCGGGCATGGCCCTGCACGCCTTCCAGCCGCACGGCGTCGGTGCCCACGGCCTGCACGCGGGCCTGGGTGATATCGGCCACCACGTCGGGCGTGAGATACGCCGCAGGGTCGTGCAGCTCGTACAGCAGTTGCTCCTTGACGGTGCGCTCGTCGATGCGCCCGCCGGTGCCGGGCGGCTTGGTGATGGTGCAGTGGCCGTCGGCGTCGATCTCGGCGATGGGGTAGCCCAGTTGCGCCAGGCCCGGCACGTCCTTGTAGCCAGGGTCGGCAAAGTAGCCGCCCGTGACCTGCGCGCCGCATTCGAGCAGGTGCCCGGCCATGGTGGCGCGGGCCAGGCGGTCCCAGTCGTCCGGGGCCCAGCCGTAGTGCGCCAACGCCGGGCCCAGCACGAGCGACGGGTCGGCCACGCGGCCGCAAACCACAATGTCGGCCCCGGCGCGCAGGGCATCGGCAATGGCCTGTGCGCCGATGTAGGCGTTGGCGCTGACGATGGGCTCCGTGGGCATGGCGTCACCCAAGGCGCCTTGCAGCAGCGCGCGGTGCTCGGGTCCGCTCAGGTCGTCGCCCTGCAGTACGGCAATGCGCGGGGAGGCCAGGCCCAGCTCGGCCGCCAGGGCGTGGATGCGGCGCGCGGCGCCGTGCGGGTTGGCGGCGCCAAAGTTGCTGACGATGCGCACGCCGTGCGCCAGGCACTGCGCCAGCACGGGGCGCAGCAGGTCCACCAGCAGGGGTTCATAACCCGCATCAGGGTCTGTGCGGCGCGCGAGCTGCGCCAGGGCCAGTGTGCGCTCGGCCAGGGTCTCGAAGATGAGCACCGCAGGCTGGCCGCTGGCGATGAGCGCCTGCACCACGGGCAAGGCCGCGTCGGTGCGGTCACCCGAGAAGCCGGCGGCGCAGCCCACCAGCAGTTTGGTTTTTTGGTCGTTCGGCATGAATCCGTTGTCTCCTGACCATGAATGTAGGAACATGGCTGTATTCTGTGAAATCGATTGTTCTGATGAATCCATCTGATATGCAGATGAATCATTCAGCCCCACCATGAGCGCCCCTCACCTCTCCAGCCGCCAGTTAGACGCCTTCCTTGCGCTGGCCGAGCAGCGCAGCTTCACCCGCGCCGCCACGTTGTGCCACTTGTCGCAGCCCGCGTTCAGCGCCCTCATCCGCGCACTGGAGGACGACCTGGGCCTGCGCCTGTTCGACCGCAGCACACGGCATGTGGACCTCACGCCCGAGGGGCAGAACTTCCTGGAGTCGGCCCGCCGCATCCGCGCCGAAATCACCAGCGCCCTGGCCGCCGTGCGCGACACGGCCACGCTGCAGCGCGGGCGCGTGGCCGTGGCGCTGCTGCCATCACTGGCCGCGGGTTGGCTGCCGGGCGTGCTGGCGCAGTACCGCGCGGCGCACCCGGGCATCGAGATCGACATTGCCGACGTACTGTCCGAACCCTGCATCGAGCGCGTGGCCAGCGGCCATGCCGACTTTGCACTGGCCGCCATCCGCGCCGACACCCCCGCGCTGCAGGCCGAGCCGTTCTGCAGCGATGACTTCTACCTGGTGTGCCCCGCCGACCACCCGCTGGCGCGCAGGCGCAAGGCCATCACCGCGCAGGACCTGGCCGCCTGGCCCTTCATCCACCTGGCGCGCACCAGCAGCGTGCGCCAGTACCTGGAGGCGGCCCTGCACCCGCAGGCCATGCACACGCTGATGGAGGTGGAGCAACTGGCCACCGTGATGGGCATGGTGCGCGCGGGGCTGGGCATCAGCGTGGTGCCGGCGCTCACGCTGTTCCACTTCGAGCAGCCGGGGCTGGTCACGCGGCCGTTGTCGCTGCCCGGGCTGACACGGCAGATCTACCTGGTGCGGCGGCGCGACGAGAGCCTGTCGGTGGCGGCGCAGGCGCTGTATGCGCTGGTGATGGCGCAGCGGCCTTGAATCAGAGGCGGCAATTACTATTAATTTGATAGCTATCAGCGCTTATCCCTTAATAGCTGGTGGCCAATTTGCCTTGAAAATAGATGCCTCAAGCCGCCGCAGCACGCGCATAGCTCAAGGTCAGCATCTCCCACTGGTGCCCATCAGGCTCGTTCCAGTAGACGATGCGGCCGCCGTGGGCCGTGTCCACCTGCCCGTCCACGGGGCCGTGCACGGCGCTGCGGTACGGAATGCCCCCAGCCTGAATGCGTGCGAGGATGGCATCGAACTCTGCATCACCCACGCGAAAGCAGTAGTGGATGGGCGGTATGGGCTCGGGCCATTCGTCGAAATCGATGGTGAAGCCATCGTTCACGAACACGGGCGCAAACGGCCCCACGCCGGTGTCGGACCAGGGCACGCCCAGCAGGTCGGCCAGCAGCCGGGCGGCCGCGATCCTGTCGCGCGCGGGGACCATCAGGTGATCGAGGTGGATGGGCACGGGATATACCTCCGCGGAAATGCGGCGCACAGGCCGCTGTATCCGCATTTTCTGCCTGATGGAGACTTTCTGGCAGGGCATGGGCCTATGTTCCCCCCGCGTTCGCCTCGCCACGCGCCAGCACGGCCAGCTCCTGGCGCAGCAACAGCTCCACCTCCGTGGGCTCGAACTGGTCTTTCAGCAGCGGGATGGCAAAGCGGTACGCGGCATCCTGCTTGCGCAGCACATAGGCCAGCTGCAGGCGTGCCAGCGACTGGCGCAGCGCCTGCGCGTCGGCCGTGATGCCGTGGCCTTGCAGCAGCTGGGCCAGGGCCACCAGGCTGGTCTGCCCGGCCTGGGCCGTGTGGTAGACCACCACGCGGTCCAGGCGGCAGGCGGCCTCGTCCTGGCTCAGGCGCCCCCAGCCGGCCAGCGCGTCCTGCACGGGCTGCGAGGCAAGGGCCTGCGCGAGGTGGCGCGCCTCGATGGCGCGCTCGCCGGGTTGCAGGGCCTCCAGGCATTCCTGGCACAGGATGGCCACGAGGTTGGCGCGCTGGCCGCTGGCGTCCACGAGCTTTTCCACCAGCGTGTCGCTGCCAAAACCCAGGCGCAGGCGGCGCAGCGGCTCGGTGGCCAGCTCGCGGCAGGCGGCGCGCTCCAGCCCGCCGATGGCCAGCACCTCGCCAAAGTTGCGCAGGGGGCTTTGGTAGTCGAGCACGGCGGTGGCGTACAGGTCCCAGAAGCCCGCCAGCATGAACCAGCAGCGCCCCTCCTCGCTGAGCGCGCGCAGCGTGGACAACTGGGCGTAGCCGCTGTTCGACTCGTCGCGGAAAAAGAGGTCGGCTTCGTCGATCAGCAAATACAGGCGCTTGCCCGCGTACTGCGCCTGCAGGTGGTCCACGATGGCTTCGAGCGGCGTGTCGGCCGGCAGGCCGAACTGCAGCGCCATGCGCGGCGCCAGGCGGTGGTCGCGCAGCGAGACGTAGTGGCACACGGTGTGCGGGTGGCCCTGCAGGCGGCGCTGCACGGCCTTGAGCAGGCTGCTCTTGCCCAGCTGGCGCCCGCCCACCACCAGGTAGTTGGCGGGTTCGCGGTTGACCACGCGGGCCAGCAGCTGGGCGCGGCCGAAGAAGGAGCCCTCCCGCGTCACGCCACCGCGCGTCTGGTACGGCGAGATGCGGGTGATGCGCAGCTGCGCGGCCAGCAGGCGCAGCAGCACCTGCAGGGCCTCGCCGCCCACCAGCCATTCGGTCTGGCTGGCGCTGTCCACCATCACGTGCAGGTTGGCGCGGTCATCGGCATGGGCCTGCAGCAGGGGCATCGGCGCGTCCACGCTGTGCCCGCTCAGGATCAGCAGCACGTCGCTGCCGGTCTGCGCGACGCGCAGCTGGCGCAGCACGGCGGCCTCGTCCACGCCGGGCGTGGGCACGAAGACCAGGCAGCGGTCCAGCGACACGGGCAGGTCCGGCGGGAACTGCCACTCGAACACCAGCCCCGGCAGCGCCCAGTCGGTGCTGGGCTGGCTGCGGGCGGAAACCCGCTCGGCCATCGCGCGCGCGAGGCCCCCCGCACCCTCTGCCGCGCCGGGCTGCGCGCACAGCACCGCGCGGCGCCAGTCCACCGGGCGGATGTCGGCCGCGAGCAGCGTGGACTCCCGCCGCCCCGTCCAGCCCAGCAGCCGGTCCAGACGGGGCAGCCGCGCGAGCGGGGTGCGGCGAAGGCGTGCGGGCTGCAGCTGCGAAGGCCCGAGCAGGGGGTGGCGCGCGACCCAGACCACCGCGCCCACGGCGAAGATGGCAGCGCACCAGTAGATGAGCTTGCGCAGGCCTTCGAACGGGTCGCGCTCCGACGGCGGCACGGGCGTGAAGTCGTCGGCCTGCCCCTCCAGGCAGTTGATGGGCAGATAGCCCAGGGGAATGGGCGGGCGCCCGGGGCGGCAGCTCCAGGTGGTCGTGCCGGGCTTGAGCTCCACCACCACCTGGGTGCCCGCGAGCTTGCCCAGTTCGGGGTTGTGGGCGATGTCGGCCTGCAGCACGTAGGGCCGGGGCGACGTGACGCGCAGCTGCGGGTTGCCGATGCGCGGCGCATGTGTGCGGATGTCCTCGGGCCAGGCGTCCAGCTCGTTGTGCGCCTGCATCATCGCCACGCGCCACTGCACCAGCTCGCCCCAGACGATGCCCGCGTTCTCGGCCCCCAGCACGGAGCCGCGCGTGGCCGGGTTGAGCTTGGGCGTGAGCAGCGCGCTGCCCACGAACAGCGTGATGGCCGCGATCACCACCGCGCGGACCACGGACCTGGACAGCAGCGGGCTCATGCGGCCGACGAACACGAGTCCAGCACCATGAGGCCCGCGTCGCGGATGGTGGGGCTGCGCCAGTGCAGCCGCGCGGCCTCGCCCGTGCCGCGCACATGGATGAGGTTGCCCCAGAACAGGCGGCGCAGCTCGTCGTCCTGCAGGTAGGGGCGCGCGCGGCCCAGCTCATCGGCCTGCAGCAGCTGCGCCAGCCGTTGCCGGGTGGCCGGTGCCTGCGCGAGGGGCAGCAGGGTCTGCCACAGGCGCGGGCTGCTGGCCAGGTGGGTGCGCAGCGCGGCGCGGTCTGCCTGCGCGCCCTGCAGGCCGCCGCCCGCTCCCTGGTCCACCAGCCACTGCAGGCCTTCCTCGAACAGCGCGGGGTGTCCACCGCTGATCTCCTGCAGGGCCGCCAGCACCGGCTGGGGCCAGGCCTGCTCGGGCCAGCGGTGGCGCGCCAGCTGGGTGAGGTCTTCCAGCGACGGATCGGGCCAGTGGTTGACCTGCGCGATGTTGAGCAGCGACAGGTCGCCGCTGCGGTATTTGAGGTCGGCCAGCGCCTCGCCGCCGCACAGCAGCAGGTGCAGCCGTCCGCTGTGCATCTCGCTCAGGCTGCGCAGGATGCCCGCCAGGGTTTCGCGCAGTTCGGGGGTGCCCTGCTCGAAACGGCTGACCAGGCAGAACAGGCGCTCGCCCGCCAGCAGGCGGCGCTCCAGCGCGGATTCGAATTCGTAGTCGGACGCCACATCGCCGAGCCCGCACTGGCGGCCAATGGCGGCGAAGTACTCGGCCGGCACGGTGCTCACGCTGTAGGGCGGCTGGATGTGCAGCACCGCGCCTTCGCCGTACTGCGCCTTGGCGCGCTGCAGCAGCTCTTGCCTGAACGGCGGCTGGCCCCAGTGGGCGGGCGACAGCAGCAGCGAGATGGGATACGGCACGGCCTGCGCCAGCTGGGCAAACAGCCGGTCCTGGAAGGCAGCGAAGGGCTGCGCCGCGCCCGCCGACTCGGCCTGCAGCGGAAACTCGGGCTCGAAGCCGGCGGCGCTGAGCAGGCGGTTGGCCTCGGTTTCCGTCAGGCGCAGGTAGCGGGTGCAGGCCACCAGTTTTTCTCGCGAGCGGGGGTTGGGCGCCGACAGGCCGTTGCGCCAGTTGTTCACGGCCTCGCGGCTCAGGCCGATCTCGGTGGCCACGCCGGAGGCGCTGGCGCGAATGCGCCGCATGTAGAGCGAGAGAAGCTCCGGAAAGGAATCGTGGGCCATGGCTGTGGGGGTGGGCACTCTGCGCGCCGCGCGGTGAGAGGGCTTTGGAAAGAACACAAACGAAAAGAAGTCGGTGGCTGGCTGGCACGGATTGTGATGCGTGCCGGTGCCGTCCAGCACCCGGCACCTTCCGGCGTTGCCCGCGCAGGCCGCGCTACCAGAGCGCCTGCACCAGGGGCCAGGCCTTGTAGCAACCCAGGCCACAAGCCGCGAGCACCGGGCTGTAGAGCACCAGGGCCCCCAGCACCGCCGTCAGCCAGCCGGTTTCATCCTCCTCGTTTTCGGTTTGCTTTTTCTTTTCCTCTCCCCCCTCCCCCTTGACTGTGTCGAGCGTGGCGGCCTTCTCCGCATCGTCCCCGGGTGCGTCGCCCGTGATCTCCTGCACCAGCATCACCAGCACCACCAGCAGCGAGACACCCAGCACGCCCAGGTAGCCGTACCGCAGCCACGGGCTGTCCAGCGGATAGAAATACACGGCCAGCACCACGGCGGGCAGCAGGAAGAAGGCGTGCATCTGAAGCCGGTACCAATGGATGCCATCGTCCTTCTTTTCCAGCGCGCCCATCACGAGCTTGTAGGTGATCGCGCCCAGCACGAAGATCAGCCCGCCCCACCATTCGATCTGTGTCAGCATTTTGTGTGTCTCCCTCGGATTCAGTGGCTGGACTTGCCGGCGTTGCCGCCCTGCGGCGCTTCGCTACCACGGCCCTCGCTCTCGCCGCCATCTTCGCTGTCGTCGTCGGCGTCTTTGTCCGGGTCGCCGTCCTCGTCGCCATCCCCGTGGAGGTCCTTGTACTCGCTCAGCATGTAGTACAGCGGCAGCACGATGGCCAGCACCAGGCCCAGCCCCAGCCAGAGCCACAGGCCCTTGAACAGCAGCACGGTGACCACCGTGAACGCGATGGCCTGCAGCAGCCCCTTGAAGCCGGCGCGCAGCAGCAGCACCGCGATCAGTCCCTGAACAGGAGAGGTGCCGGTCTTGTGCATTTCCTTGGCCATGTCGATGAAGGCCTGCGCGGCTTCCTCGCCCTTCTTCCTGCGCTCGGCCTCCTGCTTGCGCAGCTTGGACACTGACACCGGCTTGCCCGGGTCCTTGGAGTGGGCGTGGGCATCTTCCTCGTCGGGCCCTTCGCCAGCCTGACCGGCAGCCACGGGTTCGTCCACGGGCTCCACCACCGCGCGCCACTGCGGGTTGGCCTCGAAGAACGCCCTGCGCGAGATCCACTGGCCCTTGTCGAAGTGCATGCGCTCGGTTTCGCCCACCTGGTCGTAGAACACCTCCAGCACCGCCGACTGCAGGCCGTGGGCAAACAGTGTTTCGAGCGCCCGCAAGGGAAGGTCGTCGTGCGTGCCGGTGTCAAAGCGCAGCAGCAGGTGGGTGCGTTGGGCCAGGACCTCCTGGTTGAACCACTGTTCGTCCCACAGCGCCGCCAGATCCGCGCCCCCCAGTTTCTGGGCCCAGCGCTGCGCCTGTTCGGTATTGCCGGCGGCCAGGTACTGGTAGACCAGCTGGCCGGTCTTGAGCTTGATCGCGTCTTCGAAGAACAGGTGCAGGGTGTGTGCGTTTTGCGACATGGTGCGGCGGTAGGGAGAGTGGGTTCGCGGTGGAAGTACACGAATTGTTACCGGCTTCGCGGGCACCGTCCCTCTCGGCGTTGTCCATCGCCCGGGCCCTGGCACTTGACGCCATGTCAACCACCGTCCTTCAGCGGCACGGCCGTTGGACGGATGCGGTGGGCGCCACGCGCCTCCACGGTTCCAGCACCCGCCGCTTGCCTTGGCGCGCGGGTGCTTCATGCATACTCGACGGCCAGCCCGCCGCGAGGCCGGGCAGCGCCGCGCGGCACGCCACCGGCAGGCCCGCAACCCGTGCGTGGCCCCGCCAAGTTGGCCTGCGGGCCACCACCATCACAAAACCCTGAGGGAGATTCACCATGCGTTCTCACGCACGCTCTGGCGCGCTTTTGCTCTGCGCCACCTTCACGCTCGGCCCCGTTGCCGCCCAGACGGACACCGCCGCCACACCCCAGGCCCGCGCCGCCGCTGTCCGCGCCGCAGCCACGGCCCCATACCCCGCCTTCAGCGGGACGCGCGAGAAGCTGGTGGTGGCCATGCCCAAGACCTACGCCAAGAGCGAAACCATGCTGCTGTGGGGCGACTACTTCAATCATCTGGCGCGCTGCGGCAACATCGACCTGCAGAACCTGCAGGGCGAGTCGCTGGAACGCAGCACCAACATCGACGTGCTGGGGGAGAAGGACCTCATCGACAGCCTGGTCGCCGGCAAGGCCCAGCTGGCCCAGGTGAACCCCGGCCTGGTGCCGCAGCTAGTGGCCGCCGGCCAGCCCGCGCCGTTTGGCGTGCCGGGCAACAAGGCCAGCGGGCAGCGCAACTCGTACAAGCTGATCCTGATTGCGCGCGTGGACAGCCCGTTCACCAAGCCGCAGGACCTAGTGGGCAAGAAGATCGCGCACACCACGCCCACATCCAACTCCGGCAACCTGGCGCCGCGCGCGCTGTTCCCGGCCATTGGCCTGGTGCCGGACCAGAACTACGAGGTGGTGTTCTCCAACGGCCACGAGCGCTCGGTGACGGGTGTGATGCACGGCTTCTACCCCGCCGCCGCCGTGGCCAGCGACCTGTACCAGCGCATGGTGGTCAAGGGCGATGTGAAGGGTTCGAGCATCCGCACGCTGTGGGAAAGCCCGCCGTTCATGACCGAAACCTGGACCCTGGGCAAGGACGTGTCGCCCGAGGTGCAGGCGCGCGTGAAGAAATGCTCGTACAGCTACAGCTTCTCGCCCAAGCTGCGCCAGCTGCTGCCGGGCAACGACACCTTCTTGCCCATCAACTTCGAGCGCGACTTCGCCACGGTGATGGAGGTCTACAACAAGACCGCGAAGGCGGCGCAGGCCGGCAAGCCCGCCGCCAAGTAGGTGCCCCGCAGCGCCAAGGCGCTGGCGGTTCAGGCCTGCGCGGAGGCGGCCCCAAGCCGCTCGCGCGTGCGCCGCGCGACATCCTTCACCCAGGGTTGGGCGGCCCAGTGGCGCTGGGCGAACGCATCGATCTGATCCCCGTAGGTGAGCGACGCGCCGATCACATCCAGCCCGTCGAGGAACATGCGCCGGTGCCGCTCGGAGATGGTGAACGGCGCGCTGTGCCCTGCCGTGCGCACCTGGCGCTGTTCCACGTCGATCTCCATGGCCAAGGGACCGGTAGTGGCACGGGCCTCGCGCATGAAGGCCTGGGCATCGGCCTCGGTCACCATGGCCAGCAGCAGGCGGTTGTTCATGGCGTTGGAGTAGAAAATCTCGCCAAAGCTCGACGCCACCACGGCCTGGAAGCCGTACTGCTGCATGCCCCACACGGCATGCTCGCGGCTGGAGCCGCAGCCGTAGTTGCTGCCGGCCAGCAGCACATCGGTGCCGGCAAACGCCGGCTGGTTGAGCACGAAGTCTTCGCGCGGCTGCCCGGCGCCGTCAAAGCGCAGGTCGTACAGCAGGCCCGGCGCCAGGCCCGACTTGTCGATGCCGCGCAGGAACTGCTTGGGCATGATCTGGTCGGTGTCGAGGTTGGCGATGTCGAGCAGGGCCGCCTGGCCGCGCACGGTGCTGTGGTTGTGGTCGGCGCTCATGCGGTCACCTCCAGGGTTCTTACGTCGGTGATGCAGCCCGTGACGGCGGCGGCGGCGGCCATGGCCGGGCTCATCAGGTGGGTGATGGCGCCACGGCCCTGGCGGCCCTCGAAATTGCGGTTGGTGGTGGAGGCGCAGCGCTGGCCGGGGGCCAGCACGTCGTCGTTCATGGCCAGGCACATGGAGCAGCCGGGCTGGCGCCATTCGAAGCCGGCGGCCATCAGGCGCGCGGCGATGCCCTCGGCCTCGGCCTGGGCCTTCACGGCGCCCGAGCCGGGCACGACCATGGCGCGCACGCCACTGGCCACGTGGCGACTGCCGACGATGCGGTCCACCTCGCGCAGGTCCTCGATGCGCGCATTGGTGCACGAGCCGATGAACACATGCTGCACCGGCACGCCCGCCAGCGGCTGCCCTGCCGCCAGGGCCGTGTAGCGCAGGGCCTGCTCGGCGCTGCTGCGCTGCACGGCGTCGGTGATGTCCTCGGGCCGGGGCACGGTGGCGTGGATGGCCATGGCCTGGTCGGGGCTGGTGCCCCAGGTGACGAAGGGGGCCACGGCGCTGGCGTCGAACACATGCTCCACGTCGAACACGGCGCCCGCGTCGCTGCCCAGCGTGGCCCAGTGGGCCAGGGCTTGCGCGCGCATGTCACCGGCGATGTCGGGGGCCTTGGCCAGTACATAGGCTATGGCGGTGGCGTCCGGGGCGATCAGCGCGCCGCGCGCGCCCGCCTCCACCGCCATGTTGCACAGCGTGAAGCGCGCCTCCACCGACAGCGCGCTGATGGCGCTGCCGCAGAACTCCACCACATAGCCCCGTGCGCCCTGCGCGCCGATGCGGCTGATGACCATGAGGATCAGGTCCTTGGCCGTGGTGCCCCTGGGCAGCGAGCCGTCCACGCGGATGCGCATGTCCTTGGCGAGGCGGTAGACCAGGGTCTGGGTGGCCAGCACGTGCTCCACTTCGGACGTGCCGATGCCGAAACCCAGCGCGCCCAGCGCGCCGTACGTGGTGGTGTGGCTGTCGCCGCAGATGATGACCATGCCCGGGCGCACCATGCCGTGCTCGGGCGCGATCACGTGCTCGATGCCCTGCAGCGGGTCGTTGGTGTCGAACAGCGGGATGCCGTGGCGGTCGCAGTTGGCCTTGAGGTTGCTGGCCTGCAGGGCCGAGGGCGGGTCCTGGATGGTGCGCCAGCGCACCGGGTGCGTGGGGATGATGTGGCTCACCACCGCCACGTTCTGCCCCGGCACGGGCACGCCGCGCCCGGCCTCGTGCAGGCCGGCGAAGGCCTGGGGGCTGGTGTATTCGTTCATCAGGTGCAGGTCGCAAAAGAGCAGCACGTTCTGTTCATCGAGAACGGCCACGGTGTGCGATGCGACCAGCTTCTGGTAGAGCGTGGTGGGGGTGGTCATGGTCATCGTGGTGAGTGTGGGTGTGGGTCTGCGGATGCGCGTGCGGACTATCGTCCGGCCAGCAGGAAAGGCAGCGCCGCGTCGAGCAGCGCATCGGGGGCCTCTTCGGCGATGTAGTGGCCGCAGGGCAGCGCATGGCCGCGCACATCGGCCGCCACGCGCTGCCACTCCTTTAGCGGCTCGAAGCACTGGTGCACCACGCCCTGCGCGCCCCACAGGGCCAGCAGCGGCATGGCCAGCTGGCGGCCCGCGTCGCGATCGGCGCGGTCGTGCACCAGGTCGATGCCGGCAGCGGCGCGGTAGTCCTCGCAGATGCCATGGGCCGTGCCGGGCAGTGCCAGGCAGCGCACGTACTCGGCCAGGGCCCGCGGGTCGAACGGCGCCAGGCCGGCGCTGCGCCGGCCCATCACGTCGCGCACATAGGCGGCGGGGTCGGCCTCGATCAGGCGCTCGGGCAGCGGCGCGGGCTGGATCAAAAAGAACCAGTGCCAGTAGGCACGCGCAAAGGCGTTGCTGGTCTGTTCGTACATGGCCAGCGTGGGGGCGATGTCCAGCAGCACCATGCGCAACACGGCGGCCGGGTGGTCGGCCGCCAGGCGGTGCGCCACGCGGGCGCCCCGGTCGTGGGCCAGCACGGTGAAGCGTGGGTGGCCCAGGTGCTGCATCACGGCCAGCATGTCGGCGGCCATGGTGCGCTTGCTGTAGAGGGCATGCTCGGCATCCCCAGCAGGTTTTGCGGAATCGCCATAGCCCCGCAAATCCGCCAGCACCAGCGTGAAGTGCCGGGCCAGCACCGGCGCCACCTTGTGCCAGATGGCCGAGGTCTGCGGGTGGCCGTGCAGCAGCAGCAGGGCCGGGCCCGTGCCGCCCACCAGCGCGTGGATGTGCTGGCCGTCGGGCGTGGGCACACGGTGGGGGGTGAAGCCGGGGAAAAGCGGGGTCGTCATGGTCATGGTGTCGTTGAAATTGCGGCGGTGCCTATTCGGCGGTGATGCCCCGCTCCCTGATCAATTTGGCCCACTGCGGCATCTCTTTTTCGATCCGTGCGCGGGCCTGCTCGGGCGTCGATGGAATGGGGTCGAAACCGTCCTTGGCCATGCGCTCCTTGAGCGCCGGGGTGTTGAGCGCCTGGTTCAGGGTGGTGTTGAGTTTGTCGACGACCGGCTTGGGCGTGCCGGCCGGCGCGAACACGATGAACCAGGTTTCAAACGCGTAGCCAGGCAGGCCCGCCTCGGCAATGGTGGGCACGTCGGGCATGAGCGCCGAGCGCTTGGTACCGGTGACGCCCAGCGCCCTGAGCTTGCCCGCCTGCACGTGCGGCTGCGCGGCCGACAGCACCGGAAAGCTCAGCGCCACCTGGCCCGACATGGTGTCGATCATGGCCGGGCCGCCGCCGCGGTAGGGTATGTGCACGATGGGCGTGCCCGCCACGGCCTTGAACAACTCGGCCGACATGTGGAAGGTGCTGCCCGCGCCGGCCGAGCCATACGAGTACTTGCCCGGCTGCGCCTTGAGAAGCGCCACCAGTTCCTTGATGTTCTTGGCGGGCAAGGCGTTGTTGACCACCAGCACATGCTGCGAACTGGCCACCATGCCGATGGGCGCCAGGTCCTTCAGGGTGTCGTAGGGCATCTTGGCCGTCAGGCTGGGGTTGATGGCCAGGGACACGGTCTGCAGGCCGATGGTGTAGCCGTCCGGTGCGGACTTGGCCACCATGTCCACGCCGATGTTGCCGCCCGCGCCGCCCTTGTTCTCGATGAACAGCGAGCCGCCCAAGGCCTTGCCCCATTCATCGGTGATGAGCCGCGCGGCGATGTCGGCGCTGCCGCCCGGCGCATAGGGGACCACGAGCTTGATGGCCTTGTTGGGATAAGCCGCTGGCTGGGCCAGGGCCGCAGCGGGCGACAGCAGTGCCAGCGTGGCGGCGGCCGTTGCCGCCACAGCCAGCCGGCGGGGAAACAGGGACGGTGTCGAGGCGGTGGAATCGGTCATGGGTTGTCTCCTGCGGGTATTTGTTGTGGCTGGATCTTATGAGTGATGTTCAACGCCATAAATACCGTCAAAATCATTTCATTCATAAATTCAAAGCACGAATGAGGTACCCATGGACGGCTTTTCGGACCTGCGCTTCTTTGCCTTGCTCATGAAGGAAGGCAGCCTGGCCGCCGCCGCGCAGCAGATGGGCATCACCCCGCCCGCGGTCAGCCGGCGCCTGGCCCAGCTGGAGCACCGGCTGGGCGTGCGCCTTCTGCACCGCACCACGCGGCGCATCCACCTCACGCCCGAGGGCGAGACCTACCTGCTGGATGGTGCCCGCATCCTGGGCGACCTGGAGGCGCTGGAGCGCACGGTGGCCGGCGCGCGCAGCTCGCCGCGCGGGCTCATCAAGCTGGCGGCCACGCTGGGCTTTGGCCGCGTTCACATCGCGCCCGCCCTGTCGGCCTTCTCGCGCGCCTACCCCGAAGTGGAGGTGCAACTGCACCTGACCGACCGGCCCGTGAACCTGGTGGAACAGGGCCTGGATGCCGCCGTGCGCTTTGGCGACCTGCCCGACTCGCGCCTCACGGCCCGCCGGCTGATGGCCAACCGGCGCGTGCTGTGCGCGTCGCCGGCCTACCTGGCCCACGCGGGCGAGCCCGCCCAGCCCGCCGACCTGCTGGCCCACCTGTGCATCGTGATCCGCGAAAGCGATGAAACCTATGGCACCTGGCACCTGCACCAGGGCGGGCGGCAGGAAACGGTGAAGGTGCGCGGCATGCTCAGCACCAACGATGGCGCGGCCGCCACCACCTGGGCCCTGGAAGGCCACGGCGTGCTGATGCGCTCCGAGTGGGACGTGGCAGCCCACCTGGCCGCTGGCCGCCTGCGGCGCGTTCTGCCCGCCTGGGCCTTGCCCGCGGCGGACGTGACGCTGGTGTACCCCACCCGCAGCGACCTGTCGGCCAAGACGCGGGCGCTGGCGGATTTCCTGGCGGCCTGGTTTTCCGGCGACCGGAAGGACCTCGTGGCGCGGCCGGCCGGAGAGCCCTGACATCACCGCCCTGGCCGACAGGCGCCGAGACGCGCCCCCCGTCCTGAAAGGCCGCCCCGCTGCCATTCATCGCAGGCGGGGCGGTGCCCTCCGCCCGCGGTGTCAGGGGAAGGTGAAATCCGTGGTTTGCACGGCACCCTCCGTCAGGACAGGCAGTGCCTGCGTCTTGTCGGCAAAACCACCCAGGCGGGCCTGAACAGCGTAGCGCCCCGTCGCCGCGGAGTCCGCGGCAAACACCAGGCTGGTGCCCGGTGCGGCATAGGGGGCGACCCGCGGCGCGAGGGTAGGCACCGTGAAGCCGTAGGCCCCTGTCACCCCGTCAACGCCCCGGCCGGCCACTTCGATCGTGCCCCCCACCGACAAGGGCTGGAGCACCCGCACCATGGTGTCCACCGGGGCGGTGCCCTTCACCGTCGCAACCGGAGATGGCGGCAGGCTCAAAGGCGCGGCGCCCGCGCCCACAGAAGTCACTGTCTCGGCGGCCACCGGTACCCCCGTGACCACCGTGGTGGTGCGCCCCGCACCCACGACGACCAGCGTGTAGTTGCCCGGAGCCACCGGCTGGAGCAGGAACCTGCCCGCGCTGTCGGGGGTGGTGGCGCGCACCAGCTCACCGTTGAACTGCAGGGAGACGCTGGTGCCCGTGCCGGGTTCCACATAGCCCTGCACACCGGAAACGAAGCGCGGGATCACCGACACCACGGGTTTGAGAAGATACTGGCCCGAGGCGCCAGCGGCCACCACCGACTTGCAGGCATCGAAGTCCAGAACGAAGTCGGCCATCTGATTGGCGCCCACGTCGATATTCACATTCGTCTTGACGCCCGATTGCTGCCCGCTCGGCGTTTTCAGCGCGACTTCCGATGCGCCGGTGGGGACCACCGAATTGGCCAGCGGCTGGGCCCCTGTGTTGCTGGCTAGCACGAGCCGCAACTGCGTGTACTTTCCCGCGGGCAGCGGCACCTGCCCCAGCTCCATGAGCACACCGTTCGTCAGCGTCAGCAGGTCCACCCGGCGTGCCGGGTTCAGCACGATCTCGGACCAGCCCGCGTCGTTGTCCGAGGCATTGCTGCTCTGGTGGACGCGCACTTTCTCGACCGTGACATTCACGGCGGAATAGCCGCAGCTGGGGGCATCCGTCATCGCCAGGCGCAAAGTGCCATTTCCGCTGGTTTCGCCACCTCCACCACCGCCCCCGCAGGCGGCAAGGCTGGCGATGGACAGTGCACACAGGACGGTGCGCAGACAAGGATGTGTTTTCATGGGGTGGCCTCTTTGGTGAGATGTTGGCGGCTGCGGGACCAGGGGAGCATCCCGAAGAATGTGAAAAATTCACACAAACAACCTTAGAGGCATCCCGGCGCGTGTCTGTAGGACAACACCCAGACTTGGCGACGAGCGGCGCACGCTCTCCGCGCCGCTTTCCACCACATGCCCGCACCGTCCAGCGTTGGGCCACCCATCGGCCCCCGGCCCCTCAGGCACCGTCCATCAGCGTGAGCGACCCGAACGGCATGTGGTGCATCAGCTCGCGCAGCACCAGCAGGGTGGCCGCGAATGCAGCGTGGGCGGGCAACCCCTCCTGCGAAGCCGGACGCCCCTGGGATACGGAGACAAGCCGGTTGAACACATGCTCCAGGGCATCGAGAGTGAGCATGCGCCGCGGCCCTGGCGCAATGCCCGCCAGGGTGGCGATCTCGTGCAGCGCCGGGTCTGCGGAACAAGGCGTGACCACCGCACCCTGCGGCACCCAGGGGCGATGGCGGACATGGGCGGCGTAGACCTCGTCCTCCACCCGCGCAATGGCGGTCTCCAGCTCGAAGGGGGTGGGAAGTACCCCGCGGAAAAAATCGCGCGCCGTCTTCTGGCTGCCCAGCGCCAGGGTCAGCACGACGGAGGGCAGCTGAGGATCCAGCCCCGTCGCCACCACGGTGTGCTCCGCCCCCATGTGCAGGGCGGTGGCCAGCTGCCCTGGCACGGCAAGGCCATGGACCCGGCGGTACAGCGACGCGATATCGACGTCCGCATCACCCCCCTGGGGCGACGGCGATGAAGCCACCGGCGGGGCCGGAGGGGGCGAAGGAGATGGCGGGGATGGTGGGGGCATGGACATTCCGCGGTGTGATGGGCAAGGAGCAGGAGGGCATGGCCCGGGCCCGCGTGGATGGCGGGAAGTCGGTCGTGGATCCATCCCGTCACGGCCGCGCGGCCTGCGTGACAAATCGCTGGTGGATCTCCACAGTCAGTGCTTCGACGCGCAGCGTGAGCTGGCGCGTCTGTTCGGTCAACAGGGTGTTTTGCTGCAGCAGCTCCAGCACCTGCGCGGCATTCTGCGCGGCAATGGCTTGGCGTTGTTCGCTGGCGATGGCCAGCGCCTCGCGGTGCTGCGCATCCGCGTCGGCGTGGTGCTTGTCGCGCGCGGCCTGCCGCGTCTGGGCGAGCAGGATGAGCGGCGCGGCGTAGGCCGCCTGCAGGCTGAACGCAAGGTTGAGCAGGATGAACGGATAGGGATCGAACCTGGCGGCACCCAGCACGTTGATCAAGATCCACGCCGCCACGATCAGCGTCTGCGCACCGAGAAACAGCGGCGTGCCAAAGAACCGCGCAAAGGCCTCGGCCTGCAACGCAAACCGGTCCGTGCCGAAGGTAGGGGCCAGGTGCTCATGGCGCCGGTGAAAGCGCAAGGGGTCCACCCGGGGCGGGCCGTCTTCCAGGGGTGGGGCGTTGTGCGCAGGGTGGGGGTGGGCGGTCATGGGTGTTCCTCTCCGATCGGGGCGCATTCGCCAACAGGCAGCAAACAGGCAGAAGGCGCCTGGCCCCACTCTACGCCTGGACGACTGCCGCCGGTCCGTCAACGCCGCGCTGCCGGGCGTTGAGCCCCGCACACAACCCCTGCGCCGCGCCGACAGGCGCTGCCAGCCTGCGCCTACACGCCGGGGCAGCCACCGTGCCTACAGTCGAACGCACAGACAACCGCCGCGCAGCGCATGCCCACAAAGCCCTGCAACGCACCCTCGAAAGCCGCCACCGCAGGAGCAATCCCATGCGCATCCACGCCATGCCTCGCCGCCACTCCCCCTGGTCCCTGGTGATCGGAGCCACCGCACTGATGGCGCTGCTGGCGCTCACGGCCTGCTCCACGCCACGCACGCCCGAAGGCATCCAGGCCGTGACCGGCTTCGATGTGGACCGCTACACCGGCCACTGGCACGAGGTGGCGCGCATCGACCACTCGTTCGAGCGCGGCCTCACCCAGACCAGCGCCACCTACAGCCGCAACCCCGACGACACCGTGAAGGTGGTGAACCGGGGGTACGACCCGGTGCGCAAGGAGTGGAAGGAGGCCGAGGGCACGGCAAGCTTCGTCGATGCGCCCACCCGCGCGGCGTTGAAGGTGTCGTTCTTCGGGCCGTTCTACGGCGGCTACAACGTGGTGGCGCTGGATGAAAACTACCAGTGGGCCATGGTGGTGGGCTCCAGCAAGGACTACCTGTGGATCCTGTCGCGCACCCCCACCCTGCCCTGGCACGTGCGCGAACACCTGATCGAGCGTGCGCAGTCCATGGGCATCGACGTGGGCCGCATCCTGTGGGCGCCGCCCGCCAGTGAACAGCATGCCAGGCGCGCAGTGATGACCTGAGGCAAGGCCAGGCGCTGCAGGCGTGGAGCCCGTGCGCCGGATGCCAGCACCTGGCCGCGGCGAAGCACCGCGATGCGATGTGGTGCGCCGCACCCAACCGGCATCAAGCCTCTTTTTGCTACCAATTAAATAGCGCCACGCGCTTTCACCACAAGCGCCAGCGGCCATTTCGGACAGAAACTACTCCGCCCCGGGCACGGTGGCGGCGGCCACCAGGCGCTGGGTGTACGGGTGCCGGGGTGCGTCCAGCACCTCGTCCACGCTGCCGCTTTCCAGCACGGAGCCATCCTTCATCACCAGCACCTGGTGCGCCATGGCCCGGATCACGTCCACGTCGTGGGTGATGAGCAGGTAGCTCAGGCCCTTTTCTTTCTGCAGGCGCTGCAGCAGGCCCAGCACCTGCTGCTGGATGGTGACGTCGAGCGCGCTGGTGGGCTCGTCGAGCACGAGCACCTGCGGTTGCACGATGAGGGCGCGCGCGATGGCCAGGCGCTGGCGCTGCCCACCGGAGAATTCATGCGGGTAGCGCTCGAGCAGCCGCGGGTACTGGGCCTCGGCCAGGCCCACCTCGGCCAGCGCGGCCTCGACCCGGGCGCGCCGCTGGGCTACGCCCAGCGCGGGCTCATGCACCTTGAGGCCCTCGCCCACGATCTCTTCGACCGTCAGGCGCGGAGAGAGCGACGAGAACGGGTCCTGGAACACCACCTGCACGCGGCGGCGCAGCTGCTGGTTGGCGGGCGTGTTGCGCGTGGCGGGCTGCTGCCACGCCTGCCCGCCGACCTGCAGCTGGCCGGTGCAGGGCAGCAGGCCCAGGATGGCCTGCGCCAGCGTGGATTTGCCCGACCCGGATTCGCCCACCACGCCCAGCGTCTCTCCGGGCGGCAGCGCGAGCGTGGCGGCCTGCACGGCCACGAACTCGCCTTTCTGGAACCATCCCCGCAGGCCGGGGAGCGGCGTGGGGTACACCACGCGCAGGTCCCGCGTCTGGACCACCGGCGGCGTGCCCGCGGGGGAATCGGCGGGTGCCACGTCACGGCGCGGCTGGCTGGCGATCAGGCGGCGGGTGTAGGCATGCTGCGGCGCGCCGAACACCTCGGCCACGGGCCCCTGCTCCACCAGCACGCCCTGCTCCATCACGGCCACGCGGTCCGCGAAGCGGCGCACCAGGTTGAGGTCGTGCGTGATCAGCAGCACCGCCATGCCGTTCTGCCGCTGCAGATCGGACAGCAGGTCCAGGATCTGGCCGCGCAGCGTGACGTCGAGCGCGGTGGTGGGTTCGTCGGCCAGCAGCAGCTGCGGCTCGCTGGCCAGGGCCATGGCGATCATGGCGCGCTGGCGCTGGCCGCCCGAGAGCTGGTGGGGAAAGCTGTTGGCGCGGCGCGCGGGCTCGGGAATGCCGGTCTTGGCCAGCAGCGCAACGGCGGCCTGCGCGCATTGCTCGCCCGTCAGGCCTTTCTTGAGCTGCAGGATCTCGGCGATCTGCGTGCCAATGGTCATCAGCGGGTTGAGCGCGGTCATCGGCTCCTGGAAGACCATGGCGATCTCGCCGCCGCGCACGCCCCGCATCTCGCGCTCCGTGAGCGCCAGCAGATCGCGCTGCCCCCGCAGCATGGCCTGGCCGGTGATGGCGGCATTGCCCGCCAGCCGCAGCAGGCTGAGCGCGGTGATGGTCTTGCCGGAGCCGGACTCGCCCACCAGCGCGAGTTTTTCGCCGGCTGCGATGGTGAAGCTGGCCCCGCGCACCACCTCCTTGGCGCCGAAGCGCACGTGCAGATCCCGCACGTCGAGCAGCGGAGCGGCGGGAGCGCCCCCGGGGGGCAGCGAGGACATGCCGGTGCCAGGCGTGGGGGCGATCATTGATCGGCCTTTCGGGGGTCGAGGGCGTCCCGCAGCGCATCGCCCATGAAGGTCAGCAGAAGCAAGGTGGTGACCAGCACGGCGAAGGTGGACAAGGAAATCCACCACGCGTCGATGCTGTTCTTGCCCTGGCTCAGCAGCTCGCCCAGCGACGGCGTGCCGGGCGGCACGCCCAGGCCCAGGAAGTCGAGCGAAGTGAGCGCGAGGATGGCCGCGCTCATGCGAAACGGCAGGAAGGTCACCACCGGGGTGAGGCTGTTGGGCAGGATGTGGCGCCAGATGATCTGCGCATTGCCCACGCCCAGGGCCCGCGCCGCCTTCACGTAGTCGAGCTGGCGGTTGCGCAGGAACTCGGCGCGCACGTAGTCCGACAGGCCCATCCAGCCAAACAGGGAGAGAAGGATGAGCAGCAGCGAGATGCTCGGGGCGAACACGGCGCTGAAGATGATGAGCAGGTACAGCTCGGGCATGGAGCCCCAGATTTCCATGAAGCGCTGGAACGCCAGATCGGTCTTGCCCCCAAAGAACCCCTGGATCGCCCCCGTGACCACGCCCAGCAGCACGCCCGTCACCGTGAGGGCCAGGCCGAACAGCACGCTCACGCGAAAGCCGTAGAGCAGCTGGGCCAGCAGGTCACGCCCCCGGTCGTCGGTGCCCAGCCAGTTGTCGCCGGTGGGCGCCGACGGGTTGGGCGACTTGGCGAAGTAGTTGAGCGTGTTGGGCCCGTACGGATTGAGGGTGTACAGCGCCCAGTTGCTGCCCTGGCTCAGCCGGTTCTTGATGAAGGGGTCCAGGTAGTCGGTGGGGGTCTCGAAGTCTCCGCCGAACGTGGTCTCGGGGTAGTCCTTGAGCATCGGAAAGTAGGTGTGCCCCTCGTAGCGCACGATGAGCGGCCTGTCGTTGCTGACCAGTTCGGCGCACAGGCTCAGCAGCACCAGGGCACTGAAGATCAACAGGCTCCAGTAGCCCAGGCGGTTGCGCCGAAAGCGCAGCCACGCGCGGCGCGCGGGAGAGAGCGAAGGCGATGGAGAGGCAGGGCTCATCAGGGCTGGCTGTTCGTTTGGTTCAAGCTGGCTGGGCGGGCTGGCGGGCTAGTCAAACTTCACGCGGGGGTCCACCCACACGTAGCACAGGTCGCTGACCAGCTTGGTCACCAGGCCGATCAGCGTGAACAGGTACAGCGTGCCCAGCACCACGGGGTAGTCGCGGCGGATGACGCTGTCGTAGCTGAGCAGGCCCAGCCCGTCGAGGGAGAACAGTGTCTCGATCAGGAGCGAGCCCGTGAAGAACGCACCGACGAACGCGGCCGGAAACCCGGTGATGATGGGGATGAGCGCGTTGCGAAACACGTGCTTCCACAGCACCTGCCGCTCCGACAGGCCCTTGGCGCGGGCCGTGAGGACGTACTGCTTGCGGATCTCTTCCAGGAACGCGTTCTTGGTGAGCATGGCCGTCACCGCGAAGCTGCCCAGCACCATGGCCGTGACGGGCAGCGTGATGTGCCACAGGTAGTCCACGATGCGCGCGCCCCAGGAAAGCTCGTCCCAGTTGGCCGAGGTCAGGCCCCTGAGCGGGAACCACTGCAGCTGCCCGCCAAAGATCACCAGCAGCGCCACGCCCAGCACGAAGCCCGGAATGGCATAGCCCACGAGGATGATCAGCGTGGTCACGAGGTCGAACCGCGAGCCCGCCCGCACCGCCTTGGCCACACCCAGCGGCACGGCCACCAGGTAGCTGATGAAGAAGGTCCACAGGCCCAGGCTGATGGAGACGGGGAGCTTTTCCTTCACCAGATCCCAGACGGCCTTGTTCTGGAAAAAGCTCTGGCCCAGGTCGAAGCGCGCAAACTGCCCCAGCATCTGCAGGAAACGCTCGTGCGCGGGCTTGTCGAAGCCGTACAGCGCCTTGATCTGCGCAAGCCGCTTGGGGTCCACGCCCTGGTCGCCCCGGTAGGCCATGCCGCCCGATTCCACGCCGCTCTTGCCCGCGGCCGTGCGCGCTTCGGCCAGGTACTGCTCCACCGGCCCCCCCGGCACGAACTGGATCACCGCGAAAGTCACGAGCAGCACCCCCAGCAGGGTGGGCAGCATCAGCAGCAGGCGTTTGGCGATGTAGGCGAGCATGGGATGGAAAGGGTGGCTCTCAGGGCTGCGGCGGCTTCGGGGTCATGGCTTGAGGCTCCACCATGAGTACATGAGCCATTCCTCCGCCTTGGCATAGGGCGGCATCGGCTCCTTGTAGGCCAGGCGCTGCTGGTTGTACACCACGCGGTGCGAGGCCAGCGTCCACTGCGGTATGAGGTAGTGGCTGTGCATGATCACGCGGTCCAGCGCGCGGCAGGCGGGCAGCATCTCCGACTGGCTGCGCGCACGGGTCAGCGCCGTCACCAGGGCATCCACCGCAGGGCTCTTCACGCCCGCGTGGTTGCTGGAGCCTTCCACATCGGCCCCCTTGCTGCCGAACAGCTCCTTCATGGCCTGCCCCGGGTTGTAGGTGCCGGGGTAGTTCAGGCTGACCATGTCGTAGTCGAACTTGTCCATGCGCTGCAGGTACAGCGCAAAGTCCACCGACGAGAACCGCAGCGTGATGCCGAGCTTTTCCAGATTGCGCATCCAGGGGGTGACGGTCCGGGCCCCCGCTTCCTTGCTGTCCAGGTATTCGATCTCCATGGGATCGCCCTTGGCGTTGCGCAGGGCGCCGTCGCGGTACGTCCACCCCGCATCGGCCAGCAGCTGGCGGGCGCGGCGCAGGTTATCGCGCAGCGAATGGCCGTCTCCCTCCGTCACGGGCGGCGTGTACATGGGGCCGAACACGGCGTCGGGCACCTTGCCGCGCCAGGGCTCCAGCAGGGCCAGCTCCTCAGGCCCCGGCGTACCCGTGGCTTCGCAGCTGGTGTTTCCGAACAGGTCCTTCACGCGCGGGTAGCCGCCATAGAACATCTGGCGGTTCATCCACTCGTAGTCGATGGCCAGGCCCAGCGCCTCGCGCACGCGGACGTCCTGGAGGATGGGTCGGCGCGTGTTGAGCACGTAGCTCTGGAACCCCGCGGGCAGCCTGTGCGCCATGTCCTTCTTGACCAGCACGCCCTGCTTGAAGAGCTTGCCATCGATGCGGCGGGCCCAGTCGCCCGCCGAATAGATGGTCATGAAGTCGAACTCGCCGGCCTTCATGGCCTCCAGCCGCGCGGTGTTGTCCTTGTAGATCTTGACCGTGATGCGGTCGAAATTGAAGGCGCCGCGGTTGACGTTGAGGTTGCGGCCCCAGTACTGGGGATCGCGCTCGTAGGTGATGTCGCGGCCGAACTTCATCGGCCCGATGCGGTAGGGGCCGCTGCCAATGGGAATGTCGGTCACGATCTCGTCAAAGCGCTTGGCCTTGCCATCGGGCTGGCGCCCCCAGGCGCGGCTGAAGACCGGGATGCCCCCGGCGGTCAACGGCAGTTCGCGGTTGGGCTGCTTGAATCGAAAACGCACGGTGCGCGTGTCCAGCACGTCGACGCCCGCCACCTCCTGCAGCAGCGTGGCGTAGCTGGGCGACGCGTAGGGGCCGATCAGCGTGTCGTAGCTGTACTTGACGTCCGCGGCCTCGACGGGATCGCCGTTGTGAAAGCGCGCCTCGGGGCGCAGGCGGAACGTGGCGCTCAACCGGTCGTCGGCCACCTGCACATCCTCGGCCAGCAGGCCATAGGCAGAGGCCGTCTCGTCCATGGAGCCGGTCAGCAAGGTCTCGAACAACAGGTCGCTCAGGTACGCGGGCACCGAGCCCTTCATGGTGAACGGGTTGTACTTGTCGAACGTGGAATAGCGCAGGTTGCTCACCATGCGCAGCTCGCCGCCCTTGGGGGCCGCGGGGTTCACATAGTCGAAATGCGCAAAACCCGCCGGGTACTTGAGGTCGCCCCACAGCGCGTACCCATGCGCGGCCCACGCCGGGACGGCACACCCCATCAGCAGAAAAGTCAGCCAGAACCGCATGCGACAATTCTGCACTACGCCGAAGGTGCCGCCGCGCAGGCTGTGGAGATTCCCCCGCAGGCCGCCAGGGCGCCACGGCCCACGCCAATTTCCGCATTCCACAGGAGAACAACAATGGGTTTTCTGACCGGCAAGAAGCTGCTCATCACGGGTGTGCTGTCCAACCGTTCCATCGCCTACGGCATCGCCAAGGCCTGCCACGCGCAGGGCGCCGAGCTGGCCTTCAGCTACGTGGGCGACCGCTTCAAGGACCGCATCACCGACTTTGCCGCCGAGTTCGACTCCAAGCTGATCTTTGACTGCGACGTGGGCAGCGACGAGCAGATCGAGCGCATGTTCGCGGACCTGGCCCAGGTGTGGCCCAAGTTCGACGGTTTCGTGCACAGCATCGGCTTCGCCCCCCGCGAGGCGATCGCCGGCAACTTCCTCGAGGGCCTCTCGCGCGAGGGCTTCCGCATCGCCCACGACATCAGCGCCTACAGCTTCCCGGCCATGGCCAAGGCCGCCCTGCCCTACCTGAACGACAAGTCGTCGCTGCTCACCTTGAGCTACCTGGGCGCGCTGCGCACCATTCCCAACTACAACACCATGGGCCTGGCCAAGGCAAGCCTGGAAGCCTCCGTGCGCTACCTGGCCGAAGCCGTGGGCCGCACCGAGGACGGCCGCGCCATCCGCGCCAACGGCATCAGCGCCGGCCCCATCAAGACGCTGGCCGCCAGCGGCATCAAGGACTTCGGCAAGCTGCTCAGCCGCGTGGCCGACGCCTCGCCGCTGCGCCGCAATGTGACGATCGAAGACGTGGGCAATGTGGCGGCGTTCCTGCTGTCCGACCTGGCTTCGGGCATGACCGCCGAAATCACCTACGTGGACGGAGGCTTCAGCCAGACGGCCGGGCTGAGCGCCGACCAGGTCTGACCCGCCACGAAATACGAACCAGAATCCACGCTAGCGCTTGATGGCAAAGCGCAAGCCGCTACACATTCAATAGCACATGCGCCGCAGAAGCTGCCTGGCATGGCTGGCGTGGACCACGGCCCTGCCCGGCGCCCGTGCGGCGGATGCGCCCGCGCTGCTGCTGGCCAATGTGTACCGGCCTGGCATGCCGTTGGCGGACTACTGGGTCAGCGAAAAATACGACGGTGTGCGCGGCTACTGGGACGGCCAGGTCTTGCGCACACGCGGCGGCGAGACGATTGCCGCCCCTGCCTGGTTCACCGCCGGGTGGCCCGATACCCCCATGGACGGCGAACTGTGGGCCGGGCGTGGCCGATTCAGCCAGGCGCAGTCCACCGCGCGGCAGCAGCAGCCCGATGACGCCGCCTGGCGCCAGATGCGGCTCATGGTGTTCGACCTGCCCCGGCACGGCGGCACATTCGATGAACGGCTCGCCGCGCTCAACGCCCTGGTCGCGGGCATCGGCCAGCCCTGGGTGCAGGCCGTGCCGCAACAGCGCGTGGCCAGCGACGCCGCCCTGCAGTCGCTGCTGCAGCGCACGGTGCGTGCGGGGGGCGAAGGCCTGATGCTGCACCGGGGCGCCTCGCTGTACCGGTCAGGACGCAGCGACGATCTGGTCAAGGTCAAGACCCACGAAGACACCGAGGCCCGCGTGGTCGCCCACCTGCCCGGCAAGGGCCGTCATGCCGGGCGCATGGGCGCGCTGCTGGTGGAGATGCCTTCGGGCCAGCGCTTCCGGCTGGGCGCAGGATTCACCGAAGCCGACCGCAGCCATCCACCGCCGGTGGGCAGCTGGGTGACCTACCGCTATCGCGGCACGCACGGGGGCGGGCTGCCCCGGTTTGCCAGCTTCGTGCGGGTACGCGAGGACATGCCCGCGCGCTGAGCAGGCATGTCTTGCGCGCATTTGCTATTAAAAATATAGCAATAAGCGCTTGTCATTCAAGCGCTCCCGCCATCTTTATGCCCTAACCAAGAGTCAGCGCGGGCCTTCAGACAATGCGCCCGTAAGGGCCGTCGTCCCCCACCTGCACCAGGTTCTTGGCGGTGGCCAGCGGCTTGGGGTTCTTGCCGGGGGCCTTGTTCGCATCGGCCACGCAATCGGCGTAGTACCGCACCTGGCCGTTCTCGTCCTCCACCTCCACCAGGCCGTGGATGTCGGTCTCGAAGCCCGGGCACAGCTTGGCGAATTCGCGGGCGAACTTGAGGTAGTCCACGATCTTCTTGTTGAACACCTCGCCGGGGATCAAGAGCGGAATGCCCGGCGGGTACGGCGTGACCAGGCCCACGGTGATGCGGCCTTCCAGGTGGTCGATCTCCACCCGCTCGGTCTGGCGGTGCGCGATGTGCGCGTACGCGTCCGAGGGCTTCATGGCGGGCGTGAGGTCCGACAGGTACATCTCGGTCGTCAGGCGCGCGATGTCGTACTTGGCATACATCTCGTGCACGTGCTGGCACAGGTCCTTGAGGCCCATGCGCTCGTAGCGCTTGTGCTGCTGGCAGAACTCGGGAAGGATGCGCCACATGGGCTGGTTCTTCTCGTAGTCGTCCTTGAACTGCTGCAGCGCCGTGAGCAGCGTGTTCCAGCGGCCCTTGGTGATGCCGATGGTGAACATGATGAAGAAGCTGTACAGGCCGGTCTTCTCCACCACCACGCCGTGCTCGGCAAGGTACTTGGTCACGATGGACGCGGGAATCCCGGTCTTGTCGAACTTGCCGTCCAGGTTCAGGCCCGGCGTGACGATGGTGGACTTGATCGGGTCCAGCATGTTGAAGCCGTCGGCCAGCTGGCCGAAACCGTGCCACTTGCTGCCGTTCTTCTTGCCCTTGCCATCGCTGCGGATGATCCAGTCCTCGGCCCGGCCCAGCCCTTCGTCCACGAGCTTGTCCGGTCCCCAGACCTTGAACCACCAGTCGTTCTTGCCGAAGTCATCTTCCACCTGGCGCATGGCGCGGCGGAAGTCCAGCGCTTCGAGCAGGCTTTCTTCCACCAGGGCCGTGCCGCCGGGCGGCTCCATCATGGCGGCGGCCACGTCGCAGCTGGCGATGATGCTGTACTGCGGGCTGGTGCTGGTGTGCATCAGGTAGGCCTCATTGAAGAGGTGCCTGTCGAGTTTCGTGGTCTGCGAATCCTGCACCAGCACATGGCTGGCCTGGCTGATGCCCGCCAGCAGCTTGTGGATGGACTGCGTGGCGTAGGTCACCGAATACTTGGGGCGCGTGCGCTTCTTGCCCATGGCATGGTAGCTGCCATAGAACGGGTGGAAGGCCGCGTGCGGCAGCCAGGCCTCGTCGAAGTGCAGGTTGTCCACATAGCCGTCGAGCATGCCCTTGATGGTCTCGGTGTTGTACAGCACGCCGTCGTAGGTGGACTGGGTGAGCGTGAGCACGCGCGGCTTGACCTTCTTGGCATCCACGCCCTTGAGCAGCGGATTGGACTTGATCTTGGCCTCGATGGCCTTGGGCTCGAACTCGCTTTGCGGGATGGGCCCGATGATGCCGAAGTGGTTGCGCGTGGGCTTCATGAACACGGGGATGGCCCCGGTCATGATGATGCTGTGCAGGATGGACTTGTGGCAATTGCGGTCCACCACCACCACGTCGCCCGGGGCCACCGTGTGGTGCCACACCATCTTGTTGGACGTGCTGGTGCCGTTGGTCACGAAGAAGCAGTGGTCGGCATTGAAGATGCGCGCGGCATTGCGCTCGCTCTCGCCGATGGCGCCGTTGTGGTCCAGCAGCTGGCCGAGTTCTTCCACCGCGTTGCAGACATCGGCGCGCAGCATGTTCTCGCCGTAGAACTGGTGGTACATCTGGCCCACGGGGCTTTTCAGGAACGCCACGCCGCCCGAATGGCCGGGGCAGTGCCAGCTGTACGAGCCGTCTTCGGCGTAGTCCAGCAGCGCCTTGAAGAACGGCGGCTGCACGCTCTCCAGGTAGCTCTTGGCTTCGCGGATGATATGGCGCGCCACGAACTCGGGCGTGTCCTCGAACATGTGGATGAAGCCGTGCAGCTCGCGCAGGATGTCGTTGGGCAGGTGGCGGCTGGTCTTGGTCTCGCCGTGCACGTAGATCGGCACCTCGGTGTTCTTGCGCCGCACCTCGCCGATGAAGTTGCGCAGGCTCAGCACGATGGGGTCCAGCCCCTCGCCCACGGTGAATTCTTCATCGTCGATGGACAGGATGAAGGCGCTGGCACGGCTTTGCTGCTGCGCGAACTGCGACAGATCGCCGTAGCTGGTGACCCCCACAACCTCGAAACCCTCGGACTCGATGGCCTGCGCCAGCGCGCGGATACCGAGGCCCGAAGTGTTCTCGGAACGATAGTCTTCATCGATGATGATGATGGGAAAGCGAAACTTCATGCGCAGCCTCCGTGCAACCGTGCCCTGCCCGGCCAAAAAACGAAATAGGCGCGAAGTGTAAGGAATAACGTTGACGCGCCTTTGAACTGCCATGCTTTTGACCCAGAATGTGGTGCACTAAACACAAACAACGAGGAGTCGGCTATGGAGGAATCCACCATCTGGTGGCTGGCCGCGGGCGCTGTGGTCGTCGCGGAATTGCTCACGGGCACTTTCTACCTGCTCATGGTGGCGGTGGGCCTGGTGGCAGCCGCCCTGGCCGCGCACCTGGGCCTGCCGGTCACGGTGCAGATCGTGGCCGCCGCCATCGTGGGCGGTGGGGCGGTGGTGGGCTGGTACTACCTCAAGAAAAAACGTCCCGGAGACCCGTCCGCCCGCGCCGACCGCAGCGTGAACATGGACGTTGGCGAGACCATCCTCATCGAAGGCTGGAACCCGGACGGAACCACCACGGTGAAATACCGCGGCGCCACCTGGACAGCCATTCACCGCCCGGGCGTCACGCCCTCCACGGGCATGCACCGCGTGGCCGAACTGGTGGGCAACCGCCTGCTGGTCGATCCGCTGTAGGTAGCGGCCGCCAACGCTTCACTCCCAGAAAAGAAAAGAGAGGTCCTTCATGGAAATTGCCATCGTCATTCTCGTCATTGCCGTGATCTTCATCGCGCGCTCGGTCAAGGTCGTCCCCCAGCAGAACGCCTGGGTCAAGGAACGCCTGGGCAAATATGCCGGCACCCTCACACCGGGACTGAACTTCCTGGTGCCCTTTGTCGACAAGGTCGCCTACAAGCACAGCCTGAAGGAAATCCCGCTCGACGTTCCCAGCCAGATCTGCATCACGCGCGACAACACCCAGCTGCAGGTGGACGGCATCCTCTACTTCCAGGTCACCGACCCCATGCGGGCAAGCTATGGCTCCAGCAACTACATCATGGCGGTGACGCAGCTGGCGCAGACCTCGCTGCGATCGGTCATCGGCAAGCTGGAACTGGACAAGACCTTTGAAGAGCGCGACATCATCAACGCCCAGGTCGTGCAAGCCATCGACGAAGCCGCGTTGAACTGGGGCGTGAAGGTGCTGCGCTACGAAATCAAGGACCTGACCCCCCCGAAGGAAATCCTGCATGCCATGCAGGCCCAGATCACGGCCGAGCGTGAAAAGCGCGCCCTCATCGCCGCCTCCGAAGGCCGCCGCCAGGAGCAGATCAACATCGCCACCGGCGAGCGCGAGGCCTTCATCGCGCGATCCGAGGGCGAAAAGCAGGCCGTCATCAACAAGGCCCAGGGCGAGGCCGAATCCATCAAGGCCGTGGCCGAAGCCAATGCCCAGGCCATCGAACGCGTGGCATCGGCCATCCGCCAGCCGGGTGGCGAGCAAGCCGTCCAGCTCAAGGTCGCGGAAAAGGCGGTGGAGGCATACAGCCAGGTGGCTGCGGACTCGAACACCACGCTCATCGTGCCCAGCAACATGACCGAGGTGTCGGCACTGATTGGCTCAGCAATGAAGATGGTGCAAACCACGGGCACGCCACGCAACTGAGACCTCGCGACAGGCCGATGCCGTCGGCCTTGACCGCATCCAATGGGTGAACGGCACACGCTGCAGGGCACAGGCCACCAGCGTCCGGCGCCAGTCTTTACTTGCGATTCCGTGCATGGAGGTTCGTCCAGACCGCCAGCCGTTGCCCTGACCCTTGCACCGAGCCGGCAGCGTCGAAAATGCATCACGGTGCAGCCCACATGGTGTCGGCTAGGATGAGCGGCCATTTCGCCTTCCCACCGAGACACCTTCACGTACAAGAACCCATGGGCGCCACCCTCATCGTCGGCATGCTATGCGTGCATCTGCTGTGCTTTGGCGCCATGTTCCTGCTGATCAGCACGCGCCTGCACGGCAAGAAGATGGGCATGGAAGTGTTCGCCATCGGAAACTTCCTGCTGGGTTCAGCCTACGTGCTGCAACTGGCGGGCGGCCCCCCGGGATGGAACGCGATGAGCGTGGTCAACCACACGCTCACCCTGTGTGCACCAGCCGTCTACGGAGTCGGTGCCATGCGGTTCTTTGGCCGCCCGGCTCCGCTCTGGCGCCCTCTCATCACACTGGCACTGGCCTACACCGCGGCGCAGGTGGTGGCGCAGTGGACGCTGGGAACAGCGGCCCGTTATGCCATGCTGGCGGGCGCGTCTGCCCTGCTCTTTGCGGCCATGACGGCCACCGTGATCCATGGCGCACGCACGTTTGCCAGGGATCTGCGCGTGGAGATGGTGCTGTTCGCCGCCCTGATCGGCGGCATATTCGCCCTGAATGCGGTGAAGTTCGTGACCGTTCTCCAGAACGGACTGGAGGCACTGGACATGGACAGCCGTTTCCAGACCGTGTTCTATCTGTACATGTCCTTTCTGGCGACCGTGCTGGCACCGTCCATTGTCTGGCTGGTGTTGCGCCGGCTCACCGATGAACTGCGCGCCATGGCGGCCCACGACCCACTGACACGGCTGCTGAACCGGCGCGGCCTGCTCGAAGGGTTGCAGGCGCATTTCCGCTCACGCACTGCAGGTCCTGCGCACCTGCTGATCGTGGACATCGATCATTTCAAACACATCAACGACAGCTACGGCCATCAGGTCGGCGATACCGTTCTGTGCCATGTGGCCGATGTGCTGAGAGAGACTGCCCGCCAGGGAGACCTCGCTTGCCGCCTGGGTGGAGAAGAGTTCGTTGTCATCTGCCTGAACACCGATGCAGAGGGCGCCATGCGCCTGGCGGAACGCACGCGCGCCGCCATCGAAAACACCGAAGTGATGACCGCCGCTGCACCAGGCGGCCCCATCCGCTGCACAGTGACCATCGGCATCTCGCCAGGTTTCGCCGACCCACAGGAACTTGAACGAGCCATGCAGCAAGCCGATGCAGCGCTGTACCGTGGCAAGAATGCTGGACGCAACCGCATCGAGAGGAACGATGATGCCGTACAAGCAAGCCCCTCCATGAAAACAGAACCACTCGCAGCGTCGCCAGCCCACTAAGAGCCACCAGTAAAATCAAGTCGACCACAGAAAACACCCAAAATCACTGCTACAATAGAGGGCTCTCGGAGAGGTGGATGAGCGGTTTAAGTCGCACGCCTGGAAAGCGTGTGTGGGCTAATCCCCACCGCGGGTTCGAATCCCGCCCTCTCCGCCAGTAAGCTAAAAAATCAAGGACCTGGACAGATTGATCAATCCGTCCCATGAAGTCCCGCACATCCAAAGCCCCTTCTTCACAGATGGGGCTTTTTTTTGCCCTGACGGGTTCAACGCCACCCCGTTGAGGCATAGTGCCCCTCGCTCCTGGAGGCCGAACAGGCTCCACGGGGCTGTCCGTTGCCCTGCATCAACGATGATCCCGCTGATCTCGCCAGTGTTGGAGGCGCCATTGTGCAGGCCCGGCATGCCAGATGCGAGAAGAGCGCAAGGGGTTATGGTGTTGGCATTGAAACGCCTCATGACAGTCTTTTCCGGCCTCGTCCTCACGGGAGCGCATGCCATGGCTCAATCCTTCCAGCCCGTCACGCACCTGGCTTGTCCCGGCGGCGATTTCATCGTCGACGCCCGGCCCTGGGGCGAGAACGAGGCCGGCGGCTCGCGCGCAGAGCTGCGCTACCGCTACCGGGGTGTCGTGCTGGCCGCCATCCACTACGAGGCCTACTACAAGAACCTCGATCCCTGGCTGCGCCAGGCAAGCCCGCGCATCTACAACCTGGGCCTGAACCTGGATACGAGCGGCACCAGCAAGCGCAGCGGCCACGACCGCGGCGACACCCTGTACCTGCCGCCCTCGGCGTTTACGCAGCAGGAGGTGGAGTCCCTGTCAGATTGCCTAGCCCAGCGCCATGCTGCCGCCTTGCGGCGCGACTTCGAGCGCGCGCAGATCACCAGCAGCGCATTCCTGAACCTGATGAAGACGCGCACCGGCACCGGCCGCAACGGCGTGGCGCGCCTGGTGCATGCCGATGCACCGCTTACCGCCATCTACGGCAGCGGCTGGCTGCTGATCCTGGTGGAGCGCGACGGCCGGGTGCTGCTGCACACCAACATGACGGCCAACAACGCGGCCGAATCGGCGGTGTGGGGCCAGGCCGCCTCTGGCGCGGACGGCCGGCAGGTGCTGCGCGCGCAGCGCCAGGTGCGCTTCCAGGGCCAGGAGCGAGATGCTGGCAGCTATCTGCCCGAACCCGAAATGAACACCGGGCGGCGGCTGAAAGACGACTATGTGGTGGAGTGGCAGTAAGGCCGGGCCTGGCGGATCCTGATTGCCAGCGAGGAAATTCCACGTGCAAATCCATGAACGAGCCAGCGAGGGGAGAACGAACGCATGAACGCAGGTAAACCGCTTTTTGCCGGTTTCGACCTTGTCGGGTTCTGGGTAGACAGTGACTACGCGCGCAGGGAGTACATCGAGCCCGCGCCCTCGCCGGAAACCATTGTGGCGGTCGAGGCTGAACTGGGCTACAAACTCCCGGCCAGCTACATCGCACTGATGCAGACGCAGAACGGCGGCATTCCCGCTCACGGCCGTTTCCCCACCGACCAGCCCACCTCCTGGGCCGAGGACCATGTGGCTATCAGCGCCTTCAAGGGCATCGGATTCGGCAAGCAGTGGAGCCTGTGCGGCAGCCTCGGCAGCCGTTTCAAGATCGAGGAATGGGACTACCCGGACATCGGCGTGTACTTCGGCGACTGCCCCTCGGCCGGCCACGACATGATCGCGCTGGACTATCGCGCCTGTGGCCCTTCTGGCGAACCCTGCGTGGTGCACATCAACCAGGAGGCGGACTACCGCATCACCCCGCTCGCGGCGGATTTCGAAACCTTCGTGCGGGGTCTCGTGCATGCATCCGAGTACGAAGACGATCCTGAGGACGTGAAGCACGATGCCCTTGCACATGTGCGCAGCGCGCCTTTCAACACGCGGCTGCAGAAACTCTGCGATCAGTGGCCCGATCCGGAGATGCCCGCAAATATTCGCCGCCTGGCCGAGACCATCGTGGAAGACGGGGGCTATTTCACGCTGCATGCGGACGCGAATTCGCACCTGATGTACGCCACCCAGTTCCTGCTGCTGAGCCACAGCCGGCCGGTGCGGTCGAAGGAAGGCTTTATGCAGTCCTACCCAGGAGTCATCGCGATGGTGGGCAGCGCACACTTCGGCACCGGCGCCTGGGCACCCGGGTTCGTGGAAGACTGGTTCCAGGCGCGCGCCATGGCAGGTGATTTGCTGCAAGCCGACAACCAATGGCGTTTGAGCCCGGATTTCAGCGCCAGGGTGCTGCAGAGCCTGCGCAACGGGAACGAGGGAGGAGCATGACCCCTACACACACTGTCGATCGCGTGGCGCAAGCCCTGGAATGCGGGTATGACGAGATGTGCACCCTCGTCACCCACTTCACCACCAGCGACCAGCTCGACCGCTTCAGTCGCAGCTACAACGCGAACGACGGTTTCGAGCCTCTGTGTTGCGTGGTGGGTCATCCTGAATGCAGCGCAGGCACGGCCCTCTTCATCTACTGGCAGTTCCATGAATTGCTGGGCGACCCGCAGGCCCGCGCCCCCCTGGACGGTGAGCCCGCGCGCTGGAACGCGAACGCACTGCTCTGTGCTATTGAACGACGCTATCCCGACGGCTTTCGACTGCAAGGCATCGCATGCGACCCAATAGCAGACTGCGCCCGGGCGTTTGGCCCGGCCTACGTGGAAAGCATCCGCGCACAGCATGAGGGGTCGCCGCTCATGCAGCCGCCGCCAGCGCCCTCCGATGCAAAAGAGAGTCCCCGATGAAGCCTTCCTTGCGAACAGTACCTGCCTTTGCGTTGCTTGCCACCCTGGGCATGCTCCCTTGCGCCCAAGCCGGCCAACCCACCACGATCCCCGTCGCCGCCTGTGGTCTCGAGTTTGATCTACCCGTGGGCTACAAGACTACCCGCCCCAAGCGGATGGAACTCGCTCCCCACGGGCGCTTGTGCGCAATCAATATCGTCAAGGCCCGGCCCGATCCTGTGCAGCAGGGCGAATGCAAGGACAAGGAAGACGGCGGCCAGCCGCCCTACAACGTGTGCGATTGGGTGATCAACATCGGTACCCCGGGACCGAGTGTGCAGGTGGTGCGCATATGGCCTGGTGGCAGTCCGCTCCTGGATGCATTCATGCGCGAGGAAGACGGCCGATGGATGGTGTCGAATGCCCAGGCCGGCGCACAGCCTGCTGAAGCCACCACCTTCTGCGGCAAACCCGCATGGAAGGGCGAAACCACCGTGCGCATGGGCTGGTCGCGTCAGCGGGTCAAAAATTACACGGGCATCTATGCGGGCTCGGGCGGCGCCGATGTCACGCTGGTGCAGTTCGCACCCGACCTCTTCGTCCAATTGCAAAACCCACCCATTGATGAGAAAGGCGAGTTCTCGGTGTTCTGCGCCAGCCTCAAGTTGGGCACCCGCGCACAGGACCTTCCGTAGCCTCTTCTTTCTGCTCCACCTCGCCAGCATCCAGCGCTTCGGACGCAGACGCACTGCCCTTCCGCGACACCCCACGCACCATGGCAAACGACAATCCCATCGTATGGTTCCGTCCCGGCTCGCGCATCGGGCATGTGGAGTGCATGACACCGGCCTTCACCGGCCTCCAAAAACCTTCTCTGGCCCCTCCTCATGGGAGAGGGCAAAACGCCATGTTCGGACATTCCAGCCAGTTGGGCGCGCAAGACCGGGCCATCGATTTGGGCCTTCACGCCCTGCTGGCGCTGGCTTGCGCGCTTGCATCAGCTCTCGCTGCGGCGGCGGACAAGGTACCGGAGGTACCCCAGCGCGAGTGCGCCCGCATTCTCGCCGTGGCGGCATCCCTCTACCCTGGCCAGGCCGGCAAACTGCGCTGTACGCTCCATGAGCGATCGGCGCACTACACCGTGGTCGGTGTGCACAGCCTCTCACCCGCACCGCAGGGGTACGCCGGCACCTGGACGGGCAGCAGCCTGATAGGGTATTTCGGGCTGCACCGCCCTAGCGGCCACGTACAGGAATGGGACATGGGCGAAAACCGGCCGCGTGCCCGCAACAAGCAGCAACTCAGAGCCCAACCGGGCCCTCTTCACGGGGCGCCAGAACGCCGTTGAGGCCGGGCGCGGTGACATCGGGGTTTCACACCCGCCTGGCCGCGGGCGAATCTGCGCTGCCGTAGCGCACCCCGCCACCCCCAAAGCCGGTGCGCGGGTCGTACCCCACCCAAACCTCGCCCCAGGCATGGTGCCCTGGAGCCCAGCCCCGCGCGCCCAGCCAGTCGCGCAACGCCTTGGCGCGCCGGTGCTCCTTGCGTTCGGACCAATCGCTCCAATCCCTGCCATAGCGGCTGTCGTCATCGTGGAAGAGCCAGCATTCGGACAAGGAACCTTGGAAGAACGCCAGCTCGATGCCCACCATGAAACCGCCGTCACTCCAGGCCTTGAGACGATGCCAGGTCCAGTCCGAACCCTGCACCGCCCGGGGTACGCGCGGCACCACGATCAGTGCCGCATGACGGTCCACCAGGACTGCCTCTTGCAGCCCGCACGCGATGTGCAGGCCCTCCGGGTGATGCAATGCAAAGGCAACCGTCATGGCGTTCGCAGAGCGCAAGAAGTAGATCGGTACATTATTCTGCATGACGACATGCAGCCTGGCTGCACGCTGACCATGACCTGCTACCACCTCAAGTCCATCGCCAGGAGTCCGGCACCCGCAATCACCGGACCCATGCAAGGGCAGCATGAGCATTCCGGTCTGCTCGCGCTGTCACAGACACAGGCCGCGCTGGCGGCAGCACAAAGGCCCCGCACGCCGTCCAGGAGGCAGCCATGACATCCATCTTGCCGGACGCGGCACGCCAGTTCATCGAAGCCGCCATCGTCGCGGGCGACATGGCCTTGCCTTTCCACTACCCCCAGCCCGGGCAATGGGAGGGTTGGCAAAGCGGCTTTCGCCACCACGGCATCACCGGCGAAAGCCTGGTCGGCACCGCACCGGGCGAATGGCAGCCGGGCTGGTACGTGGTCGCTCTCAATGGGTTCGGCGATCCGTTCTTCATCGATCTCAACCAGGAGGCGAAAGGCTTTCCCGTCTACTATGCGCCGCATGGAGCGGGGCGGTGGGAGGCGGAGCAGGCCGCACCCAGTCTGCAGCAATTGGGTGACATGCTGGCGGTGCTGCGCGGGCTGGAAGACGACGCCACGGCTGCACAGCACGTGGTCGAAGCCGAGGCCAGCCTGGGAACCCGGCTCTGGCGGGAGGTGCTCGAGAACCGCCAGAACCGCGCGGACACGGCAAAGGAACCTGCGTTCCCGCCCGATACCACGGCCTGGCAGCACGGCACCCTGGTCATCTGCGGCATCGGTCCGCAGAAAATGAAGGTCGTGCAATTCCTCAAGCAGACGTTTGGCTTGTCGCCACAAGAAGCGCTGGCCCTGGCGATGCAACCCGAAATTGCCGTTGCGGAGGGCTATCTTGTGCACCTGCGCCGCTCCCAAGACCACTTGCAGGCGCTGGGAGCCACGGTGGAATTTCGACCCCATGGACCCCGTGCCTGAAGGCCTTCCCGCAAGACGCGTTCTTTCGCATCCAAGAGCTCATCGACTTCGTCAGAACGGGGCAGGAGCGCGGCGGCAAGGGCGCGGCAAGCCAACGGCCCTGCGTCCTGTCTCAATGCACCCAGCATGAGACGCGGCGGGCACCCCTTCGCTACCCAGCACTATCCCTAGGGCGCCCACGGATGGGAAGGGATATAACAGCGAACATAAAGTTACAAACGAGCGGTAAGTCACTAGAGGGCATCATGAATCTTGACCTGCTGGACAGAGACACCTTGCGTGTCGTCCTGGCAGTCGCCGAGTTGACGCTCGCTCCTATTGTTGCCTTGATCTGGAAAGGCAACAAGGACGTCAAAGGCGTCAACTGGTGGATTGCTGGGTCGGTATCCACAATGATCGGCTTCTCGATCCCGATATTCGTGGAACTGAAGGCGCCTGCGGCACGCTTCATCAATGACTTCTTCGGCATCATGGCGCTGGCCTTCATGCTCCATGGCACCTTGCATTTTCGCGGCAAAACGAAACTGGCCAGGATCACCTTCCTGGCAATGCCGTGGTTTGCCGTGGTGATGATCGTCACCATGGCAGCTGTCTACGGCAAGGATGCCGCCAGGTACCTCATTCTTGACGCTGTGGTCGTGGCCTTTACCCTGGGCATGGCCTACCACATCGCTCACTGGAACTGGCCGGTGCGCTTCTCCGCACAGAATCTCTCCGCGCTGTATCTCACATCGCTCTCCATCGCATTCTGCTTGCGCTGGAGTTTCATTTTCTTCGCGGAAGACCGCGCGGCGGTCATCCAGAGTCCGTATCACGCGTATCTATACCTGGTCCTGATCTCGTTCACGATTGCCTGGAACTGCTGCATCATTCTCGTGTGCGAGGAAAGCGCCCACAAGAAAGTGGACAGCATCGCCAATACCGATCCACTGACAAGCCTGCCCAATCGCAGGTCCTTTGACGTCATCCTGAATGAGTCCATCGAGCGTGCGAAACGCGAGACCCACAGGTTCGCATTGGCCTTGATTGATCTCGATGAGTTCAAGCAGATCAATGATCGCCATGGACACTCCGTGGGAGACCAGGTGCTGGTGGAATTCGCGCAGCGCTTGAAGAAGCACGCGAGGAACACGGATTTTGTGGCCAGGCTTGGAGGCGATGAATTCGTGATGATCATTCGCGATGCTGAGAATGCAAAGAACCTGCATTTCATCGTCGACAGGCTGAAGCCGCACCTCAACGGCTTCGCCCTGCTGGGCCACAGCCAGCCCATCGAAATCAAGGTCAGTATCGGAGGCGCCGTCTGGCCCCAGGACGGTGAGAGCTCCAGGGACATCCTGCGCAATGCCGACATGAGGATGTACGAGGACAAGAAGCTGCGCAAGGCCCCCGCCTGCTAGTAGCCAGGCACCCGGCCCAGGAATCGCTCCATGTCAGCCTCGCTGGCGAGCGACACGCAGCCTGTCCCTCCATCCGTACGCAGCTGCGCGACCAAGAGACTAAGAGTCACGTCCGATGATGTTGAAGAACGCCCGGATGAGACGCGTGTCCCTGCGCTCGGCCAGGCACACGACGTGTGCATAGGTCCTGATTTGCGCATCGCTGATTCGCACCGCGTGCAAACCTGAACCGGGCACGTACTCCACCTCCGAGACCGCCGCGACGCCCAGTCCTTGGAGCACGGCCTCCCGGATGATCTCCCGGCTGGCAACCTCCATGACGACTGTCGGCTGCACATCCGCAGCCTTGAGCGCCAGTTCTATGGCCTTGCGCGTGGTGGACCCTTGCTCGCGCAATATCAATTTTTCGCCTTGCAGCTCTGCGGTGCGGATGCTGCGGCGGCGGGCGAACCGATGGTCTGCATTGCAGAAAATCACGATGGGGTGTTCGCTGTACGGAACCGACACGAAACGCTTGTCTTTGAGCACCTGCGCCAGAACACCGACGTCCGCCCGGTAGTCCAGCAGCCGGCTCAACACATCTTCCGAGTTGCCGGTTCCTACCGAAATCTGGATCTCCGGGTATCTCTGGTTAAACGCCGCCAGCATCTTCGTCACGTGTGAAGGGCCCACGGCCGCAACACGCAAATGCCCCGAACGCAGTTCGCCTGCGTCTCGAAGAATTTGCACGGCTTCTTGCTCAAGGTCGAACATCTGGCGCGAAAGCTGGAGCAATCGCTCTCCGATTTCTGTCGGGCGAATGCGGCGCCCCGTTCGGTGAAAAAGTTCAACTTTGTACAGCTCCTCGAGTTGCTGAACCTGCGTGGTCACGGTGGGCTGACTCACGTGCAAGGCCTGCGCTGCGCGGGTAAAGCTCCCTTCGGTCGCCACCGCATGAAAAGACCTCAATTGCGTCAACCGCATGACAGTCGCCTCCGTGTTATCCCGGGCCAACTATAGATTAAATGAATGGATCGGTAAAAAAACTTGAATTTGCAAGATAGTCCCGCACCACCGACAGTTGCCCCATGCACTGTGCTTGGTAGGCAGTGCAAAAAGAGGTTCAAACCCACCAGACAGGAGACATCGATGAAACTCACGCGCCGATCTCTGTTGGCCAGCGCATCCGTGCTGCTAACCCCGCCGCTTGCCGGCCTCAACCCTGCCAGGGCTGCCAACGTCCTCACGGTAGGCCTGATCCCTTCCGAGGATTCGCGGGCCATGATCGCCAACAGCCAGGCCATGATGGACATGCTGTCCAAGTCGCTGGGCATGCCGGTCAAGCCCTTCGTGGCGGCGGACTACAACGGCGTGATCGAGGCCCTGCGTTCCAAGCGGCTGGATGTTGCCTACCTCGGCCCCTTCTCGTACGTGATGGGCACCACCGTGGCGCCCATCGAGGCCTTTGCCGTGGCCGAGACCAAGAAGGCCGGCCGGGCCTTCTACCACTCCCTCATCGTGGCCCACAAGGACAGCGGCATCAAGACCGTGGCCGACCTCAAGGGCAAGACCTTCGCCTTCGTGGACCCGACGTCCACCTCGGGCCACCTGTTCCCCAAGGCCGGGCTGATGAAGGAAGGCTTCAACACCGACAAGGATTTCGGCCGCGTGATCTTCTCCGGCTCGCACGACTCGAATGCCGTGGCGGTGCAGAACAAGAAGATCGAGGCCGTGGCGATTGCCGACCGCATCCTCGATGCCGCCATCGCCAAGGGCCTGGCCAAGCGCGAGGACCTGGTGGTGGTGTGGAAGTCGGACCCGATCCCCGAGTCGCCCACCGTCTGGCGCAAGGACCTGGATGCGGACCTCAAGAGGCGCGTGCAGGCCGCCTTCCTGGACGTGAAGGACATCCCCTGGTCGGACCAGGGCATGCTCAACGGCTTTCATCCCACGAACGACAAGGCCTACGACATCATCCGCGAGACGGCCAAGATCCTGAACCTCGACCTGAGGGCCATGAAATGATCAGGATCCGTGGTCTGAACAAGCGCTACGGCGACTTCGACGCGCTCACGGGCATCGACCTCGACGTGGCACCGGGCGAGTTCCTGGTCGTGCTGGGCCCTTCGGGTGCCGGCAAATCGACGCTGCTGCGCTGCATCAACCGCCTGGCCGAGCCCACGAGCGGCGAGATCCACATCGACGGGCAACTGGCCCAGTCCGGCGGCGCAAGCTTGCGCGGCCTGCGCCGCCAGGTGGCGATGATCTTCCAGCACTACAACGTGGTGCCCCGCCTGTCGGTGCAGAAGAACGTGCTGACGGGCCGCATGGGGGCGGTGCCTGCGGTGCTGTCGTGGCTGCAGATCTTTCCGCGCAAGGACGTGGCGATTGCGCTCGAATGCCTGCGCCGCGTGGAACTGCAGGACAAGGCCGGGCTGCGCACCGACACGCTCTCGGGCGGGCAAAAGCAGCGTGTGGGCATTGCGCGTGCGCTGGCCCAGCAGCCCAAGGTGATCCTGGCCGATGAGCCGGTCGCCAGCCTGGACCCCAAGACCTCGCGCACGGTGCTCAACTATCTCAAGCAGGCCAGCCGCGAACTGGGCATCACCGTGGTCTGCAACCTGCACCAGATCGACTATGCACGCGAGTTCGGCGAACGCATCGTGGGCGTGTCGGGCGGGCGCATCGTCTATGACGGCGGGCCCGAGGGCCTGACGGACGAGGTGCTCAAGCGCATCTACCCCGGACTGGACGAAAACGACGCCCGCAGCCGCAGCGCCCCTGCCGTGGCAGCCGCAGCAGCGCCCGCGCTGCGCCAGTTGAAACTTGAGGAGGCAAGCACATGAACATCGGTTCCTACACTTTTCTGGTGGCCCGGCCCAGCGGCGGGCTGGGGTGGTGGCCGCGCATCGGCATCGGTGCGCTGTTCGTCGGCGTGCTGTGGTGGGCCGCGCGCGGCGCGCAGGTCAGTTTTGGCGAACTGGCCAAGGGCCTGCCGTGGATCGGCGATTTCCTGGGGCGCATGCTGCCGCCCAACTGGGCGTTTCTGGACAAGCTGATAGTCCCGGCGATCGAGACCATCCAGATCGCCGTGTGGGGCACGCTGCTCGCCGTGCTCCTGGCGATCCCCGTGTGCTTCTTCGCCGCGCGCAACCTCACGCCCAACATGGTGGTCTACCAGTTCACCCGCCAGCTGTTCAACGTGACGCGCGGAGTCAACGAGATCATCCTGGCGCTGGTGTTCGTGGCCGCCGTGGGGCTGGGGCCGTTTCCGGGCGTGCTGGCCCTGGCGGTGCATGGTGCGGGCATGCTGGGCAAGTTCTTCGCCGAGTCGATCGAGGAGATAGACCAGGGGCCCATCGAGGCACTGCGCTCCACGGGGGCCGGGCCCATACAGACCATCATCTTTGCCGTGCTGCCCCAGGTGGTGACCGCATGGATCGCCGTGGTCCTCTACCGCTTCGAGACCAACCTGCGCCAGGCCACCGTGCTGGGCATGGTGGGCGCGGGCGGCATCGGATTCGAACTGGTGGGCAGCATGAAGCTGTTCCAGTACCAGGACACCGCCACCTGCATCGCCGTGATCATCGCCATGGTGATGGTGGCCGACACCATCTCGACCCGGCTGCGTGCCTGGATTCAAAAAGGAGCCCGTTGATGAATACCGTTGTTGACACCGTGCAGGCCAACGGCCGGCAGTATGCCCGACCCCAAGCCCCGGTGGTGGTGGTCTGCGTGGATGGCTGCGAGCCCGACTACGTGACGCAGGCCATACAGGCTGGCGCGGCGCCGTACCTCAAGCGCATGCTGGCGCGGGGCAGTTCGCTGATCGGGGACTGCGTGGTCCCCAGCTTCACCAACCCGAACAATGTGTCCATCGTGACCGGCGTGCCGCCTTCGGTGCACGGCATCTGCGGCAACTACTTCTACGACGTGGCCGCCGACCGCGAGGTCATGATGAACGACCCCGAGTACCTGCGTGCCCCGACGCTCCTGGCCGCCTTTGCCGATGCCGGTGCGCTGGTGGCGGCCGTGACGGCCAAGGACAAGCTGCGCACCATGCTCGGCCACGGCCTCAAGGGCATCTGCTTTTCAGCCGAGAAGGCCGACAAGGCCACGCTGGCCGAGTGCGGCATCGAGAATGTGCTGGAGCTGGTGGGCAAGCCCGTGCCCTCGGTGTACAGCGCTGACCTCAGCGAGTTCGTCTTTGCGGCCGGCGTGCGCCTGATGGAGACCCGCCGGCCGGACCTGATGTACCTGTCGACCACCGACTACGTGCAGCACAAGTGCGCCCCGGGCACGCCGGAGGCCAACGCCTTTTACGCGATGATGGACGGCTACCTCGCCCAGCTCGATGCGCTGGGCGCGGTCATCGGCCTCACCGCCGACCATGGCATGAGCCCCAAGACCGACGCCGCGGGCAACCCGCGCGTGGTCTACCTGCAGCAGGAGCTGGATGCACAGCTCGGCGCGGGCAGCACGCGGGTGATCCTGCCCATCACCGATCCCTATGTGGTGCACCACGGCGCCCTGGGCTCGTTCGCGACCATCTACGTGAATGCCGGGGCCACGCTGGAGGGCGTGCGCAGCGCGCTGCAGTCCCTGCCGGGCGTGGAGGTGGTGCTGACGCGCGAGGAGGCGGTGGCCCGCTTCGAGCTGGCGGGCGACCGCATAGGCGACCTGGTGGTGGTGTCGGACCACCTCACGGTGCTGGGCACCAGTGCGGCGCGGCACGACCTGAGCGGGCTGACCGTGCCCCTGCGCTCGCACGGCGGCATCTCGGAGCAGAAGGTGCCGCTGCTGTTCAACCGGCCCCTGAAGGGCGTCGCCCCCGGCCGGCGGTTGCGCAATTTCGACGTGTTCGACCTCGCGTTGAACCACGCTCTTCCCCCCGCCTAAAGGTCTTTCCATGCCACATGAATACTTGAATCCCGTACGCAGCGTCTACGGGGCAGGGGAACTGTTGTCCCTGCCAAAGCTGCTGGACGGCCGACGGGCACTGCTGGTCACCTTTCCGGAGGCCCGCCAGCTGGGCCTGGTGGCCCGCATCGAGGGCCTGCTGGGCGAGCAGCTGGCCGGCGTGATCGACGATGTGCGGCCCAACCCGGACGTCGCGGAGCTTGCGGCGGTCTACGACGCCTTCTGGTCCGGCGAGGCCGCCAGTGCCGAGGTGATCATTGCGGTGGGCGGTGGCAGTGCCATCGATACCGCCAAGGCGCTGATGGTGGCCACGCCCAGCGGGCGCTTCTCTGAACTGGTGGCGCTGCTGGCATCCGGCAAGGCCTTCACGCCAGCGCGGACCAAGACGCTCATCGCCGTGCCGACGACGGCCGGTACCGGCAGCGAAGTGACGCCCTGGGCCACGGTATGGGACCGCGGCGCGCAGAAGAAGTACTCGCTGCACCTGCCCGAGACCTGGCCCAGCATCGCGCTGATCGACCCCGAGCTCATGCTGTCGCTACCCGCCTCGGTCACGCTGCAAAGCGGGCTGGACGCGCTGTCGCACGCACTGGAGTCGATCTGGAACGTGAATGCCAACCCCGTGTCCGACACCTTCGCGGTGGCGGCGGTGCATGAGATCCTGGAGGCTCTGCCGCAGCTGATGGAACACCTGGACGACGCGACGCTGCGCGGCCGCATGGCCCTGGCGGCCCTGAAGGCCGGCATGGCCTTCTCGAACACGCGCACGGCGCTGGCGCACTCGATCTCCTACGAGATGACGCTGCGCTACGGGCTGCCGCACGGCATTGCCTGCAGCTTTCCGCTGCCCATGGTGCTGGAGCGCGCCATTGGCCAGAACCCGGAACGCGACGCCGTGCTGGAAAGCGCGCTGGGAAACCTGGCCGGCGCGCCGGCCCTGCTGGCCCGCTTCATCGAGGAACTGGGCGTGAAGACGCGCTTTGCCGACTACGGCGTGAGCGACGCCCAGGCGCAGCAGATGGTGGCCCATGCGCTGACCGGCGCACGCGGCAAGAATTTCATCGGAGCCAACACGGCAGCAATCAAGGAGGCAGCATGAGTTGCATCATGGAAAGCGTGGACTTCCGCGCGGAGGCCCTGCGCATCGGCGGCGCCAGGGTGCGCACGGAGCGCAGCATCGACGTCGTCAACCCCTACAGCGGCGATCGCGTGGGCACGGTGGGCATGGCCAGCGTGGAGGACGTGCGCCGGGCGATGGACATCGCCCATGCCTATGTGCCCACGCTGTCGCGCTACGAGCGTTCGGCCATCCTGAACCGTGCGGCGGCGCTGCTGCGCGAGCGCACCGACGAGGCGTCGAACATCATCACCGCGGAGTCGGGCCTGTGCAAGAAGGACAGCACCTACGAGATCGGGCGCGTGGCCGACGTGCTCAACTTCGGCGCCAACGAAGCCCTGCGCGACGATGGGCAGGTGTTCTCGTGCGACCTCACGCCGCACGGCAAGAAGCGCAAGGTGATCACCACGCGCGAGCCGCTGCTGGGCGTCATCACGGCCATCACGCCCTTCAACCACCCCATGAACCAGGTGGCGCACAAGGTGGTGCCAGCCGTGGCCACCAACAACCGCATGGTGCTCAAGCCCTCGGAGAAGGTGCCCCTGTCGGCCTACTATTTTGCGGACCTGCTGTACGAGGCCGGTCTGCCCGTGGAGATGCTGCAGGTGGTGACCGGCGATCCGCGCGAGATCGCCGATGAGCTGCTGACCCACCGCCATGTGGATCTCGTCACCTTCACCGGTGGGGTGGCCATCGGCAAGTACATTGCGTCGAAGGCCGGCTACCGGCGCATGGTGCTGGAGCTGGGCGGCAACGACCCGTTGATCGTGATGGACGATGCCGACCTGGACAAGGCCAGCGACCTGGCGGTGCAGGGCTCGTACAAGAACTCGGGCCAGCGCTGCACGGCGGTCAAGCGCATGCTGGTGCATGAGAAGGTGGCGGCCGAGTTCACCGAGCGCGTGGTGGCCAAGACCCTGGCCTGGCGCCATGGCGACCCCATGGACAAGGCCAACGAGATGGGCACGGTGATCGACGAGGCGGCGGCCCTGCATTTCGAGAAGGTGGTGAACGAGGCCATCGCCCGGGGCGCGCGCTTGCTGGCGGGCAATGTGCGCGAGGGCGCGCTGTATTCCCCCACGGTGCTCGACCGCGTGCGCCCCGAGATGACCGTGGTGCGCGAGGAGACCTTCGGCCCCGTGTCGCCCATCATCACCTTCAAGGACATCGACGAGGCAATCCGCATCTCCAACGGCACGGCGTTCGGCCTGTCCTCGGGCATCTGCACCAACCGCATGGACGACGTGACCCGCTTTGCCAAGGAGCTGCAGGTGGGCACCGTCAACCTCTGGGAGGTGCCGGGCTACCGCATCGAGCTGACGCCGTTTGGCGGCATCAAGGACTCGGGCCTGGGCTACAAGGAAGGGGTGCAGGAGGCGATCAAATCGTTCACCAACTGCAAGACGTTTACCCTGCCTTGGTAGCGGATTGGAAAGCACCCGACAGTGGAAAGCACCCGACAGGCCCGCTTCTTCAGTGGATGCCGTTCAGAAGGCCGGGTATGTCGCGCACTGCTTCATAGAAGTCTTGTCCTACACCGTGCAGGCTAGCCACGTGATAGCTTTGGCCGTTCATTCAAGGAGCCGGCAATGAGCGATGACAAAAGCCAGACGGTACAGGACCGCCGTTTCATCAACCTCAGCGAACCCTGTGAAGTGCGCGACTGGGCCCATAGCCTGGGCGTCGCGGAAGCCCCGGCCGGCCCGTCCGCCGACAAGGCCCGCGAGTACCTGGTTTCGCGGTAGTGGGGCCTGCCATGGCACCCCCAAGGCAACGCGCCACCCCGGACGCCGTTCTGCGGCATAGTCGCCTCGAGCCACCATGAAGGAGCCCTTGGCCCAGTACAGGAAGAAGCGCAACTTTGCGCTGACGCCGGAGCCCGCGGAAAGCGGTGTGCCGGGCGGCGATGCCCTGCAGTATGTGATCCAGAAGCACTGGGCCAGCCGCCTGCACTATGACTTGCGGCTTGAACTGGACGGCACGATGAAGAGCTGGGCCGTGCCCAAAGGGCCGAGCTACGATCCGGCCGACAAGCGCATGGCCGTGCAGGTGGAAGACCATCCCATCGCCTACAACAGCTTCGAAGGCCAGATTCCGGCAAAGCAGTATGGTGCCGGCCGGGTCATCATCTGGGATCGCGGCTACTGGGTGCCGGTCGGGGACCCCCACGAGGGCTACCGCAAGGGGAAATTGAAGTTCGAGCTTCACGGGCACAAGCTCCAGGGCCATTGGACGCTGGTGCGCATGCACGGCCGCGCAGGCGAAAAGCAGCCACCCTGGCTGCTCATCAAGGAACACGACGGGCTGGAACGCCCCGGCCACGAGTTCAGCGTGGTGGATGAAATGCCCGACAGCGTCGCGGCGGCGCCCGCGGTCTCCGCGCCCCGAAAGGCCCCGGCAAGGCCCGGCGGCGTGGCGCCGTCCGCCAAGCGCCAGGCGAGCGCGATGACGGCGCCCAGAGCGCCGCTCCCGGAGACGCTGTCGCCCCAGCTCGCCACCTTGGTGGACGGTCCACCCCATGACACCACGGGCTGGATCTGGGAGCTGAAGTTCGACGGCTACCGCCTCCTGGCCCGCGTGGAACGAGGCAAGGCGCGGCTGTTCACCCGCAACGGCAATGACTGGACGGCCAGGATGCCGGACCTGGCGGCGGCCATCGCCAGGCTTGCGTTGAAGTCCGGCTGGATTGACGGTGAAGTGCTCATGCCCGATGCCCATGGCGTCCCAGACTTTCAGGCGCTGCAAAATGCATTCGATGGCCAGTCCACGCAAGCACTGGTTTTCTATGTGTTCGACTTGCCCTACGCGGATGGCCACGACCTTCGTGCGCTTCCTCTCGTGGAGCGGCGGGAGCATCTTCGCAAGGTCGTGGAAGGGGCACCCACCGACCGGGTGCGCTTCAGCGAGGCCTTTGAAGCGCGGCCGGCAGACCTGGTTTCCTCGGCCTGCAAGCTGGGCTTTGAAGGGGTCATCGGAAAACTCAAGGCGGGCGGGTACGCTTCTCGGCGCAGCGCGGAGTGGATCAAGCTCAAGTGCACCCACCGCCAGGAGTTCGTGATCGGCGGCTACACCGACCCGCAGGGATCTCGCACGGGGATTGGGTCCTTGCTGCTCGGTGTCCACGACGACACCGGCGCACTGCGCTATGCGGGCAATGTGGGTACGGGGTTCAGTGAACGCGTCCTGGCCGATCTGAGCCGAAGGCTCCGTGCGCTGCGCACCAGCGCGAGCCCGTTCGCCAATCCGCGCGCCATCGGGAAAAAAGCCCACTGGGTCGAGCCGAAGCTCCTCGCCGAAGTCTCGTTTGGAGAATGGACAAAGGAAGGCAGAATCCGGCACTCCGTGTTTCATGGCCTGCGCGATGACAAGCCGCCCCAGGCCATTGTCCAGGAAAGGCCGAAGCAGTGGGCGAAACACCCGGCCGCCGCCGGCTCCGGGATCGGTTCGTTGCGCGTATCGCATCCCGAGCGGGTCATTGACCCATCCACCGGCACCACGAAGATCGACCTCATCCGCTACTACGCCACCGTGGCGCCGCTGCTGATGCCCCACCTGGAAGGCCGCCCGGTTTCCCTCGTCCGAGCACCAGACGGGGTGAGCGGTGAACTGTTCTTTCAGAAGCACCTGGAGACTGGCCGCATGGAGGGCGTGCGGCAGCTCGCGGAGAGCCTTTTTCCCGGGCACCCTGCTCTGCTTGAAATCGCGGGCCCGCAAGGGCTGCTGTCGGCCGCGCAGATGAACACGGTCGAGTTGCATACATGGAATGCCCGCAAGGACAGGATAGGGCGACCGGACCGGATGACCTTTGACCTGGACCCCGGCGAGGGAGTGCCCTGGACCCACGTGCAGGAAGCAGCGACCTTGGTGCGCCTGATGCTCACCGAGCTGGGCCTGCCCGCCTTTCTCAAGACCAGCGGAGGCAAAGGCCTGCACATCGTCGTGCCGATCAAGCGGCTTCATGACTGGGAAACGGTCAAGGGATTCAGCCAGGCGGTGGTGCGGCATCTGGCACAGACGATTCCACAGCGGTTCGTGGCCAAGAGCGGGCCCAAAAACCGCGTGGGCAAGGTCTTCGTGGACTACCTTCGCAATGGTTTCGGAGCGACGACAGCAAGCGCCTGGACGGCCCGCGCACGCCCCGGGATGGGCATATCGGTCCCGGTATCGTGGCCGGAACTGGACATGCTGGGGAGCGGTGCGCACTGGAATATCCAGAACGTAGGGCCACGTTTGCCCGTGGGCAACGGCGCCTGGGAGGGCTATGGGCAGGCTGCGGTGTCGATATCCAGCGCCCTGAAAGCGCTGGACTGAAGCCGCGCCACCCTAAAACTCCATTCGACGAAGACACGCCGCTTCAAAAAGACACGCCGCTTCAAAAATCGATGAAAACTCCGCCAGGAACGTCATCGACCGCCCCTGCTTTCGCCTCACGCATCTCTGCGATTGATATAGAAGACGCCGTCCTGTCCCTCGTCCACCTCGAGCTCCATGGGGCTCTTTCCGGTGGCGGCAAACAAGGACCAGGCCGTGTCCGCGATGGCGCCATGGTGGGCCATCACAAGCCCCAGCAGCTTTGCGACATCTTCCTTTGCATGGTGCCGCGGCCAGACCACGTCGACGGCGATGTTCTCCTTGCCATCACTGCAGCTGAAATTGATTTTTGCGTTGACCCCATGCGGGGAATGCGCCTCATCAGGATTTCGGCCCACCATGGCCCTTACCACGTCCAGCGCGGCGCCCGGATCCTCCTCCCCGGCAATGGATTCCCGGACGTGCGCTTGATTCAACAGGTCATTTTGCATCTCAGCCTCGCATTCTCATCACCAGGGGGCCCGTTTCTCGGTGCTGTCTCCAGCGCTGGCAATCGCCCCACGGGCCCGTCATGCAAGCTTCATTGGATGCCCCGCGTTCGTGCGCGGATGTCAGTCATATGCCTGCCCGCCAGTCGGACACGTGGTCGTGGCAACACAACCGAAATTGCAACAAATTGCAGAATTTGTTTCAAAAAGTGCGATTTGTTGTCATGAGAATCTGCTCTATTCACAATAAGTCACTCCACCCCCTATGGAGTGCAACATGCCCATGGAGCTACTGTTCGCCCTTGCACAGACCGAGTTGCCCAAGACCGTCGAGAAGCCTTGCGACGTGGACAAGCTTCGGGTGCTGGCGGCCGCGCAGCTTGTTGACGTGCGGCTCCCGGATGTGGGGGCCCGCGACCAGGTGGCGGAGGTCTTCGGCATTTCCCAGCAAGGTCGCGCGGCATTGGCAAAAGCCTATCCCCACCACGCCTTCAGGTTCACCGCCACCTTGTCTTCCGGCTCCATCATTCCCGACTGGCTGCCCTCGCTGGACAGCTGCCGCATGGAACGCGATGCGACACGGACGACATTGGATTCCTAGCACCTGCGGACGTTTTCAAGGTGGGCGTGCGGGATCCGCGCCCCCAACTCACAAAGCCCCTTCCCGCCCACTGCAGCCTGCGCCGAGAACCGCAACGGCCTCGCGCGCATGGGCGGGGCGATGCGCGTCCATGGCCGAAGCGGACATGCCTTCTTCGTCAATGGAGTGCGCGCACTTGTCCCTGCCGGCCTGTCTGGCCCGTTCGGCCAAGCGCACATAGAAGCTCGCGACCTCTCGCAGGTCCTGTTCGTCCAGGTCCTCGATGCCGATCATGCGGTTGCTCGCATGCCGATTGGCCGCCAGCAGCTCATTGAGCTTGAGGTGAATGGCCACGCTGTCCTTGTTCTGGCTTTGCTGGATGAGAAACACCATCAGGAACGTCACGATGGTGGTTCCCGTGTTGATGACCAGTTGCCAGTTCTCTGAAAAGTGAAAGATCGGACCGGTGACGGCCCAGGCCAGCACCATGAGGAGCGCGGCGCAGAACATGCCGGGAGATCCGGCCCACCGCGTTACATGCGATGCGAAATGGTCAAAGGCCGCCTGCACGGAGGTACGGGTGGCGTAAGACGGGCTGCTGGTCGAAGGCATGGCACCCATCGCATCCGTGCCCTCGCCCTGCTGCAGTAGTGGCTCTTTCATGGGGACTTCCTTTCTCGCTGACTGGTCAAGGGCCGGAGGGCTGCCGCCGCCGATCCGCAGCGCACGGCCTGCAAGCAGCCAAGGGAAAAGCCCGGTCGCGCCAGCCCTCGCCTGAAGGGCCCTGCCGGGCTGCGGTGATTGTGGGAGTGCGTTGCCCGGCCGGCAGGTCGGAAGCCTTGCCCATCCGCCATGCGCCGGGTCCTACAGATTCACCCCTGCGAGCACCCGGACACCCGGGGGCTCTTCTTCATCCCAGCAATTGCAACCAAAGGCAACAGCGTCCAGCCAGCGCCCGGTATCGCAGTTGTCTGACAGACGCACACCGGTTGCTTTGCTGAAATCTCCGCTATCAGCCATTGAGGCTGGCCCGGGAGGTCATTGCGACTCCCACCTTTTTTAACAAAGGAACCATCATGAAACGCCACCCTTTGCCCCCCGGAGCCCGCGCACTTGCAGCGTTTGCCGGTACGGTCGTGCTTGCGGTACTTGCAGCGGCATCCTTGTTGATGCCCGATGTGGCGGTGCAGTCGGTGGACTCCATGTCGCTCTTGCCCCATGGGCTGGACCAACTCCTGCCCACGAGCCTGTTCCAGTAGCGGACTGCCGGCACTGGGTTGCCAGGGCACGTAGATTGCCCACATCCGGTGCGCGCTTCTGCACTTTTTTGGCAAAGTAGAAAAAATCATAGCATCGGAGTACCATCTGGCGCTGCACAACGGCATTTTCGTTGTCATTCAAGAATGGAGGACGATCGTGACCACACGTTTTCGAATCTCTGCAGGCCTGAATTCCTCTTCCTCTCACGCCATCGCATGGCGTTGGTCCGCCCTGGCGCTGATCGCGGGCCTCCTGGGCTGCACGAGCCCGCGCGACAGCTCCCTCGAAGAGTTCGCCCGCTGGCATGATGGCGCCCGTGCCCAGGCCCAGGCGGGGACGCTGAGCTGGAGCGAACTCTACAAACAAAGCTTCGACCGCCTGACGGCCCTGCCCCCTTCATTGCAGCAAGACACACGGCTGGAGAACACCGTGCTTCTGCTTTCCACGGCGCGCAAATACGAGGCGAATGAAATCAGCGCCCAGCAGTTTGCCTCGGAGCGGGACCACATCGAAACACAGCTGCAGGCACGGTTGCGCTGAGAATCGCCCCTGGAGTCCCGGCCCGCTAGCGCAAGCCTGCGGCGCCCTGCTCCACGATGGCAATGCGCCGCCGCAGCGCCGATGCCGACTCCGCGTCTCCTGCAGCGTCAGCGCGCTGCGCCTGCAGCGTCAACCAGGCCATCAAAGGCCGCCGCCAGCCCTGTGTGGACGCGGCATCGATGGCGTTGCCAATCACGGCCGGGCTGGCACGCCCTGCCTGAAACAGCACCCCGGCCGCCACCAGGCGCGAGAGCGGATCCTCGATGGCGGACAAGGCCGCCCCATCCCCCGACATGGCCACCTTGCGCTGCGCTTCGGGCAGCAGGCTTGCCCCTTGCGGCGGCAAGCTGCCGGCCAGGTAGTCGGCATAGGCACGCTCCGGCGCCGCCGCATCCGCGCGCAATGGCTCAAAGCGTTCACACGGGCCAGCCACCAGACTGGCGACCTGCGCCGCGCAACGCATGAGCTCCAGGCGGGCCAGCAGATCCGGGCGGCCCGTGCGGGCGACCTCCGCGCGGGCGCGGTCCCACTCCAGCCTGTCGACACGGTCATTGCCTGACAGATAGGCTTCCAGCGCCTTTTGCGCGGAGGCCTGGGCGTTCATCTGCCAGTCGGGCACCCGGGGCTTGCCGGAGCAGGCGGACAGCAGCAGCACCGCCGCCAGGAGCGCGGCATGGGTCAGGTGCCGCCGCAGCACAGCAGGGGGCGTGGGGATAAGACGCTTCATGGCAGCTTGAGCTCCGTGTCCCGCGCGAAAGGCCATTTGCGGTTGATCTCATTGACCAGGCTCTCCACCTTGCGCAGGTTGCTTTCCACCTCGGCGCGCAATGCGCCCAGGTCGGTCGTGGCTTCCCGCGCATTGGCACCGATGGCCTGCGCCTCCACCAGCACCGCGTCCACCTTCTGCAGGCTCGCGCGGGTGTCGGCCAGCAGGCCCCCCAGCTGGGCCACCGTGGCCCGCACTTCGGGCACCAGCGCGTCCTTGCTGCCATCGGCCCCAAACACCTGTTTATCGGCACGTGCCGCCATGCCATCCAGGCGCGCGAGCAGTGCGTTGGTGCGTTCCAGCGTGGCCACGATCTTCTTCGCATCGGCCTCGTTGCCCATCAGCACGCCCAGCACGCCCCCCGGGCCGTTGATGCGGTCGGTCAGCGCCCGCACGTTGGCCAGGCTGCCGCCCAGGGCCGCGTCCTGCGCGGTGAGGGCATTGAGGTTGGACAGCAGTTCGCGGGCCGAGGCCATGAGCTGCGGGATCTCGGCGGTGGCATCACCGCGCAGCACGGGGCGCACGGAGCCGTCCGGCAGGAGCTTGTCGTTCAGCATGCCCGTGTAGGCACGGATGTTGGTGCCCCCCACGATGCCCCGCACCAGTGTGAACACGCTGGATTCGCGCAGCCAGTGGGCGTCCTTGCGCGGCACGTCCACGATGATGCGGGCGTTGCCGGTTTCGGCCAGTTCGATGCGGCGCACGCGGCCAATGGGGAAACCGGAGAAGGTCATGTCCATGCCCACCACCACGCCTTCGGAGTCGTCGGCGGTCAGCACCAGGGTCTGCGTGGGCTCGAACGCACCGCGCGCGTACAGCAGGTACAGGCCCGATCCCACGATGAGCGCCAGCGTGAACAGCAGCAGCGCCGCCGCCTTGAGCTCCAGGTAGGCTACCGGGCGCAAGGTTTCCACCGGCGGCACGTCGGCGGCCGCAGGCGCTGGCGCTGGCCCGGGGGGCGGTGTGGGGCGGTGGTGGGGGTTCTCGTCGTTCATGGATGCCGGGCGTGGGTCGCGGGATGTAAGGGTCTGGCGGATGTCGGCAGGCAGGAGTCAGTAGTAGTTGCCCATGAGCGAGGCGACCTCGATCAGCAGCAGGACGGCGAACATGCGGGCCAGGCCCCCCAGCTCCGAATCGGGCTGGGTGCGGTCGCCAGTGTCGTACAGGCCCGCAGCCATGGGAATGAGCGCCACGGCCAGGCTGAAGAACACCGTCTTGAGCACGAACACCATCGTCACGCTGGGCGTGAACACCTGGCCGAACATGCGCGTGTAGCTGGGCGCCCCCGCCAAGTTGAAACCATACACCCCCAGATAGGCCAACACCAGTGCCACCACGCAGCTGAGCGCGGCGAGCGTGATGCACGCGAATACGCCCGCGATCACCCGCGGCAGAAGCTCGATGCGCACCGGGTCCGAGCCCTGGGCGCGCAGCGCGTCGAACCGGCCGTTCTGCCGCAGGCGGGTGATCTGCGTGCCGTTGGGAATGGTGCAGCGCATCGCCACGAACAGCGCGGCCGTGAGCGGGATCAGCTCGAGCACCAGCACGCGGATCACCATCTCCAGCGCATAGCGCGAAAGGCCATAGCTGAGCGCCGTGACCACGACGATGCGCGTCAGCACCAGGCTGATCAGCGCCGCCAGCACCGTGAACCCCAGCAGCACGGGTGCCGTATCGAGGTACAGATGGCGCGCCAGCGCCCTGCGCGTGCCCTTGCCGTAACTGGACGGAGACAGCACCAGCACGAGCACGACGGCGCCCAGGTACAGGATGCGCCACCACGCGACCGCCCAGCGCCGCGCGGTATTCCACACGCGTTCGGGCAGGGAGAGGCCGGGCAAGCGCGAAATCATGGCCGGATCATAGCGGCGTGACCCGGGCCCGCACCGACCACGAGCCGCCAGGGCCATTGCGAGTGTTTTTGGTCTCCAGCGCTTCATTCATAAGCGCTAAAAGCTATCATTTCAGGAGCAATAGGCTGCACGGAGGAAACAGCTCTTCACATCCTCGCGGCCACCCGGCATGGCCGTGCCGCCGGCGGGCCGCCCGGCTGGCCTACACATGGCGCTTTCCCACGCCGGCCGAGGCAGCCACGGCAGACTGCTCATCGGCGCGCGCATGCAGGGCCTCGATGATGTGGCAGTGCGTGTCCGACCCGTCGCAGCGGTTGCGCAGCGCGAGCAGGTCGGCCTCCAGCGTGAGCAGTTCCGCCAGGCGACCACGCACATGCTGAAGGTGCTCATCCAGCGTGTCGCGCGCGGCGTCGCAGTCCTGCTTGCGGGTCCAGTCCAGCGCCAGCAGGGTGCGCACCTCGTCCAGCGACATGTCCATCGCGCGGCACAGGCGGATGAAGCGCAGGCGGTGCACATCGTCCGCGTTGTACAGGCGATAGCTGTTGTCCTCCCGGACACCAGGCGCGAGCAGCCCTTCCTTTTCGTAGTAGCGGATGTTCGCGGCGGACACGCCCGATTGCCGGGCAGCCTCGCCGATGCGGTACTGGGGGGTTTGTGCAACCGGCTGTGCCATCGCTTGACCTTCAAGTGACTTCAAGGTTTCCAATGATGCCATCACATTGAAAACCCTCCCGGGAGAAAGAAGAACCGCCATGTCCGCACATTGCCATCACCATTCCAACGACGGCCACGACCACGGTGCCCCCACCAGCGCGGACCCGCGCTACCGCCGCATCCTCTGGGTGGCGCTCATCGTCAATGCCGCGATGTTCCTGCTCGAAATCGGAGCGGGCCTGCAGTCCGGTTCGGCATCGCTGCTGGCCGACGCCATCGACTTCCTGGGCGACGCGGCCAACTACGCACTCTCGCTGTGGGTGCTGGCCATGGCCCTGGCATGGCGCGCACGCGCTGCGCTGGTCAAGGGGGCCAGCATGCTGGTGTTCGGCCTCGTGGTCGTGGGACGCGTGGCCTGGGGCGCCTGGCAGGGAATTGCGCCCGAACCCCTGACGATGGGCAGCGTGGGCTTGCTGGCCCTGGCCGCGAACCTGGGCGTGGCGGTGCTGCTGTACGCCTACCGCGAAGGCGATGCCAACATGCGCAGCGTGTGGCTGTGCACGCGCAATGACGTGCTGGGCAACCTCGCGGTGATGGGCGCGGCGCTGGGGGTGTTCGGCACGGGCACGGCCTGGCCGGACCTGGCGGTGGCTGCCGTCATGGCATGGCTGGCCATCACCGGGGGCTGGAGCGTGATCCGCCAGGCACGCCAGGAACTGGCGGGTGGTGCTGCCCGCCCGCAGCCGCAAGGGCACTGAGCCATGCGCGTGCACCTGTCCACCCGCTTGAACGCGCCGCCCGAGTGGGTGGCCACGCAGCTGCAAAGCACCGCCGTCTTTCGCCACATCACCGCGCCCCTCATGCGGTTCCGGCCCGTGCAAGGCGCGCGATGGCCCGCGCACTGGGAACAGGGCGAGTTCGCGCTGGACATGCGGCTGCTGGGCGTGCTGCCCATGGGCCCCCAGACCGTGCGCATTTCCATCGAGCCGCCACCGCAGGCTGGCGGCTGGCCCACGCTGCGTGACAACGGCGACGGCCTGCTCATGCGCCGCTGGGACCACCGCATCACGCTCGAGCCCCTGCCGGACGGCACGACCCTGTACACCGACGACGTGAAGGTCGTGGCCCGCCACCTGCCCTGGCTGATGACGCCGTTGAGCACGGCATTCGCCCAGGTGTTCTACCGGCATCGCCAGCGCCGCTGGCGCAAGCTGGCGGAACAGCACGCGGGGCTGCGGGCGGCAGAACATGCAGCGCCCTCCTGTGCGCAACACAAACGCCGAGCGTTCGAGCATCTGCTCGCCGGTTTTGCGGGCCAGCCGGAGGCCCCCCCGGCGGTGCGCTGGCGGTGGTTGGAGGCAGCGCATGTGCTGGGCCAGGCTTCCCTGCCCCTGCACTGGAGATCGCACTGCGCGATGCTGCGCTACGCGCTGCAGCTGCGGGATTCGCACGAGGCCGCCGGCCAGATGGCGCGGCTCGCGCTGGTACCACTGGGCCACCTGCTGGCCCGCCTGCCCGCCGGGAACATCGGACGCGCGCACGTCAGCGCCTTCCGGCCCATGGCACCGGACCCCGCGGTGGCTGCGCTCATCGAACGGGCGCTGGAGGATGGCACAGCCAGCCGTCCCGGCACGGCCATCCGGTAGCTGAGGGCTACCGGCGATCCGCTGCGGCGAAACTGCCAGTGCCAGTGCCAGTGCCAGTGCCAGTGCCTGCGCGGCGCGGCAGCTCGCTGCAACGCTCGAAAAAGGCGTCCAGCTCGGTGGACTTGTCGAACACCCCATCGGCGCCCAACTCCTCGCACCGGCGGCGCATGTCCGCCGTCGCATAGTTGGACAACACGTAGACATGCTGTCCGGGCCTGCCCTGCCGTGCGCCAGGCGTTGCGCGCAGCCGATCCCCGCGCTGCAGGGCCTGCAGCACCTCTATCCCGGAGCCTTCGCGCAGGAACAGGTCCACCACCATCAGCTGCCAGTCTTCCCGCCAGTGCGCGACGGCCTCCGTGGCGTCGCTGGCGGTTTCGGCGATGGCGAGGACGCGCGCGTCCGCCAGTTCCTCCAGCGCGGGCACCAGAGTTTCCTGGATGGTTTTGCTGTCTTCGACAAGGATGGTGTTGAGGGGCATCTGGGAGCTGCGTTTTCTGTTGTGATGCTGCCTACAATGTCGCCTGATCCGACCTCCCGGCCTGTAGGCGATGGCGCCGCGTCCCCGATGGCAGAAGTTGATTCTTCATACTTAGCGAGACTTACCTATGCCCAGCGCAACGAAGCAGCCCCAGCCCTCCGAGATCGATGAGGTACTGAACCGCAACCTGGAAACGGCCGAGCAGATCAAGGCCACGGCCAACGAGCTCGATGTCGTGCACGCGGTGCTCACGACACAAATTCCCACCGACGCCCTGCAAGGCGACCTGCAGGCGGCGGTGGAGCGCACGGATCAGCTCGAGCAGCAATTGAGCGACACCGCCGAGGCACTCGACCAGTCCAACGCGCTGCTGCAACGCCACATCGCGGCCAAGCCCCAGTGAGGGGCATGGGCGCAGGCCAGGCAACCCTGGGGCGGCCGGTGCGGCGCCAGGCCCTCCCTGGACAGGGCCCGCCGGATTCGACAGGGACTTCTTATGCCCTGGGCCGGCTTCGCCCCCCGCGGGCTGCGGGGCCCAGGTTTCTCGGGCGTGCTGCATTCGCCTGTTCCAGCCACAGGAGCGAGTCCATCTGCGACAGGAAGCGCCGCAGGTAGTCGGGCGAGAGGCCCCGCATCAGGCTGAGCGACCGCAGCATGAGCTTGTGCGGGTTGAGCGGCCCCGCGTTCTCCGGTCCACGGTCCAGCGCCTGCACCACCTGCTGCTCTGCGGCAATGCGGGACCACACCTCGCTGAACTGGCGCACGCTCTTCATGTCCGACGCGCTGGCACCGCCTTCGATGCGCACCCGTTCCGCATCGGCCTGCGCCCGTGCGTCCAGGTCGCGGTTGAGCCGGGCCAGGGGTGATGCCGCCGGTGGCTCGACCGCGCCGGGGGCCGGCCCGCCGGCCGCGCGGGCTCCGTCCGCATAGGCCCCAACGGCCCGCCGCAGCCGCTGTTCCAGTATCTGCTGCACCGCGGGGGGCTGTGCGGGCAGGCGCGCGGCCAGCACCTCCAGGTAGCGGTAGCGCACGGGGTCGTGGCGGTCCGCACCCTCGGCGCGCAGGGATTCGAGCGTGGGTTCACTCATGCCGCGCAGGCTTTGCACCCGATGCCTTGGGCACGGGAGCCATTTCCACGCGGCGGTTCTGCGCGCGGCCTTTTTCATCCGCGTTGGAGGCCACCGGCTGCTCCGCGCCGAACGCTGCGGCGAACACCTGCGACGACGGCATGCCTTCGTCGATCAGCGCCCGCGCGACCGTCAGCGCCCGCTGGGCGGACAGCTCGAGGTTGTCGGCAAAGCGCTGCTGGCTGCCGCGCAGCAGTGTGGTGTTGTCGGTGAACCCGCTCACCATCAGCATCTCGTCGCGTTCGCGCAGGTACACCTGCAGGGGCTGCACGAGGCTTCTGAGAAGCTGGCGGCCTTCGGGCCGCAACTCGTCGGAGCCCGTGGCGAACAGCACGCTGCCGCTGATCCCGATGCGGCCGTCATTCACCGTCACACGGCCGCTGGCCAAGGGGATGGCCAGCGCCTTCTCCAGGGCCATGCGGCGCTGCTCTTCCTGCTGGCGCTTTTCCACCTCCTGCCTGAGGCTGGCCACCAGATCGATCTGCACCACCAGCACGCCCACCAGGATCAGCACGAAGGCGCCCAGCAGGCCGGCCATGAGATCGCCGAACACGGCCCATACCGGCGCGGTCTGCTCGGTCCCCTCGTCGAGGGCGTCGTCCAGGCCCATCATCCGGCCACCTCCGGTTCAGCGGCGGCCACCGCCCTGCCCTTGAGCCGGCGCAGGTCTTCCACAATGCCCTGCTGCGACGCGATGCTCAGGTCGATCACTTCGCGTGCCTGCGCCACGTAGTAGGCCAGTTGCTCGTCACTGCGCGACAGGGACTGGCCGATGGCGCCTTCGATGCGCTGCAGGCTGTCCATGAGCTTTTCGTTGCTGGCGGTGAACAGCCCCACGCCGTGGCCAAAGGCCTCGCCCAGGCTCGACAGCTCCACCGCGCTGGCGGCCACGTGGGTGGCCGCTTCGTCCGCCTTGCCGACCTGGCTGTCCAGCGCCTGTGCAAACTGCGATGCCGCCTGCTCCAGCACCGAAGCGGCCGTGCCCACCAGGGATTCGATGGCACCGCGCTGCTCTACAGCGGCCTCGTTGACGGACTGGAGCAGCGTACCCAGCTGCTCCATCATGGCCGTGCGCTCGGCCAGCGCCACGTTGTCGCGCTCGCTCAGCTGCGTCATCTCATGGCGCAGCTGGGCGATGACCTCCGCAGCCGCTTGCGGCACGTCGGACGCCGTCTGCAGCAGGCGCGTGAGCGGTGCTTCCAGCGCCGACCCCAGCGTGGCCAGGTGCTGGGCCACGGCCTCCTGCAAGGCCTCCAGGCGGTCGACCGCCGCACGCCCGCGCTCAGCCTCGGCATCGCGCAGCGCCGCCAGCTCGGTGCGCCACACGCCTGCCAGCGCATCCATGCGGTCGCCCTGCGCCTGCAGCCACTGGGCCTCCGCGTCGGTGCGGGTGCGCAGCAAGGCTTCGGACTGGTCCATCAGGCGCGCGGTGCCGTCCAGGGTCTTGGCCACCTGCTCGCCCATGCGGCCGGTGAGCCCGGTCACCGCGGTCTCGAGGGCATCGCACACGGCCTGCTGGCGCTCCAGCGTCTGGGTGCTCACGCGTTGCCATTCGGCCGTCAGCGACTGCGCAATACCCTCCATGGACGCGTTCCAGCCGGCCAGGCGCGCCTGGTCGGCCGACATCTGGGCCGTGTGGGACTGCGCCACCGTGTCCTGCAACGACGACAGCAGCGCGCTGGAGCGCTGGTCGAACGATTGCGTGGCCGATTGCAGCGACTCGCCCAGCTGCGCGCCAGCACCTGCGAGCGCCTGCGCCACGCCCCGCTGCTGGGCTGCGGCCTGCTCGCCCGCGCGCTCCCATTGGGCGGCGAGTGAGCGGGCCGTGTCTTCCATCGATGCGCGCCAGCCGGCGATACGCTGCTCGTCGGCCGCTGCCTGGGCCGCGTGGGTGTGCGCCACCGTGTCCTGCAGCGACGCGACCAGGGCCGTGGAGCGCTGCTCGAAAGCCTGGGTGGCCGCCAGCAGGGACTGGTCCAGGCGCGCCGTGGCGCCCTCCAGCGCGTCGCGCATGCCCTGCTGCTGCTCCACGGCGCGTGTGCCCGCCCGCTCCCACTGCGCCGCCAGCGTCTGGCCCATGCCCTCCATCGACCGGGTCCACCCGGCCAGGCGCTGTTCGTCGGCCGCCTTCTGGGCGGCGTGCGACTGCGCCGCCGTGTCCTGCAGCGCCGCGTGCAGCGCCGCGGAGCGTTGCTCGAACGACTGGGTCACCGACTGCAGCGCCCCATCGAACCCGCCCATCAGGCGGTCCTGCACTTGCGTGTGCTTGTCCAGGGCCGATGTCCAGGTGTCCGAGACCTGGCGGGCCGTGCCCTCCCACTGGGCCGAAAGCGCCTGCATCTGGGCCGCCGTGGCATCGGCCAGCCGCTGGTGCGCGCGTTGTGATTCCTGCGCCAGTTCGGCCATGGCCTGCTCGACCACGGGCCGCAGCGTTTCGCCGGCCATGCGGGCACTGGCGCCCAGGCTGTCGTGCAGCGATGCGCCCACGGCGCCCGCCAGCTGGGTGTAGGCCGACGACGCCTCACCATGGAAATCCTTCTGCTGCGCCAGCAATTGCGCGGCCAGCTTGTCGTGGCGGCGTTCCAGCCCTTCCACCAGGCCCTGAAGGCGCTCGGCGATCAGCGGCATGGCCTGTGCCTGGGCCTGCAGCGCCTGGAAGGTCTCCTCGCGGCGATGGCTCGCAGAGAACGGGCGGAACACGGTGGGAATGTGCGCATCGAGCTGCCGCACGGCCACCAGCCGCTCACGACGGGCGATCGCGGACATGAGCCCCAGCATGGCCGAGGCCGCCACGCCCGCCACCGAGGTGCCGAACGACAGGCCCAGGCCCTTGATGGGCTCGGCCAGGGCGGCGCGGATGCCCTCCAGGCTGCCCGAGGTCTCCAGGGCAAACACCGCGCCCTTGAAGGTGACCACCATCCCGAGGAAGGTCCCGAGCATGCCCAGCATGACCAGCAGTCCCACCAGATACGGCGTGAGGGCCGGCCCCGGGAGCACGGCACGCTCCCCCTCGATGCGCTGGCGCACCGGGTGGCGCAGCGCGGCGGGCAGGCGGTCGAGCCAGGAGCCCAGGTCCACCAGGGGCTGCTGCGCGCCATCCGCCAGCGCCGTGGCCAATGCCACGGTGCCGCGGCGAAACTGCACCAGCTCCAGCGCACCCAGCACATAGACCGCGCCGATCACCACCGTCATCGCCAGTGCCAGCGGGCTCGACCCCACGAATCCCCAACCGACCCATCCCACTGCCGCCAGGCCCAGGGCAAATACGGCGGCCATCACACTCTTGTTCATTCGTGTCGTTCCAAGTTCTCGTTGCGGGCTGCTTCCAGCAGGCCCAGGATCGGTTGCAGCCGCACATGCATCTCGGCCAGAAGCAGCGCCTGCATGTCGCGCTCGAACGCGTGCAGCCACCCGCCGGGCAGGCGCCAGCGCTGCGGGTCATCCGGCAGCCCCTGGGCCGAAAGCCGCTCCTGGTGGGCGCGGCGCAATTGCACCAGGCGCCGGTCCAGGTGCGCGGACAGGGATGCCCACAGGCGCTGTTCGCGCACAAAGCTCAGTTGTTCCATCACGGCATCGAGTGCCGCCAGTTGCCTGAGGCCCCGGGAGCCTTGCGACACCCCGTGGCGCACCTGCGCGCGCAAGCCCAGCAACTTCGCATCCATCTGCTTTTGCAGGCCCAGGTAGCGCGGCGCATGAAAGCCGTACTCGGCCTCGGCCTGCGGGTCCGGCGCCTGGGCGCGCGTGTTGTCGGCGCGCTCGCGGGCCGGCTTAGCGGGTGCGGGCTTGGACGACGCCAGCGCCGTCAGCTCTGCCTGGGTGCGCTGAAACAGCGCTTGCAGTGCCTGCAGGTCCGCCCCGTCCGCGCCCGCAACCTCCCCCTGCGGGAAGGCGTCGATGGCATGCAGCGAACGGCTCAGCGTGACGGCGTCCACCGTGCTCAGCCATTGGCCCAGCTCCTGCGCCACGTCGGCGCGCGCGGCCGCACCCGCATCGGCCTGCATCCATTGCTGGAGCAGGACAACCAGTCCTGAGCTGCTGAGTCTGTGGTGCGGATACATCCCTGGAAAACCATTTCACTGCGCTTCTTGCCGCCCTCCCGGAGGGCGGGGGCATCAGGGAACCGGTCCCCAGTGGGCAAAACCAGCTATTTTCGCAGGAACCGCGGGCCGCCCTGCCGCGCCGGGCCCGAGGTTGCAGGTGTTACATCTGGTCCAAGGCAAAAACCTGGCCAGGGGCCCGTGCCGGCGGGAGCGCCTCCCCACCTCCTTCCCCGCGCGCGCAAGCCTTGACGCCGCTCAAGCCGGGCACGGGGATTGCATGGTCCAATCCGGCGGTTGTCCCTCCCCCACGGCCCGTCGCTGCGCACCATGCCGAGTTCTCCCGCTGTTCCTCCCATGCCCTCCACCCCCACGCCCGCTGCCGCCGCAGCGCCCCACACGCTCACGGAAGACGCGGTGGCCATCTTCACGGGGGTGCTGCTGATCTCCGTGGGCGTGGCGTTTTTCACCAATGCGGGATTGCTCACCGGGGGCACGGCAGGCCTTGCCTTCCTGTTGCACTACGCCACGGGCATCGGTTTCGGCAAGATTTTCTTCGTCCTCAACCTGCCCTTCTACTGGCTGGCCCTGCGCAAGCTGGGGCGTGCGTTCACGGTCAAGACCTTTGCCGCCGTGCTGCTGCTGTCGCTGCTGACCGAACTGCAGGCGCAGTTCCTGCAGTTTGCGCAGCTGCAGCCGCCGTATGCGGCCATCGCGGGGGGGCTTATCACGGGCACGGGGTTCCTGGTGCTGTTTCGCCACCGGTGCAGCCTGGGCGGCGTGGGGATCGCCGCGCTCTACCTACAGGAACGCTACGGCTGGCGCGCGGGCAAGATCCAGATGGCCGTGGATTGCGGCATCGTGCTGCTGGCGCTGTGGACGGTGGAACCCCTTCGCGTCGCCTGGTCCATCGCCGGGGCCGTGGCGCTGAACCTGGTGCTGGCCATGAACCACCGCCCGGGGCGCTACATGGCGGTATGAGCGGCCTGTGCGGCCCGGCGATGGCCGCCAGATGACAATATGGAAAGGCGCCGGGAACCTTGGGGCCCGCCGCCGTATCATTGGTGGATGCGTCGCGGCCTCTATTTCGTGTTGATGTTGGTGCTGGTCCTTCGGGGCCTCACCGGCACGGCCATGGCCGCGGGCGTCTTGCCGCCGCTGCTCCCCGCGGGCACGTCGCACCCGCAGGAACATTCCCATCACCATGCCGCTGGCGGCGACTCCATCGGCACGGCGGGGCAGGAGCACCACCAGGGCCTGCCTGCCGGAGAGGGCGGGGACGGACAGAACCCTGCCCACGCCCCTGGCCATGCCATGCTGGCCGCTGCCTCCGCCGGGTGCGACGGCACCAGTGCCGGCTGCGCGGCGCACGAGCACCACTCCGCCGCCTGCTCGGCGTGCGAGATCTGCCATTCCGCGATGCTGGATGCGCCCATGGCGCCAGCACCGGATCACCCCCCCACGGGCGCCATGCTGCCCGTCGCCTCCGCGCAGTTTGACAGTGCTCCCGCGGCACTGGCCATCAAGCCACCCATCGCCTGACCTCTGACGCCCGAAGTGCGTCTGCCCGAGCCCCACAGCCACCCGCCATCGGGTGGCGGGGCGGCAGCGCCATGCCCTGTTCGTCTGTTGTCTGGAGATCGCCATGCGCGCCCCCATTTCACTTTTCCTGTCTTTACCGTCGCTCCGGCGAGCAGCCTGCCTGGTGCTGCTCGCACCGGCACTTTCACTCGCCAACGGCACCGCATCCCCGGACACGGGATCCCTGCCCTTCCCTGCGGCGGACCCTGATGCGCCCACGGCGGCGCTGGTCCACCGCGCCACCGGGCCCCAGCCTGCGCTGGCGCAGGAGGCGCCCGCACCCCATGCGTGGCGTGATGCGCACAGGGCGGTGGCCGCCTTCCCCCGCGGCCATGCCGACATCCTGGCCTGGGAGGCCCGGCAGGGCGCCCAGCCTCGCCCCCCCAGCGCCCCGACGCCACAGGGGCACCACGCCGGACGCGGCGACTCCCGCGGCATCCACGGAAGCCAGGGTGGTTCCGCAACCCCGCAACCCTCCCCGCATGGCCACCACCACGCGCCCGGGAGCCGGCCATGAGCGCGCCGCAGTTCCTTTCTTCAACGGCACGCCGCCGTCCCGCACGCCTGTCCGTGCTGGCCGCTGCGGCCGTACTCGCGGGCTGCGCCAGCGTCTCGCCCGACGGCCTGCGGGGCGACGTGGCCGCGCTCACCGCGGGCCGAACGGGCAGCACGCAGGCCGCGGCCCTGCCCGCCAGCGACGCGGCAGCCCGGGCCAAGGCGGAGCAGTCCTTGCAGGGGTGGCTGGCCCAGCCCCTCACGCAGGATGCCGCCGTGCGCATCGCCTTGCTCAACAACCCCGGCCTGCAGGCGCGGCTGGCTGCCCTGGGCGTGGCGGATGCCGAACGCGTGCAGGCCATCACGCTGCCCAACCCACACCTGGCCCTGGGGCGCTTCACCAACAGCCAGGAGCGTGAAATCGAGCGCACCCTGGCCTTCAGCCTGCTGGATCTCATCACCCTGCCATGGCGCAGCCAGCGCCAGGAAGAGCGCATGCAGATCGCCACGCTGCAAGCCGCGCAGGAGGTGGTGGCGCTGGCCGCCGACACACGGCGCGCCTGGCTGCGCGCCGTGGCTGCCGAACAGGTCAGCGCCACGCACGACCGCATGGTGCAAGCCGCAGAAGCCGGAGCCGAACTGGCCCGCCGCATGGCGCGCGTAGGCAACTGGAGCCGCCTGCAGCACGCCCGTGAACAGGCGGTGCTGCAAGAGGCCATCCGCCTGCGTTCCCGCGCCCGGCTTGCCGCCGCCACCGAGCGCGAACAGCTCAACCGCCGCATGGGCCTGTGGGGACTGCAGGCGCAGTACCGCCTGGCGGACGCGCTTCCACCCCTTCCAGACGGCGCCTTGCCCGCGGACGGCATCGAATCCATCGCATTGCGCGAGCGGCTGGATGTGCAGGCCGCACGCCGCCAGCTCGACACCCAGGCGGTCAGCCAGGGCTGGAGCCGCGCGGGGGCCGTGTTTGGCGACGTGGGCCTGGCCTACAGCCGCAACACCGCCGCCGAGCGCGGCTCCGGCCACCGCGAGATCACGCGCGGCTGGGAGATCGATGCGCCCCTTCCCCTGTTCGACTGGGGCGGTGCCGCCCGCACCCGGGCCCAGGCCCAGGTGGAGCAAAGCGCTGCCCAGCTGCAGGAGACCGCCGTGCGCGCCCGTGGCGAAGTGCGCGCCGCGTGGCTCACCTACCGCACCGCGCTCGACCTGGCGCGCCAGCAGCGCGACGAGGTGGTGCCCCTGCGCCAGCTCATCACCCAGGAGACCACCCTGCGCTACAACGGCATGCTCGCCAGCGTTTGGGAATTGCTGGCCGAGGCGCGCGCCAGCACGCAGTCGGTGGCCAACGCCATCGAAGCCCAGCGCGATTTCTGGCTGGCCGAGACCGACCTGCAGCTCACCCTCACCGGCACGTCGCCGGGCGCGCTGCAAGACCTGGCAGCCAGCGCTGCCCCCTCCTCATCCCCACAAGGCCACTGACATGCAAAGACGCCATTTCTTCTCCGGCGCCGCCACGGCCGTGGCCGCTGTTTCCGTCAGCCGCGCGGCCCTGGCCGCCTTGCCCGAGCCCGCCATGCAAGGCAGCGCCGATACGTCCGCGCCGCTGCATCCGCCCACGGGCCGCCCCTACAACCCCGTGGTCACCCTCAACGGCTGGACCACCCCCTGGCGCATGAACGCGGGCGTCAAGGAGTTCCACCTGGTGGCCGAACCCGTGGTGCGCGAGGTCGCGCCGGGCTTCGTCGTCAACATGTGGGGCTACAACGGGCAGAGCCCCGGCCCCACCATCGAGGTGGTGGAGGGCGACCGCGTGCGCATCTTCGTCACCAACCGGCTGCCCGAGCACACCACCATCCACTGGCACGGCCAGCGCCTGCCCAACGGCATGGACGGCGTGGGCGGGCTCAACCAGAACGCCATCCAGCCGGGCAAGACCTTTGTCTACGAATTCACGGCACGCCGCCCGGGCACCTTCATGTACCACCCGCATGCGGACGAAATGGTGCAGATGGCCATGGGCATGATGGGCCTGTGGATCACGCACCCGAAGGCGGCGCACCCGCACATTGCCCCCGTGCAGCGCGACTACGCCTTCCTGCTCAACGCGTTCGACGTGGAGCCTGGCAGCCGCACGCCCAAGGTCAACACCATGCTGGACCACAACATCTGGTGCTGGAACAGCCGGGTGTTCCCCGCCATCAGCCCGCTGGTGGCGCGCCAGGGCGAGCGCGTGCGCATCCGCGTGGGCAACCTCACCATGACCAACCACCCCATCCACCTCCACGGCCATGAGTTCGAGGTGACCGGCACCGACGGCGGCCCCGTGCCCAAAGGCGCGCGTTGGCCCGAGGTGACCACCGACGTGGCCGTGGGCCAGATGCGCCAGATCGAGCTCATCGCCGACGAGCCGGGCGACTGGGCATTGCACTGCCACAAGAGCCACCACACCATGGGTGCCATGGGGCACGACGTGCCCACCATGATCGGTGTTCAGCACGAGGGCCTTGTCGGCAAGATCCAGAAGATCGTGCCCGACTACATGGTGATGGGGGAGCGCGGCATGGCCGACATGGGTGCGATGGAAATGCCCCTGCCCGACAACACCTTTCCCATGATGACCGGCACCGGCCCCTATGGCCCGCTGGAGATGGGCGGCATGTTCACCACCTTCAAGGTGCGCGCCGGCCAGGCGGCGGGCGACTACCAGGACCCGGGCGACTACCCGCAGCCGCCCGGCACCCAGGCCCAGGAATGGAAGGGCCTCGCGGCCAGCACCCCGCACCCGCCCCGCGGCGACACGCCAGGCACCGCAACCGGCGCGGCCTCCGCGCGCAAGCCCGCGGCCAGCGGACATCGGCACTGACATCCACGGCCAGCACCTCCCCCATTGAAAAGGAATCATTCATCATGAAAACTATCAAATTCATAGCAGCCATCGCTTTACTGGCATCCGCAACCAGCAGTTTTTCCCATGAAAACATGCCGCACCCCGGTGCCCGCGCAGCGGCGGTGAAGGAACAGAAGGCATGGGGCATCGCGGGCGACACCCAGGCCGTGGCCCGCACCATCACCCTGCGCATGACGGACGACATGCGCTTTACCCCCAGCCACATCGAAGTGCGCGAGGGTGAAACCGTGCGGCTGCGCGCCGAGAACAAGGGCCAGGTGCTGCACGAGGTCGTGATCGGCACCAAGGCCGACCTGGACGCCCACGCCGAGATGATGGCCAAACACCCCGGCATGGAGCACGACGAGCCCTACATGGCCCATGTGGGCGCGGGCAAGAAAGGCGACATCGTGTGGCAGTTCAACCGCGCGGGCCAGTTCGACTTTGCCTGCCTCATCGCGGGCCACTACCAGGCGGGCATGACCGGCACCATCACCGTGCTGCCCCGCAAGCCGTGATACCGCCCCGCACCCCAGGAAAACCCATGAACCGATACACCACGGCCGCGCACGGCGCCGCCCTGCCCCAAGCCACGGGCACGACAACATCCGCAGGCCAGTCCAGCCGCCGCCAGTGGCTGGCCACCACGCTGCCCCTGCTGGGTACCGCGCTGGCAACCGCCACGCTGCCGGGGCTGGCCCGGGCCGCTACGGGCACCGCCACCCCGGTGGAAGTGTGGAAAGACCCCAGCTGCGGCTGCTGCAAGGACTGGGTGGACCACATGCAAGCCAGCGGCTTCAAGGTGACGGTGCACGAGACCGGCAACAACGCCGTGCGCGCCCGCCTCGGCCTGCCGCCAAAGCTGGGCTCGTGCCACACCGCGCTGGTGGGCGGCTACCTCATCGAGGGGCACGTTCCCGCCAGCGATGTCCGCACTTTGCTGCGGCAAAAGCCCCCGGCCCTGGGGCTGGCCGTGCCGGGCATGCCCATCGGCTCGCCCGGCATGGATGGCGCCGCCTATGGCAACCGCCGCGACCCTTACGACGTGCTGCTGGTCGCCCGCGACGGCACCACCCGCGTCTTCAACAGCTACCACTCCACCACAGCGAAAGGCACCCCATGAAATCCTTGCAAGCCATCACCGCTTCCACCCTCCTTCCGGTCCTGGCCGCGCTCGCGCTGGCTGCAGCGGCGCAGCACGCCGTGGCCCAGGTGCCTGCGGCCGCCCCCGGCCAAGCAGCGTCCGCGCACGCCGGTGGTCAGGATGCGCTCAGCGAAGGCGAGATCACCCGCTGGGACGCGCGCACGCTGCGCGTCACCCTTCGCCACGGAGAGATAAAAAACCTGGACATGCCACCCATGACCATGGTCTTTCGCGTGCAGGACGCCAGCGTGGTGGGCGACCTGAAACCCGGCGACAAGGTGCGTTTCAGGGCCGAACAGGTGGGCGGGGCCTACCACGTCACGCGCCTCGAAAAAGCGCCCTGACAGGATCGCCCGGAGCCCTGACACCGCGCAAGGACAGCGCGGTGCCCGGGCACATAATCAAAGCCATGAGTTCATCCCCCCACGTCCTGGCCGGCAGCGCCGGCAGCATCACCCGCGTGGCCGGCATCGAAGTCGGCCACTTCACAGAAACCCGTCGCCCCACGGGCTGCACCGTCATCATCACCCGCGAGGGCGCGGTGGCAGGCGTGGACGTGCGCGGCGCCGCGCCCGGCACGCGCGAGACGGATCTGCTCGACCCGTCGAATCTGGTGGACAAGGTGCACGCCATCATGCTGGCCGGGGGCAGTGCCTGGGGGCTGGATGCCGCCACCGGCGCCGTGCGCTGGCTCGAAGAGCGCGGCATCGGCTTCGACGTGGCGGTGGGTCGCCTGCCCATCGTGCCCGCCGCCGTGCTGTTCGATCTGCTGGTGGGAGACATGCGCATCCGCCCGGATGCCGAGGCGGGGTATGCGGCGTGCGATGCGGCCTCCACCGCAGACCCCGCGGAAGGCAATGTGGGCGCTGGCACCGGCGCGGCCCTGGGCAAGATCTTCGGCATCCAGCGCGCCATGAAGGGCGGCATCGGCACCGCCTCGGTCACGGTCGATGGCGTGACCGTGGGGGCCCTCATTGCCTGCAATGCGCTGGGCGACGTGGTGGACCCGGACACCGCCCAGGTGATCGCCGGCGCCCGCACCGACGACGGCCTGCGCCTGCGCGATACCCGCCGCGCCCTGCTGCGCGGCGACCCGCCCCAGCCGCTGCTGGCGGGCACCAACACCACCATCGGCGTGGTCGCCACCGACGCCGCCATCACCAAGGTCCAGGCCCATCGCCTGGCCGTTGCCGCCCACGACGGGCTGGCCCGCAGCATCAACCCCGTGCACACCATGTCGGATGGCGACACGATCTTCAGCCTGGGCACCGGCCGCGCCAACAAGAGCCTGGGCATGATGGTCCTGGCCACCATGGCCGCGGAAGCCACGGCCATCGCCACGGCGCGGGCGGCACGGGCAGCACGCGCGATCACCACGGCGGAGGGACTGCACCTGCCCTGGGCGGGCGACCTGGGATGACGCCTCCCTGATCCCTGGCCGGCCACGCCTGCCCGGTTGACGCCGATGCAGGCACTGCCGCTGGGGCTTCCCGCGCGGGCCACCGCACGGCAGGCCAGCGCCGAAGAAGGCGTGCGCCTTGCCCCCCGCCGGCCCGGCGCAACGGCGCCCCTCGCCAGAGGATTCCAGGCACGGCGGCTGGAACAGCCGACACGGCAAGCCCCCCGGAAGCCCCTATGATGCATACGCCGGACGGCCCCCATGCGCCGGGCTTCCGGCAGCCGTGCAGTGCGGCCCGGCCGCGCGGCGGGCTTCGAGCACCACAGTTCCGATTGCAACGAGGAGAACCCATGAAAGACCCGACCCGTCTACGGCGCGCCTGGCTGCTGTGCCTGCCTCTCCTGGTGAACGCCCAGGCCGCGATGGCCCAGGACCAGTTCGTGGACCTGCAGTCGAACGGAGGCTATGCCTCCTACCGCCTGCCGGACGACACCACCCAGGTGGACCTGAGCGAACAGACGCAAGGCGCCTGCCGCTTCAACAGAACCTGGGGCTATGACCTGACCCGCCGCGAGCTGTGGACCAACGGCGGCTGCGGCGGCCGCTTCAAGGTCACCCGGGCCTACGCGTCCGGCAACATCCAGAGCGGCTCCAATGCCGGCGCGGCCGTGGCTGCCGTCGCCGCCATCGCAGGCATTGCCCTGCTGGCCAACCACAACCGGCATGACGACGACCGGAGGCCCGAGTACCCGGACTATCCCGACTACGGTGGCCGTGGCGGCGAGATCCGTGTGGACGGCCGCCTGTGCCTGGACGTGACCAAGGGCAACATCCGGCCTGGCACCCCGCTGCAGGTGTATGACTGCAACGGCACGGCATCCCAGCGCTTCAGCGTGGGCCGGAGCGGCGAAATCCGCGTGCGTGACCTGTGCGTGGATGTGGACCGTGGCGATCCACGCGACGGCGCGCGCGTGGTGCTGTGGTCGTGCTCCGGCTCCCGCAGCCAGAGCTGGTCCACACGGGGTGGGCAGATCGTGAGCCAGCTCAATGGCAAGTGCCTGGACGTGGAAGACGGCCGGGTCCGCCAGGGAGCGCCCACCATGGTGTGGCCATGCAACCGCAGCCCCAGCCAGCGCTGGTGGTGGTAAGGAGCCCGAGATGACGACGATGACGAATCCCGCCCTTCGCCTTCTTGGCGCTGCCGCCTGCACGCTGGCGCTGGTGGCAGCGGGCCACGCAGCCGACACCCCCGTGTCCTCGCCCGCCACGCCGCCCAGGCCTGCCGCTGCCGGCCAGAAACCCGCACCCAAGCCCCTCGCCAACCGGCTCCAGGCCATCTGCTCCTCCGCCGATCTCAACCACGATGGCAGCGTCTCGCTGGATGAGTTTCACCAGGACATCGTGCGCAGCTGGCACAGCCTGGGCCCTGACGCGGACGGCTATGTCCCGCTCTCCGGCCTGGCGAACGTGCCCCGCATGGGCAAGGGCCGGTTGAAGCGGCTGGCGGCCACCGACAAGGACGGTGACGGCAGGCTTTCGTTCAAGGAGGTTGTGGAAACCCGCATGGCCTACTTCGAAGCCGCGGACACGGACCAGAATGACGAGCTGTCGCTGCAGGAATGCGTGGCCTACGAGCGCCAGCGGCGCAGCAGCAAGCCGTAGATGCCGTGCGAGCCCCGGGATGCGGCGTAGGCTACGGCGCCTCGGACGCTTCCCGCATCCTGGCCATGATCGCCTCGATGTAGGGATCATGCAGCCCGTGCTCCCGCAGCGCACGATCAAGCGCCAGCACGTAGTCAATATTGGGGCCAAACACGCCACGGGCGCGGGCGACCAGCCGTGCCACGGTGGAGGCTGACGCGTCCTGCTCGTGCTGTGGGTGCTCGGTGTTGGCCACGAAAGTAATGGCATGGACCGTACCGCCCCCGGCCAGCTGCACCGGCAACCACCGCGGCACATAGCTGCCGCCCGTCATCTCGCGCGTCCACAGCAGGCGGACTTCGTCGCGGGCAGTGGGTGCGGCAAGCCTCAGCGCCACCCCCTGGACCTCGCCGCCGGACAGCAGGGAGAGCACGCGGCCAGGTTGCCCGGGACTGCCCCGCCCCGAGATGGAGCGCAGGCAGAAGCTGCGGTGCCAGCCCCGCAGCGTGGCCGTGCGCTGTTCTTCGAAGACCATGAGCGGGTTCCAGATGAGCGAGCCATACCCGAAGACCCAGACAGGGCCGCGGGGGCGCTGGGCCCAGGTCTCTGCAAAGGACTGATCGAGCCGTGCATCCGTCCATGAGGCATGTTCCGGCATGGCCAGGTGGCTGCGAAAGCTGCCGTTGCCGAGGTTCTCGCGGGTCAGGATCGTCATGGGAGCGACGGCGCCAGGGTGGGCACGGAAGATGAAGCAGCAGACAGTTTGCCATGCTGCCCCCGTCCTGCGCACGGGGCCGCAGGGGCGAGGCCTGGCACATACCGCACCAACGGATACGTTTGCTCCCCTGGCGCGGCCGCGCATGCACGGATAATCAGCGTGCCCCGGCCCCGCAGGGAGCATCGCCAGCACCGCGGCGGGCCATCCGCCCTGATTCAACCGCCTCCGGCGTGATACCCGTACCCGCTCCCTTCTCGCAGCCCCCGCCGTCCACCCTTTGCACCCCACACCGATCACATGTCCCAGGCCTTTCGCAACACCCTGCTTTCCCTGCGCGACCTGATCGTGTCGGCCGGCCCGCTTGCCTTTCTGGCGGTGGGGCTGCTGATGGTGGCGTACTGGTGGCTCAACCCCAACCCGCCCAAGACGGTGACGCTGGCCACCGGCCCCGGTCAGAGTGCGTATGAAGAGTTTGGCAAGCGTTACCAGAAAGCGCTGGCGGTGGACGGCATCGAGGTCGTGCTGCTGCCCAGCGACGGGTCCTCGCACAACCTCCAGCTGCTGCGCGAGGGGAAGGCCGACGTGGCATTCGTGCAGGGCGGCACGGCCGAACTGCAGCCCGATGATGCGGACGCGCTGGTATCGCTGGGCAGCCTGTTTGTAGAGCCCGTGTGGCTGTTCTACCGGACGGAATCCGCCGAGCGTGCCTACAACGTACCCAGGCTCGACAGCCTGCGCCAGCTGCGCGGCTGGCGTGTGAATGTGGGGTCCGAAGGCAGTGGCGTGCCCAAGCTGATGGAACGCCTGCTCGACGCGAACAAGGTGGAGCCCGGCGCGGTGAAGATGTCGCGGCTGGAGCAGACGCCTGCCACCATGGATTTTCTGGCGGGCAAGCTCGATGCGCTGGTTTTTGCCTCCGCCCCTGAATCGCTGATGGTGCAGATGCTGCTGCAGACGCCCGGCGTGCAACTGCTCGACTTCGCCCAGCATGAGGCCTATGCCAGGCGCTTTCCGTTCCTGACGCCGGTGACCCTGCCACGTGGCGTGGTGGACCTGGCCGCCAATGTGCCCACACGGGACGTGCGCCTGGTCGCCTCCACCACCTCGCTGCTGGCGCGCGAGGGCACGCACCCCGCTTTGCTGACCCTGTTCGCACAAAACGCGCAGAAGCTGCACGGCGGCTCGGGCTGGTTCAACCGCGCACGGGAGTTCCCCAACTCGCGCAGCAGCGAGCTGCCCATCGCCAAGGAAGGCGACCGTGCCATGAACGAGCCCGTCCCCATGCTGCAGCGCTACCTGCCGTTCTGGATGGCCAATCTGATTGAGCGCATGTGGCTCGTGCTGGGCATCCTGCTGGCGATCATGCTGCCACTGTCGCGCATCGTGCCGCCGCTGTACCAGTTCCGGGTGCGTTCACGCGTGTTCCGCTGGTATGGCCGGCTTCGCGAGATCGAGAACGACATGGAAGCGGGCAAGGCGGATTCGGCCGAACTCCTCAAGGCCCTGAACACGCTGGAGGCACAGGCCGAAAAGGTGAGCGTGCCGCTGTCCTACGCCGACGAGCTGTACGCGCTGCGCAACCATATTCACCTGGTGCGCAAGAAGCTGCTGCGCGCATGACCCACGGGGCTTGACCCCCATGGCGGGGAAAGGCGCCCCGTCGCAGCCGCTGGACCAGGGCCTGGAATGCCGCCGGAGCCGGGGCCGGTTGGTTTCTAGCGCGTCTTGGAAGAGGAAGACCTGGAGCCCGATATCGACCCGGATCCGCCCGAACCCTTGCGGGCCGCTCCTGCGGCGACGGCATCCAGGGCACGGGTGGTGGCCGGCAGGGTTGGCACGACGCGCAACGAACCCTCCGCGGCCAGCTTGTCGCGCATGCGCCGCGTCATGGACTGCGTGCTCGCATCGGGCGCCGTGAACAGGAACAGCGTGCCATGCGGACTGGCCCAGGTGAGCTGGGTGCGCACCAGCCGGCCATTGGTGATGAGTTCGACCCAGGCACCGATCACGAAATCGGCATAGGGATCGGGGGCTGCCTCGACAGGCGCCTGTGCGCTGTCCTCCGGTGCCGGGGCGGAGGACGCGGCTTCGGCAGGCTGCGGCGCCGACGGCGGAGCATCGGCCTCGGGCTCTGGCGCTGCCTCTGGCTGAGGCGCTGCCGCCACGGGGGCGGGCGCAGGCTTTTCAAAGGCAGACTGGTGCAGGCCCACCAGCCGCTGCAAGAAGGCGCTGGTCTGGACGGCAGGGTAGTTGACGGTCTTGAGACCTTTGCGCAGCTTGGCCAGCAAGCCGGGAATCGCCTCATTCAGGCGGTCAGGCTCCTTGCGCGTCAGGTCTGGCTGCGAACTCCACAGCAGCACTGGAACCAGCGCCAGATAGCCACCAGGATCTTCATCCCGGCTGTCGTCCGCCTTCAATACCTGCGCCAGCGCGATCACATCGGCCCAGGGGCCTGCCGCAAAATCGAGCACGTCGGCAGGGACATTCTCCAGATCCGGCAGCTTGCGGATGTCCGCCGCAATCTTCTCGGCCAGCATTTCGCGCTGTTCGGCATGCAACAGGGCTTTCTGCTGCGCCTCCTGGTGGGCCTTGATCTTCTGCTCCTGCGCCTCCCAGGCGGATTGCAGGGCCTTGAGCACCGTGTCGAAGGGCCCCGCATCCTTGATTTCGTTGGTGGTGAGGTGCTCCACCGCCCCATTGAGCAGGCGCATGAAGCGGCTGAACCCGGGAGTGGATTCCGCGGTGAAAGCGAGGCTGCGCTGCGTCAGCTCGTCGAGCAGGCGCCGGGCGGGATGGGTTCCGTCGGAGAAGAACCGCCCATCGTGCCGCACCAGTTGCTTGAGCGCAGGCTCCAGACTCTTCACGGCCTGCTGGACCTGCGGCAGCAGGCGGGAGTCTTGCGCAATGTTCTCCATCATGCGGCCGACCACTTCGATGGCCATGGCCGTGGACTGCGTGGCGGCCTCCATCGGCATGGCCGCATAGACCACCGGCGCCACCCCGGGGCCCCGCCATCCCGACAGCGGGGCCGACAGCGAAGCCGACTGGCTGCCACTTGCAAGGCGGCCCACCAGGCGTTCAAGCTGGGCCATGTCCTCGATGGCCTCCGCCGCGGCACCCGCAGGGAAATAGCCACCGCCATGGGGCATCGCCTGTGCTCCGGCCACGGCGCCCCCCACTTGAGGCGCCGCCACCCACGCAGGCTGCAGCGCCACCGGCTGAGAGGGCATCGCCGCCCCGTACGCACGCGGATCGAAGGGGTCGCCACCCGCCAGCATCTGGCGCAGGATGCCCACGGTCAACAGGGCCTCTTCCGCGGCGGGCGCCATGGGCGACTGCATGGAATCGCCGCTCCAGCCGGTCGACGGGCCGATTCCCCGGCCATAGCCGGTGGTGCCATAGTCTCCCATCGGTGCTGCCATAGAGTTTCCGTAGCCGGAATACCCCCCGCCATAGCCCGTCCCCATGCCGGTGTTCATGCCAGGGCCGCCGTATCCTCCGCCGCGCCCCGAGTTTCCGGAAGGCGTGCCCAGCACCGCATAGCCGACCGGCTGCACGCCGTGCTCTCTCAGGCTCGCAGCGGTTTTCTTGTATTCATCGACCAGGAGCTTGCCCAGCAGATCTCGCATGTGCTGCATCCACAGCTGGCGCACCTCGGGCGAGACACCGGTGTCGCCCACGACCTGCTGGAGGGCGCGGATGTAGCTTTCAGGGCGCAAGGGGTTGCGCTCGGGCTGCACGCTGCGCAGGCCTTGCGCCGAACTGACCAGGGTATTGAGTTCGGCCAGCACCGCGTCGGTGGCGTGCAGTGCCGACTGCTGCGCCTTGGAGAGTTCCACCTGCGCCTGCATCTCGCTCTCATCCATGAGCGAGAGTTCGCCGAAGTCCATGCCCGTGTCTTCCGCCGAACTGCGGCCTTTGGCGATGCCCGGCCCTTCGGCGAAGATCTCCAGCAAGGCCATGGGGTAGCCCTTGACCAGCGCAGCCTCATGCTGGTTCAGCAGCCGCAGGCTGTCGCTGACCAGGTTGCGCTGCTGGATGTTGCGGTTGGCCGACTCTTCCTCCGTCAAGGCCGCCTGCGTGACCTTGACCAGTTGCTGCATCAGCGCCTCGCCCCCGCGCACGGCGTTGACGACACAGGCACGGAAAACGGTTCTCGAGCGAGACGCAGTCTGGGACATGGTGGGGGAAGGAATCGGACGACAAGTTTCCAGATGCAATGCTACTTGACCTGACGCCTTATTTGAGGGCTTTGAAACGCATCCGCTTGGGCTTTGCACCCTCTTCACCCAGGCGTTTCTTCTTGTCCGCCTCGTATTCCTGGTAATTGCCGTCAAAGAACGTCCACTGGCTGTCACCTTCGGCGGCCAGGATGTGCGTGGCGATCCGGTCCAGGAACCAGCGATCGTGGCTGATTACCAACATCGTGCCGGCGAATTCCAGCAGCGCATCTTCCAGAGCCCGCAAAGTTTCCACGTCCAGATCGTTGGACGGCTCATCGAGCATCAGCACGTTGCCGCCAGCAATCAGCGTCTTGGCCAGGTGCAGGCGGCCGCGTTCGCCGCCGGAAAGCATGCCGACCTTCTTTTGCTGGTCGCCGCCATTGAAGTTGAACCGGCCACAGTAGGCGCGGCTCGCCATCTGGAACTTGCCGACATTGAGAATGTCAAGTCCGCCGGACACGTCTTCCCACACCGTCTTGTCGTTGGACAGGTCATCGCGGTGCTGGTCCACGAAGGCCATCTTGACGGTGGAGCCAATGACGACTTCGCCCGAATCCGGCTTTTCCTTGCCAGCAATCAGCTTGAACAGCGTGGATTTACCTGCGCCATTGGGGCCGATGATGCCGACGATGGCGCCCGCAGGAATGTTGAAGCTCAGGTTGTCGATCAGCACCCGGTCGCCAAAGGACTTGGTGACGTTCTTGAACTCGATCACCTGGCTGCCCAGGCGGTCGGCCACGGGAATGAAGATTTCGTTCGTTTCGTTGCGCTTTTGGTATTCGTAGTCGCTCAATTCCTCGAAGCGGGCCAGGCGGGCCTTGCTCTTGGCCTGGCGGGCCTTGGGGTTCTGGCGCGACCATTCCAGTTCCTTCTTCAGGGCCTTGGCACGGGCTTCTTCGCCCTTTTGCTCGGCTTCCAGGCGTGCGCCCTTTTGCGTGAGCCAGTCGGAGTAGTTGCCCTTGTAGGGAATGCCGGAGCCACGGTCCAGTTCCAGGATCCACTCGGCCGCGTTGTCCAGGAAGTAGCGATCGTGGGTGATGGCCACCACGGTGCCGGAGTAGCGCTGCAGGAACTGCTCCAGCCAGTCCACGGATTCCGCGTCCAAGTGGTTGGTGGGTTCGTCGAGCAGCAGCATGTCGGGCTTGGAGAGCAGCAGGCGGCACAGGGCCACGCGGCGCTTCTCACCACCGGAAAGCACGCCGATGTTGGCATCCCACGGGGGCAGGCGCAGCGCGTCGGCGGCAATTTCAAGCTGGTGCTCGGAGTCGGTGCCGGCGGTGGCGATGATGGCCTCCAGCTCGGCCTGTTCGGCGGCCAGCGCATCAAAGTCGGCGTCTTCGGCGCCGTAGGCGGTGTAGACCTCCTCCAGGCGGGCCTTGGCGGCAAATAGCTTGCCCATGCCCGCTTCCACGCTCTCCCGCACGGTTTGCGTGGGATCCAGCTGGGGCTCCTGGGGCAGGTAGCCGATGTTCAGGCCCGCCATGGGAATGGCTTCGCCCTCGATTTCCTTGTCCAGGCCCGCCATGATTTTCAGGAGGGTGGACTTGCCCGAACCGTTGGTTCCCAGCACGCCGATCTTGGCGCCCGGGAAGAAGCTCAGGGAGATGTCTTTCAAGATCTGCCGCTTGGGCGGCACGATCTTGCCGACGCGGTTCATGGAGAAAACGTATTGGGCCATTGAATGTCAAACCTGCAAAAGTGAGCAGAAATTCTGCGTGCAAACCGAGATTATCGGGCCATGCGACAATACCCACCGTAGCGGGCTCCAGTTGCCCGTCACATCAGCACACTGCTGGGGACGAAAGAAGCAACGCTTCCGGGCTCCCAATCCTGAACCTCATCAGCCTGAGACTGGCTCGGCAACCCCCCGGTTGCACGACAGGTTGATACCCAGCGCCCCGGACGGGCGCAATCAACGACATGACATTTGACGAACTGAACCTGGCTCCTGCCATCCTGAAGGCCGTGCACGAAACGGGCTATGAAACCCCCACGCCCATCCAGGCCCAGGCCATCCCCGCCGTTCTGGAAGGCCACGACCTTCTGGCCGGCGCGCAGACTGGCACCGGCAAGACCGCCGCGTTCACCCTGCCCATGCTGCACCGCCTCTCGCAAAGCGCCGCACCCAAGAACAAGTTCGGCGGCAAGGGCATCCGCGCCCTGGTGCTGACCCCCACCCGCGAACTCGCCGCCCAGGTGGAAGAGTCCGTGCGCGAATACGGCAAGTACCTCGACATCAACTCCACCGTGGTCTTCGGCGGCGTGGGCATGAACCCGCAGATCGACCGCATCAAGCGCGGCGTGGACATCCTGGTGGCCACCCCCGGCCGCCTGCTGGACCTGCAGCAGCAGGGTTTCCTGGATCTGTCGACCGTGCAGGTCCTGGTGCTTGATGAAGCCGATCGCATGCTGGACATGGGCTTCATCCACGACGTGAAGAAGGTGCTGGCCCTGGTGCCCAAGGACAAGCAGAGCCTGCTGTTCTCCGCCACGTTCAGCGACGAGATCCGCGAGCTGGCGGGCACGCTGCTCAAGAACCCGCAGAGCATCCAGGTCACGCCGCGCAACACGACCGTGCAGCGCATCTCGCAGGTGATCCACCCCGTGGGCCGCGGCAAGAAGAAGCAGGTGTTGCTGCACATCATCCAGCAGCACAACTGGAGCCAGGTGCTGGTGTTCACGCGCACCAAGTTCGGCGCTAACAACGTGGCCGAGTTCCTGACCAAGAACGGCGTGCAGGCCATGGCCCTGCACGGCAACAAGAGCCAGAGCGCCCGCACGCAGGCCCTGGCCGGCTTCAAGAGCGGCGACATCCGCGCGCTGGTGGCCACCGACATTGCCGCGCGCGGCATCGACATCGACGACCTGCCCCACGTCGTCAACTATGAAATCCCCAACGTCTCGGAAGACTACGTGCACCGCATCGGCCGCACGGGCCGCGCTGGCGCCACCGGCGAAGCCGTGAGCCTGGTCTGCATGGACGAAGAGGGCTTCATGATGGACATCGAGCGCTTCACCAAGCAGCAGATCCCGGTGCAGATCATCGAAGGCTTTGGGCCCGAGCCAGGCGAGAAGGCCGAGCCCATCGCCATGGGCCGCCAGACCATCTGGGGTGGCGCCGGCAAGCCCCCGAGCCGCGAAGTGATGCAGGCCGCCGCCAAGGCGGCGCGCAGCGAAATGATGGAACGCATCCGCACCAACAAGGCAGGCCAGGGTGCTGGCGGCGGTGGCGGCGGCGGTGACCGTGGCCCCCGCCCAGCCGGCGGTGGCAATGGCGGCGGCCGTGGCGGCCGCGCCGGTGGTGGCGCAGCAGCAGGCGGCGGCGGTGGCAGCAACAGCCCGCGCGGCGCCCGTGCCGGCGGTGGTGGCGGCCAGGGCGGCGGCGCACGCGCTGGTGGCCAGGCCCCTGCACGCGGCCGCTCCGGCGGCGGTGGTGGTGGCGGCTACGAAGGCAGCAACCGCTATGACGACTCGCAACCTCCACGCGCCAATGCCCACCTGGGCACGCACATGGGCCACGCCAACCCGGGCCACCGCAGTTCCGGCCATGCCGGCGGCGGCGCGGGCGGCCAGCCTGATCCGATGCGCACCAGCGTGGACAGCATGGGCGGCGGCGGTCGCCGTGGTGGTGGCGGTTATCGTGGCGGCAACGGTGGAGGTGGCGGCTATGGCGGAGGCACGGGTGGTTCTGGTGGCCGGGGCAACGGGTCTCGTGGGCCAGGCGGTTCTCGCGGATCTTTTAACCGCTGAGACGGATGAGGCAGGGGGCGCTCCAGGCGCCCCCCGCGTGGCAGCCGTGCATGTGCTGCACGCCAAGGGACGGCGCGCGCCAGCCACGAGCCACCCCCGCCTGCACTTGCACGCGGTGGACTTTGCCGCCCTGCCCGCCCTGCCGCCCATTGACGAGGTCTACATCACGCTGGGCACGACCATGGCTGCCGCGGGCAGCCAGAGCGCTTTTCGCGCCGTGGACCATGACGCCGTGCTGGCCACCGCCCGCGCAGCGCGTGCCGCCGGGGCCACCCGCTGCGGCGTGGTCACCGCCATGGGCGCCAACGCGGAGTCGGGCATCTTCTACAACCGCGTCAAGGGCGAGGTCGAGCGCGACCTTCAGAGCCTGGGCTTTGCCACGCTGGTGATCGCGCGCCCTTCCCTGCTCATCGGGGAACGCCAGGCCCTGCAACAGGCAGCGCGCCCCGCCGAATCCATCTCCATCAAGTTGTTCAGGTGGCTGGATCCGGTCATTCCCGCCAAGTACCGCGCCCGTCCGGGCACCGATGTGGCGCGGGCGCTCGTGCGGGCCGTGCGGTCAGGCCCTGCCGGACTGCATGTGCTGGCGGGCGACGCGCTGCGGGCCTTCTGACCCTGCCAGCCGGTGCGGACCGCAGCCGCGGCATCCTTGTGCGATGCTCTGCCCATGCGCCCCAACGACCCACCCCAGCCCCTGGCCACCCTGATGGTGGCCACCTGCAACGTGCTCAACCTGGCCAACCCGGGCCGCCTGTTCTATGAGAACCAGGATCCGTACGCCCAGGCCGAGTTTGATCGCAAGCTCACCTGGCTGGGCGACCGCTTCCGCATGCTCAATGCCGATGTGCTGGCGGTGCAGGAGGTATGGGACGACGCGGCCTTCAAGGGGGCCATCGGCCGCAGCGGCCTGCGCTACGACTTCGTGGCCGTGCCCGGGGCGGAGAACGACGCCACGCATGGCGGTGCACAGGGCACGCCACGCGTGGGCATCGCCACGAGGCTCAAGGTGGAAGCCTTGCAGTCGTTCCCGGAATTCCCGCCGGGCTTTCACGTGGATGTACCAGGGCTGGCGGTGCATGCGCGCTTTGAGCGGCCGCCACTGGTCCTGACGCTGCGCATGAAGCATGGTCAGCGCCTGAATGTGCTGACCGCGCACCTCAAGTCCAAGCGCCCCAAATTCCTGCAGGATGCGCAGGGCAACCCGACGGAAGACCGGGACGACCGCAAGGTGATGGCATTGGCCTCCCTGCGTTCCTTGATCATGCGGGGCGCCGAGGCCATGGCGCTGCGCTGCCTGGTGATCGATCTGCTGCACCGCACCAGCGTGCCGCTTGTGGTGATGGGGGATTTCAACGACACGCCCGACAGCGTGACAACGCAGCTCATCTGCGCCACGAACGAGATCGCCTACGACCGCTCCGCCCGCGATGTGGCCCTGTTCAATGCCTACGACCTGCAGGGCGACGCGGCGCTGAAGAAGGATGTGGCGTACTCGCACATCCACCAGGGCTCGCCCAGCGTGCTCGACCAGATCCTGGTGAGCGAGGAGTTCGTGCACAACGGCCGAAACAGCATCGGCGACGTGCGGCGGGTGGACTACTTCAATGACCACCTGCATGAAGGGCGCGACCGCACCCGTTCGGACCACGGGTTCGTGCGCGCGCTGCTGCGGCTGAAAATGATGCCGGCGACCACGGCTGCACCCGGGGCGCCAGCGGCCGCGCATGCGGCGGCGGAGCCTCCATCCAGCCCGCTCGCTTCCGGCCCGGGCATGTAAGCGCGGGCACGGCACGCCGCGGCCCGGCGCGCATTCGGCGGTTGCGGGATGGCACAGCCCGTGCCCGCGCTCGCGGGGGGGACGGCGCTGAGCCCCCAGGGGCTGCGATCACCCAGCCTGGGCGGCAAGGCGCCTTCGAGAGTCGCCGGTGAAACTGCGTGGAAAAGCGGCAATCCGGGTGTCAACCCTGCATTTGCAACGGGATGTACGCTGACACGGTATGGCGGGGGCAGGCAGGTAACATCACCGTAACAAGCCGCCCGCGAGGCTCCCAATGGCAGAAACCACCATGACCATGCATTCCCCTTTTCTCCGCCACCCAACGGACGCCCCTGCCGCCCTGGTTGCGCCCGCCTTTTCGACAAGGCGGATGCCCTTGCGCGCGTCGGCGCTGCTGGTCGCCGTGCTGCTGACGGCCTGCTCCAGCACGCCCCTGCCCCCCTGGCCGTCCACCCCTGCCGCCAGGACCACCGCACCGGCCCCGCTGCCGCGTGTGCAGCAGGGCACCGTGGTGCCCACGCCGCTGGGCCAGGCATCGCAGGCGCAACGTCAAGGGGCCATCGCCAGCCCCCTGCCACCACCCGCCGCGCTGGTGGTCCAAAACGAAGGCCCCATGGCACCGCCCTATGGCGCAGCCGTGGCAGCCCGCTTCCCCGACCCCGCCGTGGCCTACAGCACGCCTGGCCTGGGCCCGGACCGCCGGGCTTTCACCACCAATGCCGAACTCGGCCAATGGCTGCTCTCGCTGGCTGAACCGGCCCCCCGCGGCTCCACGCGCGCCAAGTTGCTCCATCTGGGCACGTCCCAACGCGGGGAGCCCATCCAGGGGCTGCTGGTCACCCGTGCCGCTGGCACCGAGCCCGCCAACCTGGACACGAGTGGCCGGCCGACGGTCGTTCTGGTCGGGCAACAGCATGGCGATGAACCTGCGGGCAGCGAGGCCCTGCTGGTGATCAGCCGCGAACTGGTGCAGGGGCTGCTCGAGCCCCTGCTCGACCGCATCAATGTGGTGGTGGTGCCCCGGGCCAATCCCGACGGCGCGGCCGTGGGTACGCGTGTCACGGCCAATGGCGTGGACATGAACCGCGACCACCTGCTGCTCAACACCCCGGAGGCCCGCGCGCTGGCCAAGGTGGTCAATGACTACCGCCCCATCCTCGTCGTGGACGCCCACGAATACACCGTGGTGGGCCGCTACCTGCAAAAATTCAATGCCATCCAGCGCTACGACGCACTGCTGCAATACACCACCACCGCCAACTACCCCGAGTTCCTGACCAAGGCCTCGCAGGAGTGGTACCACCAGCCGATGGTGGCAGCGCTCAAGGCGCAGGGCCTCACGAGCGACTGGTACTACACCACCTCGACCAATCCGGAGGACAAGCGCATCTCCATGGGCGGCACACAGCCCGACACGGGCCGCAACGTGAACGGCCTGAAGAACACGGTGAGCCTGCTGATCGAAACACGGGGCGTGGGCATCGGGCGCATGCACATCCAGCGCCGCGTGCATTCGCAGGTCACGGCCATCGCCAGCGCGCTGCGCAGCACGGCCGAGCGCGCCGGCAACCTGGAGCAGGTCCGCTCCTTTGTCGCGCGGGATGTGAGTGCCCTCGCCTGCCGCGACCAGGCCGTGATCGAGGCCGCCGCCACGCCCACCCAGCGGGAGCTGGACTTCCTCGACCCGGAGACAGGGGCAGACCGCCCCATCCGCGTGGACTGGAACTCCTCTCTCACCTTGCGCCCGACCAAGACCCGGGCCCGGCCCTGCGGCTACTGGCTTTCGGCCAGCTCCACCGCCGCCGTCGAGCGCCTGAGGCTGCTGGGCCTGCAGGTCATGCGCGTGGCCGAGCCGGGCTCCGCGCTGGCCGACATCTACCGTGAAACCGCCCGCGAGGCAGGCGACCGCCAGGATGTGATCGGCACCATCGCGGGTGGCACAGGAATCGTGCGTGTACAGGTGTCGCCCGTGCGCAGCGCCATCGACGTGCCCGCAGGCAGCTTCTACGTGCCGCTGAACCAGCCCCGCGCCAACCTGGCCCTTGCCGCGCTGGAGCCGGACACGCAAAACAGCTATTTCGCCAACCACCTGATCGAAGAGCTGGGGAACACGGCGCGCATCATGGCGCCTCCAGCACTGGTATTTGAAGAAACCGACTGATTTGCTATTCAATTCATAGCATTCAGCGCTTTCCACTAAAGCGCTACAGGCCTCAAAGACCAAGCTAGACCCGGCTGTGCAGCGATGCCGGGCTGGTGTGGCGTGCGAGGCGGGCCTCCGTGCGTTCCAGCACATGGCGGGCCATGGCCTGCGCCAGTGCCTCGTCGGCCAGAAACACCGTGCTGTCGCATTCCTGCGCCAGCCTGCGGGCCTCGTCCCCGCTATGGCTGCGCACCACGGTTTCGATGTGGGGATTGAGAGTGCGCGCGGTAGTGATGATCTGGCGCACATTGAGCGTGTCCGGTGTTGCGATCACCAGCATCGCGGCCCGTGCGATGTGGGCCTGGATCAGCACCGCGGGGTCCACGGCGTCGCCAAAGACCGCCGCAATGCCCGCTTCCCGCAATGACTCCACCAGTTCACGGTTCTGCTCCGCCACGACGAATGGAATGTCATTGGCAACCAGCACCTGTGCCACGCGGCGCCCCACCCTGCCATAGCCCACCAGCACCACCTGCCGAGCGAGATACCGGGCGTCGGTGCTCATGGGGAGCTCCGCGAGCGGATCGTCCCGCTGCTCCAGCCGCCGCGCCAGCTCCGAGCGAGCGCGCAGCCAGGTCTGCAAGGGAGCAATGGCGTGGAACAGCATGGGGTTGAGCGCCATCGAAATCAGTGCCCCCGCCAGCACGAGGCTGGCCCCTTCAGGTGGCAGCAACCCCAGCGAAGAACCCAGCGCCACCAGGATGAAGGAGAACTCCCCGATCTGGGCCAGGCTCGCGGACACCGTGAGGGCGGTATTGAGCGGATAGCGAAATGCCAGGACCAGCGCGGCCGCGGCCAGCGTCTTGCCCAGCATGATGATCGCCACCACCGCCAGCACCTGCACCGGGCGGTCCCACAGCACGGCCGGGTTGAAGAGCATGCCGACGGAGACGAAGAACAGCACGGCAAAAGCGTCGCGCAACGGCAGGGATTCTTGCGCGGCCCGATGGCTGAACTCTGATTCACGCATCACCATGCCGGCAAAAAAGGCCCCCAGCGCAAACGAAACCCCAAACAGGGCCGCCGAGCCAAAGGCAATGCCCACGGCGGCCGCCACCACGCACAGCGTGAACAACTCCCGCGAGCCCGTGCGTGCCACCTGCCAGAGCACCCACGGAAAAAGGCGGCGCCCCACCAGCAGCATCAACGCGACAAAGCCGCCCACCTGCAGCAGCGTCCATCCCAGGGCCTGCCACAGTGCCGCGCCATCCACATCCTTCGCCGCAGCGCCATCGGGTCCGCTGCCGCCCAGCCAGCCGGCAAGCGGCGGCAACAAGACCAGCACCAGCACCATGGCCAGGTCTTCCACCACGAGCCAGCCCACGGCAATGCGGCCTGTGTGGCTGTCCAGAATACCCAGGCTTTCAAGGGCACGCAAAAGCACCACCGTGCTGGCCACCGACAGCGCGAGGCCAAACACCAGGGCACCGCCCAGCCCCCATCCCCACCAGGTGGCCAGCGCCATGCCCAGCGCGGTGGCCACCATCATCTGCACCACAGCCCCGGGCACGGCGATTTTTCGCACGGCCAGCAGATCCCCCAGGGAGAAATGCAGGCCGACGCCAAACATCAGCAGCATCACACCAATTTCTGCCAGCTGGCTGGCCATCGCTGCATCCGCCACAAAACCGGGTGTAAAAGGTCCGATCACCACCCCCGCCAGCAGATACCCGACCAGCGCGGGCAGCCGCAACCGCGCGGCCACGAAACCCAACGCCAAAGCAAGCCCCAGCGCAGCAGCAATGGTGTGTATGAGCGTGACGCTGTGGGGCATGGTGTGGCCAGATCGAGGAAATGGATGGCGAGCGCGTGTAGCCTCGTTATAACCGCATCCGCCTTGCCCCTGCTACCACCGCATTAGCGCGGGCGGGTCTGTCCAGCGCAGCACTGGCCACGGGTTATGATCCACGCTCTGCGCCATCGCGCGGTTGCGGAAGATTTCCGCAAGGCAAGTAGGCCCCCGTGCGCCAAAAGCCCATCTCCATCTATCTGCCCGTAGCTCAACTGGATAGAGCAATAGCCTTCTAAGCTATAGGTCGGGGGTTCGAGTCCCTCCGGGCAGGCCAGCTTCCTTTACAGGCCAAGTGCTGTACCAAGCCCCTCTGCAAAAAGCAGGGCACAGGCCACAAAGGCATCCATGCGGTTTCGCACCCACCTGCCCGGGCAGCCCCATGCCCCGGACAGCGTTAACCACTATCGGTTGGGCTGAGGAACTGCCGCGTAGTTCATGGCAATGGCCTGCACCACCGCTCCGATCAAGGCGCCATCTCCCGCGCTCTGGGGTAGAACCTCGCGCACGATCTGGACCGCGTACTCCAGTTGCTCCTTGGCAAGGGCTGCGGACATGGCGTTGCCACGCTTTTCACTGGGCGACGCATCGCGGATCACAAGGCTCATGGAAGGCTCCGAAAAGGAATGAAGGCACAGTATGCGCTGTGCCACAAGATCTGCGGCAACCACTCAGGCCTTCAGCCACCAAGATGCCCCCGCCTGGGGCGCGCCGGTGACCGAGAACTCCGTTGCGGGCCTCAAAAGCAAAAAAGCGCTGCAACTATCGTTGCAGCGCTTTTGCACGTTTGGGGTGGCTGATGGGGCTCGAACCCACGACAACAGGAATCACAATCCTGGACTCTACCAACTGAGCTACAGCCACCGTAGCTTTGTATTATAGCCTGGGATTTTCATCCCACGGCCAATTTGATCAATTTTCTGCGGTAGCTTGTGCCAGGGCGGACGGACGAGGCGCCTTGATCTCTGCCTTGAAGCGCTTCTTCAGCATCTCGTAGTACGCCTGGCCCTCGGCCGATGCCCACCATTGCAGGTATTGCTGACGTTCTTGCTGGGCACGCTGCGCATCGGGGGCCTGGCGTGGCACCACACGGTTGACCTTCACCACCGCGTAGCCTTCAGCTCCCAGGTCCACGCCAGTCCAGGCCGGCAGGGGTTCCGTGGGTGTGTGCAGCGCTGCATCAATCACCGGCCGGGGCAGGCTCTGCACCTGCTCGCGTGAAATCTGGACAGGGGCGCTCAAGCCACTGGCGCTGGACGGAGTCGCCTTCCACGCTGCCAGCTTGGCTTCGCCTTCCTTGCGCGCCAGTTCCGACGCCTTCTGCCCAATGTAAAGCTCCCGCACGCGGGCGCGAACTTCTTCCAGCGGCAGTGTCCTGGCGGGGGTGTACTGCACCACGCGGCCGGCTGCCATCTGGCTGGGCCCGACTTCCACGGCTTCGGTATTGCGCTTGTTCTGCAGCGAGTCCGAAGAAAACAGGGCTTCGAGGAATTTGGCATTGGCCAGCGGGCCAGCCGCACCGGGCGCGGGCGTACGGGTGATGCCGGATGCCGTCTGCACCTTCAGCTTGAGCTTGTCGGCCACCGGCTTGAGGCTGTCAGCCTGCTCGTACACACCATTGGTGAACGCTTCGGCCACTTCCGCGAACTTGCGCTGGGCTTGCTGCTGCTTGAGCTCCGCCTCCATGGCGGGGCGCAGCTCTTCGAAGGAAGGCTGGCGGGGCGCCTTGATGTCGGTCAGGTGAATGATGTGGTAGCCGAAGTCTGTTTCCACCACATCGCTGATGTCGCCCTTCTTGAGCGCAAAGGCCGCGTCTTCAAACGGTTTGACCATGGCGCCACGCCCAAAGAAATTCAGGTCGCCGCCGCCCGTGGCCGAACCCTTGTCGTCCGAAGCTTTCTTGGCAACCTCCGCGAACGTGGCGGGCGCCTTGCGCACCTGTGCCAGCAGTTCGGTGGCGCGGGCCTTGGCCTTCTCGCGGTCGGTCGAAGAGGCCTCCTTGGGGGCATTGATCAGGATGTGGCTGGCACGGCGCTCTTCCTTACCTGCCATGCGCGCCACGTTTTCCTTGTAGTAGGTGCGCAGATCATCCTCATTGAGCGTGATGCCGGAACGCACGCTGTCGAGGTCCAGCACCACGTACTCCACCGCGGCCTGCTCCAGTTGCTGGAACTGGGCGGAGTGGGTCTTGTAGTACGCCTCCAGGTCCGCATCCGTGGGCACCACCTTGCCGGCGAAGTCCGTGGACTTGAAACGGGCCACCTGGACTTCGCGCTGCTCGTACAGCGAATCCAGCGCGACCTTGACCTGGGCATTGGTGCCGAACACCGAACCCATCACGCCGCCAAGGACCTGGCTGGTGGAAAGATCACGCCGTACGTTCGCCTCGAAGCCTTCGGGTGTCAGGCCTTGCGTACCCACCAGGGCCCGGTAAGCCTCCGCATCGAGCGTGCCGTCCGCGCGCTTGAGCCCGGCGATCGCGGGGATCTCCTGCAGGCTGCGAGCCAGGCGCGAGTCGCTCGTCACCAGATGCATGTCCTTCGCGGCGGCGGCCAGTACCCGGTCGCGCACCAGCCGCTCCAGCGTGGCATAGCGGGCCTGCGGCGAGTCCAGGAGCTTGGGATCGACCGAGGGAGACTGCGCGCGCATGCGGTCAGTCTCCATGCGATGTGCGTTGTCCCAGTCGGTCTGGTTGATCTTGTTGCCATCGACGCGCGCGACCACAGGGCTCTTTTCAGAGAAGTAGTTGCTGTCAATGCCCACCAGCACAAACGATGGAATGATCAGCAAGAACAATAAGACCATGACGATCTTGGAGTGCTTGCGGATGGATTCAAACATGGTCGATCTTTCAGAAGGCAAAAAACAAAAGGCGAACTTGCGTTCGCCTTTGTTCGGTGATGGTGGGTCCTGACGGTCTCGAACCGCCGACCTACTCCGTGTAAAGGAGCCGCTCTACCAACTGAGCTAAGGACCCCACCTAAACTGATCCTCAGTTCAAGGCATCTTTCAATGCCTTGCCAGGACGAAACTTTGGAACTTTAGCAGCTTTGATTTTAATCGTTGCGCCCGTGCGGGGATTGCGGCCCGTGCGGGCAGCGCGCTTGCCGACCGCAAAAGTGCCGAAACCGACGAGCGAAACGGTGCCGCCCTTCTTCAGGGTCTTCTTGACGGCCTCGATCGTGGATTCCAGGGCACGAGCAGCAGCGGCCTTGGAGATGTCGGCGTTGGTAGCGATGTGCTCAATCAGTTCGGTTTTGTTCACAAGAAGCCTCTCGGAAAAGAGTTGATGGAATGTCTCGCGGATATCTGGTCTTCACACGTCCGAAAGCACAGCCAAGGGCTGGTTGAAAACAGACGGGGGAATGACTGGCATACACAGCAGTGGCTGCTGCATCAGATTAAAGCCATCGAGTTTCCGGGTGTCAATACAACACGCTGCTTTGGAGCAGCGTTGCGTCGAATTCTAGTCGTATTTCACGCTGCGACAGGGCTTGTGGGGCGTTTTTGTCTCAAACATGCCGTATGGGCAGCATTCCGTATTGACACCCCAGTTCCAGCACTGCACGGCGGGCTGAAACACGTTGCCGCGCACCGGAATGCAGGGCGTCGGCGGGGTGACAAGAAGTACGCGGCCCCCGCCCCCCAGGGAGCCGGCGCCCCGGCCAGGGCGCGCGCCGAAAGGGGGCGAAAAGTCGGGCCTGGCCCAGGCCGTGGCGCCTGCGGCCCACGGTTCCATGTCACTTCACGCGCGCGCGGATCTCGGGCAATGCCTTTTGCAGGTAGTAGACCATGGACCAGACCGTGAGCACGGCGGATGCCCAGATCAGCCAGGTGCCCCACACCCCGGTGTCGATCATTCCGAACAGACGCCCGTCGTACAGCAGGAACGGGATGGCGATCATCTGCACCGTCGTCTTGACCTTGCCGATCATGTGCACGGCCACGCTCTTGCTCGCGCCGATCTGCGCCATCCACTCGCGCAGGGCCGAGATGGCGATCTCGCGCCCGATGATGATGAGCGCCACGAACACATCGGCGCGCTGCAGATGGACCAGCACCAGGAGCGACGCGCAGACCAGGAACTTGTCGGCCACCGGGTCCAGGAAGGCGCCAAAGGACGAGGTCTGGTTCAGCTTGCGGGCCAGATAGCCGTCCAGCCAGTCGGTGGCGGCAAACACCACGAACATCACGGTGGCGATCAGGTTGCGCGTGGCGGGGTCCAGCGGCGCATAGAACACCCCCACGATCAAAGGTATCGCGACGATGCGCGTCCAGGTCATCAAGGTGGGGATAGTCCAGAACATGGCGGCGATTGTGTCACGGCGGCACGGGGAACTCCGGGTGCGCCGCGATCAGCACGGCGTCTAGCGCAATGCGCGGTAGATTTCCTCGGCAAGCTCGCGCGAAATGCCGTCCACCGTGGCCAGGTCTTCCACGCTGGCCGATGCCACGCCCCGCACACCGCCAAAGCGCTGCAGCAGCCGGGCGCGCTTCTTGGGGCCCACTCCGGCGATCTCCTCCAGTTGGCCCCCGCCCACGCGCACCTTGGCGCGCGCCGCGCGCATGCCGGTGATCGCGAAGCGGTGGGCCTCGTCGCGGATCTGGGCCACCAGCATCAGCGCGGCCGAGTCCTTGCCCAGGTAGACCTTCTCGCGCCCGTCGGCGAACACCAGCTCCTCCAGCCCCACCTTGCGTCCTTCGCCCTTTTCCACGCCCACGATGCGGGTAAGGTCCAGCCCCAGCGCGGAGAACACCTCGCGCGCCACGCCCACCTGGCCCTTGCCGCCGTCGATCAGCACCAGGTCGGGCAGGCGGGCCACGCCCCGGGGCTGAACGGGCTCGCCGGCCCCTGGCGCCGGGTTGGCCGCAAAGTCGATGCCCCCCGCCTCGCGCGCGGCTTCGGCCACCTTGCTGTAGCGGCGCGTGAGCACCTGCCGCATGGCGGCGTAGTCGTCGCCTCCGGTGATGCCTTCGATCTTGTAGCGGCGGTATTCGCTGCTCTGCATCTTGTGGTGGTGGAACACCACGCACGAGGCCTGGGTGGACTCGCCGGCCGTGTGCGAGATGTCGAAGCACTCGATGGTGAGCTGGTCCAGGTCCTCGGGCGGCAGGTCCAGCGCTTCGGCCAGGGCGCGCGTGCGCGCCTGCTGCGAGCCCTCTTCCGCCAGCAGGCGCGCCAGCTGCAGGTCGGCGTTCTTTTGCGCCATGTCCAGCCAGGCGCGCCGCTGCTCGCGGGGCTGGTGCACGGCGGTCACGCGCAGGCCGCACTGGTCCCCCAGGGCTTCCAGCAGCGCCTTGTCCACCGGCTCGCTGGTCACGAGTACCGGGGGCACGGGCACGCCGATGTAGTGCTGTGCAATGAAGGCCTCGAGCACCAGCACCTCCACGCGGCGGGCGACGCGGTTGGGGGTGGCGTCGTCGGCGCCTTCGCCCCCCTCTTCCTCGAACACGGCCACGGCGTCCTCCACATGCACGGGGAAGTACGGGCGGTCGCCCAGATGCCGCCCGCCACGCACCATGGCCAGGTTCACGCAGGCACGGCCGCCCAACACCCGCACGGCCAGGATGTCCACGTCCTTGTCATGAGCGGTCTCGATGGACTGCTGGTGCAGCACGCGCGACAGCGCCTGGATCTGGTTGCGCACCTCTGCGGCCTGCTCGAACTCAAGCTGGCCGGAGTGCGCCATCATGCGCGCCTCCATGGCCTGCAGCACCTCCTGCGTCTCGCCGCGCAGCAGGGCCTCGGCATGCGCAACGTCGGCGGCATAGGCCTCGGGCGATATCAGGTTGACACACGGCCCCGTGCAGCGCTTGATCTGATACAGCAGGCAGGGCCGCGTGCGGTTGGCGAACACCGTGTCCTCGCAGGTGCGCAGGCGGAACACCTTCTGCAGCAGCTGGATGGACTCCTTCACCGCCCAGGCGCTGGGGTACGGGCCGAAGTAGCGGTGCTTCTTGTCCACGGCGCCCCGGTAGTACGCCATGCGCGGAAAAACCTGCGAGGGCGAATCCCCGCGGCCCGCCCCGGCAGCCCCCGGCGTGCCGGTGATCTTGAGATAGGGGTAGCTCTTGTCGTCGCGGAACAGGATGTTGAACTTGGGGTTCAGCGTCTTGATCAGGTTGTTTTCGAGCAGCAGCGCCTCGGCCTCGGAGCGCACCACCGTGGTCTCCATGCGCACGATCTTGCCGACCATGTGGCCGATGCGCGTGCCGCCATGGTTCTTGGTGAAGTAGCTCGATACGCGGCGCTTGAGGTGGCGCGCCTTGCCCACATACAGCAGCGCGCCCTGGGCGTCGAAATAGCGGTAGACACCGGGCAGCGCGGGCAGCGCAGCCACCTGCGCCAGCAGTTCTTCGGAATGCACATCAGACATGCCGCATATTGTGGCTGCGCGCAGGACAGCGCACAGCCACCTCCCCCCGAAATGCTACACAAATGATAGCTACTTGCGCTTGTCAATCAAGCGCCGAAGACCAATTTGATCCTTATTCCGCTTCGATCTTCGAGGTCTTCACCACCGAGGCCCAGTTGGCCAGGTCGGCCTTGACCTTCTCGCCCAGCTGCGGGGGCGACTGGTAGTCGGCCGTGGCGCCCTGCTCCTGGGCCTTCTGCTGGAAGGCCGGGTTCTGCACCACGGTGCGGATGTCGGCCGTGAGCTTGTCCACCACGGCCTTGGGCACGGCGGCCGGGGCGAACACCGCGAACCACGAGGTGGCATCGACCTTGGGGTAGCCCGCCTCGGCGGTGGTGGGCACGTCGGGCAGGCTGGGCAGGCGCTGCTTGCCGGTCACGGCCAGCACGCGCAGCTTGCCGCTGGCGATGTGGGGCATGAACGGGGGCGCGGTGCCGAAAGTCAGGTCCACCTGGCCGCCCAGCAGGTCCTGCAGCGCGGGGCCCGTGCCCTTGTAGGGCACGTGCACCATCTTCACGCCGCCCTGCTGCTCCAGCATGGCGCCGGTCACATGCTGCAGCGAACCATTGCCCGACGAGGCGTAGTTGAGCTTGCCCGGGTTGGCCTTGGCGTAGGCGATGAGCTCGGCCAGCGTCTTCACGGGCAGGTCGTTGCGCACCACGATGATCTGCGGGGCCGAGATCACGTTGGCCACGGGTTGGAAGTCGCCTTGCTCCCACTGCTTTTGCCTGGTGATGTGGGGCGAGATCACGTGGTAGCCGGAGTACTGCATCAGCAGCGTGTAGCCGTCGGCCTCGGCGCGCTTCACGGCGGATGCCGCGATGTTGCCGTTGCCGCCGCCCTTGTTGTCCACCACCACCGACTGGCCGAGCACGGGCGCCAGCGCCTGCGCCAGCATGCGGGCCGACAGGTCCGTGGTGCCGCCGGCGGCGGTGGGCACCACCAGGGTCACGTTCCTGGACGGGTAAGCGCCCTGCGCCCCCACGCTGCCAACACAGCAGGTGCCCAGGGCCGCGAGGGCCAGGATGGTGAATTGTTTGCGGGTTGTGTTCATGAACGCGATGTCTCCGTTGTCGTTGTTGCGAAGGGTTTGACCCCCAAAAAAGTGAAAAGCCGAAAGGGGCGGCGGCCGCCCCTCAATCGACCGTCGCCCCCGTGTCCTTGACGACACGGCTCCACTTGGGCAGATCGGATTGCACCAGCGCGGCCAGCTGCGCCGCCGTGCCCTTGAAGGGCTCGCAGCCCACGGTGGCCAGCTTGTCCACCACGTCCTTGTGCTCCAGCGCGCGGGCCACCTCGGCCTGCAGCAGCGCCACGATGGGCGCGGGCGTGCCGGCCGGGGCAAACAGCGCGTACCAGGGCGCCTGGCCAAAGCCCTTGAGGGTTTCGCCAATGGTGGGCGCATCCGGCAAGGCCGCCACGCGTTTTTCGTTGACCACGCCCAGCACCTTGAGCTTGCCCGCCTTGATGAACGCGATGGCCGACGGCAGGCTTTGCACCGACAGCGGCACCTGCCCGCCCACCACGTCGGTGGCCGCCGCCGCCGAGCCCTTGTAGGGAATGTGCTGCAGCTGGATGCCGGCGGCCTTTTGCAGCATCTCGCCGATCAGGTGGTTCAGCGTGCCATTGCCGGCCGAGGCGATCGAATATTTGCCGGGGCTGGCCTTGGCCAATGCGACCATTTCAGCCACCGTGCTGGCGGGGAAGGATGGGTGTGCCACCAACACATAGCCCGCCGTGGCCACGGGCGCCACGGGCGCGAAGTCCTTGACGGGATCGAACCCCGGGTTCTTGTACAGCGCGGGGCCGATCACATGGGCGCTGTCGGCCGTGAGCAGCAAGGTATAGCCATCGTTGCGCGCACGGGCCGTGGCGCCCGTGGCCAGCGTGCCGCCCGCGCCGGGGCGGTTGTCCACGATCACGCTCTGGCCCAGTTGCTCGCCGAGCTTTTGCGCCACCACGCGCGCAATGGCGTCGTTGGCGCCGCCCGCCGCCTGGGGCACCACCACGGTGATGGGCTTGGAGGGGTACTTGTCCTGCGCGCCCGCGGCCAAGGCGGCGGAGCACAGCACGGCGGCGGTAAAGATGCGGCGGGACAGCGGGGTGTGAAATGTCATGGCGTTTGTCTCCTGGTGTTATTTATGTATATGAATGCGGGCTCACCCGTGTTCAGCGGGCAAGCGCCCTTTCGCGGATCGCCTCGAAATCGGCAGGCACCGGGTGCAGCGCCAGGCGCGGACCCGCCTTGGCGATCTGGCTGGGAATGTCGTGATCGATGAACGCAGGCAGTTGCCGCGCCACCGCCACGAGTTGCGCCAGATCCACCCCGGTGTCATAACCCATCAGCGCCAGTGCATGAACGATCTCTTCGCTGCACACATTGCCGCTGGCGCCCGGCGCATAGGGGCAGCCGCCCAGGCCGCCCAGCGAGGCATCGAACCGGTCTGCGCCTGCGTCAATGGCCGCCAGCACATTGGCCAGCCCCATGCCGCGCGTGTTGTGGAAATGCAGGGTGAACTCCACCCCCGGCCAGCGCGCGCGGGCGGCCGCGGTGAGCTGGTGCACCTGCGTGGGGTAGGCCATGCCCGTGGTGTCGCACAGCGTGATGCCACGCACGCCCCGATCCACAAAACGCTGCACCCAGCCGAACACATCGGCCTGGGCCACATCACCCTCCATGGGGCAGCCAAACACACAGGACAGCGACACATTCACCGCCACGTTGGCGCCCTGCGCCAGGGACACCACCTGCGCCAACGCCGCGAACGACTGTTCCTGCGTCATGCGCAGGTTAGCCAGGTTGTGCGTGGTACTCACCGACATGACGAGATTCAGCTCGTCCGTGCGCGACTCGATGGCGCGCTCGGCCCCGCGCAGGTTGGGCACCAGTGCGGTGTAGACCGTGCCCGGGCGGCGCGTGATCTCGCGCATCACGATCTCGGCGTCTTTCAGCGCAGGAATGGCCGTGGGCGAGGTGAACGAGGTCACCTCGATCTTGGCCAGGCCCGCTGCCGACAGCGCATTGCACAGTGCGATCTTGTCGGCCGTGGGCACGAAGGCTTTTTCCATCTGCAAGCCGTCGCGCAGGCCGACCTCCTGCATGTGGATGCGCTGGTTCGCGCCCTGCCACACGGTATTGGATGCGCTCATTGAATCACCCCCTTGCTGCGCAGCAGCGCGATCTGTTCGGCCGTGAGGCCTGCCTCTGCCAGCACCGCATTCGTGTCGTCGCCCAGGTGGGGCGCGCTGCTGCGGATGCTGCCCGGCGTGGCCGAGAGCTTGGGCACGATGCCCGGCACTTCCACGGTGTAGCCGTCGCGCGTCTGTTGCGTGAGCAGCATGTCGCGGGCGCGGTAGTGCGGGTCTTGCGCAATGTCCTTGGCGGTGTAGACCTTGCCGGCGGGCACGCGGGCAGCGCCCAGGGCGTCCAGCACCTGCTGCACCGTGCGCTGCGCGCTCCAGGCGCCGATGGCGGCGTCGATTTCTTCCACGCGGGCCACGCGGCCGGTGTTGTTGACCAGGTCGGGCGCGGCGCCCAGGTCGGGCCGGCCAATCGCGTCCATCAGGCGCTTGAAGATGCTATCGCCATTGCCCGCCACCAGCACCCAGCCGTCGGTACAGGGGTAGGCATTGGACGGCGCGATGCCCGGCAGCGCACTGCCCGCGGCCTCGCGCACGGCACCGAAGGCGCTGTATTCGGGGATCAGGCTTTCCATCACGTTGAACACCGCCTCGTGCAGCGCCACGTCGATCACCTGGCCCTGGCCGCCGTTGACCTTGCGGTGGTACAGCGCCGTGAGCACGCCGATGGTGCCGTGCAGCGCCGCCAGCGTGTCGCCGATCGACACGCCCACGCGCACCGGCACGCGGCCGGGCTCGCCCGTGAGGTGGCGCAGGCCGCCCATGGCCTCGCCAATGGCACCAAAGCCCGGCAGGTCGCGGTACGGCCCCGTCTGGCCGTAGCCCGAAATGCGCAGCATGACCAGGCCGGGGTTGAGCGCGTGCAGCTCCTGGGGCGACATGCCCCAGCCTTCGAGCGTGCCGGGGCGGAAGTTCTCGACGAGCACGTCCGCCTCGGCGATGAGCTGGCGGGCGATGTCCTGGCCTTCCTTCTGGCGCAGGTCGAGTGCCACCGAGCGCTTGTTGCGCGACTGCACTTGCCACCAGACGGAGGTGCCCTCCTTGATGAGGCGCCAGTTGCGCAGGGGGTCGCCTGTCTCGGGGGCCTCGATCTTGATCACGTCGGCGCCGAACTCGCCCAGCGTCTTGCCGCAGAAGGGCCCGGCGATCAGCTGGCCCATTTCGATGACGCGCACGCCTTGCAGCGCGGCGGGGGAAGCAACGGAATCCATGGAAATACAGTCTCCTGCGGCCTCGCTCCGGGCCGGTGTGCGCGAATCATGCGCAGCACGCGCGGCGCCGTAAATCGCTCAAGCACGAAGCTGCCATCGCAAACCAGCATGGCGGGGTACCATCCACGGTCCATGAAACTCGACCCCGTCTCCCTGCGCCTGTTCGTGGCCGTGATGGAAGAAAACACCATCGCCGCCGCCGCCGCGCGCGAGCACCTGGCCGCCTCGGCCGTGAGCCGCCGCCTGGCCGACCTGGAGGCGGCCCTGCGCGTGGAGCTGTTCACCCGCAGCAACAAGGGCACCGAGCCCACCGCCGCCGCGTTCGCGCTGCTGAACATGGCACGGGGCGTGCTCAACGACCTGGACGGCATTGCCACGCAGATGCATGACTACGGCACGGGCGTGCGCGGCCATGTGCGCGTGGTGGCCAACATCTCGGCCATCACGCAGTTCCTGCCGGCCGAGCTGCAGAGCTTCATGGCGCTGCACCCGCAGGTGGATGTGCGCCTGCAGGAGCAGATCAGCAGTGCCATCGCCCATTCCGTGGCCGAGAACTCGGCCGACGTGGGCATCCTCAACGAAGGCCACTACGGCGAGCGCGTGACGCTGCTGCCCTACCGCACCGACGAACTGGTGCTGGTGGTTCCCACCGGCCACGCGCTGGCGCGCCGCAAGGCGGTGCGGCTGGCCGATGCCCTCCCGTTCGACTTCGTAGGTGCCCACCCCAACAGCGCCATCAACAACCAGTTGGCCCGGGCGGCCTCCGCGGCGGGGTTGCCCCTGCGCCTGCGCATCCAGGTGACCAGCTACGACGCGCTGTGCCTCATGGTCAACGCCGGCCTGGGCGTGGGCGTGATGCCGCGCGGCAGCGCCGCGCTGTACCAGGGCAAGCTGGCCGTGCGCACCCTCACGCTGAACGAGCCCTGGGCACACCGGCGGCTGGCGCTGTGCGTGCGCTCGGAAGAGGCGCTCTCCAGCGTCGCCCGGCTGCTGGTCGATCACCTGCGCAGCCCCCCGCCATCCACCCCCGCCCCATGACCCAGTCTTCCGCCCCCCTGCAGTGGGACGTGTTCTGCCGCGTGATCGACAACTTTGGCGACATTGGCGTGTGCTGGCGCCTGGTGGCGCAGCTGGCCGGCCTGGGCCACCGCGTTCGGCTGTGGGTGGACGACGCCTCGGCCCTGCAATGGATGGCTCCCACAGGCTGCCCCGGCGTGGAGCTGCGCGCCTGGGGCTCGCCACCGCCCGGCCCCGGCGAGCCGCCGCCCGATGTGATGGTGGAAGCGTTCGGTTGCGATATTGCTCCTGAATTCATAGCTTACAGCGCTTGCCAGGCAAGCGCCATGAGCCCAAAGCACCCAAAACCGGTCTGGATCAATCTGGAATACCTGTCGGCTGAAAGCTATGTGGAGCGCCATCACAGGCTCTCCTCGCTCCTCTCGTCCGGCCCCGCTGCCGGCTGGACACGCTGGTTCTTCTATCCCGGCTTCACCCCCGGCACGGGCGGGCTGCTGCGCGAGCCCGGCCTGATGGCACGGCACGTGGCGTTTGACCGCAGCGCCTGGCGTGCACGGCACGCGTCGGCGTTCGGCCTGGGCCATGGCGGCCCAGAGCAGCGCTGGGTTTCGCTGTTCTGCTACGAACCCGCCGCCCTGCCTGAGCTGCTGCGCCACAGCCAGGCACAGCCCACGCAGTTGCTCGTCACACCCGGTCGCCCCACCGCCGCCGTGCGGGCAGCGCTGGCGGAAGACAGCGCCAAGACGACGAGCCAAATTGGCCGCCAGCCCTTGTCCGACAAGCGCGAGCAGCTCTGCATTTCATACCTGCCCCACCGGCCCCAGCCCGCCTTCGACGAGATGCTGTGGGCCTGCGACTTCAACGCCGTGCGGGGCGAGGACTCGCTGGTGCGCGCACTCTGGGCCGGGCAGGCGCTGGTCTGGCAGATCTATCCCCAGCATGACAACGCGCACCACGACAAGCTGCGAGCGTTCCTGGACTGGCTGCAGGCGCCGCCTTCGCTGCGGCGGTTTCATGCCACCTGGAACGGACTGGACCAGGCTGCGCTGCAGTGGCCCGATGACGCCGCCCTGGCGGAATGGACCGCGTGCATCCAGGCGGCCCGTGCACGGCTGCTGACGCAGGACAATCTCGTCGCACAGCTTTTGGGCTTTGTCGCCGAAAAACGGTAAAATCCAGGGCTTTGCGCAAAACAGGGGCGGCACACCGGTGTCCAGCCCTGGCGCATTCCCGCCGCGGAACATGCATCGGCAGGGCAAAACCAGCTGGTCCACCCAGCGAATTTGCCGGCCCGCGCGTTGAGCGGCCCCAACCCAAGCAACTTGCTATGAAAATCGCTCAAGAAATCCGCGCCGGCAACGTCATCATGCACGGCAAGGACCCCATGGTGGTCCTGAAGACCGAATACGCCCGCGGCGGCCGCGGTGCCGCCACCGTGCGCATGAAACTCAAGAGCCTGATCGGCAACTTCGGCACCGAAAACGTGTTCAAGGCCGACGACAAGATCGACAACGTGATCCTGGACAAGAAGGAGTGCACCTACTCCTACTTCGCCGACCCCATGTATGTCTGCATGGACACCGAGTTCAACCAGTACGAAGTCGAAGCCGAAAACATGGGCGACGCACTGAACTACCTGGAAGACGGCATGTCCCTGGAAGTGGTTTTCTACGACGGCAAGGCCATCTCGGTCGAACTGCCCACCAGCGTCGAGCGCGAAATCACCTGGACCGAGCCCGCCGTCAAGGGCGACACGTCCGGCAAGGTGCTCAAGCCCGCCAAGATCGCCACCGGCTTCGAAGTGCCCGTGCCCCTGTTCGTCTCGCAAGGCGACAAGATCGAAATCGACACCCGCACCGGCGAATACCGCAAGCGCGTGTAAACATCGTGTGGCACCCAGCAAAAAGGCTTCCCTCGGGAAGCCTTTTTTCATGGGGTCCTGCCCCACGGCTCTATCAAAAAAAATGAGCTGCCGCCGCTTGCTGCCTATAGGTTTCCAGGAGAAAACACCTTGAAACCCTCTACACACCAGCGCTGGCAGCTCACTTTTTTCAATCACCCATTCAGATAGGCTGCGCCACCAGGTCGTGCCCGCGCACGCCCACGATGCGCGCCCTGGTGAACTCGCCCACCTTCATGGTCTTGCTGATCTTCTCGGGCGGCAGCAGCTGCACCGTGCCGTCGATCTCGGGCGCATCGGCGTAGGTGCGGCCCACGCCGCCCTTGCGGCCCAGGCCCGGGGCGGAGTCGACCAGCACCTGCATGGTGGCGCCCACACGGCGCTGCAGGCGGGCGATGGAGACCTCTTCGGCCACGGCCATGAAGCGGGCGCGGCGTTCCTCGCGCACTTCCATGGGCAGCATGCCGGGCAGTTCGTTGGCGGCAGCGCCGTTCACGTCGCTGTAGGCAAAGCAGCCCGCGCGGTCGATCTGCGCCTCGCGCACGAAGTCCAGCAGGTGCGCGAACTCTTCTTCCGTCTCACCGGGGAAGCCGGCGATGAAGGTGCTGCGGATGACCAGCTCCGGGCACACCTCGCGCCAGCGCTGGATGCGCTCCAGGTTGCGCTCGCCGCTGGCCGGGCGCTTCATGCGCTTCAGGACATCGGGGTGGCTGTGCTGCAGCGGCACGTCCAGGTACGGCAGCACCTTGCCCGTGGCCATGAGCGGCAGCACCTCGTCCACGCTCGGGTAGGGATACACATAGTGCAGCCGCACCCAGGCGCCGTAGGGCTCGGCGATCTCGCCCAGGGTCTGCACCAGCTCCAGCATGCGGGTCTTGACGGGCTTGCCGTCCCAGAAGCCGGTGCGGTACTTCACGTCCACGCCGTAGGCAGACGTGTCCTGGCTGATCACCAAGAGCTCCTTCACGCCGCCTTCGAACAGGGCCTTGGCCTCGCTCAGCACGTCGCCGATGGGGCGCGACACCAGGTCGCCGCGCATCGAGGGGATGATGCAGAAGGTGCAGCGGTGGTTGCAGCCCTCGCTGATCTTGAGGTAGGCGTAGTGCTTGGGCGTGAGCTTGATGCCCGCGATGCCGAAGTTGCCGGGCACCAGGTCGATGAAGGGGTCGTGCGGCTTGGGCAGGTTCAGGTGGACAGCGTCCATCACCTCCTGCGTGGCGTGCGGGCCGGTCACGGCCAGCACGCTGGGGTGCATCTGGCGCACCATGTTGCCGCCATCCTCGCCCGCGCGCGCGCCCAGGCAGCCGGTGACGATCACCCGGCCGTTCTCGGCCAAGGCCTCGCCAATCGTGTCCAGGCTTTCCTTCACGGCATCGTCGATGAAGCCGCAGGTGTTGACGATGACGAGGTCAGCCCCGTGGAAGGTCTTGGAGGTTTCGTAACCCTCGGCGCTCAGCTGCGTGAGGATCAGTTCGGAATCCGTGAGGGCCTTGGGGCAGCCAAGGCTCACAAAACCGACTTTGGGTGTTTTCGTGGGGGACAGTACTTCGCTCATATCCCCGTATTGTCCCAGTTCCGGCGTGCAACAGGGTGGGATTGCCCATTTCCCGAACGCTTGCCGTGCCCGGCGGCCCATGAAACCGGCGCGCCCGGGGCCAGCGGACGCCGTGGAATCCGCGTCGCCAGTGACTCAGGGGGCTATCTTTTGATGCCGAAGGCGCCCAGCATCTGCTCCGTCTGCTTTTGCATCTGCTCCTGCATCTGCGTGAGCATGGACTGCGACTGCTCCACGTAGTTGCCCATCATGCCCTTGAGCATGGGCGACTGCAGGCTCATGAACTGCGCCCACATCTCCGGGGTCACGCTTTGCGACTGCTCGGCCAGCTTGGCCTGGATGTCGGTGAAAGCCTGGACGTTCTTCTCCAGGTAGGCCCCCATGAAGCCCTGCATGGCATGGCCATAGAAACGGATGATGTTGGCCAGCACGGCCTCGGTGAACATGGGGGCGCCGCCGGCCTCCTCCTCCAGGATGATCTGCAGCAGGATGCTGCGCGTGAGGTCCTCGCCCGTCTTGGCGTCGCGCACCACCACGCTCTGGTGGTCCATCACCAGATGGCGCACTTCCGCCAGCGTGATGTAGGTGGAGGTATCCGTGTCGTACAGACGACGGTTGGGGTACTTCTTGATCACGCGCTGGGCCGATTTGGACGCGGCACTTTTCTGTTCGGACACAACGAACTCCTCGGGCTCGGAAACCCATGTATTGCAGTGCAACACATTCTAGGGAGGGAGAGCCCCGGCAATTGCAAAGGAATACCCTGATGGCAACTTGTCCACGGCTGCCGCAGGGGCGCCTGCAACGGGTTGTGTGCCCGCCTGCCGACCAACCCACGGCGGGGCCCACGCGCACGCACGGCGGACAGGCGCGGCGCCCCGTCCGACAGACAGCGCCCGGTGCCGATGCGAGAGTCGCTGTTCCCGCCCACCTGCCGTTCGCCGCCTCGCCCCACCCTGCCCTGCCATGCCCGAAGGACTTCACCTGTCTCCCTGGTCTGCCACCGCCCTCGCCGCCCTCCTGGCCGTGGCCGTCGCCGCCATGGCCCACCGCATCGCCGCGGTGGTGCTGCGCCGTGCCACGGCCCCGGTTCCGGTGGTGCGCGCGGTGGTCATCGCCTGCATTCCCGTCATGCGGGTTCTGCTGCCGCTGATCGCGCTCCAGCTCGTCTGGCAGGCGGCCAGCGACGACTTGAGGTACATCGGCAGCGTGCGGCATCTCAACGGCCTGCTGGTGATCGGCGGAGCGTGCTGGCTGCTGATCGCGGCCATTGGCGGACTTGCCAATGGCGTCATCGCGCAGCATCCCGCGGACGTGGAGGACAACCTCACGGCGCGGCGCATCGCCACGCAGGCACGCGTGTTGTCTCGCACCGCGATGACCGGCGTGGTGATGGCCGGCGTGGCCCTCATGCTCATGACCTTTCCAGGGGCGCGGCAGGTGGGCGCCAGCCTGCTGGCATCGGCCGGCGTGGTGGGCATCGTCGCCGGCATCGCAGCGCGCCCGGTGTTCAGCAACATGATCGCGGGCCTGCAGATCGCGCTGGCCCAGCCGCTTCGCATCGACGACGTGCTCATCATCGAGGGCGAATGGGGCCGCGTGGAAGAGATCACCGGCACCTATGTGGTGTTGCGCATCTGGGACGAGCGGCGCCTGATCATTCCGCTGCAGTGGTTCATCGAACACCCGTTCCAGAACTGGACGCGCACCAGCTCGGAGATTCTGGGCACCGTGTTCCTCTTCGCCGACTACCGCCTGCCGCTCGATCCCCTGCGCGCCGAATTGCAGCGCGTGCTGGAGGCGGCCCCCGAATGGGACCGGCGCGTCGGCATTCTTCAGTTGACCGACGTGACCGAGCGCACCCTCCAGATACGCGTCCTGGTTTCCGCGCGCTCTTCGGGCCTGGCCTTCGACCTGCGGTGCCGCGTGCGCGAGGCACTGGTGACCTTCATCCAGCGCGAGCATCCCGACTGCCTCCCACAGGTGCGCCTGCACGGGCAAGGCAGCCCCCTGGTGCACGCAGGTGCCGCCTCACCCGCTCCGGGCATGGGCTGACGCCTGCCCGCAGTGGCAGGCGTTGCACCCCAGGGGCAGGCGCGCGGCGCGCGTGGGGCGGCCCCCAGTCCAGGCAAAAAAAAGCCCGCACCAGGCGGGCCGAACTCTCGCATGAAAAAAAGCAAGAGGAGGGGAGGTGTCAGGGAGAGAGCCTGACAGAAGCATCGTAGGCCCCTATCGGCGTTACGCGCTGACAACGCAAGCAACTTGCCTGTCGAGACGTAACGGCCCCTGCCCGGGCCTATCGCACGAGGCTGAGGCCGGGTCGGCGTGTTGGCTGGCACAAAGCGCCACGGGAAGGCGATAACGTGAGGCCATTGCCCAGGTCCACTCGAAAGGAAAGACCGCGATGCTTCACACCCACGTACCCGCCCCCTCCCCCGTACCCCCCTTCCCTCCCGTGGACACCCCGCCCCCCTGGACGCCCGAGCCACCCCAGGTCGATCCGCCAGCGCAGCCAGGCACACCCCCGGTGCAAGACCCGCCGCCCCACTTCTAGCTAGCGGGCGGCTTCGGCGAAAGCAGCTCAGGTCGGCCCGCACCGCGTGGCGCCGGTGCTTCGAAGGGGATGGGGATGAACTTTCTTGCCGCTCAGGAGGGCGGCGCGATCAGGGTCGCGAAGTGCTGCGGCAGAGATGGGCCGCGCGGCCTTTGGTGGGTGCAAAGTGCCAGCCATGTCATGCGCCGTGCAGGCTGGCATACAGGGATACGTCAAAAATCAAGCCCAGCGGTGCCGCTTGCACTCAAGAGATAGCACCAGCGCGATGAAGCACCACGCTTGGCGATGCGGTTGACAGCAGACGGGAACGGCGGCCCAGGCGACGGCGCATGGAACGATTCAATAGCCCATCTTGAAATACGCCACCGCCAGCACCGCCACCGTGGCAACCACTGCGGCAAGCCAGAAGACGCGGGTGTCGTACATGCCCAGTTCTGGATCCGTATCCACGAGAACGTGTTGCATGCGGGAAGAATTGGCTGGTGTGTTCATGGTGGTGACCCTTCTCTCTGGAGCCCCCAAGTTAACGCGGCGAAACATCTCGCCGTGTCAGACAAACGCCAATCTGCGTGCAGCCACCCGCCGATGGGTGTGCGCCAGGCTCCAAATCTCGCCACAAGGCACCATGAGCCACGACATCAATCACCCTTCTTATATGGATGCCTCCGTGGCAAGCGCCTGTGGAGCATTGCACATATGCGATCACGAGTGATTGTGGCGCGGGCCGAGCCACTCACCCGTCGCCCCACAGACAGGCCGCGGGATTGCCCAGTTGCCTTTCAACCGCCATGCGGAATGGGTCAACGGCCTGGGGCCAGGACAGACAGGGCAAAGCTGGACGTGGCGCAGAAACAAAAAAGCCGCCCAGTGGGGGCGGCTTAATTTGATCAGGAACCCAAAAAACAGGGTCCTCAAGAATCCCGAAAACCCGAAGCCTGGTTCACTTCAGAAGGAAACTTGGTAGGCGCGATTGGACTCGAACCAACGACCCCCACCATGTCAAGGTGGTGCTCTAACCAGCTGAGCTACGCGCCTGTCGTTGTTTAGACCACGATTATAGCCATAAAAATGAGGGGCTTGCAAAAAACCAGGCAACACTTCGCATGGAACTCACTGGCGCCCTTTGCATGCCTGTCCTGCAAGCCGCTCAGCGGCGGCGTGCCGAGCGCACGCCCGGCACGCTGGCCACGATGCCGAGGACCTTGTTGAGGCGGCCTGAATCGGCGACCTCCACCGTGAAGGTCATCCACGCAGTGCCTTTCACCGACTGGGTCTGTACGCCGATCACATTGGTTTTTTCCCGGGCAAAGACTTCAGAGATGTCGCGCAACAGGCCCTGGCGGTCGGCGGCTTCCACGGCTACATCCACGGGATACACGGCTGCAACCGCCGCTGACTTTGGCGCGCCCCATTCCACCTCGATGACACGCTCGATGCTGCGCGCGGCCATCTCGCGAAAGTTGCTGCAATCGGCCCGGTGCACGCTGACCCCCTTGCCGCGCGTCACGAAGCCGCGAATCAAATCGGGCGGTGCCGGCTTGCAGCACTTGGCCAGCTGGGTCATCAGCGAGTCGATGCCGACGACCAGTACGCCGCCCTTCGGAGCGGCATTCGTGCGGGCCTTCTTGAGCAGCAGGTAGTCATCCGGCTGCATCACAGGCTCGGGCGGTCGCAGCACCGTTTCGATGTTGCGCAGCGAGAACTCGTCCTTGCCCACCACTTCAAACAAGGCGTCGGCGGACTTGAAACCCAGCTGCACCGCAAGGTCGTCCAGCTTGACGGCGGTCTTGCCCTCGCGCTGCAGCAGCTTCTCGACCGCCTCGCGGCCCCGCGCCACGGTTTCGTGTGTCGCCTGGGCGTTGAACCAGGCACGCACCTTGGCCTTGGCGCGATGGCTGGTGAGGTAGCCCAGTTCGGCATTGAGCCAGTCGCGCGAAGGGCGGCCCTCCTTGACAGTCGATATCTCCACGGTCTGCCCGTTTTGCAGCGGGGTGTTGAGTGGCACCATGGCGCCGTCCACCCGGGCCCCCCGGCAGCGGTGCCCGAGGCTGGTGTGCACGGCATATGCGAAGTCCACGGGCGTGGCGCCCTGCGGCAACTCCACCACGGCGGCATCGGGCGTCAGCACGTAGATGCGGTCCTCGAACAGCCCCCGATTGGGTACAGCACCCGACAGGTCGCGCTCCCATGCCAGCAGCTGGCGCAGCACCGCGATCTTGGCGTCGTATTCGCCCGAGGCAGAAACCCCCGCATAGCCCTTGCTCCCCGCCTCCTTGTAGGCCCAATGGGCGGCCACGCCGTGTTCGGCATGGTCATGCATGGCCTGGGTTCGGATCTGGATTTCGATGGGCTTGCCGTGGTCGTCGCGCACGATGGTGTGCAGCGACTGGTAGCCGTTGGGCTTGGGCTTGGCGATGTAGTCGTCAAACTCCTCCACGATGGGCTTGAACTGCTCGTGCACCCAGCTCAGGGCGGCGTAGCAATCCTTCACCGTGGGCACGACAACCCGCAGCGCACGGATGTCGAACACCTGGTCGAAGTTGAGCGACTTGCCGCGCATCTTCTTGACGATGCTGTAGATGTGCTTGGGGCGCCCCTGCACGCTGGCGCTGATGCTGCGCGCGCGCAGGTCAGCCTCGAGCCGCGCGCGCAGCTGCTCCATGTACACCTCGCGCTCGCCGCGTTTTTCGTCGAGCAGGCGCGCCACTTCCTTGTAGGTGTCGGGCTCCAGGAAACGAAAGGACAGGTCCTCCAGCTCCCACTTGACCTGCCAGATGCCCAGGCGATTGGCCAACGGCGCGAATACCTGCAGCGATTCGCGAGCCAAGCTGGGCGACACGGGGCGCTTGGCGGACGCATGAAAGCGCAGCGTCTGCAGGCGCGAGGCCAGGCGCAGCATCACCACGCGCAGGTCGCGCGAGAACGCGAGCAGCATCTTGCGCACGTTCTCCGTCTGGATGGCGGGGTCGTCCAGGTGCTCGGCGGCGCGGGCCTGCTGCTGCACGCGCATGAGCTTGGTGGTCTCCACCGCAAGCGCCGCGAAGTTCTCGCCAAAGGCCTTGGCAATGACCTCTTCGGGCTTGTTGAGGTGAATGCATGCGTGCACCAGGTAGCTGGCCGCCTGCATGGCCTCGGAGCCGCCAATTCCCTTGAGGATGGCGGCCACGGCATCGGCATGGGCCAGCGTGTTTTCGCCCGAGTCCAGGGTCTCGCCCGCCATCAGGGGCTCGGCAAAGGCACGGGCGCGGGCCAGCGCGTTGACCTGCTCGGGCAGCGTGTGCGCAGTGGCTGCAATGAGCTGGGGGAGAACCTCGGCCTGGGGGGCGAGGGACGCCTGTGCGGGAGGGTATGTTTTCATCCGGCCAAAGCACCTTCCGCCGCCAGCAGGAAACCGGTGACCGCAGCGACCTGGTCGGCCGCCACCAGCGTGGGCGCATGCCCCACGCCTTCGAACTCCACCAAGCGCGCACGGGGGCCTCGCTGCGCCATGGCCTGCGCGGTTTCGCGGGACAGCAGATCCGATTGCGCACCGCGCAGCAGCAGCGTGCGCGCGGCGATATGGTCGTACAGCTGCCAGAGCATGGCCTCCCCCGCCGCGGCGGACTCCTGCGTCAATGCCCGAAACGGCACCGCGATGGCAGGGTCGTAGTGCAGTGTGATGCCGCCCTCCGGCAGCGTGCGCACCATGTGACGCGAAAGTTCCAGCCACTGTTGCGGCGTGTGCGGGCCAAAGCTCGTCGAAATGGCCCACATGGCATCCGCCGCCTGCTGCAGCGACTCGAACCGTGCCAGCTGTCCCAGATAGAGCCCGATGCGCTGCAGGGCTTCCCACTGGATGACCGGCCCCACGTCGTTGAGCACCAGGCGCCGCACGGGCACGGGCAGCGGCAGCCCTGGCTGCCCAGCGACGCCCATGCCGATGAGCCCTCCCATGCTGGTGCCCACCCAGTCGAGCGTGGCGATGGGGCCCTGCGCCTGCAACTGGGCCACCAGCGCGAGCATGTCGGCCGCGTACTGGGGGATCTGGTAGCCCATGGGATCGGCCAGCCAGTCGCTCTGGCCCCGCCCGACCACATCAGGACAGATGACGCGGGCATGCGCGCTCAGCGCGCGCGCGAGGGTGTCGAAGTCCCGCCCCTGGCGCGAGAGGCCGTGCACGCAGAGCACCACGTGCGGATGTGCTGGATTGCCCGTGGCATTCCACTCCCAGTACGCCATGCGGTGGCGAGACTCGGCAACGGAGGCGTTACCAGAAGACACCCCGGTGGCCGCGGGGCCAGGGCACAGTACGTAGTTCAGCGTAGGTTCAATCATGGGGAGCGGAATCGAGGGGCAGCGCTTGATAATGCCGGAAAGGTCGGCACGGATCGCCGCACTGCGTCCATCCGCAGTCCCGGGTGTCTGCCGCGCTGCAAATCCCCGACCGCCGTGGCTGTCGCTGCGATTTGCGCCCTGCATCCATCCTGATCCGGGTGGCCGCGTGCCACGCAATCCGTGCCGCCCTTCCCTTGCGTTCATCGTAATTCATTCGGAGAGACTCTCATGCTGAAAGGCAAAACCGCCCTCGTCACCGGCTCGACCAGTGGCATTGGTCTTGGAATCGCAAAGGCACTGGCCCGCCAAGGCGCCAACATCGTGCTCAATGGCTTCGGAGACGTGGAAGGCCCGCGCGCCGAGGTGCTGGCCGCTGGCGAGGCCGCAGGTGTCCAGGTGGCCTACCACGGCGCCGACATGAGCCGTGTGGCCGACATCGAAGACATGATGAAGTACAGCACCGCGCAGTTCGGGCGCGTGGACATCCTCGTGAACAACGCCGGCATACAGCATGTGGCCAACGTGGAAGACTTCCCCGTGGAACGCTGGGACGCGGTGATCGCCATCAACCTCACGAGCGCCTTTCACACCTCGCGCCTGGCGCTGCCCGCCATGAAGGGCGCCAACTGGGGCCGCATCATCAACGTGGCATCGGTGCACGGCCTGGTGGGCTCGGCACAGAAGGCCGCCTACGTGGCGGCCAAGCACGGCATCGTGGGCCTGACCAAGGTGACCGCGCTGGAAAACGCCACCACCGGCGTGACCTGCAATGCCATCTGCCCCGGCTGGGTGCTGACGCCCCTGGTGCAAAAGCAGGTGGATGCCAAGGCAGCGGAACATGGCCTGTCCAACGAGGACGCCAAGAAGCTGCTGCTGGGCGAAAAGGAGCCCTCCATGCAGTTCACCACGCCGGAAGAACTGGGCGAGCTGGCCGTGTTCTTCTGCTCCCCCGCCGCCAACAACGTGCGCGGGGTGGCCTGGAACATGGACGGCGGCTGGGCGGCGCAGTAAGGGGCTGGGCCCCCGGGGGCACGGGGCCGCCGCCACATGCTCCCGGCAGATGCTCCATTTTCAACAGCAGGTGCCGCTGCTCAGCCCAGAACAGACGGCACTTTCAGGCGGGATTTGACTTTCAGCCTTGCCGCTGCCGCCGGGCCGGCCGGTCTCAACGCATCTGCACCGAGCCCGACACGTTGACGACCACCTGGGCCTTGCCCGCTTCCACCGGGACGGCGGAGTCCGCATAGGCCCCGCCCATCTTGGCCTCGGCGGCCATCATGCGTGGGCGGGGACCGGGCGCCATCTCATTGCTGTTCACCGCCACCTCGCGCAGGCTGTAGTTGCTGAAGCCAAACCCCTTGGCCAGCTCGGCCGCGCGGGCCTTGAACTGCTCGATGGCCTGGGTCTGGGCTTCATCCTCCACCTTGGCACGCGCCTCGCGCGACAGGCCGAACGCGACCTGGTGGATGGCCATGGTCTGGATCTTGCCCGCCGTGGTGGTGATGCGGGCGAAGTCGCGGCCTTCCAGCACCAGTTCCGCGCGGCCCTGCCAGCCATTGATCTTGCCGTCCTTGTTGTAGCGCGGGAAAAGGCCGAACGGGCCCGTGCGCACATCCAGCTGGCCGGGCTGGGCATTGCGCTTGGCTTCGGCCAGCGCCGTGTCGAGCGCCTGCTTGAGCTGCGCCTGCACGGTGGCGGCATCCGCGGCCTCCTTGCTGGTGGCGAGGCTGAGCACCAGCAGATCCTGCTGCACTTCGACCGTGCCCGTGGCTGACAGCTGCACCACATTGCGCGGCTCTGCTGCAGGTGCATTCTGAGCAAATGCGGCTCCAGCGCAAGCCAGAAAAGCGCCTGCAGCTATCATTTTGGTAGTCATCTTCATGGCGGAAACATCCTTGGCATCAAAGCGCCGCCCTTCGTTGGGCAGCGCGGGGCACCACGATAACCGCGTGGCATCCCGTCCATGATGAAGCCCCGCCGCGCACTGTGCGAAGCTGGGCAAAACTTGTAACAGTTGGTCAAACCCAAGGCCAAAACCCGAACTTCGGCGTTCCAAGTGGTCAGAATCGGCTCTGTTACAAATTGGACTTGGGATCAAGATGGCCACAACAACCAATCGCACCGACAAAGTTCTGGTGGTGGATGACGATGCACGAATCCGTGATCTGCTGCGCCGCTACCTCACCCAGGAAGGCTTTGAAGTCATGGTCGCCGAAGACGGCAAGGCACTCAACCGCCTGCTGTTGCGCGAGACCGTGGACATCATCGTGCTCGACCTGATGATGCCGGGCGAGGACGGCCTGTCCATCTGCCGCCGCCTGCGTGCGGCCAATGACCGCACGCCCATCATCATGCTCACCGCCAAGGGCGAGGACGTGGACCGCATCGTGGGCCTGGAAGTGGGCGCCGACGACTACCTGGGCAAACCGTTCAACCCCCGCGAACTGCTCGCGCGCATCCACGCCGTGCTGCGCCGCCGCCCCGCGCAGGAAGCCCCCGGTGCGCCTTCGGGCGACAACGAGGTCGTGACCTTCGGCCCCTTTACCTTCGACCTGGGCACCCGCGCACTGCAGCGCAATGGCGAAGAGCTGCCCCTGACCACGGGCGAGTTCGCCATGCTCAAGGCCCTGGTACGCCACCCGCGCCAGCCGCTGTCGCGCGAAAAGCTGGCCTTGCTGGCACGCGGCCGCGAGTTCGAGCCCTTCGACCGCAGCCTGGACGTGCAGGTCTCGCGCCTGCGCAAGCTGGTGGAAGTGGACGCCGCCGCGCCGCGCTACATCCAGACCGTGTGGGGCGTGGGCTACGTTTTCGTGCCGGACGGAACGAGCTGACCCTTCCTTCTTTCTTGTATGCGCAAATCCGACGGCCATCCGAGGTCGAGATCACCATCGTTCCGGCAGTCCGTGACCGCTCCTTCCGACGCCACCAGCCCCGCCCCCCTCGAGTCCCTGAGACAGGCTCGGGAGCAACGGGCGCGCGTGGGCCTCAATCTCTTCTGGCGCACCTTCTTCCTGCTGGCGCTGCTCCTGGTGGGCAGCATCCTGGCATGGCTGCAGACACTGAGAGCGCTGGAGTTTGAACCGCGCACGCTGCACACCGCGCAGCAGATCGCTTCGCTGGTGAACCTGAGCCGCGCCGCGCTCGTGCACTCCGATGCCATCGCCCGCGTGTCGCTCATCAAGACCATGGCCGATCAGGAAGGCGTGCGCATCCTGCCGCGCGAGCCGCGCGACAAATTCGAACTGCTGGAGGGCACGGCCCTGGGCAACCGCCTGACCGACGAGCTCACCCAGCGCCTGGGCCCCGACACCATCGTGGCGCAAAACGTGAATGGAGAAACAGGCCTGTGGGTCGGCTTCAACATCAACGGCGACCCCAACTGGCTGCTGATGGACCGCTCGCGCTTCAGCCCGGCGGGTGGCCGCACCTGGCTGATCTGGCTGATCACGGCGGGGGCGCTGTCACTGGCGGGCGCCGCGGCCATTGCACGGCTGATCAATCGGCCGCTCAAGCAGCTTTCCTACGCCGCCAACCGCGTCAAGGACGGCGATTTCGCGGCCAGCCATCTCGACGAAGAGGTGGTGACCAGTGAAATCCGCGAGGTGAACATCGGCTTCAACCGCATGGCGCAGAAGCTCGCCAAGCTGGAGCAGGACCGCGCCGTGATGCTGGCCGGCATCTCGCACGACCTGCGCACGCCGCTGGCGCGCCTGCGGCTCGAAACCGAGATGAGCGTGAACGATGAAGTCGCGCGCGAGCACATGGTGGCCGACATCGTGCAGCTCGACGCCACCATCGACAAGTTCCTCGACTACGCGCGGCCTGACCACGTGACGCTGACACCCGTCAACCTGCATGCGGTGGTCTCATCCTGCGTGTACGCCGTGCAGGACCACCGCGAACTCCAGATCACCATGTCGGTGCCCGAAGACCTGAACGTGCTGGCTGATGAAGTGGAACTGGCGCGCGTGATCTCCAACCTGCTGGAGAACGCCCGGCGCTATGGCAAGACCGAGGACACCGGCATCACCAGCGTGGACATCGTCGCGAAAGGCCGGGAGAACTGGGTGCTGGTCAAACTGCGCGACCATGGCCCGGGCGTGCCGCCCGAGCAGCTGTCCAACCTGACCAAACCCTTCTTCCGGGGGGATTCCGCCCGCACGGCCGCCGCCGGTGCGGGGCTGGGGCTGTCCATCGTCGACAAGACGGTGCAGCGCATGGGCGGCATCTTCGCGCTGGCCAATTCCAGCACGGGCGGCCTGGTGGCCCACCTGCAGTTGCAGCGTGCCACCGACCTGCCCGACGGCGCCGACCCCAAGCAGCGCCTGCAGCGGCCGTCCATCAAGCGCCAGCTGCCAAGACGCCGGGCGGAAGACAAGACCGCCTGACTCAAGCATCCGCTCCCCGGGCCGCAGGCCCGTTCAGCGCAACATGCAGGGCGATTTGTTGTTGAACTTCCAGCCGGGGATCAGGTACTGCATGGCGATCGCATCGTCGCGCGCGCCCAGGCCATGCTGCAGGTACAGGCGGTGGGCGCGCTCCACCTCCTCCATGTCCAGTTCCACGCCCAGGCCAGGCTTGGTGGGCAGCTGGATGAAGCCGTCCTTGATCTGGAAAGGCTCCTTCGTCAGCCGCTCACCGTCCTGCCAGATCCAGTGCGTGTCGATGGCCGTCACGCGCCCCGGTGCGGCGGCGCCCACGTGGGTGAACATGGCCAGCGAGACGTCGAAATGGTTGTTGGAATGCGAGCCCCAGGTCAGGCCGAAGGCCTGGCACATCTGCGCCACGCGCACCGAACCGGCCATGGTCCAGAAGTGCGGGTCGGCCAGCGGGATGTCCACCGACTGCAGGGCCAGGCTGTGCGCCATTTCGCGCCAGTCGGTGGCGACCATGTTGGTGGCGGTGGGCAGGCCGGTGGCGCGGCGGAACTCGGCCATCACCTCGCGGCCCGAGAACACGCCTTCGGCGCCGCAGGGGTCTTCGGCATAGGCCATCACGCCGTGCAGGTCGCGCGTGATGCGGACCGCATCTTTCAGCAGCCAGCCGCCGTTGGGGTCCAGCGTCACACGCGCCTCGGGAAAGCGCTCGTGCAGCGCGCGGATGGCCTCGACCTCTTCCTCGCCGCGCAGCACGCCGCCCTTGAGCTTGAAGTCGGCAAAGCCGTAGCGTTCGTACGCGGCCTCGGCCAGGCGCACGATGCCGTCGGCCGTCATGGCTTTCTCGTTGCGCAGGCGGAACCAGTCGTTGTCGGCACCGGGCTCGGTGCGGTAGGCCAGGTCGGTCTTGGCGCGGTCGCCCACGTAGAACAGGTAGCCCAGCATCTGCACCGACTCGCGCTGCACACCATCGCCCAGCAGCGCGGCCACGGGCACGTTCAGGTGCTGGCCCAGGAGGTCCAGGAAGGCCGACTCCACCGCCGTCACCGCGTGGATGGTGATGCGCAAATCGAAGGTCTGCAGCCCGCGCCCGCCCGCATCGCGGTCGGCGAACCGGGCGCGCATGGCGTTGAGCACCGCGTTGTGGTGGCCGATGGGCCGGCCCACGATCAATGGGCGCGCGTCCTCGATGGTCTGGCGGATCTTCTCGCCGCCGGGCACCTCGCCCACCCCAGTGTTGCCCGCGCTGTCGCGCAGGATGATCAGGTTGCGTGTGAAGAAGGGGCCGTGCGCGCCGCTCAGGTTCATGAGCATGCTGTCGTGGCCCGCCACGGGCACCACGCGCAGCTCGGTGACGACGGGGGTGCTGGTGGCAGAAGGGATGTAAGAGGTGGTCATGGTGGTCTGGAAACGAAGATGGGCGCGCAAAGACGCCCCGCGACAAGGCTTAATCGGCAGTGATTTTTCGGGTTTCGATGACCGTCTTCCAGCGCGCGAATTCGCGTGCCTGGTAGGCGGTGAAAGCCTCGGGCGTGCTGGCCACGATCTCCAGACCCTGGTCGAGCATGCGCTTCTTCACGGCGGGATCGTTCATGGCGGCGATGGCGGCATCCGAAAGCTTCTTCTTGAGCGCGGGTGGCAGGCCCTTGGGCGCGGCCATGCCCTGCCACGAGTACACCTCGGCACCGGCCACGCCGGCCTCGGCCAGGGTGGGCACGTCGGGCAGCACGGGGCTGCGCTTGTCGCCGGTGACGGCAATCGCATGCAGCTTGCCGCCGCGGATGTGCTGCAGCACCGCGTTCACGTTCTGGAACGAGAACTCCACCTGCCCGCCCAGCAGGTCGTTGATGGCCGGCGCGCCGCCCTTGTAGGGAATGTGCAGGCCTTCGGTGCCGCTTTGCTGCCAGAAGACCTCGGCCGAGAGGTGGTCCGACGAGCCGTTGCCCGAACTCGCGAAGCTCACCTTGCCGGGGTTGGCCTTGAGCTGCGCGATCACCTCCTTCACGGTCCGTGCCTTTTGCGCCGGCGAGGCCACCAGCACATTGGGCGCCTGCACGGGCACGGTGATGTAGTCGAAATCCTTGAGCGCGTCGTAAGGCACGCTCTTGAGCAGGTGCGGTGCCACCACGAAGGCGCCCAGGGACGACACCAGCAAGGTGTAGCCATCGGGCGCGGCGCGTTTGACGGCACCCGCACCCAGCGTGCCCGTGGCACCGGGGCGGTTGTCCACCACGAAGTTCTGGCCCAGCTTGTCGCCCATGTGCTGGGCCATGGCGCGCGCCACCATGTCGGTGGAGCCGCCCGCCGGAAACGGCACAACGATGGTGACGGGCTTTTCGGGCCAGGGCGTGGCGGCTGTCTGGGCCGATGCGGAAAACGCCAGGGTGCAGGCGCCGGCGACGAGCAGCAGTTGCTTGACGAACATGAGGGATGTCTCCTGAGGTGGTGGTGGTGGTGGTCGGCGGCCCTCTGCGGGGCCTTGGGTTGAAGGGTTGGCCTGGGACAGGGGGGCGCGCTTACTGCGGGCCGAGCTTGTCGATGAGCGCCTTGAGCTCTTCCATCTCGCTGGGCTTCAAGTCCGTCAGCGGCGCGCGCACCGGCCCACCGTCATGGCCCACGATCCTGGCGCCCGCCTTGATGATGCTCACGCCATAGCCTTCCACCCGGTTGCGGATGGCCAGGTAGGGCATGAAGAACTCCTTGAGCAGCCTGTGCTGCGTGGCCGTGTCGTCGGCCGCCACGGCCTTGTAGAAGTCCATCGCCGTCTTGGGAATGAAGTTGAACACTGCGGACGAATACACCGGCGTGCCCAGCGCCTTGTAGGCCGCCGCATACACCTCGGCCGTGGGCAGGCCGCCCAGGTAGGAGAAGCGGTCACCCATCTTCATGAAGATGGAAGACATGGTCTCGATATTGCCCACGCCGTCCTTGAAGCCGATCAGGTTGGGGCAGCGGTCGGCCAGGATGGCCAGGGAATCGGCGGTGAGCTTGGTGCGGTCGCGGTTGTAGACGATGACGCCGAACTTCACGCTGTTGCACACGGCGGCCACATGCTCGATCAGGCCCTCCTGGCCGGCTTCGGTCAGGTAGTGGGGCAACAGCAGGATGCCGTGGGCGCCCAGGCGCTCGGCCTCCTGGGCATGGGCGATGGCGGTGCGGGTGGGGCCGCCGGCGCCGGCAATGATCGGCACCTTGCCGCGGCAGGTGTCCACGGCGGTCTTGATGACCTGGCCGTACTCGGGGCCCGAGAGCGAGAAATACTCGCCCGTGCCGCCGGCGGCGAACAAGGCGCTGGCGCCGTAGGGGGCCAGCCACTCCAGGCGCTCGATGTAGGTCCTGGGGCGGAATTCACCCTGCTCGTCGAAGTCCGTGATGGGGAAGGACAGCAGGCCGGAGCCCATGATGGATTTGAGGTCTTGCGGGGTCATGGATGGTGGTATCAGGTCTGGTGGGTGGTCAGGGCGTATCAACAGGTCGTACAAGTGGCTTGCAGCACCCTGCCTTCAGCGGTATCAAGCAGTGTTCAAGGGGGCGAGCCGCCTTTCAGACCGACCAAAGCGACTTGAAAACTCGCTTCAGACCATGCCTAAACGGCAGCAACGCATGAATGTTAACGTTAACATTTCCATAGGCCATAGGGAAAACCCTTTGTTATGCGACATCTTGGGAAATTGCGGAAGGGTGTGGGCTAACCGGAGCCGGCCCGAACGGCCCCGTCGATGCCCGGAGGACGCCGGGTACGAGACCGTTGTGCCGACGGCGTGACCCCTTCTCGGCTACCGCACCGCAGGCGCGGCCGCAAACACCTCGATGGTTTCGAGCGCCGAGACCGGGCGGCCGGCCTTGCCATCGCCCGCTACCACCAGCCGCGCCATACCGCGTGCCAGTGGCTGGCCGTCCAGCCGACAGGCGATCAGCACGCGCTGGTTGTCCAGCGACACCAGGGCTGGTAGCCATCGGCCCCGGTGGCTACCAGGTACACGCCCTGCACGTTGGCACCGCCGGCGCTCTCGGCCTCGACGCCGGCCACGCTACTCAGCAACACCCACCGGTCCGCGCCCGTGCAGCGGCCCAGGTAGCGCAGCATGTACCAGCCCGAGAGCGGTGGCGGCCAGCACAGCCTTCATCAACAGGGCATTCCAGCGGGGCATGGGGCTTTCCGGTAGTGCTTGGGCAATGGGTCATTCTGGCACCATGGGCCGGGCCAGCCCCACCACCCTCACACCTGCTTGCACATACCGCACCACCCCGTCCTCTGGCTGGTTTCGCCGCACGTCAACTGGCATCTGCACTGTTGCGCAAGGCCTCCAGGCGCCGTGCCAGCAACTCCATGCGGTCGCCGCCCCAGAACAGCTCGCCCTGGCAGACGAACGATGGCGCGCCAAACACGCCCAGCGCTTCGGCCCTGCCCACAGCCATCGCAAAGTCACTCTGTGCGCATTGCTGCAGGTAGCCGCGCCAGTCGCCCGCGCTGAGCCCAGCACCCACCAGGGCCGACTCCACCTGCTCGGGTGACTCGAGGTCGAACTCGCGGCGCCAGAACGCGGCCAGCAGCGGATCGCAGAACTCCCACAGCCTTTGCCGCGACCGCGCGAACAGCAGGGCCTGGCTGGCCAGTGTCGCGTCCCACAGCTTGGTGGTGGCGCGGATGGTGAGGCCTTGCGGCTGAGCCAGGCGCCGGCAGTCCATGTACAGGTACTTGAGCTTGGCCACGTCGCGCGGGGAGCGCTCGCTCACCTCGCCGCCATAAGCCGATTGAAAGTCCGTGATGTATGGCCACCAGTCGAAGCGCAGCCCGCTGCGCTGCTCCAGATCGCGCGCCTGCCGCAGCGCCAGGTACGAGTACGGGCTGCGCAGATCGATGAAGGCATCCACGCCTGCCGTGCTGCTGTGGTCCGGCATGCCCGGTTACCCGCGCTCGAAGAGGTTGTGCCTGGCGTCGCTGGACGTGGTCACATCCACCCAGCTCCCGCGCAACAGGTCCATCGCTCGCCCCACGGCGGGCCGGCTGCGCACACGGCCATACCAGGCCTGCAAGCGCGGAAAATCGTCCAGCGCAACGCCCGTCATCTTGTGGATGCGCACCCACGGAAAACAGGCGATGTCGGCGATGGAATAGGCGCCGCCAATGTACTCGCGGCCTTCGAGCCGCTCATCGAGTACCTTGAGCAGCCGCCGCGTCTCGTTCTGGTAGCGCCCGATGCCGTAGGGAATCGGCTCTGGCGCATAGCGAAAGAAATGCTGCGCCTGCCCCATCATCGGCCCGAGCCCGCCCACCTGCCAGAAAAGCCACTGCAGCACATCGCTTCGTGCACGCAGTTCGGCGGGCACGAAGCGCTGCGCCTTGTCCGCCAGGTACAGCAGGATGGCGCCGGTCTCGAACACCGTGAAGGGCCCGCCCCCATCGGCCGGGGCATGGTCGACGATGGCCGGGATCTTGCCATTGGGGTTGATGGCACGGTAGGCCGGCTGGTGCTGGTCGCCCTGGGTGATATTGATGGGCACCAGGCGGTAGGGAACGCCTAGCTCCTCCACCAGGATGTGCACCTTGTGCCCGTTGGGTGCGGGCCAGCTGTAGAGGTCGATCATGGATACCCCTGTGCTTCAACGCTTGCGCATGATCTCTTGCCGGCGGCGGTCCTGCGCACGGCGGTTGCCCGCGTCGCCCATGCCGGCAGGCAGGTAGTCGTCCAGGGCCACGGTGCGCTCCTCGATCTGGCGCATCACGCTGTCGTGCAGCGCCTTCTTGGACATCGCGTAGGCGGTGTTGCAGTCGGGCGTGATGCACTTCGCATAGCCGATGGCCGTGGCCAGCAGTTGCTCGGGCTCCACCACCTCGTGGAAGAAACCCAGTCGCTCGGCCTCTTCCAGTGTGTAGAGCTTGCCGCGCAGCGTGGCGAGCGCGCCCACCTGGTCGCCCAGGGCGTATTTGATGATCTCCACGTAGGCCGCCGGCATGGGGATGCCGATGGGCACTTCGTTCAGGCCGAACTTGGCGGGTTTGCGCGCCGCCACGCGGAAGTCGCAGTCCAGCGCCGTGATCAGCCCGCCCGCGATGGCATGGCCGTTGACCGCCGCTACCGTGGGCCGGGAGTACTCGAAGATCCGCAGATTGGTCTCGCGGTAGGCCTTGTACCACTCGCGGACGGCATCCTTGCTCCCGCTGCCGAAGATGCCGAAGCTGTAGTCGAAATCGATCCCGGCCGAGAACGCGTCGCCCTGCCCCGTGAGCACCACCGGCAGTTCACCGAACTCGCGTTCGAGCCGGTCGAAGGCATCGTGCAGGTCGGCAAAAAAAAGCGCGTTCTGCACGTTGACCTTGTTGGTGTTCATGCGGACGACGGCGCAGCCGTCCACCGCCTCGATATGCCATGCCATGGGTGTCTCCTTCGTGGGTCTGCAAAAGCTTGCTGATTGCCAGCTTCATGCTAGCCACAAGGGCTCGGCCATGTTGTCTTTGCAACGACAACGCACGCGGCGGTTCCGGGCTACAAACCTGCCAACGAACCCAGCCTGAAAGCGAGCCCCATGCCGCGTGCCCACATCGTCTATACCCACCCCGAACCTCGTTCTTTCGTCGCGGCCATGCGCGACACCACCCAGGCGGCATTGGCCAACGCAGGCTGGCAAACCAGCGCGACCGACCTGCATGCGGCGGGCTTTGGCGCCGTGGCCAGTGCCACGGATTTCGGCGAACGGGCAAGCCCCGGACACCTGGTGTACCCGCTGGAGCAGCGGCACGCGTGGGAGCACGGCAGCCTCGCCCCCGAGATCGAGAACGAGGTCCGGGCAGTGGTAGACGCAGACCTGCTGGTGCTCGTCTTCCCGGTGTTCTGGTTCTCGGTGCCGGCGCAGATGAAGGGCTGGATAGACCGGGTGTTCCTGTCCGGCGTGTTCTACGGGGGACGGCGGGTGTACGACCGGGGTGGCATGGTGGGCAAACATGCGCTGGTGGTGGCCGCCCTGGGCGGGCGCGAGCACATGTTCGGCACCGGCGCCCTGCACGGCGAGCTCACTGGAATGATGCGCCACCTGCTGCAGGGCACGCTGGGGTATGCGGGGTTCTCCGTCTACGAACCCTTCTTTGCGCACCACGTGCCTTATGTGGACGATGCCACGCGGGCCGGCATGCTCATGCGCCTGTGGAACGAACTCCAGGCCCTGGGCACCCGGCCTGTACTGCCCATGCCCAGCCTGCAAGGCTTCGACGACCATTTCAACCCAACCAGCACCACGCCGGGGAGCACCACCAATGCCTGAAATCATCGATGCCTGGATGCAATTGCCGAACCGGCCTTACCTGCTGGACTCCATGTTCGATTCATTGCGCCGCTGGCCCACCCACTGGCGCTCCCTGGCGCAGGAAAACCCCGGCATCACGCACGATGAAGCGCTGGCGACCTTCCGCGCCCAGGGCGTCCAGCGCGTCCTGGCCAGCGCCTGGTGGGGGCCTGCCGGGCCGATGATCACCAACGACGAGGTGGCAGCGGCCACGCAGGCGCATCCCGGCCAGGTGGTGGGCATCGCCTCGGTCGATCTCCACCGGCCCATGGACGCCGTGCGCGAACTGCGCCGCTGCGTGCGGCAGTTCGGCTTCAAGGGCGTGCGTGTGCTGCCCTGGCTCTGGGGCCTGCCGCCCGACGATCGCCGCTACTACCCACTGTATGCCGAATGCGTGGAACTGGACGTCACCTTCTGCCTGCAGGTCGGGCATGCAGGCCCCATGCGCCCTTCCGAGCCGGGCCGGCCGATGCCGTACCTGGACCACGTGGCACATGAATTCCCGGATCTGCGCATCGTGGGCGGACACATCGGTTTCCCATGGGTGAACGAGATGGTCTCGCTGATGATGAAGCATCCCAACGTCTATGTGGACACATCGGCCTACAAGGCCTCGCGCTTCCCGCCAGAACTGGTCGCCTACCTGCGCGGCCCGGGCCGGCACAAGGTGCTGTTCGGCACCAACTACCCCATGCTCACACCGGCAGAATGCCTGGCTGGGCTCGATGCCCTGGGCCTGGACGCAGAGACGAGTGCCTTGTACCTGGCGGGCAACGCGCGCCGCGCGTTCAAGCTATCCCCCTGACCGATACTGCAAGCTCTGACCACCCAGGGACTCAAGCCATGCCTTCTCGCATCCCATCGAGCCCGCTTGAAACGCCCGTGCCCTCACGCGGGAAAGGGGCAGCACATGCCCCCGCAGGCACCGGCATGGTGGACTTCCTGGAGTCGTCGGCCTGGTACTGCGTGCTGTCGCCCGAGTTGCAAGCCGTGGTCCTGCGCACCGCGAGCGAGCGGATCACCGTCCCCGGCGAGCTGGTGGCCCACCGGGGGCAACCCTGCACCCACTGGTACGGGCTGGTGCGCGGCTTCCTGCAGATGTACGTGGTGGCGTCGGACGGTGCCGAAACCACGCTGTATTGTTTGCGCGAGGGCGAATGGGGCGGCGAGGGCTCGCTGCTCAAGAAAGAACTGCGCCAGTACGACCTGCGCTCGCTCACGCCGGCCCACCTGTGCCTGGTGCCGGTGGAGACCTTCGAGACGCTGCGCCAGTCGTCCATCGCGTTCAACCATGTGATCTGCGACATCATGAACGCGCGCATGGGGGTGTTCGTGGGCATGCTGGAGGCATCGCGCCTGCGCGGGCCCGAGACGCGGGTGGCCCGGGCCCTTCTGATGCTGGCCGACAGCCAGGGCGAGGCGGTGCAGGAGCTGCTGATCTCGCAGCAGGAACTGGCCCTGATCTGCGGGCTCTCGCGCCAGCGGGTGAACGTGGCGCTCAGCGTGTTCAAGCCCCGGGGCATCGTGCGCATCGAGCCCAACAAGGGCTCGCTGATCGTGCATGTGCCGCTGCTGCGCGACCATGTGACGGGCATTGCCTGAACCTTCGGGCCGGCCCCATTGGCGCGGAGCGTGATCTCCCGCAGAATCCGGCGGTGCCTGTTTCCACGCCACCATGACCGCAGACCCCCTCGACCTCTTCCTTGCCCAGTCGCCCTGGATGTCCGCCCTCACCGCCGAGGAGGCCGCGCGCGTGCGCCGGGCGATCACGGTGCGCAGCTACCCTGCGGGCGGCGCGGTGTTCTCGAAGGGCACGCCCACCACGCATTGGGCCGGGGTGATGGAAGGCATGCTCAAGCTGGACAACATCACCGCCGAAGGCCGCACCAGCACTTTCGCGGGCGTGCCCTCGGGCGCCTGGTTTGGCGAGGGCTCGGTGCTCAAGGACGAGCCCCGGCCCTATGCCGTGACGGCGCTGACCGACAGCGTGGTGGCCCTGCTGCCGCGCAGCGAGTTCCTGCGGCTGCTGCAAGAGAGCCACCCTTTTGCGCTGTGGCTGATCGGGCAGCTCAACGCGCGCCTGGCGCACTACGTGGCGCAGGTGCAGACCGACCGGCTGGGCGACACCACGGCGCAGGTGGCCTACAGCCTGTCAGGCTTGTTCAACGATGCGCTGTTCCCCAACACCGCGCGGCGCATCACGCTGTCGCAGGAGGAGCTGGGGCGCCTGTCGGGCGTGTCGCGCCAGGTGGCCAACCGGGCGCTGCAGGAACTGCAGGACCGGGGTGCGATCCGCCTGGGCTATGGCTCCATCGAGGTGATCGACCTGCAGGTGCTGCAGGCCATCGCACGAGAAGGCTGAATGCTCAGCCTGCGGGCTCTGCCTGAATCTGTGCCAGCTTGGTGATGGCCTCGCGGCTGCCCGCGATCTCGCGCAGGCGGAACTTCTGGATCTTGCCGGTGGCAGTCTTGGGCAAGACCTCGAACACGACCTGGCGCGGGCACTTGAAGCGCGCCAGATGGCTGCGGCAGAACTCGATCAGCTCCTCGGCACTGACGCTGCCTGCGGCATCGGGCTTGAGCTCCACGAAGGCGCAGGGCACCTCGCCCCAGCGTTCGTCGGGCTGGGCCACCACGGCGGCCAGCAGCACGGCGGGGTGGCGGTGCAGCACGTCTTCCACCTCCACCGAGGAGATGTTCTCGCCGCCCGAGATGATCACGTCCTTGGAGCGGTCGGTGATCTGCACATAGCCGTCGGGGTGTAGCACCGCGATGTCGCCGGTGTGGAACCAGCCGCCGGCAAAGGCCTTGGCCGTGGCGCCGGGGTTCTTGAGGTAGCCCTTCATCACAGTATTGCCGCGCAGCATGATTTCGCCAGCCGTCACGCCATCGGCCGGCACGGGCTCCAGCGTGTCGGGGTCGAGCACGCGCAGGTGCTCCAGCGCCGCGGCGCGCACGCCCTGGCGCGCCTGCAGCCGGGCACGCCCGGCTTCGGGCAGGGCCGCCCACCCGGGCTGGCGCACGCAGCTCACTGGCGTGCCCGAGACTTCGGTGATGCCGTACACATGGTCCACATCGAAGCCCATCGCGGCGATGGCCTGCAGGATGGCGGCGGGCGGCGGCGAGCCCGCCGTGAGCACGCGCACCGGGCGCGGCAGCGCGATGCGCTCGTGCGCCGGTGCATTCGCCAGCATGGCCAGCACGGTGGGCGCGGCACAGAAATGGTCCACACCGTGCTCGGCAATGGCCTCGAAGATGGCCTTGGCCGTGACCTTGCGCAGGCACACATGCGTGCCCGCCGCGGCCGTGACGGCCCAGGTGAAGCACCAGCCGTTGGCGTGGAACATGGGCAGCGTCCACAGATACACCGGGCGGCGCGGCATCGCCCAGTCGGTCATTTGCAACAGGCTCATGAGGTAGGCCCCGCGGTGGCTGGGCACCACGCCCTTGGGGTCGCCGGTGGTGCCCGAGGTGTAGTTCAGTGCGATCGGGTCCCACTCGTCCTCGGGCCACAGGCCTTCGAAGGCCGGGTCGCCTTCGGCCAGCAGGGCTTCGTAGTCGAGCCCGCCCAGGGCCGGCTGCGCGGGCAGGCCCGCATCGTGGATGGTGATCACCAGCGGCTGCTGCGCCAGGCCCTCGACGGCCCTGGCCGCGAGCGCCGAAAATTCGCTGTCCACCAGCAGCACGCGCGCCTCGCCGTGGCGCAGGATGAAGCGGATGGCCTCGGCGTCGAGCCGGCAGTTGACGGCGTTGATGACCGCACCGCACAGGGGGATGCCCAGGTGCGCCTCCAGCATCGCGGGCGTGTTGGGCGCCAGGATGGCCACGGTGTCGCCGCGCTGCACGCCGCGTTGTGCCAGTGCGCTGGCCAGGCGGTAGGCGCGCTCGCGCGTCTGCGCCCAGGTCTGCGTGGTGCCGCCATGTACCACGGCGATGCCTTCGGGATGCACCTGCGCGCTGCGGTCCAGAAAGCCCAGCGGCGTGAGCGGCAGGTGGTTGGCGGGGGTGCGTTCCAGGCCGTGCTGGTAGGGGCTGTGGTGGGCTGCTTGGCTCATGCTGGTCTCCTGTTTTGCGCGTTCATGGGTGGTAGGTGGTGAACGACTCGACGCTCTCGCGCTCCGTCACCAGCGTGTTCTCGATGCCCGCCGGGTCGGCGTGGCCCAGGCTCATGCCGCAGACCACCATCTCGGTATCGGGGATGCCCAGCTCGGCGGCAATGACCTGGTGGAATTTGGTGAACGCCACCTGCGGGCAGGTGTCGAGCCCGCGCGCGCGGGCCGCCACCATCACGCTCTGCAGGAACATGCCGTAGTCCATCAGGCTGCCGGCCTGCATCACCCGGTTCACCGTGAAGATCAGCCCCACGGGCGCATCGAAGAAGCGGTAGTTGCGGCCGTGCTGGGCGTGCATGCGCGCCTTGTCGCCCCGGGCGATGCCGAGCAGGCCATACAGGTCCCATCCCACCTTGCGGCGCCGGTTGACATAGGGCGATACCCATTCGAGCGGGTAGTAGTGGTACGGCTCGGTGAGGGTCGCAGCCTCATCCTCATCGTTGTCCACGGCGGCGATGGCGGTGCTCAGCCGCTCCTTCGCGGCCCCCGTGAGCACGTGCACGCGCCAGGGCTGCGTGTTCATGCCCGAGGCCGCATGGCGCGCCACGTCGAGGATGGAATGCACCTCTTCGAGGGAGACCGGCGTGGGCAGGAATGCGCGGATGCTGCGCCGCGAGACGATGGCCCAGTCCACCGCCTGCCGCAGCTCTGGTAGGGAGGTGGGGGCGGCGGAAACCCGGCTTGCCGCTGGCGCGGCTGGGGATGTGCATGGGGGCGAACAGGTCATGGCGGCATGCTAGGCATGGACGCCGTCCGTGACTGTCGATGCAATGACATTTGGCCGCCTCCGCCTGCCATCCGCCGCGACGGGTCTCAGAACCGGCTCAGTCTCTTTTTGGAGGTCGCATCGGAGGGCAATCGGGATGAGTGGGCGCGTCGGGTGCGCCGCGTGGGCTCATGTCCATGCAGGCAGCCTGGGCGTCCAATCGCCCGATTTCACTCCAAACAGAAGGGCAACAGCCTTGCCGGGCGGTCTGCGGCGTTGCGGCGCTTGCCGATAACACGGGCCGTCGGCTGCGCACCGCGCCTGGCATTCCATCCCGGCAAAGCACTTGTGCGACTCCCCAAGGAGACTGAGCAGGTTCTTATAGACTTCCCCGCATGCCAGCCTCCCCGCCCTCCCCCTCCCTTGCGCCCGCCACCCGCGACCGTCCTTCGGTCACGCTGCGCGAGGTGGCCGAGCGGGCCGGGGTCTCGATGATCACCGTCTCGCGCGCCATCAACACACCGCACCAGGTGTCGGAGGCGACGCGGGTGCGCGTACAGGAGGCCGTCTCCAGCATGGGCTACGTGCCCAACCTGGTCGCCGGGGGACTGCGATCGGCGCGCAGCCATGTGGTCACCGCGCTGGTGCCCACGCTCACGGGGCCGCTGTTCGGCGAGATGGTGCAGGCGCTCACCGATGCGCTGGAGCTGCGAGGGTTCCAGGTGATGGTGGGCCAGGTCGGCTATGCACACTCGCGCGAGGACGAGCTGCTCCGCGCCATCGTCGGCCGGCGCCCGGACGGCATCGTGGTCACCGGCATCATGCATTCGCCCGAAGGGCGCCGCATGCTCATGGCATCGGGCATCCCCACCGTGGAGACCTGGGATTTCACCTCCACGCCCATCGACATGCTGGTGGGGCTGCGGCACGAACAGCTGGGCGCTGCCGTGTGCGAGCATCTGTACTCCAGAGGCCGGCGCCGCCTGGCACTGCTCAGTGGCGGCGACGAGCGCGCCGCACGCCGCGCACGGGGCTTCGAATCCGCTGCCGAGCGCCTGGGCCTGCGCGCGCCTGCCGTGCGTCTGGGCAAGTCACCCACCACGCATGCCGATGGGCGCGACGGCCTGGCCGCGCTGCTCGCCGGGCACCCCGACATCGACGCCGTGTTCTGCAGCTCCGACATGCTGGCCCTGGGCGTGCTGACCGAAGCCCGCGTGCGCGGCATGTCCGTGCCGGAACAACTGGCCGTGATGGGTTTTGGCGACATCGATTTCGCGCAGACCGTGAGCCCCAGCCTCTCCACCGTGCGCATCGACGGCACGCGCATGGGCCAGACGGCTGCCCGACTGATCGCCGACCGCGCCGAGGGCCGCCCCGTGGCCGAACCGGTGGTGGACATCGGCTTCGCGATCATCGGGCGCGAAAGCGCCTGACGAAGCGCGCCCCAGGACGCGCTGCCGCCGCAGAGTGTCAGGCCTTGAAAATCAGGGCGGTGGCCCGTGCCTCCATCGCCAGGCCTTGCCCCACGGGCCCCAGGCGCTCGGCGGTCTTGGCTTTCACGTTGACCTGGCCGGGGTCGACCCCCAGGGCCTTCGCAATGCACTGGCACATGCCGGGAATGTGGGCCGCCAGGCGAGGCGCCTGGGCCACCACCGTGCTGTCCACATTGCCGATGGCGTAGCCCGCGGCGCGCACGCGGCGCGCGGCCTCGGCCAGCAGCACGGCCGAATCGGCGCCCCGGAACTGCGCATCGGTATCGGGAAAATGGCGGCCGATGTCCCCCAGGCCCGCGGCCCCCAGGATCGCATCGGTAATGGCGTGCAGCAGCACGTCGGCATCGGAATGGCCCAGCAGGCCCAGGGTGTGCTCGATGGTCACCCCGCCAATCACCAGCGGCCGCCCGGGCACCAGTGCGTGCACATCCCAGCCTTCTCCAATCCTGAAGTTCATCCGTTCGTTCGCCTTCTGCCCGCCAGGGGCTCATGGTCGTCCTGCCCTTGCGCGGGCAGGCTCAGAAAATCGTCTTGCGCCCCGTCTCGGTCGCCCCCTGCCCGCGTTCGCCACCAAAGCGGGCCAGCGTGGTGCCGTGGCCGCGCTGCGCCAGCACGGCCTCGGCCAGCGCGAAATCGTCGGGGTAGGTGACCTTGAAGTTCTGCGCGCCGCCGGGCACCAGGCGCGGGTGCAGGCCCATGGCTTCCATGGCGCTGGCCTCGTCGGTCACGTTCGATCCCACCTTGTCGAGCGCGTCCATCAGGGGGCCTATGCGGAACATCTGCGGCGTCTGCGCCAGCCACTTGTTGCTGCGGTCCACGGTGGAGGCCACGCGCACGCCCCCGGGGCCGTCGATCGAGGTCTTGAGCGTGTCGGCCAGCTGGTGTGCGAGCAGGCCGCCCACGCTGTCCTGCGCGCACACATCGATCAGGTGGTCGATCTGCGCCGTGGTGACCAGGCAGCGCGCCGCATCGTGCACCAGCACCCAGTCATCCCGCTGCGCGCCCCGCGCGAGCAGCGCCCGCAGGCCGCCCAGCACCGTATCGGCGCGCGTGGGGCCGCCGCATTCGACCGCGAAGTACGCCGGGTGCGCATGCGCATCCAGGAAACGGTCGCCCGGCGCCATGGCCACCAGCGTGCCCAGCAGCCGGCCCACCCCGGCAAAGGCCGCCAGCGTGTGCAGCACCATGGGATGCCCCGCCACCAGGTGGTATTGCTTGGGCAACGCAGCGACGGGTGGTGCCGCCGCCTCGGACGCGGAAAAGACCCCCAGCGTGGACCCGGCAGACAGGCCCGGGGCCGGCACCATTGCCGCAGGCGGGGCCGCCACGGCGCGCGACCCCGTTCCCGCGCAGGGCACCAGCGCCCAGAAACGTCCGTGGGCGGACAAGGGAACGAGGGGTGTTGGCAACAGCACAGCAGTCATGGCCCGCCCATTCTAGAATCTCCGGTTGCCCACCCGTGCGGCCTGCGTGCGTTTTGTGCGCCAGGGGATGCCGTGGGCCCAGACGACACAGCGCGCATGGAACTGCCCAAACTCTCCCCCGGAAAACGCTTCACCCTGCCCCGCCCCGTGGGCAGCGCCGATTCGCTGCTGCTGGCCCGCCTGGCCGAGCGCGACAAGGCCGCCGGCCGCACCACCGCCATCGTCACGGCCGATGCCACCGATGCGCAGCGCCTCATCGAGGAAATGGCGTTCTTCGCGCCCACGCTGCGCTGCGCGCTCTTCCCGGACTGGGAGACGCTGCCCTACGACACCTTCTCGCCGCACCAGGACCTGATCAGCGAGCGGCTGGCCACCCTCTGGCGCATCAGCCAGAAGGACAAGGACACCGGGGCCGACGTGGTGCTGGTGCCCGCCACCACGGCGCTGTACCGCCTTGCCCCTCCGTCCTTCCTGGCCGGCTACACCTTCCATTTCAAGGTCAAGCAAAAGCTCGACGAGGCAAAGTTCAAGGCCCAGCTCACGCTGGCGGGCTACAGCCACGTCTCGCAGGTGGTGAGCCCGGGCGAGTACGCGGTGCGCGGCGGGCTGATCGACCTGTTCCCCATGGGCTCGCTGGTGCCGTACCGGGTGGACCTGTTCGACGATGAGATCGACAGCATCCGCACCTTCGACCCCGACAGCCAGCGCAGCCTGTACCCCGTGCCCGAGGTGCGCCTGCTGCCCGGCCGCGAGTTCCCCATGGACGATGAGGCGCGCGCCAAGTTCCGCAGCCGCTGGCGCGAGATGCTCGAGGGCGACCCGACCAAGAGCCGCATCTACAAGGACATGGGCGCGGGCGTGGCCACGGCCGGCATCGAGTACTACCTGCCGCTGTTCTTCGATGAAACAGCGACGGTGTTCGACTACCTCGGGTCAGAAGCCACCGTGGTGCTGCACGGCGACCTGGAGCCCGCCTTCCAGCGCTTCTGGCAGGACACGAAAGACCGCTTCCGACTGGTGCAGGGCGATCCCGAGCGCCCGGTGCTGCCGCCCGAGGAGCTGTTCCTCTCGGCCGACCAGTTCTACACGCGCGCCAAGGAGCATGCGCAGCTGTCCATCCGCCCCGGCGTGGAGGACGTGGATGACAACCCGCACTTCCACAAGCTCGGCGACCTGTCGGTGGTGCGCGGGGCCGAGGACCCGCTGGCCCGGCTGCACGCGCATATCCGCAACACCCAGCACCGCGTGCTGCTGCTGGCCGAGAGCGCCGGCCGGCGGGAGAGCCTGCTCGACTTTCTGCGCGCCAGCGGTGTGAACCCGCCGGCCTTCGACTCGCTGGCCGAGTTCCAGGGCACGGCCGACGAAAAGGTCGGCATCGCCACCGCCGGCCTCACGGTGGGCTTCAGCTGGGTCGAGGACGGCATCGACTTCGTCACCGAGACCGAGCTGTTTGCCGCCGGCCCCACCACGCGCCGGCGCAAGAAGCAGGAGCAGGTGAGCGACGTCGAGGCGCTGATCAAGGACCTGGCCGAGCTCAACGTGGGCGACCCCGTGGTGCACAGCGCGCACGGCATCGGGCGCTACCGCGGCCTGGTGAACATGGACGTGGGCAACAAGAACTCCGACGGCACGCCCGCCATGCAGGAGTTCCTGCACCTCGAATACGCCGACAAGGCCGTGCTCTACGTCCCCGTGAGCCAGCTGCAGCTGATCAGCCGCTACACCGGCGTGAGTGCCGACGAGGCGCCGCTGCACAAGCTAGGCAGCGGCCAATGGGAAAAGGCCAAGCGCAAGGCCGCCGAGCAGGTGCGCGACAGCGCGGCCGAGCTGCTCAACATCTACGCCCGCCGCGCCGCGCGCGAGGGCCATGCCTTCCGCTACAGCCCGCAGGACTACGAGACCTTTGCCAACGACTTCGGCTTCGAGGAGACGGCCGACCAGAACGCCGCCATCCACGCGGTGATCCAGGACATGATCAGCCCCCGCCCCATGGACCGCCTGGTCTGCGGCGACGTGGGCTTCGGCAAGACCGAGGTGGCCCTGCGCGCAGCCTTCGTGGCCGTCACGGGCGGCAAGCAGGTGGCCTTCCTCGCGCCCACCACGCTGCTGGCCGAGCAGCACTACCAGACGCTGGTGGACCGCTTCAGCAAATGGCCGGTGAAGGTGGCCGAGGTGTCGCGCTTTCGCTCAGGCAAGGAGATTACTGCGGCTATCAAGGGCATCGGCGACGGCACGGTGGACATCGTGGTGGGCACGCACAAGCTGCTGTCTGAGTCCACCAAGTTCCACAACCTGGGCCTCCTGATCATCGACGAGGAGCACCGCTTCGGCGTGCGCCACAAGGAGCAGATGAAGGCCCTGCGCGCCGAGGTGGACGTGCTGACGCTGACGGCCACACCCATACCGCGCACGCTGGGCATGGCGCTCGAAGGCCTGCGCGACCTGTCGGTCATCGCCACCGCGCCGCAGCGGCGCCTGGCGATCAAGACCTTTGTGCGCAACGAGGGCACGGGCGTGATCCGCGAGGCGGTGCTGCGCGAATTGAAGCGCGGCGGGCAGGTCTACTTCCTGCACAACGAGGTGGAGACCATCGAGAACCGCCGCCAGAAGCTCGAAGAGATACTGCCCGAAGCCCGCATCGCCGTGGCCCACGGCCAGATGCCCGAGCGCGAGCTCGAACGCGTGATGCGCGACTTCGTGGCCCAGCGCTACAACATCCTCTTGTGCTCGACCATCATCGAGACCGGGATCGACGTCCCCACGGCCAACACCATCATCATGAGCCGCGCCGACAAGTTCGGCCTGGCGCAGCTGCACCAGCTGCGCGGCCGCGTGGGCCGCAGCCACCACCAGGCGTATGCCTACCTCATGGTGCCCGACACCGAGGGCCTGACCAAGCACGCCGCGCAGCGCCTGGACGCCATCCAGCAGATGGAGGAACTGGGCAGCGGCTTCTACCTGGCCATGCACGACCTGGAGATCCGCGGCGCGGGCGAGGTGCTGGGCGAGAACCAGAGCGGCAACATGCTGGAGGTGGGTTTCCAGCTGTACAACGAGATGCTGAACGAAGCCGTCAAGGCGCTCAAGGCCGGCAAGGAGCCGGACCTGCTCAGCCCGCTGAGCGTGACCACCGACATCAACCTGCACGCCCCCGCCCTGCTGCCCGACGACTACTGCGGCGACGTGCACCTGCGCCTGTCGTTCTACAAGAAGCTGGCCACCGCCAAGAACCCCGACCAGATCGACGGCCTGCTCGAAGAGATCGTGGACCGCTTCGGCAAGCTGCCGCCGCAGGCCCAGACCCTGATCGACGTGCACCGCCTGCGCGTGCTGAGCCAGCCCTACGGCGTGGTGAAGGTCGATGCCGCCCCGGGTGTGATCCACATCACCTTCAAGCCCCAGCCGCCCATCGACCCGATGCGCATCATCGAGCTGATCCAGAAGAACAAGCACATCAAGCTGGCGGGCAACGAGAAGCTGCGCATCGAGCGCGAGCTGAAGGACCCCAAGGACCGCGCGCAGATGGTGCGGGACATCCTGCGCTCGCTGGGGCAGCCGGTGGTGGCCTAGCGCGTGCAGACATGATTCGAATGGGCCTCCAGCGCTTATCCATCAAGCGCCAGAAGCTATCAAAACAATAGTAATTTAGAAATGGACGCCGCCCTGGCCCTGATCGCCCTGGTTGCCGCGCTGGCCGCCCGGCCCTGGCGGCTGCTGGCCAGCCGAAAGCCCCTGGCGCATGAGGCAGGGCACGGCGCCCCCGCCCCGCTGTGGACGCCGCTGCTGGCCACGCTCGTCCTGCTGCCCTGGGTCTGGGCCCTGCCCACGCTGCACCAGATGCCGCTGCAACTGCAGTGGTCGGGCGCGTGCCTGGTGCTGCTCATGCTGGGTTGGCCGCTGGCCGTGCCGACGCTGCTGGCGGTGGGCGCCATCGCTGCGTGGGTCTCGCCCGGCCTGGGCGGATGGGATGCGCTGGGCATCGCCGTGTGGCAGGGCGTGGTGCCCGCCACGCTGGCGCTGCTGCTGGGCGTGGCGCTGCGCCGCCTGGCGGGGGCCCGATCGCTCGCGGGCGTGCGCGCCTTCGTCTATGTGCTGGGCCGGGGGTTTCTGGGCACTGCGCTGTGCCTGTTCGTGGCGGGCACCCTGTCGCAATGGAGCGGCCACACGCTGCCCGGTGTGGGCGACCAGCTCTCGCTCGTGGCGCGCTGGCTGATGGCCTGGGGCGACGCGGTGGTCACCGGCATGCTGTGCGCGGTGTTCGTGGCGTTCAAGCCCGAATGGCTGGCCACCTGGTCGGACGATCTGTACCTGCATCAGAAAAAGGGCTGAAACGCTTTTTCATTCAGCGCAGGCAGCTATCAAAAAAAGAGCAAACGTGCGCTTCGAGGGGCCTCTTCCTGGCGTGCTGGGAGGTCTGGTGCAGGAATTGCTTGAGAACGGAACACGCGGTATACCTGCGAAAAGGCGATGCCCACCCGCGCCCGCGGGGGCTCGCCTGGCGTGCTGTCCGTCCACCCTTGGGAGCTGTTCCATGCAATTTCGACGTCTTGCCCCGGCCCTGGCCTGTACCGTTCTTTCGCTGTATTGCGCAGCCTCTGCCTGGGCCCAGGGCACCTACCCCGACCGCCCCGTCAAGGTCATCGTGGCGCTTCCCGCGGGCGGCAGCGCCGACATGATCGCGCGCGTGGTCACGCAGAAGATGGCGGCCGAGCTGGGCCAGCCCTTCGTGGTGGACAACAAGGCCGGCGCATCCGGGCAGATCGGCACGCCGCTGGTCTCGCGCGCCGCGCCCGATGGCTACACGCTGATGGTCTCGCCGGCGTCCTTCCTCACCACCAACAAGAGCATCTTCAAGACCCTGCCCTACGACCCCGAAGCCGACTTCGTGCCCGTCACCAAGTTCGTGAACCAGCCCATGGTGCTGGTGGTCAAGGACAAGCAGAAATTCCCCACCGTGGCCGCCGTGCTGGCCGCCGCCAAGGCCGCGCCGGGCAAGCTGACCTACGCCTCGTCGGGCGACGGCAGCCCGCAGCACCTGGCGGGGCTGATGTTCACCACCCGCACCAAAACCGACCTGCTGCACGTGCCCTACAAGGGCGGCGCCCCGGCCATCAACGACGCCCTGGCCGGCACGGTGGACATGCTGTTCGCCGTGCTGCCCGAGGCGCTGCCGCACATCCAGTCGGGCAAGCTGCATGCGCTGGGCCTGATGGCTTCGCAGCGCACCGCCACCCTGCCGCAGACGCCCACCATGGCCGAAGCGGGCGCGCCGGAGATGAACCTCTCGGCCTGGGTGGGCCTGCTGGCACCGGCCAAGACGCCCCAGCCCGTCATCGACCGGCTGCAGCGCGCCGCGCACGCCGCCCTGGCCGACCCTGACACCAAGGCCAAGCTCGCCGCCAGCGGCATGGAAGTGGCGCCGGGCACCGGCCAGCAGCTCAAGGACGCGATCACGCAGGAGATCAAGGTCCATGCCGAGCTGGTGAAGGCGGCGGGGCTGGTGCCGCAGTAAGCCGCCGCCCTGGCGGACCTCCCGCCCCGCAAGGCCTGCACCATCCCCGAAGAATCTACCTACTCCCATGGATCTGGCACTCTGCGGGCCTGCCGGGCTTCGGCAACCCCGTCAGCGCGGTGGGGCGGTCAGGGCTCGCGCAGCAACCGGGCATAGCGCCACAGCCCCCAGGCCACGCCCACGGCCAGGCCGATGGCCACGCTCCAGCCCACCGGGACACCGACTGCGAAGGCCAGCAGCAGCATCAGGCCCGCACTCACCAGCGAGATCAGCACCAGCGTCACGAAGTCGAAGTGCGCCACCGCCAGCGTGTCCTCGGCCACGCTGCGCTCCCGGCTTCCGCGCCTGTCGCGCTGGGACCGGAACAGCAGCACGTCGACCACGAACTCGAAAAAGCCAACAACAATATCGACCAGGAAACTGAACATCGGAATGCTCCGTGCTTGCAGGGGCTGCCATCGTAGCGCCGGGCACCGCCGGCAAAGGCCCCACTCCGGGCCGGTGAATCAAGGCGCCAGCGCCACACCGGGTGAGCGTGGCGGGGCAACGGCATCCGCCCGCTGCTTCGGCGAGAATCAGCACCCCGACGATCTTCCCACCCCCTTGCGTGCCTTCTGCCTGCCCGTGGCCTCCATCCCCATGAAGGGCTTCATCCTCACGCGCCACTGGCGGGACACACCGGCGGGCACCGAGATCGAGTACTGGCTGGCGACGGATGCCGGGCCGCTGAAGGTGCTTCTGACCGGCCAGACCTCGGTGGCCTTCGTCGAGGCGCGGCACCGAGGCACGGTGGACGCGCAGCTCCTGGCCCTGCCGGGTGTGGAACTGCGCGGGCTTGAGCTCAGGAGCTTTCAGCAAGAGCCCGTGATCGGGGTCTACGCCAGGCACTATCGCCAGCTGGGGCGCCTGGCGCGCTCGCTGCAGCAGCTGGGCATCTCCCTGCTCGAAGCCGATGTGCGCCCGCACGAGCGCTACCTGATGGAACGCTTCATCACCGCCGGTGTGCAAGTGGAAGGCGGGCGCACCGAGAACGGCGCCCGCGTGGACTGCAGGCTGGCGCCCGCGCCCGGCTACCGGCCCGCGCTGAAAGTCGTGTCGCTGGACATCGAGACCAGCCAGCACCAGGCGCTGTACTCCATCGCGCTCGACGGCATGGCCGAGCGCGTGGTGTACATGCTGGGCGAGCCGCCCTCCGCACCCACGGAGCCCCCGGGCTTTGCGCTCATCTACTGCCCCACCCGCCAGGCCATGATCGAGCAGCTCAACGACTGGTTCGAGCGCAACGACCCGGACGTGGTCATCGGCTGGAACGTGATCCAGTTCGACCTGCATGTGCTGCAAAAGACCGCCGACGAGTGCGCCACGCCGCTGCTGCCGGGCCGCGAGCGCCGGCCCATTGCCTGGCGCACGCACCCGGGCAAGCAGGGCTACCTCTTCGCGCCCATGCCCGGGCGGGTGGTCATCGACGGCATCGAGGCGCTGCGTGCGGCCGTGTGGAGCTTTGCGTCGTTCAGCCTCGAAAACGTCTCGCAGCAGCTGCTGGGCGAGGGCAAGGAGATCGGGGACGAGTACGACAAGATGGCCGAGATCGAGCGGCGCTACCAGCACGACAAGCCCGCGCTGGCCACCTACAACATCCGCGACTGCGAGCTGGTGCTGCGCATCTTCGACAAGGCCCGGCTGCTGCAGTTCGTGATGGAGCGGGCCCACACCACCGGCCTGCAGATGGACCACTTCGGCGGCTCCATCGCCGCGTTCAGCCACCACTACCTGCCGCGCATGCACCGCCTGGGGTACGTGGCCCCGAATGTGGGCGAGATCCAGGGCAAGTCCTCGCCCGGCGGCTACGTGATGGACTCCCGGCCCGGCTTCTACGACTCCGTGGTGGTGCTGGACTACAAGAGCCTGTACCCCTCGATCATCCGCACCTTCCTCGTCGACCCGGTGGGGTATGTGGAGGGCCTGCACGCCAGCGATGCGGCGCCGCTGATCCGGGGCCCGCTGGGCACGCGCTTCTCGCGCGACAGGCACTGCCTGCCGGAGATCGTCACCACCCTCTGGCGCGCGCGCGACGAGGCCAAGCGCGCGAAGAACGAGCCCCTGTCCCAGGCGCTGAAGCTGGTGATGAACTCGTTCGCCGGCGTGCTCGGTGCGTCGGAATGCCGCTTCTTCAACCCGCAGGTGATCTCGGCGATCACCCTGCGCGGCCATGCGATGGTGAAAGCCACCCGCGACTTCGTGGAGCAGCGCGGCTACGAGGCCATCTACGGCGATACCGACTCCATCTTCATCTGGCTCAGGCGCACCCACACCAACGCCGAGGCGCACGCCGTGGCCGCGGGGCTGGTCAAGGACATCAACGCCTGGTGGACGCGCACCCTGCGCGAGGAGCAGGGCCTTGAGAACTACCTCGAGATCGAGTTCGACACGCACTACAGGAAGTTCTTCATGCCCACCATCCGCGGATCGGACGTGGGCAGCAAGAAGCGCTACGCCGGCCTGAGCGTGGACGTGGAGGGCAAGGAGGAGATGGTCTACCGCGGCCTGGAGATGGCCCGCAGCGACTGGACGCCCCTGGCCCGGCAGTTCCAGGAAGGGCTGCTCTCGCGCGTGTTCCAGGGCATGCCCTACCGGGACTTCGTGGCCGGCTACGCGCAGGCCACCCTGGCCGGCGGCAAGGACGACCTGCTCGTCTACCGCAAGCGCCTGCGCCACCGCCTGGACGCCTACGTGGCCAACGTCCCGCCACAGGTGCGTGCCGCCCGCATGGCCGACGAATACAACGCCCGCAGGGGCCGGCCCCAGCAGTACCAGAGCGGCGGCTGGATCCGCTACGTCATGACCCGCAACGGGCCGGAGCCGCTGGAGGCGCGCCGTTCCCCCATCGACTACGGGCACTACCTCACCAAGCAGATCCAGCCGATCGCGGACGCCATCCTGCAGCCGCTGGGCGAGAGTTTCTCCCACCTGACCTCGGCCCAGCAGGACCTGTTCTAGCGCCAGCCACCTGGCTCGGCAAGGCGGGCCCAGGGCAAGGCACAAACCGCCGGGCGCACCGCTGCTACCGGCGCGGTGCGGTTGCGGTGCAGGTGAAGACGCTCATCTCAGGCCCGCTTCCACGCCGCATGGAAGCCGAACGGCACCACCTGCGGCAGGTGCAGCGTGGCCAGGCAGTGCATGCTGGCCGGGTCGACCACGCCGATCACCGTGCCGGTGTCGTCCTCGGCCAGCGTGGGCACCAGCAGCACGCCGTCGTCCTCGGCGCTGGAGCCGGGGCGGTCCACGAACAGGGGTTCCATCTGCACGGCGGCCTCGCGCTGCCAGATGCCGGCGATGCGGCCGCCGTCCAGGTCCAGCTTCACGGTACGGTCGAACATGGGCGCCTTGCCTTCGGGGTCGAAGCCCGCGAACCAGGCGTGGCGGGACTGCTTCCGGCCCCAGTAGGCGCCATGCACGGCGGGCAGCTCCACGCTGGCGCCTTCCACCAGCGTCCGGGGCTGCGCATCGCTGCGGCCGGGCTCCAGCCGGTAGCGCTGCACGCGGTGCTGCACGCCCACCGGCACCCCGGCGCGCAGGCGCTCCAGACGCAGGGCGCTGAAGATCTCGGGGCCATCGGTGGTGCACAGGTCCAGCACCAGCACGGGTGCGCCACGGCCGTCGGGGCTGGGCTCGTCCCAGGCCTGCACGGCATGAAAACCGGTCATCGCCGGCACGGCCCAGCTGCGCACGCTGCCGTCGATGAGCGAGATGGCGTCGATGCGCGAGCCCAGGGACTGGTTCCACGCAAAGCTGTCGATGAAACCCCTGCCCGACAGCGCCAGCTTGATCGCGTTGAGCCGCATGGCCGGCTGCCACACGATGGCATGGGTGGGCGTCATCGCAAACGCATGCAGGTAGCCGGCCTGGCGCACGGACCAGCGCGCCAGCACCTCGCGCCGCCGACTGCCCTGGACGATCTTGAACAGCTTGTAGGTGCACTGGGGGCCCACCTCCAGCCCCACGTTCCAGTAGGCGCCCTGCGCGTCCGTCATGCCATGGGCCGACATCACGTGGATCACCTCGGCATCGTCGTACACGATGCGCCCCGTGGTGGCCAGCGTGTCGGGATCGAAGCTGGTGAGCAGCGGCGTCTCGGTCTGCGCCACCCATTGCGAGCCGATGCGCGCCATCACCACCGCCCCGTTGTCCGTCACCTTGGGGTGGCGCAGGTGGCGCAAGCGCGTGAAGAAGCCCGCCGGGTCCGGCGTGCCAAAGGCCGCACGCGCCGGCTTGCGCGCCGCCAGGCTTTCGCGCAGGTCGTCGGTCTGCAGGTAGCGGCTGCGGTAGGTGGCACTGGCCCCGCCCATGTCCCCCGGGGCCAGCCGCACCCGATGCAGCATGGCCAGGCCATCGAACCAGTGTTCGTAGCTGCCGTGCGGCAGGTCCCACAGCGCCGGGCCGTTGAGCAGCAGGCTGCCGCCGATGAGCCATGGGGGAATCTGGCCGCGGATCTCGACCGGGGCGTCGGACATTTCGCGGGCGATGGATTGGAGGCCGCGCAGGCGGCCCAGGGGGCTGGATGGCGCTGGTGCTGCGGACTGGGCGAGGGTCATGGGCTTCTGGTCGAAATGGCTGTTCAGGCGTCTTGGCACGGGTGTGCGTCCATCATGTCCCAAACCGGGCCAAGGCTGCAGTGGAAATTTACCCAGGGAACTCGCACATGCCGCCCCTACCCGGCAGCCCGCCCCCGCACCTGCCCCCTGACCCCCCAGTTGTTCTCCAGCCCCACGTTCACCGCCTTCCCGCCATCCTCGAATTTCAGCGTGATGACGGTGACCTCCCCATCGGCCACCGAGCGCGAGATGAGCTGGAAGCTCTGCGCATCGAGCCAGTGGCCCTTGATGGCGACGACCCTGTCGGGGCCCTGCGGGGCGGTGCGGTACAGGCCGTCCAGGCCCAGGGGGCCGGCCACGGGCTCGCGCGGCAGCTCCGGGCGGCCGGGATCGAACGTGACTTCATAGCGCGGGTTGGCGGGGGTCAGGTCCAGCACCAGGCGCTGGATGCCCAGGGGGTTGCGCTCCAGCACCCAGGCCTTGCGCGAGACGGTGGCGGCCAGCTCGGGGGTGGTGGCCGGGCTGGTGCTGGGCTTTTCCACCCCGGCGTCGCGGATGCGCGCGGCCAGCTGCTCCTGCGCGGCGCTGTCGGCGGGCAGCGGCTCGTGCGAGCGGGCCGCCGCAATGATCTGGTCGAGGAACGGAGGCAGCGGGTAGTTGCGCCGGCCCGTGACCGCCACGACCACGTCCAGGTCGGGCAGCACCACGATGAGCTGGCGGTTGAAGCCGGCCGTGAAGTAGGCGCGCCTGGACGGGATGCTCCACCAGCCGTTGGCGTACCTGAAGGCAGGCGCGGCGCTGCCGAAACCCATGTCCACCACCGGATTGAAGACCTGCTCCACCCAGGCGGCGGGCAGCAGCTGGCGGCCGTTCCACTGGCCCCGGCGCAGGTAGAGGTACCCGATGCGCGCCATGTCGCGCGGGTGCAGGTACAGGCCCCAGCCGCCCATTTCGATGCCCTGCGGGTCCTTGCGCCAGCGCACGTCGGTGATGCCCAGGGGGCCGAACAGGCGCTTTTGCGCATAGGCCAGGGTGCTGCCGCCGGTCTTGTGCGCGAGGATGGCCGAGAGCAGGTGGGTGTTGCCGCTGTTGTAGTTGAAGCCCGCTCCAGGCGCCTGGGCCATGGGCCGGTCAAGCACGAAGCCCTGCCAGTCGCGCGCGCGGGCCAGCTGCAGCATGGTCTCGGGCACGGCGTCGCTCAGCGGCTCGATCCAGTGCAGGCCCGAGGTCATGTCCAGCAGGTGGCCCAGGGTCATGGCCTTCTTGGCGGCATCGGCGCTGGCGACCTGGCGGCCTTCGAAGAAGTCGAGCACGGGCACGTCGCGCGAGGCGATCAGCCCGTCCTGGATGGCCATGCCGGTGAGCGTGGCGACGATGCCCTTGGTGGTGGAGTTGACGGCGTGCTGGAGCCCCTCGCGGTAGGGGGCGTAGAAGGCTTCGGCCACGAGGGTGCCGTGGCGCGTGACGAGCAGGCTGTCCATGCCCTGCGCGGCGCCGTAGCCGATGAGCCTGGCCAGCGCCGCGGAGTCCATGCCCTGGGCCTCGGGCGTGCTTTCGGCCCAGTCGTCGCCCGGCCATGGGGCCACGGCGGGGGCGGCCTGTGGTGCGGGCGCCGCGGCATCTTGCGCGGCCGCCACCGCGAAGGGTGCGGCGGCACCGGCCAGCAGCACGGCCGTGGCCTGCCTGCGGTTGATCGGTGCGGCGCCGGCCTGCCCAGCCGCCCTGCGTCCCCTGTGCATCGCCATCGCCTGCCTCCCTCCGTTGCATGTTGTGCGGGAATCATATGCGCCCGGCCGTGCGCGCTCCGGCCCGCTGTGCGGGGACCGTTGCCGTTTTTCCACGCCGGCATCGCCAGCAGGCGCCGGGCCGATGCGGCCCTGCGCGCCTCCGCCCGAGCCCCGGGGCGCGGGCGATACCATTGCGGGTTCCGATCTCCGCATTTGCCAAGAGCGCCCCGCCATGAAAAACGCCACCGAATTCGCCCCCGGCCTTGTTGTCCAGGGCATCGAACCCCCGTTGTCCCTGTCCGCCTACAAACTCATCGCGTTCGACATGGACTCCACCCTCATCAACATCGAGTGCGTGGACGAGATCGCCGATGCCGCCGGCCGCAAGGCCGAGGTGGCCGCCATCACCGAAGCCGCCATGCAGGGCATCATCACCGACTACAAGGAAAGCCTGCGCCAGCGCGTGGCCCTGCTCAAAGGCGTGACGGTGCAGCACATGGAGCAGGTGTTCACCGAGCGCCTGCGCTTCAACCCCGGCGCCCAGGAGCTGATCACCGCCGCCAAGGCCGCGGGCCTGACCACGCTGCTGGTCTCGGGCGGCTTCACCTTCTTTGCCGACCGTGTGAAGGCCGGGCTGGGCATCGACTTCGCCCGCTCCAACATGCTGGAGGTGGACAACGGCCAGCTCACCGGCCGCATGGTGGACCAGGCCTGGGGCGACATCTGCGACGGCGCGGAAAAGCGCCGCACGCTGCTGGAAGTGGCCTCGCTCATGGGCATTGCGCCATCCCAGGCCATCGCCGTGGGCGACGGCGCCAACGACCTGCCCATGATGGATGCCGCGGGCCTGTCGGTGGCCTACCACGCCAAGCCCGCCGTGCGCGCGCAGGCCAAGGTGGCCATCAACCAGGGCGGGCTGGACCGCCTGCTGGAAGTGCTGCGCTGATCCACAGTCCTTCGCCCGCGCATCGCCCCGCCATGCTCCGGTCCTTCTTCGCCCGCGCATGGTTCTCACTGCGCACTGGCTGGAAGCAGCACCTGGCCACCCTCGCGCTGGCGTGGATCGCCGTCGTGGCGGTGGACACCTGGCGCACGCGCGATCTGCCCCGGGGGCCCGCGCCCGATGCATTGCTGGTGATGGCATCCAACCCCACCGGCGCCACCACCACCCCGCCCGCCGGCACCACCCTGGCGCAATGGCGCGCGCAGCACCCCGGCCAGGCCGTGGCCGTGCATTTCTGGGCCGAATGGTGTGCGGTCTGCAATCTGGAAGAGCCCGGCATCGCCAGCCTGTCCACCGACTGGCCCCTGCTGGGCGTGGCCATGCAATCGGGCAATGCCGATCGGGTCGCGCAGGTGCAGCGCCAGCGCGGCATGGCCTGGCCCACGGCGGTGGACCCGCAGGGCACGCTCTCGCGCAGCTGGGGCGTGCGCGCCGTGCCTGCACTGGTGGTCATCGACGCCCAGGGCCAGGTGCGGTTCGCCACCTCGGGCTATACGCCGCAATGGGCGATGCGCCTGCGCCTGTGGTGGGCGCAGACCATGCCGCAGTGGAATGCCATGCTCCCGAAATAATAGCTACCAGCGCTTGAAGAATAAGCGCTAGCGGCCATTTTCATTCATATCCCTGGCGTGGCGAGCCCCTTGCCGCACCGGTCCGTCTGGCGCAGATCTTCAAGACCTGCCGCCCCTGCCTTTGCACACTGGCCTCCATACCACCACCGGAGGCCCGCATGCACATCACCCTGAACCAGCAACACCAGCCCGTGCCGCCCGGCTGGGAGGACGAACCCCTGCTCTGGCTGCTGCGCGAGCCGCTGGGCCTGGTCGGCACCCGCTTTGGCTGCGGCGTGGGCCAATGTGGCGCCTGCACGGTGCTCGTTGACGGGGTGGCGCAGCGCGCCTGCCTGCACACCGCACGCGGGCTGCAGGGGCGCGCCATCACCACCGTCGAAGGGCTGGCTGCGGGCGACGGCACGCTGCACCCCGTGCAACAGGCCTGGCTGGACCTGCGCGTGCCCCAGTGCGGCTACTGCCAGAGCGGCCAGATCATGGGCGCGGTGGCCCTGCTGCGCGCCACGCCCCGGCCCACCGATGCGCAGATCGACGCCGCCATGTCGGCCCACCTGTGCCGCTGCGGCACCCAGCACCGGGTGCGGGCGGCCATCCACCAGGCCGCCCAGGGCACCGCGCCATGAAGCGCCGCCAGTTTCTGGCCACCGCTGGCGCCGGGGCGCTCACGGTCACGCTGGCGGGCTGCTCGCTGGTGCCGGTGATCCCCCAGCGCCCCACCTCCACCGCCGATGACGCCCTGGGCTGGATACGCCACGAAGGCGGCCGCTACACGCTGTGGCTGCCCAGCACCGAGATGGGCCAGCAGATCAGCGCCGCGCTGCAGGGCCTGGCGGCCCAGGAGCTGGGCGTGCCGCCCGCGCAGGTGCACCTGCGGCTGCCCGCCACCACCGACATCGCCCGCATGCGCGCCACCGTGGGCAGCGCCAGCGTGCAGGACTTCGCCCTGCCGCTGGCACGCGCCTGCGCCACCCTGCGCGAGGCGCTGGCCCAGGGGCAGACCACGGGCACGCTCGGCGCGCGCGACATCCCTGCCAGCGCCCTGCGCAGCCTGCAGCCGCGCGCAGGCGCCCGGCCGCCCGCCGCCCCGGCCCCCGGCCAGCTGCACGCCATCGTCACGGGCCAGCCCCTGTTCGCGGGCGACACGCGCCTGCCCGGGCTGCTGTACGGACGCGTGCTGCGCGCACCGGCGTCGGCCGAGCTGACCTCGCACCCCCGGTCCTTCGACGAGGCCGCCGCGCGCGCCGACCCCGCCTGCGTGGCCGTGCTGCAAAGCCCCCGCCTGCGGCAGATGGGCAGCCGGGGCCTGGGCATCGTGGCGCGCACGCCCGCCGCGCTCGACCGCATCGAGGCCACGCTGGCCGTGCAGTGGGAGGTGGATGGCGCCTTCGGGCAGCCGGCCATCGACGAGCGCATCGACATCGACCAGCACCTGCGCCGTGGCCGCCTGCAGCATGCCGTGCGCCAGGACGACGTGCCCGGGGACACCCTGTGGACGCTGGACCTGCGCATGGACATCCCGCTGGCCGCCCACGCTCCCATCGAGCCCCGCAGCGCCACCGCGCAGTGGATGCCGCAGGAAGGCGAAGGCCCCGCGCTGCGCGTCTGGGCCGGGACGCAGGACATGTTCTACATCCGCGACGTGCTCGCCCGCCAGCTCGGCCTGGAGGCGGGGCGCATCGCGGTGCAGGCCTGCCGCGTGGGTGGCGGCTTTGGCGGGCGCACGCTGTGCACGGTGGAGCTGGAAGCCGCCGTGCTCGCCCAGGCGGCGGGCGCGCCGGTCAAGGTGCAATGGAGCCGCGCGCAGGAATTTGCCCAGGGCTTCCAGCGCCCGCCGTCGAGCCACCGCATCCGCGCCCGCGTGCACCAGGGGCGCCTGACCCACTGGTGGCATGCCTTCGCCAGCAGCCACATCCTGTTCACGCCCGCCGCCATGCCGGTGTGGATGCAACGCCTGGCCGACCTGGCGGGCGACAGCGGCGTGGCGCGCGGCGCGCAGTTGCCGTATGGCGTGCCCCGGCAGCGCATCGAATTCACCGCCGCCCGGCTGCCCGTGCACACGGGCCCCTGGCGCGGCCTGGGCGCGGGGCCCAACACCCTGGCCGTGGAAAGCGCCATGGACGAATGCGCGCGCATCGCGGGGGCCGACCCGCTGGACTGGCGCCTGCGCCACACCTCGGACACGCGCCTCGGCGCCGTGCTGGCGCAAGCCGCCAGCCACGCGCGCTGGGGCGAACGCCCCCGCAGCGACGCCACCACGCTGCGCGGCCGCGGCATCGCGGGCGGTATCTACAAGGGCGTGAGCTACGCCGCCGCCGTGGCCGATGTGGAGGTGCACCGGGGCACGGGCGAGGTGCGCGTGACCGCGATCTGGTGCGCCCACGACTGCGGCCTCGTCCTGCAGCCCGATGGCGTGCGCGCCCAGACCGAGGGCAACCTCGTCTGGTGCCTGGGCATGGTGCTGCTGGAGCAAGTCCCCGTGGCGCGTTCGGGCGTGGCGGCGGCCACCTTCGCCGACTACCCGCTGCCGCGCATGGGCGACGTGCCGCCGCTGCACGTGCACCTGGTGGACAGCCGCGAGCCCCCGACGGGCGCCGGCGAGACCGCCATGGTCGCGGGGGCGGGGGCCATCGCCAACGCGCTGCGCGACGCCACCGGCGTGCGGTTCACCCGCCTGCCCGTGCGCCGCGCGGACGTGCAACACGCGCTGGCCCCGCGCTAGGCCGCGCGGGCACAATCCGGCCCCATGCAAGACTTCGCCAGCGCCGCCATGGTCCGCCTGCTGGTGCGCGCCATGCACGCGCACGGCCTGGCGCCGCCGCCCGCGCCCCATGGCCTGCACGGCGGTCCCCAGGGCAGCCGCGTGCCCCTGGCCTGCAAGCGCGCGGTGGTGGAAGCCATCCTGCGGCAGGGCGGGCCCGCGATGCTGCTGCGGCTGGCCCAGCGGGTGGACCTGCTGCAAGGCGACCCCGTGCACCGGGCCCTGATGGGCGCCGCCGACATGGCCGCCCTGCTCGCCCGCTGGCAGCGCCTGGAGCGCTACGTCCACTCCCGCCATCAGGTCAGCGTGCAGGCCCTGGGCCCAGGGCGCCTGCAACTGCGCCATCATGCACGCGCTGGTGTGGCCCAGCCGCCCCTGCCCACCGAAAGCCTCGCCGTGCTGGGTGTGCTGCTGGGCGCCGGAAAGGCCCTGGGCGTGCGCGCACTGGGGGTGGAGATGGCTGCGTCCCGCCTGCGATGGGATGCCGATGACCGGCGGGGAGGGGGACTGGACGGGGACCTGGACGGACGGCTCGCGCAACTCATGGCGCACGGCAAGGTGGACCAGTGGGTGCTGCACTGGCAAGCCAGCGGCGCACGCGCCCCCGAGGCACCACCGCCGAGTGCCGCCACCGGCCTGTGCGACCCCCTGCCCTGGCCGCCCCTCGCGCATGCGCTTGCCCGCCATGTGCTGCAAGACCCCGCCGCCCCGCACACCGTGGATGCGCTGGCGCGCCAGGCGGGGCTCGCGCGCCGCAGCCTGCAAAGGGCCTTGTCAGGCACCGGCCTGAGCTGCCGCAGCATCGTGGCGGAGGCCCGGGCCCGCGCCGCCGCGCAGTGGCTGCTGCAGGAGCGCCACGGCCTGGCGGAGATCGGTTTTGCCTGCGGCTTCGCGGACCAGCCGCATTTCACGCGCGAATTCGCGCGCCATGTGGGCCTGACCCCCGCCCGCTACCGGCAGGCGTTCGGGGAGCCGGGGTAACCCACCTCGATGACTATGTTTTTAATAGCACCTTGCGCTTGACAGTAAAGCGCCACAGCCCTTTTTCGTTCAGAATTCAATCCCCATCCGGCGCGGCCCGCCGCGCGGCCCCGTTGCGCGGCACAGCCACGGTGGGCAGGGCGCCGAAGCCCAGGGCGGCGGCCTGTGGCGCCATCAGATCCTCCAGCGTCACGCCATCGAGCACCGCCAGGTAGGCCTGCATGGCCTGCCACAGCACGCCCTTGAGGCGGCAATGGCTGCTCAGGCGGCACTGGTTGGTGGCGGGGTCGAAACACTCCACCAGATTGAAATCCGTCTCGGTGGCCCGCACCACCGCGCCAATGTTGATGGTGCCCGCAGGCCGCATCAGCCGCATGCCGCCTCCCCGGCCGCGCGTCGTCTCCAGCAACCCCTGGGCGGACAGCTGCTGCACGATCTTCATCAGGTGGCTGCGCGAGATGCCGTAGCCCTGCGCCACCTCGGTGATGGTCACCGGCTGCTGGCGGCCTTCGGTGGCGGCGCAGTACATGAGCACCCGCAGCGTGTAGTCGGTCCATTGGGTCAGGCGCATGGGATTTGCCCCAGGTCAATTAAAAGATGCATCTACCGAGAATTTTATTGGATAAAATATTCACATCAAATGAATCTTTAAAGGATCGCCATGAACGCCCGCGTTGATCACCTGCAAACCGCCCACCCCGCACACGCGCCCCTCGGCGCGGATCAGCAGATCGGCCAGATTGCCGTGCAGCTGCCCGGCGCCACAGCGGTGTTCCGGCGGCTCAAGCTCGACTTCTGCTGCGGCGGGCAGGTCAGCCTGGCCCATGCCGCCGCCGAGAAGGGGCTGGACGCCCATGCCGTCCTGGCGGAACTGGCGGCCCTGCAGCGCAGCGACGCCTTGCCCGAAGCCGCCTCGCCCGGCGCGCTCATCGACCACATCCTGGCGCGCTACCATGAGGTGCACCGCGCCCAGTTGCCCGAACTGATCCGCATGGCCCGCCGCGTGGAAGCCGTGCACCGCGACAACCCCATGGTGCCTGCCGGGCTGGCCGACCTGCTGGAAGACATGCACGGTGAACTGCTTTCGCACATGGCCAAGGAAGAACAGGTGCTGTTTCCGATGCTCAAGGCCGGGGGCAACCCCTTCGTGGGCCAGCCCATCGGCATGATGCGTGCCGAGCACGTGGACCATGGCGCCGCGCTGGACAAACTCAACGCCCTGACCAACGACGCCACGCCCCCCCAGGGCGCCTGCAACACCTGGCGCGCCCTGTATGCGGGCATCGCCCAGCTGGGTGACGACCTCGTCAACCACATCCACCTCGAAAACAACGTGCTGTTCCCGCCGTTCGAGGCAGGTGCGGCGGCCCCCTCGCAGGGTTGCGGTTCGTCGGGCTGCGGGTGCAGCTGAGCGGGAGCCGCACGGCCATGAGCGATCCGGCAGCCACGCCCCCCGGGAAGGCCTCGGCACCCAGCGTGCAGAGCATCACGCAACTGGTGCATGGCTTTTACGCCGATGTGCGGGCCGACCCGCTCCTGGGGCCCGTTTTCGACAAGGCACTGCACGGCCAGTGGGAGAACCACCTGCAGCGGCTTGTCGATTTCTGGAGCACGGTGGCGCTGGGCACGCGCAGCTTCCGCGGCGATGTCTTCGGCAAGCACATGGCGCTGGACGGCGTCACGCCAGCCCACTTCGCCGCCTGGGTAAGGCTGTGGCAGCACCACACCGAGCGCCTGTTCACGCCCGAGGTGGCGGACAGCCTGCAGGTGGCGGCGCATGGCATCGCGCGCAACCTGTTCCGGGGTTATTTCGGCAGCGACCCGGCCTTTGTGCCGCCGCGCGAAGACGACGGGCACGGCCCACGGCGGGCCGGCGGCTGACCCCGCGCGCGGGGCGATGGTCGGTGTTGCGGGTGCCCCGCGAACCCGGCCTTACTTGCCCTTGGTACCGGGCGTAAAGAACAGGGCCACGCCCACCGCGATCAGCGCGACCGGCCACCATACCCGCAGCAACTCGCGCAGGCTGATGCTGATCAGCCCCAGATTGGTCAGCAGAAAAAACACGCCCAGCACGACCAGGACGATCGCCGCAATATTGCCCTTCATGTGCATTCCCTCGGAGTTGTTGGCAGGTAGTGGCCTGATTATGGCGGCGTCCCATGGACCCGCGCCAGGGCATGCAGTGGCCGGGTCATCCGCAGGTCGCCGGCCCGGGAATCAGCGGCCTTGGCCCCGGCGCAACGGTTTGAGCAGGTCCGACAGGCCGTTGTGGTCAATCTCGTGCATCAGCGCCAGCAGCTGCCCCAGCTCGCCTTTGGGGAAACCCTCGCGCGCGAACCAGTTCAGGTAGTTGCCCGGCAGATCGGCCAGCACCGTTCCCTTGTACTTGCCATAGGGCATCTCCAGGGTGACCAGGCGCTGCAGTTTTTCGGGATCCATCGTGGTGCGGTGCCTTCTTTTCGTTTCAGGGGGCCTCAGCCTCCCGCGCGCTTGACCTTGTGGCCCAGCTTCTGGAGGGCGACCATCACGCGCTCCACATGGTCACCCTGCACTTCGATCACACCGTCCTTCACCGTCCCGCCGCTGCCGCAGGCGGCCTTGAGCTGCTTGCCCAGCTGCTCCAAAGCGGCACCGTCCACGAGCACGCCCTTGACCAGCGTCACGGCCTTGCCGCCGCGCCCCTTGGTTTCGCGCGACACGCGCACGATGCCGTCCCCCGTGGGCAAGGGTTTGTTCTGCTGGCAGGTGCACTGCGCCACGGGCTGGCGGCAGCCCGGGCACATGCGGCCGGAGTCGGTGGAATACACCAGGCCGCCCAGGTCGGCAAACGACTTCATGGCTTTTTACCTTCCACCTCTTGCTGCAGCATGTGGAAGTTGAGCAACCGCGTGGCCAGCAGCGTCTCGGTCAGGAAACACACCAGCGCCAGCAAGAACGACGCGACTCCCGCCAGGAAGCCCGCCACCGCCAGCCGGTTGGACTGAAAGTTGGTGGTCTCGCCCAGGAACAGCAGGATGATGGTGGTGCCGATCAGGAACGCGCAGAACGTGAGCAGCCCGATGCACCCGTTGGCCAGCCGCCCGCGCAGCCGCAGGTCTGCCAGCTCGCTGTAGGCGCGGGCCAGAAACTCGGGCTCGGTGTTGGCACGGGCGCGGTCTTCCACCACGCGGGCCCGGTCGATGATGCGGGCCAGCCGGCCCGCGACGGCGCCGATCATGCCGGACACGGCCGTGAGCAAAAACACGGGCGCCACCGCCAGCTGGATGCCGTGGGTGATGGCGGAGGAATCAAGGGTAAGGGCCATGGTGCGGGGAAAGACAAGGGAAAAACCGGCGAACCGCCGGTGCCTGATTATCAGGGCGGTGGCCACCCACGAGGCCCGCCGCCAAGCCCGGCACGCCAGCGCGCCGAGGCGGCGCACGGGCCCCAAGGGCAACTGCGGCGACAATCCCCCCATCTTTCCTCGTTCGCGCTGTCGTGCGTCCGCTTTCAACGCCGCTCCAGCGCTGCCTCCATGCCCTTTGCCTCCCTCGGTCTGTCCCCTGCCCTTGTCCACGCTGCCGAAAAGGCGGGTTTCGTGGCGCCCACGCCCATCCAGGCGGGAGCCATTCCAGCCGTCCTGCAAGGCGCTGACCTGCTGGGCGCCGCGCAGACGGGTTCGGGCAAGACGGCCGCTTTCGCCCTGCCCCTGCTGCAGCAGCTGCAACTGGGCGCCACCGGCGGCCCGCGCAGGGTGCGCGCCCTGGTGCTGGTGCCCACGCGCGAGCTGGCCGCCCAGGTGGGCGAGGTGCTGCGCAGCCTGGCCCAGCACCTGCAGCAGCCGCTGAAGATCGCCATCGTGTTCGGCGGCGTGTCGATCAACCCGCAGATGCTGGGGCTGCGCGGCGGCGCCGACATCGTGGTGGCCACGCCGGGCCGCCTGCTGGACCTGGTGGAGCACAACGCGCTGCGGCTGTCCGCCGTGGCGCACCTGGTGCTCGACGAGGCCGACCGCCTGCTGGACCTGGGCTTCGCCGAAGAGCTGGCGCGCGTGCTGGCCCTGCTGCCCGCCCAGCGGCAGAACCTGTTCTTTTCAGCCACCTTTCCCGCCGCCGTGCAGGCGCTGGCCGACGGCCTGCTGAAAAACCCGGTGCGCGTGGAGGTGCCCCACACCCCGGGCAACGAGCCCGCCATCGAGCAGCGCGCCATCGCGGTGGATGCTGCCCGCCGCACCCAGCTGCTGCGGCACCTGGTCAAGGAGCACGGCTGGCCGCGCGTGCTGGTGTTCGTGGCCACGCAGTACGCGGCCGAGCATGTGGCCGAAAAGCTGTACAAGGCCGGCATTTTCGCCAGCCCCTTTCACGGCGGCCTGAGCCAGGGCGCGCGCAAGCAGGTGCTGCAGGAGTTCAAGGACGAACGCTGGCAGGTGGTGGTGACCACCGACCTGGCCGCGCGCGGCATCGACATCGCGCAGCTGCCGGCCGTGGTGAACTACGACCTGCCCCGCTCGGCCGTGGACTATGTGCACCGCATCGGCCGCACGGGCCGCGCGGGCGAGAGCGGTGTGGCCGTGAGCTTCGTGACGGCCGATGCCGAAGCGCACTTCCGGCTCATCGAAAAACGCCAGCACCTGAGCCTGCCGCGCGAGCAGATTGCGGGCTTTGAGCCCACCGAGGCCGAGGCCCCCGCGCCGGCCTCGGCCGCCGACCCCCAGGGCACCGGCGGCTTCAAGGGAAAGCGGCCCAGCAAGAAGGACAAGCTGCGCGCTGCGGCGGCCGCAGACAAAAAAGGCTCCTAGAAGGAGCCTGTCGAACACCCGCGGGGGCTCCTGGCCGCCCGCTCGCCACGGCCCGGGGTCAAGCCCCTTCGCCGGCCTCGTCCATTCCGCCGCCGTCCTGGCCGGACGGGGCCCCGGGCTCGCCCTCGGGCCGGGGCGTGCGCTTGCCGGGCCTGGCGACGATCTCCACATGGAACTGCGGGCCGCCTTCTGCCGCCACTTCGTTGATGAGCCCGGTCAAGGCCGACAGGTGCGCCACGGCGGCGTCTTCCCTGGTCCGGCCGAACTGGCAGTCAAAGTCCCAGAAGTCAGCGCCTTCGGGCAGCTCGCGGCGCCGTTCGCGCTTGATGTACTTGCGGATTTCGTGCTTGACGGCATCCAGAACGCGGTCGCGGTTCTTGCCTTCAACATGGAGTTGGAAAGTTTTTCTCATGGGCGATGGTACCGCCTGTGACAAACATCGATTCCCACCGGCCCACCCCGGTGCCACAATGGGGCATTACCTTTTGTTACGTCACGCCGATGTTCAACGACCTCCGTCTGCTGCAACTGCTGCCAGCGGCTGTACTGGTCACCCAGGGGGGCATCATCCGCTTTGCCAACGCCGCCGGCCTGGATCTCCTGGAGGCACCGGGCCCGGACAGCCTCATCGGCAGGCCCTCGGACGACTTCGTGCATCCCATGGACCGCGTGCGCTCCAACCACCGTGTCCAGCAGGTCACCGTGCCCGAGCAGGGAGGACGGCCCAACAAGCCGTCGGAGTTCCGCATCCGCACGCTGCGGGGCAACCTGCGCATGGTGCTGATCAGCAGCGTGGCGGTGGAGTGGCAGGGCGCCCCCGCCGTGCTGATGTGCGGCCTGGACATGACGCACCAGAGCGAGATCGAGGACCAGCTGCGCGAAAGCGAACAGAACTTCCGCCGCCTGTTCGAGAACATGCAGGACGTGTACTACCGCACGGACGCCAAGGGTGTCGTGCAGCACGTGGGCCCGGGCGTGCGGCGCGTGCTGGGCTATGAGCCCCACGAGATCGAGGGTCGCACCGCCGAGTCGTACTACCCGCACAGCTCCGACCGCGACGCGTTCAAGGCCGCCATCGTGGAAAAAGGCGAGGTGTCGGACTTTCCCGGCCAGATGGTGCGGCGCGACGGGCAGGTGATCGACATCTCCATCAGCAGCCACGCGCTGTACGACCATGCGGGCAACTTCGCGGGCGTGGAGGGCATCTACCGCGACGTGACGCAGCGCAAGAACCTGGAGCGCGAGCTGCAGCGCCTGGCCACCACCGACATGCTGACGGGGATGGCCAACCGCCGCGCGTTCCTGGAATGCGCCGAATCGGTGTACGCGCGCTCGCGCAGCAACGGCGAGCCGCTCGCGCTGCTCATGCTGGACCTGGACCACTTCAAGTCCATCAACGACCGCTTTGGCCACCTGGAGGGCGACCGCGCGCTCGTGGCGTTTGCCCAGGCCGTCAAGAGCCAGCTGCGCGCCAGCGACACGGTGGGCCGGCTGGGGGGCGAGGAGTTTGGCGTGCTGCTGCCGCTGACCGCGCTGGCCGAGGGCATGGAAGTGGCCATGCGCATTCTCCAGAGCATCCGCGCGCTGCGTCTGGCCGACGAGGCGGGCCACGGCTATGGCATCACCGCCAGCCTGGGGCTGGGCGCCTTCCGGCAAAGCGACCGCAGCCTGCGCGACATGCTGGACCGTACCGACCAGGCGCTGTACCTGGCCAAGCACCAGGGGCGCAACCAGATCGCGTCCCTCGACGTGGCCGCCCCGCAAGAGCCGCCACCGGCCCCGCGCTGAGAAGGCGCACCGGGGCAGCGCCCGCCTCCCGGTGCTTCACAGGCGCAGCCGCTCCTGCTGCAGGTTCCACAGGCAGGCGGCGCTTTTCAGCAGCATCTCCATCGCCATCTCCGAACCACTGCTGGACAGCTCCAGGCCGTCGATGACCATGGCCAGCTGCGAAATGGAGTCCTCGGGGCTCGAAGCGCCTCCCGTGCGCGCCACCTCGGCAATGGCAATCAGTACATCGGTCCTGTTCATGGAAAGGGCTCCGTCCTAGCGCGGCACCGTGGCCAGGCGCTTGTGCGCCGCCTGGGGCCGTGGCGGTGCCGCCAGAAGCTGCCGCGCACCGCCCGATGGTTGCGGCGCCGTCCCGTCCACCGCCGCGGCGGCGCCGTCGGGGGCCAGGCGGAACTGGTGGATCACTTCCAGCAGCCGCCGCACCTGGTGCTTCATGCCCGTGGACGCCGACGAGCTGTCATCCACCAGCGCCGCATTTTTCTGCGTCGCGGCGTCAAGCTGGCGCACGGCTTCACCGATCTGCGCGATGCCCCGGGACTGCTCCTGGCCGGCGTCCCGGATCTCGCTGATGAGCTCCACCACCTGATCGACATGCCACACCGTATTGGCCACGCGCTCGCCCGCCTGGCCGACCAGCGCCGAGCCCCGCTCGACCCCATCCACGCTCGCCGTGATCAGCCCCCGGATTTCGCGCGCCGCCGTGCTGCTGCGCTGCGACAGCCCCCGCACTTCCCCGGCCACGACGGCGAAGCCCCGCCCCTGCTCCCCCGCGCGGGCGGCCTCGACGGCCGCATTGAGGGCCAGCAGGTTGGTCTGGAACGCGATGTCGTCGATCACCTTGATGATGTCCGTGATCTTTTGCGACTGGACATGGATCTCCTGCATGGTGGCGATGACATTGCGCATCACGCTGCCGCCTTCGTTCGCGACCTTGCTGGCCTCCTGCGCCAGGTGGGTGGCGCGGTGGGCGTTGTCGGTGTTGTGCTGCACCGTGATGGTGAGCTGCTCCATGGAGGCAGCCGTCTCCTGCAGATTGGAGGCCTGCGTCTCCGTGCGGCGGGCCAGGTCTTCGGTGCCCCCCGCGATCAGCACGGCCTCCTGCGCCACCGACTCGGTGCTCTCGCGCACATCGGTGATGACGCGCACCAGCTGCTGGTTCATCTCGCGCAGCGCCCCCAGAAGCTCCGCCGTCTCGTCGGCACCGCGCACCTCGATCTGCGCGCTCAGGTCGCCTCCGGCCACCGTCCGCGCCAACGCCACGGCCTGCCGCAGCGGATGCGAGATCGACCGGGTGATGACCCATGCCATCGCCGTGCCCGCCAGCAGCGCCAGCACGGTGGCCGCCAGCATCCACACATGGATGGTTTCGCTCATCTGCCGGGCCGCACCGAACTCCGCGTCCGCCAGGCTGATCTGCAACGCCACCAGCTGTTCCACGGCATCCTGCACCTTCGCGGCCTGGGGCCGGATCTGGCTGATGTAGAGCTCGGAGCCATCGTCGTACTTGCCCGCCACCAGCGCCGCGGCCGCGGGAATCAGCCCCTTGTCCAGGTACGCGGCATTGGCCTGCGCGAAGGCCCGGGCCAGCGCCTGCTCCTGCTCGCCGAGGGGTTTGGCGGTGTAGGACTTCCACAGGGCCCGGATCCGCTCCACGTTCGCGGACAGCGCCGCATGGCTTGCCTGCAGATTGCTGGTGCCGGGGTCCATCAGCATGTCCATCACGAGCACGCGGTTGCGCTGGGTCAGGTGGCTGATCTCGGCCAGCACGCCCATGGGCACCGTGCGGTCCCCATACAGCGCCGCGCTGCGCTCCGTCAGGCGCTTGGCGCCACTGATGCCGCCAGCCGCCAGCGCGGAGATCAGCAGCAGAAGCACTGCAAATGCCAGGGCCAGCCTGGTGCCAATTTTCATTTTCTGAAGCATCTGGAATCCTCTTGAATGGCCACCGGAGACGACCTCGGGCACCCAGAAGATACTAATTGTTTCAAATGACAGAACCGTGACCAATCGATAATCCAAGCCGAAAGGGAAGTATTGACACATCCTCCACCGAAGAACAGGGCAATTCGAACACGGATATTCATGCCCCCCCTATAATCCGCCGAATCCCCGCCACATCCGGCAGCCAACCGGGAATTCGATGCAAGGCACGGGTACGCTTGATGCCACTGGGGTCATTCAATAAATTATCATGATGACCATTCTTGGATATTTCCGATTATCTCCACGCATTATTCACCGCTGCATTTTCTCTCTGCAAAAATAAAAACACTTCCACGCGCAGGCAAAATAGACCCCATGGAAATCGAATTCAAGTTCTGCATTCCTCCCGAGCGCCTGGCGGCCGTGCAGGCGGCCGCGCGCCGGGGCCCGTGCGCGTCCATCCGCATGGAGGCCCGCTACTTCGACACGCCCGATGGCGCGCTGGCGGCCCGCGGCATCGCGCTGCGGCTGCGCCGCGAAGGCGACCTGTGGGTGCAGACCGTCAAGGCCCTGGGTGACGGCCCCCTGGACCGGGAGGAGCACAACGTGGACCGGGGCCCGGCCCACGCCGCGGGCCCCGCCCCCGAGCCCCACCCCGCACTGCATGCCGGCACCCTGGCGGGCACCCGGCTGCTGCACGCGCTGCAGGGCGCCAGCGGCCCCCTGGCCGAAACCTATGGCACCGCCATGGACCGCGTGACGCGGGACATCGCCTTCAAGGGCGGCGTGGTGGAGCTGGCCCTGGACACCGGGCGGGTCATCGCCCACCGTGGCACGCCGCAGCAGAAAGAGGCGCGCATCTGCGAGCTGGAGCTGGAGCTCAAGACCGGGCCGGTATCAGGCCTGGCGGCCATCGCCGCCCGGTGGGCCACACGGCACGGGCTGTTTCTGAGCACGGTGTCCAAGGCGGAGCGCGGCGAGCGGCTGCTGGCCGCGCAATGGGCCCGGCCCGCCACCAAGGCCGCCCCCCTGCGTGCCAGCGGCCAGCGCAAGCATTTTTTGCAGGGGCGCGGCCTGCAGCGCATGGTGGTGGCGCACTGCCTCCAGCAGATCCTGGGCAATGCCAGCGAGATCGTGGAAGGCGGGGGCGACGAGGAACATGTGCACCAGCTGCGCATCGGCATCCGCCGGCTGCGCACGGCCTTGCGCGAGTTGGCGCCGTTGGCCCCCGGCGCGTTCGACCCCGCCTGGGAGCCACCGCTGGTGGAGGTGTTCCAGCGCCTGGGCCAGCTGCGCGACCGGGGCCAGGCGCTGCAGGCCATCGTCGCCGACATGCGCGATGCGGGCGCGCCTGCGCTGGAGGTGCGTGCGGCGGCGGACCAGGCTCCCGCCGCCGCCATCATCGTGCGCACGCCCGCGTTCCAGGCGGCACTCATCGCCCTCATGGCGTTCACGGCCCGGGGCCGCGATGACGCGTCGGCGGGCGGGGACCAAGGCCTGGAGGCCCGGGACACCCGCCGCCTGCTGCAAAAGCGATTGCACCGCCTGCACGCCAGGGTGCGCCAGGGGGCCCAGGGCTTTGCAGCCCTGCCGGTGGATGAGCAACACCGCCTGCGCAAGCGCCTCAAGCGCTTGCGCTATCTCACGGAGTTCGTGGCGCCTGCGCTGGACGCCGAAGGGGAATCTTTCCTCGACAGCCTGCAGCCCGCGCTGGCGGCCCTGGGCCGGCTGAACGATGAACGCGTGGCCAGCGTGCTGTATGGCGACATCGCCGCCACCGACCCGAAGGCCTGGTTTGGCGTGGGCTGGCTGGCTGCGCGGCAGGCACTGACCGTGGCTGCCTGCGACGAGGCCCTGGGCCACATTGCCGAAATGCCCCGCCTGCACAAGACGGGCAAGCGCTGAGAGGCCGGCACGCAGGCGGATGCGCCCGACCTCTGGGCGCGGGCACATCGGGGCTCCAGGGCCCGCACGGCACAATGGGCCCATGACGGCACCACCCCCTCCCCGGCACCCCCACCCGCCTTCGCGCGCCGCCCACCACGCCACCCCCGGCAAAGACCAGATCGCCCTGCTGGAACCCTTCGAGCGCCTGGGCACCGACCGCATCGCCCTCGTCTCCACCCCGGAGCAGGCCGACAAGGCCTGCGATGCCCTGGCGGCGGCCAGCGCGTGGGGGTTCGACACCGAATCCAAGCCCACCTTCGTGCAGGGCGAACAGTCCGACGGGCCGCACATCGTGCAGCTGGCCACGCTCGACACCGCCTGGGTCTTCCAGCTGCACGACCCCGGCTGCCGCGCGCGCGTGGCCGAGCTGCTGGCCCTGCGCGGCGTGACCAAGGCGGGCTTTGGCCTGGGGGACGACACCAAACGCATCCAGCACAAGCTGGGCGTGCAGCCGGCCGATGTGCTGGAACTCAACACCGTGTTCCGCCAGCGCGGCTATCGCAAGGACATGGGTGTGAAGGGCGCGGTGGCCGTGCTGTTCAACCGGCGCTTCGTCAAGTCCAAGAAGGCCGCCACCTCGAACTGGGCCAACGCCCGGCTGACGGAGGCCCAGCTGGTCTACGCGGCCAACGATGCGTGGGCCGCGCTGCGGGTGTTCAACGCACTCGAGAGTTCTGCCGCGCAGCGGGGGACATCGGCCGTCGGCCAGACACTATCAAAACAATAGCTGCCAGCGCTTTCCTATCCAGCGCTGGCGGCCTGTTTTGCTTAAAAACCGGCTTCACTCGCCTTACAAGCGCGCCGCCAGCCGCGCCGCCTGGTCGATGGCGCGCTTGGCATCCAGCTCGCCCGCCTCCAGCGCGCCGCCGATGCGGTGCGGCTTGCGGCCCGTGGCCTCCAGCGCCTGCGCCAGGCTGAAAAGGGGCACCTGTCCCGCGCACAGCACCACGGTGTCGCAAGGGATCCAGGTCGGGTCCTCGCGCTTGTCGCCGTAGGACACCAGCAGCCCCTCGTCGGCGATGCGCTCGTAGTTCACGCCGCTCACCATCTGCACTTCTTTCATCTTGAGCGTGGTGCGGTGGATCCAGCCCGTGGTCTTGCCCAGGCCCGCGCCCAGCTTGCCCTTCTTGCGCTGCAGCAGCGTCACCTGCCGCGCGGGGGGCGTGGCGCGCGGGCCCGAGGGGGCCAGGCCACCGCGCGCCTCGGCGGGGTCGGTGATGCCCCACTCGGCCTTCCAGGCCGGCAGGTCGAGCGTGGTGGAAGGGTGCTCGCCATGCGTGAGGTACTCGGCCACGTCAAAGCCGATGCCCCCCGCGCCGATGATGGCCACGCGCTCGCCCACCGGCTTGCCGTGGCGCAGCACGTCGATGTAGCTGAGCACCTTGGCGTGGTCCTGGCCAGGGATCTGCGGGTCGCGCGGCAGCACGCCCGTGGCGATCACCACCTCGTCGAAGCCCGCCAGGTCGCAGGCCTGCACCACGCGGTTCAGGTGCAGCTGCACGCCCGTGTCCTCCACCCGCGTGGCCAGGTAGCGCAGCATCTCGTGGAACTCCTCCTTGCCCGGCACCACCTTGGCCATGTTGAGCTGGCCGCCGATGGCGGGCGCCGCGTCGAACAGGTGCACCTCGTGCCCCCGTTCGGCCGCCACCGTGGCCGCCGTCAGGCCGGCGGGCCCGGCGCCCACCACGGCGATGCGCTTGCGTGCGGACGGTGTGGCGATGGGCCGGTAGACCAGTTCCGTCTCGTGGCAGGCGCGCGGGTTCACCAGGCAGCTGCTGGTCTTGTTCTGGAACACATGGTCCAGGCAGGCCTGGTTGCAGGCGATGCAGGTGTTGATGCGGTCGGCCCGGCCCTCTGCCGCCTTCTTCACGAAGGCGGCGTCGGCCAGCAGCGGACGCGCCATCGACACCATGTCGGCGCAGCCATCGGCCAGCACCTGCTCGGCCACCTCGGGCGTGTTGATGCGGTTGGAGGTGACCAGCGGCGTGGCAATGCCTGCCGCCGCGAACTCGGCCTTCATCTTCTGCGTGACCCAGGCGAACGCCGCGCGCGGCACGCTGGTGGCAATCGTGGGCACGCGCGCTTCGTGCCAGCCGATGCCGGTATTGACGATGTTCGCGCCACCGGTGGCCACGGCCTTGCCCAAGGTGACGATCTCGTCCCAGGCGCTGCCGCCGGGCACCAGGTCGATCATCGACAGGCGGTAGATGATGATGAAGTCCGGCCCCACGGCCTCGCGCATGCGGGCCAGGATCTCCACCGGCAGGCGCATGCGGTGGCTGTAGTCGCCGCCCCAGGCGTCGCTGCGCAGGTTGGTGGTTTGCGAGAGGAACTGGTTGATGAAGTAGCCCTCCGAGCCCATCACCTCCACGCCGTCGTAGCCTGCCTCGCGCGCCTTCACGGCACAGTTGACGAACGCGCGGATCTGACGCTCCACCCCGCGCGCCGACAGCGCGAACGGCGTGAACGGCGAGATGGGCGACTGCAGGCGCGAGGGTGCCACGGCCAGCGGGTGGTAGGCATAGCGGCCGGTGTGCAGGATCTGCAGCGCGATCTTGCCGCCGGCGCCGTGCACCGCGTCGGTCACCACCCGGTGGCGCCGGGCGGCACCCGAGGTCGCCAGCGTGCCCGCGAAGGGCTTGGCCCAGCCCGCGATGTTGGGAGCAAAGCCGCCCGTCACGATCAGTCCCACATCCCCCTCGGCCCGCTCGCGGAAGTACGCCGCCATGCGCGTGAGGTCGCGCCCGTCCTCCAGGCCGGTGTGCATGGAGCCCATCAACACGCGGTTTTTGAGGGTGGTGAAACCCAGGTCAAGCGGCGCGAGCAAGTGCGGGTACAAGGCGGCACCGGGCATGGATGCAGCGGCTGCAGGGGCGGCAATGGGGGAAGGATGCATGGAAATCGTGGACTAGAAGTATTTTCTAGAACTTTATTCTAGAATCGCATTCCATGGCAAGCCGCAATTCCCCGCCCTCCACCTCATCCCCGGCCGAGGCCGCCACCGACCGCCGCCAGGACATCCTGAACGCCGCCCTCGCCTGCGCGGCCGAAGGCGGCGTGGATGCCGTCACCATCGACGGGGTGCGCGCCCGCTGCGGGGCCAGCGTGGGCAGCATCTATCACCACTTCGGCAACCGCGACGGCATCGTGGCGGCGCTGTTCTTCGACATCTTTCACGACCAGTCGCGCAGCGTGCAGGCGCAGCTGGATGCCGCCCAGGGCGTCGAGGCGGGCGTGTCGGCCCTGGTCACGGGCTATCTGGACTGGGTGGTGGCACAACCCGAGCGGGCACGTTTCCTGTTCCAGGCGCGCGGCGCCGTGGCCGCAGGCCCGCGCACCGCCGACCTGGCCGAGGCGGCGCGGGGCCGCAACCAGGCGCTGGTGGCCTGGTTCGAGCCGCACCGCCAATCGGGCGCGCTGCGCGACCTGCCTTGCGAACTGATGCCGTCGCTGGTCATGGGCCCGGTGCAAAGCTATTGCAGGGCGTGGCTGTCGGGCAACGCTGCCCAGGGCGGCCTGCCCTCGCCCACCACGTACCGCGCGGAGTTGGCGGATGCGGCCTGGCGGTCCGTGAAAGCCTAGATCGCTAGATCAATAATGCGGCGGCAGCTCGTCGCGCAGGTTGCGCGGGCCGTTCGAGCCGCTCTCGGGCGCCTGCTGGCGCAGCTGGATGACCTCGTGCGTCAACCGGTCGATCAGTTGCTGCTGCTGGTAGATGGTCATGTTCAGCTGGTCCAGCAGGTCTTCGGTGAAGCTGGCCTTGATCTCCAGGCTTTCCAGGCGCTGGAGAATCTGGGCGAGATCGTTGGCGTCCGACATCGACGCTTCAGAGGGCCTGGCCGAGGCGCGCCACGCCTTCGCGGATCTTCTCCACGTCGGCCGTCGCGAACGACAGGCGCAGCGTGGCGTGGTCGGGGTTGGCGCAGAAGAAGGGCGTGCCGGGCACGAAGGCCACACCCTTTTCGATGGCGCGCTTTGCCAGCACGTTACCGTCGGCCACCTTGCCACCCGCGCCCGTGAGGCGCGCCCACACGAACAGGCCGCCCTGGGGCTGCACGAACTCGATGGCGCCGCCCAGCTCCTTGCGCAGCGCATCGCCCATGGCCTGGGCGCGTTCGGCATACACCTTGCGCACGTTCGCCAGCGTGCCGGGCATGCGGCCGGCCTTGAGGTACTGGGCGGCCGTGGCCTGGGCGAAGGTACTGGTGTGGGCGTCGCTGAACTGCTTGCACATGGTGGCTTTGGCCAGCAGCTCGGCCGGGGCGATCATCCAGCCCACGCGCAGGCCGGGTGACAGCACCTTGCTCAAGCTGCCGCAGTGCACCAGCAGCTCGCGGCTGCCGGGCACGCTGGCCGACAGGTTGAGCAGGCTGGGGGGCGGTGCGTCGCCGAAGTACAGGTCGCCGTAGGGGTCGTCCTCGACGATCAGGGTGCTGTGCTTCACGGCCATCTCCAGCACGGCCTTGCGGCGCTCCAGACTCAGCATGGCGCCGCTGGGGTTGCCGAAGGTGGGGATGAGGTAGACGAATTTGGGCTTGTGTTCGGCGATGAGCTTTTCCAGCTCGTCGGTCTTCACGCCGTTGCCGTCGATGGGCGCGCTGATGAGTTCGGCGCCGTACAGGCGAAAGCACTGGATGGTGGCCAGGAAGGTCGGGCCTTCCACGATGACCTTGTCGCCGGGACTGATGAGGGTCTTGCCCAGCAGGTCCAGCGCCTGCTGGCTGCCGGTGGTGACGATGAGGTTGTCGGCCGCCACGTCCTGGGCGCCCTTGCTGGCCATGAAGGCGGCCAGTTGCTCGCGCAGGGGGTTGTAGCCTTCGGTCGCGCCGTACTGCAGCGCGGCGCCGGGTTCTTCGGCCAGGGCGGCGTTGCTGGCAGCGCGGATGCCTTCCACGTCGAACATCGCGCTGTCGGGGAAGCCACCCGCGAAGCTGATGATGCCGGGCTTGCCCAGCAGCTTGAAAAGCTCACGGATGGCGGAGGTTTCTACATTGTTCAGGCGGTCGGCGAATTGCATGGCGTGGACAAAAATGGGTGGCAGAGGATTCCCGCATTGTCGCCAATTGCCGAGCAGGTTTCCTGCGGCTTAGACTGCAAGGCACAAAAGCGCCCTCCCTACCGCAACCCCATCCAGGACCACCCATGCCCCTCGACATCCGCCAGTTGCCCCCGATGCGCCTTGCCTACATGCGCCAGACCGGCCCCTACGGCCCGTCGCTCACGCAGCTGTGGGACCGCTTTGGCCAATGGTGCGCGGCCCATGGCCTCGCCGAGCCGCGCCCCAGGTACTACGGCATCAGCCTGGACAACCCCGCCTGCACACCGCCCGCGCAATGCCGCTACGACGCTTGCGTCCAGGTGGGCGTCGGGTTGCGCACGGGCACCGAGGCGCTGGTACAGGACTTTCCGGGCGGCGACTACGCCTGTTTGCAGTTCGTCGGCACCGGGCCCGAGATCGGCGCGGCCTGGGCGGGAATGATGGCCCCGGGGCAGATCCCCGCAGGCTGGGAAGTGGCCGCGCGGCCCGCCGTCGAGGTCTATGACGAGCACTTCGCCGTCAACCCCGCCACGGGCGCGTTTCCGTGCTGGCTGTGCCTGGCGGTGCAGCGCACGGCCTGAGCCAGCCCCTGCACCAGCCGATCAATCGACGCGAATGTCCGCCCGCGCCGCCACGGCGCGCATCAGCGGCAGTTCACGCTCGATGCGGGCGCGCAGCGCGTCGCCGTTGCCCCAGGCCGGGGTCATGCCGATGTCCACCAGCTTCTTCTTGAACTCGGCGGAGGCCATGGTGTCGGCCAGGGCCTTCTCCAGCTTTTTCTGCACCGGTGCGGGCAGGCCGGCGGGCGCGACGAACGCGAACCACGACCCCATGTCGAAGCCCGGGTAGCCGCTCTCGGCCACCGTGGGCACGTTGGGCAGCAGCGGCAGGCGCTGCGGGCTCAGCACGGCGATGGGCTTGATCTTGCCGGCCTTGATGAGCGGGGTGGAGGCCACCACCGTGTCCACCGCCAGCTGCACCTGCCCGCCCATCAGCGCCGTGAGGTTGGGCGAGCTGCCGTTGAAGGGCACGTGCATCATCGGAAAGCCCGCGGTGGCCTTGAGCATCTCGGCGCCGAAATGCACCGAAGAGCCCGTTCCGTAGGAGCCGTACGAGAACTTGTCCGGCGCGGCCTTGGCCTGGGCCACGATGTCCTTGAGCGTGCTGCCCTGCACATCGTTGTGGGCCACCAGCAGCAGCCCCATGTCCGCCACCATGCCGATGGGCGTGAAGCTGCGCACAGGGTCGTACGGCAGGTTGGTGCGGATGGCGGGGTTCATGGTGAGCGTGGTGTTGGCGCCCAGCAGCAGGGTGTAGCCATCGGCCGGGGCCTTGGCCACCAGCGAGGCCGCGACCACCGTGCCCGCCCCGGGACGGTTCTCCACCACCACCGGCTGGCCCAGCCGCTCGCCCATCGCCGTGGCCAGCAGGCGCCCCAGGATGTCCGTGGCGCCGCCGGGTGCGAATGGAACGACCAGCTTCACAGGGCGGTCGGGATAGGTCTGCGCCAACGCCACGGCGGGCGCGGCCAGCGCGAACGCGCTGGCCAGAAGGCACGAGATGAAGCGGGAGCGCGGCAAGGGCATGGGGAAGTTCTCCGGTCAAGAAAATGCGGGAAAGGCGGCAGGGGAAGGCATATAAAACGTGGAACGGAACGGGGCCCATCAACCCAGCAAGGGGCTCGCCACACGGGCGTAGCCACTGGCCCGGTCGTATGCGTGCCCTATCTGCAGCACGGCGGCATCGGCCTGCGCCGGGCCGATGATCTGCAGCCCGGCAGGCAGTCCACCAGGCCCGAAGCCGGCGGGTGCTGCCAGTGCAGGCAGGCCGGCCATGGTGGCGGGCACCACGGTTTCCATCCAGCGGTGGTAGGTGTCCATGGTGCGGCCGCCGACCTCGTGCGGCCAGTCCAGGTCGGCATTGAACGGAAAGACCTGCGCGGCCGGCAGCACCAGAAAGTCGAACTGCTCGAACAATCCGCGCAGCACCTGGTACCAGGCACTGCGCACGCGGGCCGCGTCGTACACCTGCAGGGCCGACAGGCGCATGCCGCGCTCGATCTCCCACACCGCCTCAGGCTTGAGCAGCGAGTGCGTGGCGGGGTTGCGGTACAGGCCTGCGTTGGCACCCGCCACGCTGAAGCTGCGCAGGTCGATCCAGGCGTTCCACAGCTGGGCCATGTCGAACGCGGGCACCACGGATTCCACCGTGCAGCCCACCGTGCGGAAGTGCGCAAGCGCCTGCTCGCAGGTGGCCTGCACGCCGGGCTCGGTGGGCAGGTGCCCGCCCAGGTCGCCCAGCCAGCCGATGCGCGCGCCGTGGAAGTCACGCTCCAGCGGCTGGCCCAGCAAGGCCACGTCCTCGTGCCGGCGGGTGAGCGGCAGCCGCGCATCGAAGCCCGCCTGCACCGACAGCAGCAGCGCCAGGTCCGGGATGTTGCGCGCCATGGGGCCGGCCACGCTGAACTGCTGGAAGAACACCTCCTCCGTCGGCCCGTGCGGCACCAGGCCGAACGAGGTGCGCAGCCCGTACACGTTGTTGAACGCCGCCGGCGTGCGCAGCGATCCCATCATGTCCGAGCCATCGGCTACCGGCAGCATGTGCAGCGCCACGGCCACCGCCGCCCCGCCGCTGCTGCCGCCCGCCGACACGGCCGGGTCGAAGGCATTGCGCGTGGTGCCATACACCGGGTTGTAGGTGTGCCCGCCCAGGCCGAACTCGGGCGAGTTGGTTCGGCCCACGAAGAGCGCGCCGCTGGCACGCATGCGCTCGAACACCACGGCGTCGGTGGCAGAGACCTGGCCCGCGAAGATGGGCGAGCCGCGTGTGGTGACCATGCCGGCGGCGGGCATGATGTCCTTGGGCGCCTGCGGAAAGCCGTGCAGCGGCCCCAGGCTCTCGCCGCGCGCCAGCTGCGCATCGCGTTCAGCAGCCAGGGTGTGCAGCGCATCGCGGTCGGCCAGGGCCACCACGGCATTGACCACCGGGTTCAGCCGGTCGATCTGGGCCAGGTAGGCATCGAGCACCTCGACGCACGACACCTCGCGGGCATGGATGGCGTGTGACAGGCCCACGGCCGTGCGGGCCACGATGCCGCCGGGCGGGGTGCTGGTCTGGGGGTGCAAGGGGGTTGCGGGCGAATGTGTCATTGGGAAGTCAGCATAAGCAGCCGCTTGCGTTTCGACAATCGACGATTTCTGAGGTTATCGTTGCGCTTTACGCAAACCACACACCCAGGCCTCCCATGCTCTCAAGCCGCCTGCAGGACACGGCCCTGCGCTACTTTCTGGAGGTGGTGCGCAGCGGCTCGGTGAGCGAAGCCGCCACGCGCCTGCATGTGTCGCCCTCGGCCGTGAGCCGGCAGGTGGCGGCGCTCGAAGACCTGCTGGGCGTGCCGCTGTTCGACCGCCGTCCGCGTGGCATGGCGCCCAGCGCGGCGGGCGAGCTGCTGGCCGCGCACGCGCGGCGCGGCGCGCTGGAGGCCGACCGCGTGGTCTCGGACATCCAGGCGCTGCAGGGGCTGCACACGGGGCGGGTGCGGCTGTGCAGTTCAGCCGGTTTTGCCATCGAATTTTTGCCACGCGTGATGGCGCAGTTCCGCACGCAGTACCCGGGTATCCAGTTCCACCTGCGCGTGGTCAGCCCGGCGGCGGTGACCACGGCCGTGCTCAACGGCGACGCGGACATCGGCCTCACCTACAGCCGCTCGGCCGAGCGGGACATCACCGTGCAGCACCGCGAGGCCTCGCCGGTCATCGCGATCATGCGGCCCGACCACACGCTGGCGCGCTTCCCCAGCGTGACGCTGGCGCAGATGCACCCCTGCCCCATCGCCCTGCCCGAACGCGACAACACCGTGCGCCAGCTGTTCGACATCGGCTGCAGCCAGCGCGGCCTGGTGTTCGAGCCCGTGTTGGTGTGCAACCACTTCGAGACGCTGACCCACTTCGTGCTGCACGGCGGCGGGCTGTCGATATCGGGCGAAGTGACGGTGCGCGACCGCGTGCGGCGCGGCGAGCTGCATGCGGCACAGATCCGCGAGCCCGGCATGAACGCACGCGCCGCCGAACTGCAGACGCTGAGCGGCCGCACCCTGCCGGCGGCCGTGCGCATGTTCCTGGAGTTCTTGCGCACACAGCTACGGGACAATGCAGAACCCACGCATTCCTCCAGAACAAACTCTCCCCCATGAAAACCGCGCAGATCGAACCCTTCTTCGCCACCCTGAAGGCGGCCAACCCCATGCCCAACACGGAGCTGGAATACACCACCCCGTTCGAGCTGCTGGCCGCCGTGCTGCTGTCGGCCCAGGCCACCGATGTGGGCGTGAACAAGGCCACGCGCAAGCTGTTCCTGGTGGCGGGCACACCCCAGGCCATCCTGGACCTGGGGCTGGAAGGGCTGGAGGGCTACATCAAGACCATCGGCCTGTACCGCACCAAGGCCAAAAACCTGCTGGAAACCTGCCGCATCCTGGTGGAGCAGCACGGCAGCGTGGTGCCCCGCACGCGCGAAGCCCTGGAAGCCCTGCCTGGCGTGGGCCGCAAGACGGCCAATGTGGTGCTGAACGTGGCTTTCGGCGAGCCCACCATGGCGGTCGACACGCACATCTTTCGCGTGAGCAACCGCACGGGCCTGGCGCCCGGCAGGAACCCGCTGGCGGTGGAATTGCAGCTGATGAAGCGCGTGCCCGCCGCCTACGCGGTGGACTCGCACCACTGGCTCATCCTGCTGGGCCGCTATGTGTGCCAGGCGCGCAAGCCGCGCTGCTGGGAATGTGTGGTGAGCGAGTATTGCGACTACCAGCCGAAGACACTGGCGCCCTGAGCTCGGACTGCTTCTGTTTTCATAGCTACGCGCGCTTTCTTGACAAGCGCTGGAGCCTGAAAATACTTCAAATTGACATCAACGAGCGGCGGCGTGGTCCCGCAGCCAGGCGGCGAAGGCCTCTTCGGTGATGTCGCCTGCGGCGACAGCGAGCATGGCGAGCACACACGATGCATCGTCGGCGGTGAGCGTCCATCCGTTCAGCCGCAGGAAAAGCTTGGCGGCCACGAAGCCCGTGCGCTTGTTACCGTCGACAAAAGGATGGTTGATCTCCAAGTAATTACAAACGTAATACCTGACTTTCCACCTACCTGCGTCAAACCATCCCCGCCACTCCCAAGGCCGCCATTTCCCCCGACACCCCCACCCACGCCACCTCAAACCCCGCCACTTTCCGCTCCGGCGGCACGGGGTGCGCACGCAGGGCCCAGGTCGCACCGGCCACCACGCTGTCGATCACCGGCACCGCCACCTGGGGTTGCACCGCAGCGGCCATGCCGGCAAGCCCTGCCCCGCCCAGGATGACAGCCTGCACCCCCATCTGCCGCACCACGTCGCGGCAGGCCTCCACCAGCAAAGCACGGGCGGCTTCGGGGTCTGCCGCCAGCTGGGCCCCCGTGGGCGCCACCGTGTGAATACCCGCGAGCCCGTGCGAATGCCCCAGCGCCTGCGCCAGGCGCTGCAGCATGGGGCCCCAGCGCTCGCCGCCGGTGACGATGGCATAGCGCCCATGGCGGGCGGCTTCGATGAAGGAGGCTTCGGCCAGGCCCGTCACAGGCACGGGGCAGCTTTCGCGCAGCGCCATCAGGCCCGGGTCGCCAAAGCAGCCGATCAGCACGGCATCGGGCCGGGGCCGGGGTTGCGCCAGCTCATGGGCCCAGGCGTCCAATGCGGCATGGGCTGCCACGGCATAGCTGGCCTCGCAGGCGATGTAGGGGGCGCCAAAACGTGCCGTGGCCGTGCGCACCGCCACATGCGAACCTGCGGCTGCCTGCACATGCCGCTGCAGCAAGGCGCTGACGCTGGCCGAGGTGTTGGGGTTGAGGACGAGCAGCTGGCGCATGGCAAGGTGTCGGGATTCAGGCGCCCAGCAATTGCGCCAGATCGGGCACATCGCTGGCCGGCGGGGTGAACTCCAGCTGCGTTTCGATGCGGGCCAGGTGCGTCAGCATGAGGCGCGCCGCCTCGCGCGCGTCGCGCAGGCGGATGGCATCGATCAACGCCCGGTGCTCGCGGCAGCCGCAGGCCGTGGCCTCCTCGCGTTCGCGGGCGTGGCTGGGGCTGTAGGTCATGAGGATCAGCGAGGTGCGCGAGACCAGCTCCCGCAGGATGCGCCCCAGCGTCTGGTGCCCGGCGGCCTGCGCGATGTGCAGATGAAAATCGCCCGACAGGCGAATGGCGCGGCGCATGTCGCCACTGGCGCGGGCTGCCTCTTCGTCGTCGATGCAGGCGCGCAGCGCGGCAATGTCGGCATCGGTCGCGTTGGCGATGAACAGCTCCACCAAGCGCGGCTCCAGCAGGCGGCGGGCCTCGAACACCTCCAGCGCCTCTTGCGGCGTGGGCTGGGCAATGGATGCGCCCCGGTTGGGCGTGAGCGTGACAACCTGTTCATTGGCCAGCCGCACCAGCACCGGCCGCACGCGCGTGCGCGACACGCCAAAGGCCGCCGCCAGCTTGTCCTCCACCAGCTTGGTGCCGGGGGGCAGCCGGTGGTCGAGGATGGCCGACACCATGCGGTCGTACATGTCGTTGTCGCTGAGCTGGCCGGTCGCGCCGGGCTGCACGGGCGGCTCGGTGACCGCAGCGCGTGTGCGCCGGGGCTTGGGGTTGATGGTCGTCATAAGGGTGCCGTTTTTAACCCGGACGGCCCTTGCGCCTGCGCCCCAAGGCCCATACCAACGCCAGCGTGATGCCCATGACGATGAACGACACCACGGTGGTCAGCGTGCCCAGCGCGTAGATGGACGGCGTGGTCACCGTGCTGGTCAGACCCTGCAGCTCCAGCGGCAGCGTGTTCACGTCGCCGATGGCCTGCGAGGTGCGGGCGATCTCATCCCAGCTCAGGGTGAAGCCGAACATGCCGATGCCCACGACCGAGGGCGCGATCAGCGGCAGCACGACATGGGCGAAGCCCTGCCAGGGCGTGGCGCCCAGGTCGCGCGCGGCTTCTTCGTAGGATGGGTTGAAGCGGTTGAACACCGCGAACATGATGAGCAGGCCGAACGGCAGCGTCCAGGTCAGGTGCGCGCCCAGGGCCGAGGTGAACAGGCCCAGCGAGGTGCCGTAGCCCTCCAGCGTGCTCTCCATGCCCAGCCATTCGAGGGCCGCCTTGAGGCCCGTGTCGACCAGACGGAACTCCAGGCCAATGCCCAGCGAGACGATGATGGACGGCATGATGAGGCTGGCCACGACGATGAAGAACAGCGTGTTGCCGCCCGCCAGCCGCTTGCGGAAGGCCAGGCCGGCCAGCACCGACAGCACCACCGTGCACAGCATCACCGCCAGGCCCAGGCCGAGCGAGCGCCACAGCGCCGCGCCGATGTCCACCACGCCCAGCCCTTCGGCCAGCTTATAGAACCAGTGCAGCGACACCCCCCGCATGGGGAAGGTCAGCCCGCCCTCGGGGCCCTGGAAGCTCAGGATGAAGATGACGAACATGGGCCCGTACATGAACAGCACGAACAGGCTGAACACGATGGCCAGCAGCCAGAAGCTGGCCGGGCGGGATTCGCGGATGCGGGCTTTCATGCGGGTGTCCTGTGCAGGTCGTCGGCAGCGTGGGGGGTCATCACAGCTCCTTGCGGATGTCGACGAGCCTGGTCAGGCCCCAGATGATCATCAGCACCACCGCGAGCAGGATCACGGCATTGGCCGCAGCCAGCGGGAACTGCAGGTAAGACGTCTGCACCTGGATGATCTTGCCGATGGAGGCGATCTGCTGCCCTCCCATCACGCCGATGGTCACGAAGTCGCCCATGACGATGGTGATCACGAAGATGGAGCCGATGATGATGCCGGTGCGCGACAGCGGGATGATCACGTTCCACAGCGTCTGCCAGCCGCTGGCGCCGCTGTCGCTGGCGGCCTCGATGAGGCTGCGGTCGATGCGCATCATGCTGTTGAAGATGGGCACGATCATGAACATGGTGTACAGGTGCACGAAGGCCAGCACCACCGAGAAGTCCGAGAACAGCAGCCATTCGATGGGCTGATCGACCAGCCCGGCCCCCACCAGGGTCTGGTTCACCAACCCGTTGCGCCCCAGCAGCGGCACCCACGAGATCATGCGGATCACGTTCGACGTCCAGAACGGAATGGTGCACAGCACGAACAACAGCGTCTGCATGCCCGAGGAGCGCACATGAAAGGCCAGGAAATAGGCCACGGTAAAGCCGATCACCAGCGTGATCAGCCACACGAGAAAGCTGAACTTGAGCGTGGAGTAATACGTCTTGAGCGTGACGCACAGGCCCTCCGACGCATCGCCACAGCCCGCAAAGATCGACACGTAGTTCTTGAACGTGAAGCCAGGCAGCAGCTCGTACTCGTTGAAGTCCCAGAAGCTGACCATCACGATCAGCGCCAGCGGAATAAGGAAGAACAGCGCGAACACCAGCGTGAACGGCGCGGCCTGCCACCAGGCGGCAATGCCGCGCCCGGGGGCGGCGCTGGCAGGCAGAGTCGGTGTGGTGGTGGTGCTCATGGTGTTTGCAAACAATTCAGGTATCCACTGCTCGGCGTTTCGTCTCAATCCTTGACACTGGCGCTGCCAAAGGCCAGTGCCCCCGTGCAAGGGCCGCCCCGCCGCACCGGGGGCGTCCCCCTCCCGACCCGCACAGCGGGTCGAGAGAGGGGGAAGGCGCGCAGCGACTCAGGGGGTGCCTCTTATGCCGCAACGAACTCGTTCCATTTCTGGACCATGTAGTTGTTCTCGTCCATCAGTGCGTTCCAGCAGGCGATGCCGCCCATGCGCGACTCGTAGCTGCCGCCGTCGCGCACCGCGCCGGACTTGGCCAGCACGTCGCCATTGGGGCTCTTGATGTCCTGCGTGGCGGGCTTGCCTTCCATCCAGTAGGCCCACTCGTAGGCTTCCATCTTGGACTTGGCGGTCTCCAGCACGGCGCTGTAGTAGCCCTGGCGGTTCAGGTAGGCACCCGCCCAGCCGTCGAGGAACCAATTGATGAACTCGTAGGCGCCGTCGAGCTTCCTGCCCGACAGCGTGGCCGGCAGGCCGAAGCCGGCGGCCCAGGCGCGGTAGCCTTCCTTGAGCGGCTGGAAGTTGCAGGCGATGCCCTTGGTGCGCACGGCGGTGACGGCCGGGCTCCACATCGACTGGATCACCACCTCGCCCGATGCCATCAGGTTGACCGACTCGTTGAAGTCCTTCCACAGCGCGCGGAACTGGCCCTGCTTCTTGGCCTCGATCAGGGTCTTGATCGTGAGATCAATCTCCTTCTTGGTCATGTTGCCCTTGTCGGGGTACTTGTAGATGCCCATGGCCTCGACCACCATGGCGGCGTCCATGATGCCGATGGAGGGGATGTTCAGGATCGCGGTCTTGCCCTTGAACTCGGGGTTGAGCAGCTCGGCCCAGGAGTTGATGGGGCGCTTGATCAGGTCGGGGCGGATGCCCAGCGTGTCAGCGTTGTAGACGGTGGGGATCAGGCTCATGAACTGCGTGGGCGCGGTCGCGAACTTCTTGGACTTTTCACCTTCCAGGTAGATCACCTTCTTGGGCGCGGTGCCCTGGTCACCCACGGCCTTGCCAGCCACCTGGCCGGTCGTGAACAGCGTGGTGATCTTGTCGGCATTCTTGATGCGCTTGGTGTCGAGGCCCTTCAGGTTGCCCGTAGGCACGATCTTCTTGAGCGAGAAGTACTCGGTGTCGATCAGATCGAAGCTGTTGGGCGCGGTCACGGCGCGCTTGGTCACGTCGTCGGTGGTCACGGCCACGTACTGGATCTCGATGCCGGTGTCGGCCTTGAACTTCTCGGCAATGGCCTTGTCCTGGTTCACCGCCGTGCCCAGGTAGCGCAGCACGATCTTTTCCTGCGAATGGACGGCCGGGAACACCCCGGCGGCCAGGATGCCCGCCGTGCCCTTGAGCAGCGAGCGGCGCTGCACGCCTGCAGCCTCGGTAACGACAACAGCGGGGGAATCGGCACGGGAATCATCGGACATGGGAAAACTCCTTGGGTTGCGGAAGGGGACGGGTGGAAAAAGGGAAGTTGCGTGGCAGCGCCGTCAGGCGGCAACGGCCACGGCTGGAGATGGCACCGCCGGTGATGCGGCAGCAGGCTTGGACAGCGGGTGCGCCTGCTCCGGCGTCCAGTGCAATTGCACCGCCTGCCCCACCTGGTAGGGCTGCGCGGCAAAGGCGGCCTCGGACACCATCACCGAGTACGCCGCCGTGGCGTTGGCCGACAGCGCCACGCCCTGCTTTTGCAGGCCCAGCAGCACATAGGTGCCCTGGTATTCCACGTCGGTCACCACGGCCTGCATGCGCTGGGCACCCCAGGGCAGCTCGGCGATGGCGGGGGTTATCTGCAGGTGGTCGGTGCGCACGCCGACCTTGCCCTCGGGCGTGTCGATCACGTTGTGGCCGCCCATGAAGCGCGCCACGAACTCACTGGCCGGGCGGTTGTAGACCTCGTGCGGCGAACCCACCTGCTCGATCACGCCGTGGTTCATCACCACCATGGTGTCGGCCAGGGCCATGGCCTCTTCCTGCGAGTGGGTCACGTGGATGAAGGTCAGGCCCAGCTCCTTCTGCCAGCGGCGCAGCTCGGCGCGCATCTGGATGCGCAGGAAGGGGTCGAGTGCCGAAAGGGGTTCGTCCAGCAGCAAGACACGCGGCTGGGTGATGAGGGCCCGCGCCAGCGCCACGCGCTGCTGCTGCCCGCCCGAGAGCTCGGCCGGCTTGCGCTCGGCCAGGTGGCCCATGGCCACGCGCTCCAGCAGATCGCGCGCCTTGGCTCGCCGCTCGGCCTTGGCGACGCCCTTCATCTTGAGGCTGAAGGCCACGTTGTCCAGCGCCGAGAGGTGCGGGAACAGCGCGAAGCTCTGGAACATCATGGCCGTGCCGCGCGCGGCGGCGGGCAGGTCGGTGATGTTGCGGTTCTCCAGCAGGATGTCGCCGCTGGTCACCGACTCGTGCCCGGCGATCATGCGCAAGGTGGTGCTCTTGCCACATCCCGAGGGGCCCAGCAGGCAGCAGTAGCTGCCGCTGGCGATGCGCAGGTTGATGGCGTCCACGGCGGGCTTGCCGCTGGCGTAGCGCTTGGTGAGCGCGACGATTTCAATGGCAACCGGGGGCTGGGCAGGGATGGGAGCTTGCATGGCACCCATGAACGCAAGGCCCATGCCAACTTTGTACACAATTTTTCATTGAGTTTGCGTACAAATTGCACCATCCTTGTGCCCGGCCTGTGCCGGCCCCCGCGCTGCGCGCACCATCCTTGCCGCTTCGGCTCCTTTTTCTGGTGCACGGAAACGTTTGCGGGGCCCATGGCACACGCCTGAAACATATTCGTATGGCTATACTGAAATCGCAGCAGAAACAATTTCTTACGTAGCGCGCCCTCTTCCCATTCACGCTGGATGACGAACCTCGACCCGCGCTCCATGATCGCCATGGCGGGCTTCATGTCCGCCGTCATGGCCATCGTCCTGCTTTTCATGAGGCGCTACTACCCGCCGTCGATCCAGGGGGTGGGCGCCTGGGCGCTGGCGCCGCTGCTGTGGCTGGCGTCCACGGTGCTTTTCAGCGCGCGCGGCTTCATCCCGGACTGGCTGAGCCTGGTGCTGGCCAACCAGCTGCTGGTGCTGGGCACCGTGACCTACTACATGGGCACGCGCAGCTTCATGGGCAGGCCCTCCACCTGGGGCACTTGGTCCTGGGTCATGGCGGGCACCACCCTCGTGTTCATCTGGCTGACCTACTGGATGCCGCACTACGGCCTGCGCGTCGGGTTCTTCACGGTGGCCATGGGCATCGTCTATGCCGCGCAATTGCGCTTCATGCTGCGGCACGGCGGGCGCAACTTCCCCGTGCGGCTGGTGGAGGTCGTCCTGGCGCTGCACATGGGCGTCCTTGCCGTGCGCCTGGGCTCCATCATGGCCGGGCGCGCCGGCGCGGACCTGATGGAACCTTCGCTGTTCCAGACCCTGTACATCGGCGCCTACGTGCTGACGGTGCTCATGCTGTCCATCGGCGCGGTGCTCATGGCCACCGACCGCCTGCGCACCGAGCTGGAACATCTGGCGACGCACGACTCGCTCACCCAGACACTGAACCGGCGCGCGCTGCTGCAGCGCTGCGAGGACGAGCTGGAGCGCGCACAGCGCTACGGCAACGGCCCCTCGATCATGATGCTGGACCTGGACAACTTCAAGTCCGTGAACGACACCCATGGACACCAGCACGGAGATGCCGTGCTCGTGCATTTCGCCGAACGGACGCGCCAGGTACTGCGCCGCGCGGACCGCCTGGGGCGGTATGGCGGAGAAGAATTCATGGTGCTGCTGCCAGGCACGCAGGGAGTGGCGGCCCGGAGCGTGGCGCAGCGCATCCACGCCGCGCTGGCGACGGGCCACCCGCTCGACTGCGAGGTCAGCATCGGGCTCACCAGCTGGGCAGGCCCCGGCGAGACGCTGGACGGCATGCTCTCGCGCGCCGATGCCGCGCTGTACCGCGCCAAGGAGCAGGGGCGCAACCAGACGGTCGAGGCCTGAGAGACAAATCGCACGCCGCCGGGCGCCAGGCGGTGGAAGGCTGCGCCGCAGGGGCACCGCCCCCTCGTTCAGGCTGTCTGGGTGGCGACCCCGGCCGACTCGAAGCTCGCCATCTCGCTGAGCACCGCGCACGCCGACTGCAGCAGCGGCCAGGCGAGCGCAGCGCCCGAGCCCTCGCCCAGGCGCAGGCCCAGGTCCAGCAGCGGCTCGGCCTGCATCTGCGCGAGCATGAGGCTGTGGCCGCGCTCGCCCGATCGGTGGGCGAACACGCAGCGCTGCAGCACGGCCGGCTGCAGGCGGCTGGCCACCAGCACGGCGGCGCTGGTGATGAAGCCATCCACCACGATCACGCGGCGCTCGGCCGCGGCCTGCAGCACCGCGCCCACCAGCGTGGCGACCTCGAAGCCGCCCAGGGCGGCCAGCGCATCCAGCGGGCCGGTGGCCCCGGCGTTCACGTCCAGCGCCTGCTGCAGCACCGCGCGCTTGCGCTCGATGCCGGCCGCATCCAGCCCCGTGCCGGCGCCCGTCACCTCGGCCAGCGGCAGGCCGGCCAGCCGTGCCAGCAGCAGCGAGGCCACGGACGTGTTGCCGATGCCCATCTCGCCCAGCAGCAGCGCATTGCCGGGCAGGCCGCGCACCACCTCCGCGCCGTTCGCCAGGGCCCCAGCGCACTGCGCCGCCGTCATCGCGGGCCCGACGGAAGCGTCCTGAGTGCCCAGCGCCACCTTGCGCAGCAGCAACTGCGGCTGGCCGGGCGCTGCCTCGCGCGCGGCGATGGGCTTGGCCACGCCGCAGTCCACCACCGTCAGGCCCAGGCCGTGCTGGCGCGCGAGCACGCTCACGGCGGCGCCACCGGCCAGGAAGTTCTCGACCATCTGCCACGTCACGTCGCTCGGAAACGCCGACACGCCCCTTGCGGCCAGCCCGTGGTCGCCCGCGCACACCAGCATCTGCGGCGCATGCAGTGCAGGCGTCTCGGTGCCCAGGATGAGCCCCAGGCGCAGCGCCAGGCGCTCCAGCAGCCCCAGGGAGCCGAGCGGCTTGGTCTTGTAATCGATCACGTGCTGCAGGCGGCTGGCCAACGCGGCATCATGGAGGTCATCAACGGGTGGAAGAATGAAAGGTGCGGTCATGGTGGTAGAGAACACGAAGAAAGATGCCGTGCACGCAGCGGCACAGCGGGGTTATGCGAATGAGGCCCAGACATACGCGCGCGGCCGGCCCGACTACCCGGCGGCGCTGTCGGCCTGGCTGGGGCAGACCCTGGGCCTGGGCCCCGGCCGCCAGGTGGCCGATGTGGGCGCGGGCACGGGCAAGTTCACCGCGCTGCTCGCGGCCACCGGGGCCGGTGTGGTGGGCGTGGAGCCCGTGGATGCGATGCGCGCCAGGATCGATGCCCTGCAATTGCCCACGGTGCGCGCCGTGGCGGGAACGGCCCAGGCCATTCCGCTGCCGTCCGGCGCGCTCGATGCCCTGGTCTGTGCGCAGGCCTTCCACTGGTTTGCCACGAACGAGTCTCTGGATGAATTCCACCGCGTGCTGCGCCCCGGCGGCCGGCTTGGCCTGGTGTGGAATGTGCGCGACGAATCGGTGGACTGGGTGGCGGAACTCACGGACATCATCACGCCCTTCGAGGGCGATGCGCCGCGCTTCTACAAGGGCGACTGGCGCCGGCCCTTCCCGCACCCCGGCTTCAGCCCACTGGCCGAGACCCGGCTGCCGCATGAGCATGTGGGGCCGCCACAGCAGGTCATCATGGACCGCTTCATGTCGGTGAGCTTCATCGCCGCCCTGCCCGACAGCGAGCGGGCCCAGGTGCGCGCACGGATCGAGGCACTCATCGCCCACCACCCCGCGCTGCGCGGGCAGGGCACCGTGCGCTTCCCGTACACCACGCTCGCATACCACTGCGAACGGGTGTAAAGCACCAAGGCCCGCCACCGCGGCAGCCCTACGCGGCCACCAGCGCATCCAGCACCCCGGGCGTGAAACAGGGGCCGATGGCGTGCGCCAGGCCGTCGAACACGCTGTCGAGCGTGGGCACCGGCGCGGCGAGCCGCGCACCGAACAGCGCCTGGAGCGCCGCCCCGTCCTCGAACAGGCCGTGCAGGTACACCCCCAGCACATTGCCCGCCGCATTGCTCCAGGCCAGGCCTGGCATCACCTCGTGTGCCACATCGCCCTTGGCCGCCATGGCCGGGTGCTGCGCGGTCTGGCCGTGGTGGATTTCATAGCCCGCCACCTCCACCCCCGACAGCGCCCCCCAGGCGCCCGGCAGCACACCGCAACGCGCGCGCGTGAGCCGCACCGTCTTGTCGCGCGCGAAGGCGGTGACCAACGGCAGCAGGCCCAGGCCGGGCGCATTGCCGTCGATGCCCTCGGTGTCGATCAGCGCCTCGCCCAGCATCTGCAGGCCGCCACACACCCCCAGCACGGCCCCGCCCCGCGCGGCATGGGCCGCGATGGACTGGTCCAGCCCCTGCGCGCGCAGCCAGGCCAGGTCGGCGGCCGTCGCCTTGGAACCGGGCAGCACCACCCAGTCCGTGGGCTTCAGGCCGCCCAGGTCGGCCGGGCTGCGCGCCCACAGCAGGCGCACGCCGGGCACGTTCTTCAGGGGCTGGAACTCGTCGAGGTTGCTGATGCGCGGATAGGCCACCACGGCCACGGTGGTGTGCACGGTGCCGGCCGAGGTGCTGCGGTCGTCGAACACGCCATCCTCCTCGGGCAGGCCATGGCGCCAGTGCATCGGCACCGTTGCCACGGTGGGCACGCCGGTCAGGTCCTGCAGCATCTGCGGCGCGGGCGCCAGCAGGCGGGCATCGCCGCGGAACTTGTTGAGCACGAATCCATGGATCAGTGCGCGCTCGTCCTCGGGCAGCAGCGCCCAGGTGCCGTACAGGTGCGCAAAGGCGCCGCCCCGGTCGATGTCGGTCACCAGCAGGCAGCGGGCGCCGGCATGGCGCGCGACGCGCATGTTCACGATGTCGCTCGCGTGCAGGTTGATCTCGGCGGGCGAGCCCGCGCCTTCGATCACCACCACGTCGTTCTCGGCGCGCAACGCATCAAGCGCGGCGGCGATCTGCGGCCACACCTTTTCGCTGCGGCCGCGCCAGGGCATAGCCGTGAGCTCCGCGCTCACCTGCCCCATCAGCACGACCTGGCTGTGCGTGTCGGCCTCGGGCTTGAGCAGCAGCGGGTTCATGCGCACCTCGGGCCCGGCGCGGGCCGCGAGGGCCTGGAAGTACTGCGCGCTGCCGATCTCGCCCAGCAACCCGCCGGGGCCGGGCACGACGCGCGCGTTGTTGCTCATGTTCTGCGCCTTGAACGGCGCGACCTTCAGGCCCAGGTTGCTGTAGTGGCGGCACAGCGCGGTGGTGAGCCAGCTCTTGCCGGCGCCGCTGGTGGTGCCCAGCACCATCACGCAGCGCGCCATGCGCGGAGAAGTGGATGCGTTCAAGGCAGGGGCCTCACCATGCGGTCCATGATGTGGTCGAGCGCCGCCGCCGCGTCGGTGCAGCGGCCGGTGTGCACGGGCGATGTCTGGATGACGGCGCTGCGCCTGGCGGTGAGCCAGTGAAAGCGCGAGCGGTAGGGCAGCCGCGCAATCGGCCCGCAGCCCTCGTCCCCGGCGCAAATGGCCACGATGGCCGCCAGGTGGCGGCGCACGGTGTCGATGTCGGCCCGCGGGTCGATGGCCAGCAGGCGCGCCTCGTCGAGCGCGATGGCGGCCTGCAGGAAGCCGCTGCGCTGGCACGAGAGGATCACGCCCGCGTTGATGAACTCCTCGCGCTCCACGCGCGGCACCACACGCACGATGGCGTAGTCGTACACCTCAGCCGCGTGCATCGATGGCCCCCTTCACCCAGGCCTCGCGCCCCGCGATGCGCGCCGCGAAATGGTCCACATAGGCCTGGCGATGGCTGGCCGGGGCCGACAGCGGGCCCTCGGCATGCTCGGCGCCGGCCAAGGCCAGGAATTCATCGGGCACATCCGCCAGGATGCCCGTGAGCACCTCGCGCGTGAGCAGCGCCGCCAGTTCGCCGTCCACCTCGCCAATGGCCGTGGCGCGGTGCAGCAGCACATGGTCGGCAATCGGCGCGAAAGGCCTGGCGGGCTGCGCCACCGCGCCATTCCACGCATGGTGGAAGGTGAGCGAGGCGCCATGGTCGATGAGCCAGGGCTTGCGGTGCCACACGAGCAGGTTGGTGTTGCGCGCCGTGCGGTCCACATTGGCCACCAGGGCATCGAACCAGACCAGGCGCGAGGCGAAGTCCTCGGACACCTCGTCCACCGCGGGGTCGAAGTTGAGCGCGCCCGACAGGTAGTCGAGCCCCACGTTGAGACCGCCGCTGGCGCGCACCAGGTCCTGGATCTCGGGGTCGGGCTCGGTCTGGGCCAGGCCCGTGTCCAGCTGGGCGAGCACGATCTCGGGCACGGGCAAGCCCAGGGCCCGCGCCAGGCCCCCGGAAATGAGCTCGGCCAGGAGGGCGCGCACGCCCTGCCCCGCCCCCCGGAACTTGAGCACGTACAGCCCGAGGTCGTCGCCTTCGACCACGGCGGGCATGGATCCGCCTTCACGCAGCGGCGTGACGTAGCGGGTGACGGTGATGGTTCGCACGGGGGCCGGGCCTCCTGAAGAGATAGGGAGAGGAAGATGCATGGATGAATCCGGCATGGTAGCGCCCGCGCGGCGCGGGATCAGCGCCCCCATGCCTGCAGCAAAGCCTGTTGCGACGCTGGCGGCAGCACCCCCAGCCGCACATGGCCCGGCAGGCCGAACGAGGTGCAGTCGCGCAGCTTGATGCCCTGGCCGCGCAGCCCGGCCAGCCGTTCGGCCAGGGACTGGGGATCGGGCCCGCCGTCAGGCCGGGCGCAGAAGTAGTTGGCCTGGCTGCCCGCCCGCACCGCCCAGCCCAGGCCCGCGCACAGCGCCAGCTGGCGCGCTTTCCAGTCGCGCAGGGTGGCAAGGCTGCCCACCACCCACTGCTGCACGGCGGGGTCCAGCCAGGCCTGCAGCAGGGCCACGCCGTGCGCGCCCAGCGGCCACGAGGGAGCCAGCGCAACCAGTGTGTCCACCTGCCCTTCGGCACCCGCGGGCGCCACGGCATAGGCCGCACGCACGCCGGTGAGGCCCAGTGCCTTGTTCGGCGTCCACACCTGCCAGCAATGGGCCGGGGTGGTGGCGGGCCGGCCGGTCCAGGCGCCCGGGCCCTCCAGCCGCAGCGGCGCATAGGCGCAGTCGAGCACGCGCAGGACGCCGGGGACGCCGCCATCGGCCGGCGCATGCCAAACATGCGCGGCAGGGTCTGGCCGGCCCAGGGGACTGGAAGGGTCGCAGGCCCACTGCAAGCCCGCCAGGCCCGCGCCCGCTTCGCCTGCGCGCGCCAGTGCCAGGCCCCGCGCCTGCGCGGCCTGGGCGTAGTCGCCATAGCTGTGCGCGGGCAACGCGACCTGCACGCAGCCCTGCTGCACGGCCAGCGCAGTGATGCGGTGGATGAACTCGCTGGCGCCGCCCGCCAGCACGATGCGCCGGGGGGCCACGCCGTGGAATGCCCCCAGGCCCTCGCGCAGGGCGGTGTAGGCCGGGTCGGGGTAGCGGGTGGCATCGGCCGCCCGCACGGCATGCAGCGCCCCCGGGCATGGCCCGCAGGCATTGCTGTTGGTGGAGAAGTCATGGAGCGCGGCGCCCATCGCATCCGGTCCGCCGTGCTCGGGGGCGGCCGCGCTCCAGCGCAGGGGCCCGCTCATGCCGTGCACACCATCACCAGCAGCAACTGGGCGGCCGCCAGCAGCGGAACCAGCGCCAGCACCGCGTTGCCGCCCAGGCGCGCCGCGCGCCGCGTATCCAGCGGACCGGCCGCGCGGCCCGCTCCATGCAGCGTGTACACGCCGGGCTTGGCCAGCCGCACCCCGAGCGCCAGCGCCATGGCCGCCATCGGCCAGCCGCTGTTGGGCGAAGGCGTCTTGCGGGCCTGGCGCGCCAGCGTGCGCAGCCGCATGCCGCGTGCGCCGGCCACCAGCAGCAAGGCGGTGATGCGCGCCGGCAGCCACGACAGGACATCATCGGCATGCGCGGCCCATTTGCCCGCCCACTGCCAGTAGCGTCCCCCGCGCATGCCGGGGTAGCCCCACATGGCATCGGCCGTGTTGGCAAAGCGGTACAGCGCGGCACCGGGCAGGCCCAGCAGCACGAACCAGAACAGGGGCGCCACCACCGAATCGTTGAGGTTCTCGGCCAGCGATTCGATGGCCGATTCACGCACCTCGACAGCGCTTAGGGCGCTCACGTCCCGGCTCACCAGCCGCGACAGGCGCGCGCGCCCTTCGGGCAGCGACTGGCCCAGCGCCACCTCCACCGCCAGCACCTCGTCGCGCAGCATGCGCCAGGCGAGCAAGGGCTTGAGCAGAAAGGCCAGCACGGCCGCGGCAAGCAGTTCATGCAGTGCGAACGCCGCATGCTGCAACACCGCGGAAACTATCAAAACAATAGCTGCCAACGCACACCAGACAAGCGCTGCAAGCCAAAAACATCTCCAATCCTGCGCCACGGGCACCGTGGGGGCCAGCCGCTCGCCCCCGCGCTGCAGCGCCTTGCCCATCCACACCACGGGGTGCCAGGCCGCGGGCGGCTCGCCCAGCCACCAGTCGATCACCAGGGCCAACGCGGGTACCCACACCAGCACGCGCCATGCGGCCCAGCCCGCGCCGGGAACCAGCCCCGCGACTACGCCGTCCATGCGCCTCCCGCATCGCGGGCCGGCCCCTGGGCGCGGGCGGCGCGCCGCCGTGGCACCAGCACCCGCCACGCGATCACGCACGAAGTGGCACACAGCGCGACACCCAGCAGCGAAAGCCCGACGATCAGCCAGGTGCGCAGCACAGGGCGCGCGAGCAGCGGCGCGAAATCCAGGCTGTGCAGGCCGTGGTACAGCACGCGCTGCCACGCCGTGCCCGCGTCGGTGCGCAGCACGATGCGGCCCGACGCCGGGTCGGCATACACCGCCACCCCGTCATCGGCCCAGCGCGCGCGCCACACCGGCAGCGGCCGCGTGTGCAGGGCAGCGCCGTCCTGGCGCCGCGCATAGTAAAGGTCGTCGTAGTGCTCCATCTTCTCCACGGCAGGTGCCGGTGCTTCGGGGCGCAGCATCTGCAGCCGCGCGCGCAGCATGGCGTCGGGCAGTGCCCGCGCCATGGTGGCAGACGGACCATCCGCCCGCACCAGCCATTGTGAAGGAATGCCCGCGGATTCCCGGCCACGCACCCGGTACCAGGCCTGGCCCGCGATGCGCAGCAGATCCAGCTCCTGCACGACCATGCCCTGCGCCGCCGCCAGCACCACCGCATCCCGTGGCCCCCGGCTGAGCGGGGCGGGCTCACCGGCCCACTGCGCCCGCGCCTGGGGCCCCACGGCCGCGCCGCCGAACACGCCAAACGGGTTCATCGACATCAACCCCGAGAACATCCAGGTGAGCGTGAACACCGCGGCCACCAGGCCCAGGATGTGGTGCCAGCGCATCCAGAACCTGCGGTACGGAATCCACCGCTGGCGGTTCAGGAACAGCTGCCAGACGCCGAGCACGATGCCCGTGGCGGCCAGCAGCACCCCGGGGATGGAAAGCCACACCACCACGTGGTGCCAGGCCCTGGGGAACTGCCGCAGCACGGTGGGGTAGATCCAGTGCGGCACGGCGCCCACCCAGTTCCAGAAGCGTTCGGCGCGGCGCGTGTCGCGCACCACCTCTGCCGCGCCGGGCGAGACGTACAGCTGCAGTCCGTCATCGCCGTCCAGCAGCACCTTGATGAGGGGACGGTGCACATCCAGGCCCTGCGGCACCGTCCACTGGTCGCGCTCGACCCACTCGGTGCCCGTGGCGCGGCGGCCGCTGAAGGCCTCGGCCACCCGGGCGGCCGCGTCCGGCGACAGCGGCGCGAGCAGCGTCCCGCTGCGCGCGTCCACGGTGCGCCAGCGCGGCCTGGCATCGGGCTGCGGCGCACGCGCCACGGCGCGTGCCGGCACCGCGTCTTCCGTGGCCAGCAGGCGCCACACCGGCGCATCGCCCAGCATGCCCAGGCGCGCCTCGCCGCCCACCGCAGGCCGCAGCCCCGCGCGCTGGGCGGCATCCTGCGCCGCAAGGCAGCATCCCGGGCCTTCCAGCGTCAGGGCGGGCAAGGCGGCCAGCCGCTCCGCCGCCGTGAGGCTGGGGAACGGCACGAAGTACAGCACCACCCCGCTCACGAACCACATGAGGAAGAACAGCGCCAGCACCACGCCCAGCCACTTGTGCACGAAGATGACGAGCTTCTTCAGCATGCGCCGCGCCTTGCCCGGTTCGCCGCGATCAGAACGTTGCGCGCGCGGTCAGCTGCACGGTGCGCGGCGCACCCAGCAGCCAGCGCGCGTTGGCCGTGCCGGCCAGCGCATAGTCGCGGTCGGCCAGGTTCTTCACGGCCAGGCCGAGCTTGAGGTTGCGCGAATGGTCGTAGGCCAGCGAGGCATCCAGCACCACATACGACGGCAGTTGCGTGGTGTTGGCGGTGTTGCCCTGGCGCGCACCCACGTAGCGCGCGCCAAAACCCGCCTGCCACTGCGGCAGGAAGCGGTAGGTGGTCCAGATGCTGGCGGTGCGCTCGGGCACGCCGGTGGGCGTGTTGCCATCGCGCGAGACCAGGGCGCCGGAGACCAGTTCCTTGAATGCGTCGTAACGCGCACGCAGCAAGGCGGCATTGGCGTCGATGGTCCAGCCGCGCACGGGCTCGGCCGCGAAGGCCAGCTCGATGCCGGTGGAGGACTGCTGGCCCACCTGCTGCGAGAGGTTGGGGTTGCCGGCGTCGCGCGACAGCAGGTTGCGTTTTTCGATCTTGTACAGCGCCACGGTCCACTCCCCGCGCACGGCGGGCACCGCGCCCTTGGCGCCAACCTCGACCTGGCGGCCCTTGGTGAGGTCGAAGGTGTTGCCGCCGCCCGGCAGCGACAGCGCGCCGGACAGCGGGTCGGTGCCGGTGCCGAACTGGCCGTAGAGCGACAGCGCCTCGCTGGGCGACCACACGGCGCCCAGGCGGCCGGTGACGGGCGAATACTTCTTGACCAGGTTCACGCCCGTGCGCAGGTCGGTGGTGTCAAGCTCCATGCGGTCGCTGCGCAGGCCGGCCACGAGCTTCCATTCCTTGGTGAGGTCGAGCGCGTTCTCGGCGAACAGCGCGGTGGTCTGGAGTTCGGACGCGCGGCCCGGGAGGGTGGGCACGGGGCTGATGAAGCCGCCCGGGGCGAAATTGAACGGGTCCACCGTGCTCGCCCCGCCGTACGGGGAGTTGTTGGTGTGCAGCAGCCTGGTGCGGTACCAGTCCAGGCCCACGATGAAGCGGTTCTTCATGCCGCCGAGGTGGCCGTCGAACGCGGTGTCGAGGCGGTTGCCGGTCTGCTGCTGGTCGTGCAGGATCTCCAGGTAGTCGCTGCGGTTCACGGCCGTGCCGGCGGCGTTGAAGGCATAGGCCTCGGCATTGCGCCAGTGGCGGTCGGTGGTCAGGTGGTAGGTCTCGTTGCGCAGGCGCACGCCGGCGGCGGCCTGCCAGTCGACCTTGGCGCGCCAGATGCGGTCGTCGTACTGGACCACCGAGTCGGCCACGTTGAAATTGGTGCGGCGCAGGCGCTCGTCGAGCACGCCATTGCGCAGCGGGGTGCCGAAGTAGCGCGCATCGTCGTTCACGCCACCGTCCAGCGACAGGGTCACATTCAGATCGGGGCTGGCGCGCACGGCCAGGGCCAGCGCGTAGTTGTGGCGCTGCGTGTCCATGAACTGGCGGTAGCCGTCGCTCTTTTCGGCATCGAGGTAGACCGAGTAGGCCAGCACATCGTTGATGGGGCCGCGCAGGCCCACGCCGCCCTGCACGCTGCCGAACGAACCCACGCTCAGGAACGCCTCGCGCTGCGGCGTTCCGAAGACCGGGCGCTTGGTCACGTAGTTCACGGCCGCGCCGATCGCCCCGTCGCCATAGAGCACCGAGGCCGGGCCGCGCAGCACCTCGACCGACTCCATGGGCCAGGTCGAGAACGGGTAGGTGATGGTGCCCGAGGCCACGATGAGGCGCGTGCCGTCCACCATCTGCGCCACCGAGCTGTGGCCCGCAAAGCCGCGCGCCACCAGGCTGGTGCCGCCGTTGCCGGGGGCCGGCGCCTCGGTGATGCCGGGCATGCGCACGGCCACGTCCTGCGCGCGGGTCAGGCTGCGCTCGGCGATGTCGGTCGCGCCCAGGCTGCTCACGCTGGCGGGCGTCTCGCGTGCGGTGAGGCCCAGGCGTGAGCCGGTGGTGCCAGGCAGGTCGAGCCCCAGTGTGCTGCCGGCCGTTTCACGCGGCGCCGTCACCTCCACCGGCAACAGGGTGGCTGACTCGGCCGCAGCCGGTGACTGCATGCCAACAGACCAGAGGCACAGGGAAATGGAAGTCAGGGAAACGCGCATGGAACAGGACCTTGGAAAAGCGGAAGGGCGAAAGCATAACGCAACCAAGTTGCATTATCGACGCAAAGCGACTTTGAACGTGCTCAGTCCTCGATGCCACGCTGCGCGGGAATGCCCGCCTTGAATGCGTGCTTGACCATCTGCATCTCGGTCACCGTGTCGGCCAGCTCGATGATCTCGGGCGGGCAGCGGCGGCCGGTGAGGCACACATGCACCTCCTTGGGCCGCTCGCGCAGCGTCTGCAGCACACCCTCCAGCGGGAGCCAGCCGTAGATCAGCGGGTAGGTGATCTCGTCGAGCACCACCAGGAAGTGCTCACCCGACAGGATGGCGGCGCGCGCCTTCTCCCAGCCGTCGCGCGCCAGCTGGGCCGAGTGCTCCAGGTCCTTGCTCTTCCAGCTGAAGCCGTCGCCCAGGCCCTCGATGGGCAGGCCGAGCTGCTCGAACATGCGGTGCTCGCCGAAGCGCGCGGTGGGCACCTTCATGAACTGGAAGATTTTCACGGCCTTGCCCCGGCCGTGGGCGCGCAGCGCCAGGCCAAAGGCCGCCGTGCTTTTGCCCTTGCCATCGCCGGTGTTGACGATGACGATGCCGCGGCGCTCGCCCTCGGGCTTTTCATAGCGCTTCTCGGTGGGTGGGGTTTCGATCTGCATGGTGGGGGTGCTTTCAAGAAGGGTCGATTCACGCGCGGGCCAGGCCGGGCGCGGCGGACAGTGAGAACGGACGGCGCGCCTGCCACGCAGCGCCCGCCAGCACCACCAGGGCCATGACCAGCAGGGCCACGATGCCGGCCATGCGCTCCACGGGGCTGGGTTCTTGGGCGGTGTCGGGGGCATCGCGCTCGGGCTGGCGCTCCAGTAGCACGCCCATGGCGGGCACGGTGGGTGCGGCGGGCGGGGCTTCTGCCTGGGCGGGTGGCGCAGGCAGGTCGGCAGCAGGCGGCACGGGCCGCGGCGCCGGCGCGGCAGGCGACTGCGGCGTGGCCACGGCCATCCCGGCGGGCACGGACTCTACTGCTTGCACATCCTGTGCGGCCTGCTCCACCCAGCGCCGCACGCTGGGCAGCTCGGCCGCCAGCGGGGCCGCGCGCGTGAGCTCCTGGTACATCTGCGCGAGTTGCTTTTGCGTGGCGGCATCGGCCTGCCAATAGCCCTGGCGCTGCGCCTGCACCAGGCGCTCCAGCGACTGGGCATAGGCCTGCGGATGCTCCTTCAGCCATTCGGGCAGGCCCAGCTGGTGCTTGTCGCGCACCAGCACGTCGTAGAAACTCTGCCAATGGTCGCTGCGCACCGTGTCGGGCGCCACGGCCTGCCAGCCCCAGGCGAACTGCACGGCCTTGAGCACCTGCAGCGTGCCCGAATAGCCCTCGGCCTTCTGCGCCTTGAGCCAGCCCGGGTGCAGGTAGCGCGACTGCATCTCCAGCGCAATGGCGCGCTGCGCGGTTTCGGTGGTGGGCTCGCTCACGTCCTGCAGCTGGGCCACGTGCAGCTCCAGCCCCTGCGACCGGCCGGCCACGCGGGCTGCGGCCGACAGGCCGCCCAGGTACTGGAACGGGTCGTCCGAGCTGACCATGGCGTACAGGTTCGAGCTGCGCGACAGGATGGCGGCGTCGGTACGGCGCAGGTGGGCCCCCAGCGCCTTCGCGGCCGTGCCGCCCGCAACCCCCGTCACCGGCTCGCCCTCCAGATAGGGCTGGCTCATGCGTTCGAGGAACATCTGGCCCAGGCGCGCATCGTTGGTTTGCAGGCCGTCGCTCTGCACCGCGTCGGACAGGCCGGTGCCATAGTCGCCCACCGCGTTGCCGAACGAGCGCACGCGCGCCAGTTGCTCGGCCTGCGCGCGGGGCACACCCTGCTTGCGCAGCTCCTGGCCGATCTGCTCGGTGTTGCGCGCAATCACATTGCCGGGCTCGGCCGTCGCGGCCTGGGCCACGGCGCGGTCGAGGAGCGCCATCAGCGCGGGGAACTGGTCGCGGTACGAGCCGGTGATGCTCATGAGCACATCGACGCGCGGGCGTTTGAGTTCTTCTGCGGCAATGGCCTCCACACGCACCGGGCGGCCCGAGTCGTCCCACACCGGGCGCATGCCCAACGCCACGAGGGCCTGCGCTTCCATGATCCCCTGGTGGCGCAGTGTTTCGCCCGCCCACAGCGACAACGCCATGCGCTGCGGCACCTGGCCGCCATGGCGCGCCTGGTAGTCCTTGAACCAGTCGTTGAACAGCGTCTGCGCCACGGCATAGGCCTGGCGCGTGGGCAGGCGGCTCGGGTCCAGCCCCGTGAGGTTGCGGCCCGTGGGCAGGCTCTCGGGGTTGCGGATCGGGTCGCCGCCGTACGCAGCGGTGAGGAAACGGCCCTCCAGCCCCGCCAGCAGGCCGGGCATCTCGCCTTCGGTGGCCAGCAGGCGCTCCAGCTCCTGTGCGCGCTGGGCCAGTTGCAGCAGCGCGGGCGTGTCGATGGGCTTGCGCGCGGCGCGGTTGGGCACATGGTCTTCGGCGCGCACCACGTCGGATGCGCCCGCCGCACCCGGCGTTGCAGCTTGCGCTGGCAGCACGGGGCGCAGGTCCAGCACGCTGGCGGCCTGCGCGTCGGTCAGCGCCACTTCCAGCCAGCGTGCGGGGCGCGCGGCCAGCACGGCATCGTGCTTGATGAGGAAGGCCTCGTCGATGTCTTCGCCCAGTGCCTCGATCAGCGGCTTGCGCAGCGCCTGCAGGATGGTCTCGCGCCGCTGCTCGGGAGCGGGCACGCGGCCGAACACGGCCAGGCCCTTGGGCTGCGAGCTTTGTGCGAGCTGGTCCAGGTAGGGGTGCAGGATTTCCAGGAAGCCGCTGAAGTCGGCCGCGATGCGCTCGGCGCTCCAGCCCAGGTCGCGGTGCAGCTGGTGCTCCACAAACTGCGCCACCAGCTGCTTTTCGAGCGCGCGGCGCGTGGGGCCTTCGTCCACGGTTTCCCATTCGTGCATCACCTCGTGCATGTGGGCCATGCGCGCCTCGAAGCCTGCAGGCGCGAACACGGGCGTGCGGTGGCTTACCAGCACGGCGCGGCCCCGGCGCTTGGCCGTGAGGGCCTCGCCGAGGTTGTCCACGATGTAGGGGTAGACCACGGGCAGGTCACCGAGTGGCAGCAGCGCGTCGTCGTGCACATCCAGCGCACGCGCCTTGCCACCGGCCCATTCCTGCGTGCCGTGCGTGCCGAAGTGGATGAGCGCATCGGCCTCCAGCTGCGCCCACAGGTACACCGCCAGGTAATGGTGCGACAGCGGCGCCTTGCTCTTGTGCATGAAGGGGTTCTGGCCCAGGCGCAGGGTTTCCTCACGCGGGGGCTGGGGCAGCACGGCCAGCTGGCCCACCTGCAGGCGTGGGATGGCGAACACTTTTTCGCCCTGCCACTCGACCACGTAGCGGCTCTTTTCGGGCGCGCCCCAGTGCGCGTTCATGCGCTCGCGCACGGCCTTCGGCAGCGTGGCCAGGTGCTGCTCATAGCGCGCCAGCGGCAGCGCGGCGGCCTGGCCGTTTTGCAGCAGCGCGCGCACATCGGCGCCGGGGTAATAGGCGGCCAGCAGCGGCTTGAGCCCGTCGATCCAGCCCTGTTCGGGCACCGGCTGCGTGCGGTAGCCCGCCTGGGCCAGGCCGCCAGAGACCTGCTCCAGGCTGCGCGGCACGTTGAGGAACGATGCGCCGAAGTTGGTGCCGCCCGGTGGGTAGTTGTAGACCATGGCCACCAGGCGCTTGTCGGCGGCGGGTTGGGTCTGCAGCGCGATCAGGCGCCGCGCCTTGGCCGCCACGGCCTGGGCCTGGCGCTCGATGAGGCGAAAGTCGCGGCCCTCGGCGCCGTGGGCGGCGACCAGGACCGGGTCGATGGCACCCGCCGCCTCGGGCTGCGCCAGATAGAACGGCACATCGGACAGCGACAGGCCCGTGTCGCTGGCCTCCCACGCAGCGGCATCGCCCGCGCGGTAAGGCTGCGTGCCCAGCAGGGGTGCGCCCCAGCGGGCCAGCAGCGGCTGCAGCGCAGCGGCCTGGGGCACGAGCTGGTGCAGCACCAGGGCAGAGGCATGCAGGCGGCCGGGTCCGGTGCCGCTCTCGGGGGGCAGCTCCAGCACCTCGGCCAGGGTCTGCGCCGTGACCTGCTGGCCGAACGCCGCATAGGCGAACAGGCCTTGCTGGCGGAAGCTGCGCAGCCAGGCATCGAGCCATTCGGTGCTGCCATCGACAAAATGGTGGCGGTGCACCAGCACGGCCACCGCCGGCAGGCCGCGCAGCGACGCGGGCTGGCCCTGGCGCCATGCCTCGAGCGCCATGGCGTTGGGCAGCAGCCGGGGCGCGTCGGGGTGGTAGATACCCCGGGTGGGCAGGATGTCGGGCGCGTGCAAGGCGGGCATGGCAGCACCCGCCACGGTGGCACGCGCCAGGGCGATGGCGCCCTTCAGGTTGCGCGGGCCACCCGCCTGCAGGTAGGCCACCATGCGGGCGGGCGTATCGAGCGCGATCAGGTCGGCGGCGGGCGTGCCCGCAGGCACCCAGACCACACGGCCGGGTGAACGTGTGGCACGGGCATCGAGCTGCGCCCCGGCCATGCGGCGCAGGCGTGCCTCCACGCTGGCATGTGGCGCGTCCACCCACACCAGCGCAGCGCCCGCCAGCGCGCGCTCCAGCGTCCGGGCCTGTGCTGCGTCGAGCACCGCCGGCCCGGCGAGCGGGTAGTCGATGTGCGCAAAGCCCAGGCCTGCCTCGGTGGCCAGGCGCTGCACCATGGCCGTGCGCGTGGCCGTGGTGATGTCGGAGGTGAGCCACAGCAGCACGGGTGCGGCCTTGTTGGCGCCAGCTGCGCCCTGGGCCTTGTCCGCCTGCACGGCATGCACCAGCGGCGCAGCCAGCAGCAGGCACCAGAGTGCCGCGCGCAGGATCAGCGCCTTCATGGCTTGGCGAGTGCCGGCGTGGCGGAACCACCCGCGCCACCGGCCGAAGCGCCGGCAGGAGCAGCGCCCGTTTCAGGGATGTAGACGATGTTGCCGTCTTCGAGTTGGTAGGCCACGCCCGCGCGCACGCCCTGCCCTTGCGCCGCGCTGCCCGCGCCCTTGAAGCGCACCTCCTTGCCCTGCTCGCGCACCACCACTTCCATGTCGGGCTGGCCGGGGTTGCGGATGATGGTGACGCTCTCGTTGGCGCTGGTCTGGGTCTGCACGGCCACGGCCGTGAGCAGCGCTACCACGAGCACCAGGAACACGTCCACCAGGTTCACGGCCGACAGCATTGGGTCGTCGTCGTCTTCGGCCAGCACATTGAGGTGGCGAAGGCTCATAAGACACCTCCGCGCTGCGCGCTGCGTTGTACCGCTTGCTTGGGGCGGCCCGGCGCGGCGCTCATTGCGCCACCCCACGCTCCTTGCGCACCACCAGCAGCTCGGCCAGCAGCCAGCGGCGGCGCACCGAGTACACCACCAGGCCCACCGACGCGGCGGCCAGCGCCAGCACCACGCCCGCAAACGCGCCGCTGAACACCGCCAGCGCCTGCTGGCCGTTGCCCGCCGCCACGCTCTGCAGCGCGGGGCCCAGCGGGATCATCGTGGCGATCAGCCCCAGCATGGGCGACAGACGGCTGAGCAGGCGCACGGGCTCCACCTGGCGCACCAGTTGCAACTCCAGTTCTTCCATCGACAAGCCAGGGGCCACCCGCAGCGAGCGGTACTGCGGCTGGCGCCAGCGCTGCCAGGCTTCCATCAGCGTGGCGCCGCCCGACCACAGCGCGTAGACAAACGCCAGCCCCACCAGCACCAGCACCGGCCACAGCAGCGACTGCGCGACCTGCGAAAAACCCGATTCGATGTTCATGCTTGCACTTCCTTCATTCCTTGGTTGTTGTTCTTGCGTTGCAGGGACGGCAGCGCCATCCACATGCCATCCAGATGCCGCACGTGGATGCGGTGGTCAAACACGCTCTCCAGCGCCGCGTGCGTGGCGGGGGCATCGCAGGCGCCCTGGTGCAGCACGCGGCCATCGGCCATCACCACCATGTCGTCGGCCTGCAGCGCGAGCGACACCTCGTGCAGCACGCTGACCACTGTGCCGCCCGCATCGACCAGCGCGCGCATGGTGTGCAGCCAGTCGGTCTGGTGGGGCGGGTCGAGGTTGGCCAGGGGCTCGTCCATCAGCAGCACCTGTGCCTGCACGGCCAGGGCGCGGGCCAGCAACACGCGCTGGCGCTCGCCGCCCGACAGCTGCGCCAGCGGGCGGTGGCGCCAGTCCCAGGCCTGCGTGGTGCGCAGCGCCTGCTCGACCGCTGCGTGGTCGGCCGCACCCGGCGGTGCCAGCCAGGCCTGGTGCGGCAGGCGGCCCAGCATGGCCACGTCGTAGCTCGTGAGGTCGTCGGCCGAGCCTTCGTTCTGCCCCAGCCAGGCGAGCTGCCGGGCACGTTCGCGTGCGGGGATCTGCGCGAGTGGGCGGCCCAGCAGCAACACTTCGCCCCGCACCGCAGCGCGCGGCAGCAGGCCCGCCAGCACCTTGAGCAAGGTGGACTTGCCCGCGCCGTTGGGGCCGACGATGCTGGTCCAGCGCCCGGCAGGCAGTTGCAGGTCAATGCCCTGCAATATCAAGCGATTTCCGATGCTGGCGCTTATCTGGAAAGCGCTGATAGCTACTGAATTCATAGCGAACCACCTTGCGACGTCCGCCGGTGCATGAGCCACAGCAGGTAGGTACCGCCCAGCGCCGCCGTGAGCACGCCCACGGGCAGCTCCTGCGGTGCCAGCAGCCAGCGCGCCAGGATGTCGGCCGCCAGCAGCAGCACGGCGCCCATCAGGCTTGCGAGCACGATGTGCCGCTCGTGCGTCACGCGCACGATGGAGCGCACCAGGTGTGGCGCGGCCAGCCCCACAAACGCGATGAGCCCTGTTTGCGCCACGGCCGTGCCCGTGGCCAGCGCCATGGCGGCCACCAGCCCGACGCGCATGGGCATGAGCGGCAGGCCCAGGCTGGCCGCCGTGGCCTCGCCCAGCGTGAGGCCGTCGAGCGCGCGCGCCAGCATCCAGGCGACCACCGAGCACAGCCCCCAGGCCACGGCCATCAGCACACAAGCCATCCAGCCCACAAAGGCGGTGCTGCCCAGCGTGAACGCCTGCATGGCCTGCAGGATGTCGGGCGAGGCCAGCTCCACCAGGTCACGCAGGGCCCCCAGCACCACGCCCACGATCACCCCCGCCAGCAGCAGGCGCAACGTGTGCTGCACGCCCTTGGCGAGCAGCAGCGTGAGCACCACCGCCCCCGCCGCGCCCAGGAAAGCCATGCCCGTGATGCCGATGCGGGCCATCCACTGCGCGGCCACCGGCGACACCCCGAACAGCGCCATGGCGACGGCCCCGCCCAGTGCCGCCCCCGAGGCGCTGCCCAGCAAATACGGGTCGGCCAGCGGGTTGCGGAACAGCCCCTGCGCCACAGCACCCGACAGGCCCAGCAGCGCACCCGCCAGCCACGCGCCCAGCGTGCGCGGCAGGCGAATGTCCCACACGATCTGCCAGGCGACGGGGTCGCCGTGCATGCGCAGCACGCTGTCAAAACCCGTGCTGCCCACGCTGGCGCCACACACGGCCAGGATCACACTCGCAAGCAGTAGCCAGGCGGCACACCATGCCGCGCGGCGGCTGGCGGAACCGGTTGGCAGGTCCATCGGGACGCTGGTCATGGGGCCTTGTCCACCAGGCAGCGCGCCATGATGCGCGCGGCCTCGGCCATGCGCGGGCCAGGTCGCACCACCACGTCCGAATCACCGGGGCCGAACACGCACAGCCGGTTGTCGCGGATGGCACGCATGCTGGCCCAGCCGGGGTACGGCACCATGGCCTGCATGCTGCGGTTGCCGATCATGATGATGTCGGGGTTGGCGCGCACCACAAATTCGGGGTTCAGGCGCGGGAACGGACCGAGCGACGCCGGCACCACGTTGCGCACGCCCAGCCGGGTGAGCGATTCCCCGATGAACGACGCCTCGCCCGCCGCGTAAGGCCCCCGGCTCACCTCGAAGTACACACGCGCATTTTTGGCCTTGGGTGGCAGGGACTGCGCCGCCGCCAGCACGCCCGCATCGATCACGCGCCAGAGGCGGTCTGAGCCTTGCGCGCGGGGCACGCCCAGCAGGTCGCTCACGGTGCCCAGCACGCGGCGCACGTCGGCATGGGTCTTGGGCTCCAGCTGCACGACGGTGAGGCCCAGCGCCTCCAGCCGGTCGCTGGCGCGCGAGCTGACGGACATGAGCACCAGGTCCGGCTTGAGCGCGACGATGGCCTCGATGCTGGGATCTATGCCGCCGCCCATCTTGGGCAGCTTGCCGACCACGGCCTCGGGCCAGTTGGAATAGCGGTCCACCCCCACGAGCCGGTGGCACTGCTCCAGCTCGCACACGCTTTCGGTCAGCGAGGGCAGCAGGCTCACGATGCGCTCGGGCGGGCGGGGCAACGCGATCTTGCGGCCCTTGTCGTCGGTGATCTGCACAGGCTGCGCCCGCGCCAGCCCGGCCATGAGCAGGCCCAGCAGCAACAGGATGGCGATCACCCACAGGATGCGGCGCACGGGGGTGGGTTTCATCAGCGAGGTTCTTTCAAAGTGAGGGGCAGCCCGGCGGCCATCAGCGTGACGCGCGGGCACACCTGGGCCACCTGCTGGTTCAGCGTGCCCAGCGCATCCACGAAGGCGCGCACCTCGCGCCCCATCGGGATGACCCCCAGGCCAATTTCGTTGCCCACCAGAACAACGGGGCCGGGGGATTTCCGAACCGCTATCAAAAACATAGCTGCCTGCGCTTGCCAATCAAGCGCTAGAGCCTGTTTTTGTTCAAAACTCATGGTTTCCACACCCATGGGCATGGTCCAGTGGGTGAGCCACAGCGTGAGGCAGTCCACCACCAGCAGGGTCTGCGATGTGCTGTGCAACGCCACGGCAGCGGCCACATCGTGTGGCTCTTCCACCGTCTGCAGACCCGGCACCCGTTCGGCGCGGTCCCGCTGGTGGCGGGCGATGCGCTCACGCATCTCGTCGTCCCAGGCTTGCCCCGTGGCGATGAGCACGGCGCGGTGGTCGCTGGACTGCGCCAGCCAGTCGCGCGCCAGCAGCTCGGCGCGGCGCGACTTGCCGCTTTTCTGGCCACCCAGGATGAGTTCGCTGGTGATGGGGTGCGGGGTGGGAGTCATGCCGAGACGCCTCCCAGCAGATGCGCCACGGCCTCGGGGCTGGACGGAAACCACGCATGGAAGTAGCTGGCGTGGAGGCTGCCCTGCTGGTACAGCGCCTCGCCCGCATCCGGCGCAACCGCTTCATGGGGGCGGGCCGTGCGGGCCACCACGGGGGCGCTGCTGTCGCTGGTCGAGTAGTGGAAGGTGTGGCCGCGCAGGGTGTGCCCCGCCACCGCCAGTTGCTGCGGCCCGAGCGCCGCCAGGCGTTTTTGCATGGTCACGCGGCCGGGCAGCAGGCCCCACAGCGGGGCCGTGCCACCGTCGGCCAGCGTGATGGAATCAAACAGCGCCATCATGCCGCCGCACTCGGCCCACAGGGGTTTGCCCGCGGCCCCGTGGGCGCGCAGGCTGGCCTGCATGCCGGTGTTGGCCGCTATCTGCGCGGTGTGCAGCTCGGGGTAGCCGCCGGGCAGCCACACGGCATCGCAGTCGGGCAGCGCGGCATCGTGCAGCGGCGAGAAGAACACCACGCGCGCGCCCATCTGTTCAAGGCATTGCACATTGGCGGCGTAGATGAAACAGAACGCGGCGTCGCGCCCCACGGCCACAGTGCGGCCGGCCAGCAGCGGCGGCACCGTGTCTGCCACTGCGGGAGCCGGAAACTCCACGGCCCAGCGCTGCAGATCCTCCAGCGTCATCTGGCCCAGGGGCGTGGCCGCCAGGGCATCGGCGGCGGCGTCCAGACGCTGCAGACTGTCGGGCAGCTCATGCGCCGCGACCAGACCCAGGTGGCGTTCGGGCAGCAGCGCCGCACCGGCCTTACCGGTGGCGAGCGCAGTGCCTGTGGCCTGCACGCGCATCAGCGCCCCCATCCAGTCCTCCGCATCGTGCAAGCCACCCTGCAGCATGTCGGCGTGGCGGGCACTGCCCACGCGGTTGGCCAGCACACCGGCCCAGGGCAGGCCCGGTCGGTAGTGGCGCAAGCCGTAGGCCAGCGCGCCAAAGGTGCCCGCCATGGCCGAGGCATCGACCACGGCCAGCACGGGCACACCAAAGTGCCGGGCCAGGTCGGCCGCGCTGGGGGTGCCATCAAACAGCCCCATCACCCCTTCGACCAGGATCAGGTCCGACGCGCGCGCCGCGTCATGCAAACGCTGCGCGCAGTCCGCCTCGCCATTCATCCACAGGTCGAGCTGGTGCACCGGCGCTCCGCTGGCCAGCTGGTGCCAGTGCGGGTCCAGAAAATCCGGCCCGCACTTGAACACCCGCACCCGCCGGCCCTGCCGCGCATGCAGGCGCGCCAGGGCCGCGGTGACGGTGGTCTTGCCCTGGCCGGAGGCCGGGGCGGCAATCAGCAGCGCGGGGCACCTGGTCATTTCAGCAACCCTGTGGGACACATTCCCGGCATGCCGATGAAACTGGCACGCACGAAGCCAGTGCCACCGTGGAACTGGCTCCGCCAGGCCCCGGGTGGCATCCCCCCGTGGGGGGAAGGCGCGCAGCGCCTCAGGGGGTGCTTCACTGCGGGGCCCACTTCACGCCGACGTAGGCGGTGCGGCCCGCGGTGGCGTAGGTGCGGGCCAGCTCATAGTGCTTGTCGGCCAGGTTGTCCACGCGCGCCACCAGGGTGAAATCGCGAGCAACCCGCGTGCTGGCATACAGGCTGACCAGCGTGTAGCCGCCCAGCACCGTGGTGTTGGCGGCGTTGTCGAAGCGGCGGCCAGAGGCTTGCACCTCGGCGCCCACCGTCCAGCCAGCGAGTTGCGTGTCGGCTCCGAGCGTCCCGTGGCGCTTGGAGCGGCGGGCCAGCAGCTTGCCCGTGGCCAGGTCGCGCGGGTTCTGCAGATCGAGCGAGCCGCGCAGCTGCACGCCGCCGAGGCGGTACGAACCCGCCAGCGTCACTCCCTTGTACTCGGCCCGCGCGGTGTTCACGTAGCAGCCGAAATCCGACGGACAAGGCCCTGCGGCCCCGAACGTGATCAGATCCTGCACCCGGTTGCGGTAGGCGGTGGCGGAGAAGCTGCTGCCGCCCTCGGCCCAGCGCAGACCCACCTCGACATTGCGGCTGCTCTCGGGATTGAGCGACCCCGTGCCGTACTCGCTGAAGCGGTGGTACAGCGTGGGGGCCCGGAAGGCCGTGCCCACCGATGCCGTCGCGCGCCACTGGGGCGCAAAGGCGTAGCCGTAGGCCAGGCTGCCCGTGCCCTTGCCGCCGAACTCGCTGTCCGCGTCGTGCCGCACATTGGCCTGCACCGTGTGGCCGCCCGCGCTGTAGCCATAGCCCAGCGCAACGGCGTCCTGCGAGCGCTTGCGGTCGATGGGCTTGTTTTCCAGGTTGTCTTCGCGGCGCTCCAGCGCGGCGGTCAGCAGGTGCGCACCCTCGCGCCATTCATTCTGGAACAGGTAGCCGCGCAGGTGGGTATCGCTCAGGTACACCGAGGGCTTGGTTTCGTACCTGTCGCGCGAATCGGTCAGCTGCAGGCGCGTCTTGTACTGCGGGGTCCATTGCGCCTGCCAGTTCAGGCCCAGGGCATGCAGCCTGTGCTTGTTGCGGTCATCCTTGCCCAGGCCGCTGTCGTAGCCGCTGTCGAGGTCGTTGACCAGCAGCGTGCCTTCCAGCCGGTGCATGGCGTTGACCTGCAGGCCCACCCGCGCGTTGGCAGAGGTGCTTTCATACCCGTCGCGGTCGGGGTTCTGCGTGGCGACGGTGCGCGCGTTGAAGCCCTTGCTTTCCTCGCGTGCAATGCCCAGCGCGTAGTCGATCGTGCCGCTGGCACCGCTCACACCGGCTTCGATCTTGCGCGTGCCGTGGCTGCCGAACCCCACGCCCACATAGGGCGCGGTACCGTTTTCGCCGCGCTTGGTGAAGATCTGCACCACCCCACCCATGGCGTCGGAGCCATAGACCGCGCCCGCCGGGCCGCGCAGCACTTCGATGCGGTCGATCTGCGCCAGCGGGATCGACTCCCATGCCGCACCGCCGGTGGATTGGGAATCGATGCGCACGCCGTCGATGTACACGGCCGTGAAGCGCGACTCAGCGCCGCGCAGGAACACGCCCGTGGTCGTGCCGGGGCCGCCGTTGCGCGAGAACTCGATGCCGGGGACACGGGCGAGCACGTCGGCCAGGCCGGTGGCGCCACTGGTTTCGATGGTCTCGCGATCCAGGACGGTCACATCGGCCACCAGGTCGGACAAGGGCTGGGGCGTGCGCGTGGCGGTCACCACGGTTTCGGTCAGCGAGGGCGCGCGCAGGTTCTGCGCCAGCAGCACGGGGCCGCCGGCATCGGCCTGCTGGGCCTGCACGGAGCAGGCGCCCACAACGGCCAGCGCCACCAGCGCGGGACGCAGGCACAGCGGCGCAGCAAGGCGCGCACGAGAGGTACGGATTTTCATGGGGAACATCGTCAACAAACAAAACCCGCGCCGGCCTCCCCGCCAGCAAATGGGTGATACGGCTGCGCGCACCCTGATCGGGCGCGTGCAACCACCGTGTTGGCCGGTATCCGGGCTGGCGGAACACCCTTCAAAGCCTTCCCAGGGGCTTGTTCAAGGCACCCAGTGGCATGTGTATGAAGGGGGAATCGGAACGATTCGTCCGCTGACCGTTGCGGGGGCAGCGCAGGCTGGGCGCACCATGGTTGGCGGCACCTCCCTGCTTCCCGTTGAACTGCGGCATGTGAACCACACCGCGAGCACCAACAACGGGATTTTACGACCGTTTACAACCGCCAACCCTACAATCGACAGCTGTATGGCAACACCGTCCACCACCGACCAGATCGCCGAGCGCGTCGAACGCCTGCTGCTGCGGCACGCGGAACTGCAACGCACCAACGCGCTGCTCGCCGATCAGGTGGCCGCCCTCGCGCAGGAGCGGGATTCGCTCAAATCGCGCCTGAGCGCGGCCCGCGCCCGGGTTGACGCGCTGCTGGAGCGGCTGCCCGCGGCGGCCCCTGTCACGAAAGAATCCGAATGAAGCAAATCGAGGTGCAGATCCTGCAGCAAAGCTACCTGCTGACCTGCCCCGAGGGGCATGAAAGCCGCCTGCTGGATGCCGTTGAACGCGTCGACACGGCCATGACCCGCATCCGCGACGCCGGCAAGGTGCGCGCCCGTGAACGCATCGCGGTGCTGGCCGCGCTGAACCTGGCTTTCGAGATTGCGGACCGCGAGGCGGCCGACCTGGCGGCGGGCGCGGCCGCCAAGTCCTCCCCGCCGCCTGCGGCACAGCCCGGAGCACAGGCCGCCTTGCCCCTGCCCGAGCGGGACGAGGACCACCTCAAGGTCCTGGTCCAGCGGCTCGACGAGGCATTGGGCGAGGACGGGCGCCTGCTCTGACACGGCGCCCCCCGGCACCTCTGAACCCGGCGCGCCGCCCTGCGGTCTTTACATGTCCTGGCGCCGGCGTCGGACTCCGCCAGCGCCTACAATCAGGCTGTCTGCGATGCTGTCGGGCTTTATATTTCCTTGAACCAATGCTCAACGAGCTCGGGCTTGGTACATTGCCCGGTGAGCGTGATCATCTCGCGTCAGATGAACCCAACGCTTGGCTGCCCTCGCCCACCTGAACCCCCGGTTCAGGATGAGAGTCCGGTGGCAATCGCAGACACCTTCTTCCTTCCCCATGCCGCTGTCGCCGCCGCCTCACCTTCCCGCTGAACGGCCGACCGGGCGCCGCCTCCCCGTCCCTTGTTCCCTCCCCTTCTCCCTTTTTGCCCCATGCTGGATCCTCTCCTGATCGTTGAACTCGGTGTACTGGGCCTGGCAACCGGCTTTCTGGCCGGCCTGCTCGGCATCGGCGGCGGCATGCTGCTGGTGCCGTTCATGACGTACATCCTGGGTGCCCAGAAGGTGGCACCGGACCTCGCGGTGAAGATGGCCATCGCGACCTCCATGGCGACGATCATGTTCACCTCGATCTCCAGCGTGCGCGCGCACCACCAGCGTGGGGCGGTGCGCTGGGACATCGTCAAGCGCCTGGCGCCCGGCATCGTGCTCGGTGGATTCATCGCCAGCCTGGGCGTGTTCGCGCTCCTCAAGGGCTCGTTCCTGGCGATCTTCTTCGCGCTGTTCGTGAGTTTTTCGGCCTCTCAGATGTTCCTGGACAAGAAGCCCGCCCCCTCGCGCCAGATGCCTGCCGGCGCGGGGCAGGTGGCGGCGGGCGGCGTGATCGGGTTCCTGTCGGGGCTGGTGGGTGCCGGCGGCGGCTTCGTGAGCGTGCCGTTCATGACGTGGTGCAACGTGCCCATCCACAACGCCGTGGCCACCAGCGCCGCGCTCGGCTTTCCCATCGCCCTCGCCAACGTGGTGGGCTACGTGATTGGCGGCCAGAACGTGAGCGGATTGCCCCCGGCATCGCTGGGCTACATCTGGCTTCCCGCCCTGGCGGTGATCGCGACCTGCAGCGTGCTCACCGCGCCCCTGGGCGCCAGGGCGGCGCACAGCCTGCCGGTCAAGCAACTCAAGCGCGTGTTCGCATCCCTGCTCTTCGGCCTGGCGGCCTACATGCTCTGGAAGGGCATCGCGGCCTCCTGATCCTGAGGCTCTGCCGTGGGGTTACGGCGCAAGGGCAGCGGAGATGGTGGCCAAGGCGGTGGTGCGAAGCCCTTGGCCTCGCGCGCCTAGGTCTGGACGGAATTGCGCCGGCCCTGCGCCTTCAAGGGCAGCGGCTTGCCCAGCAGGGCACGAAACTCGTGGGCAGGAAGCCCGGGCGCGCACAGAAAACCCTGGTAGTGGTCACATTGCATCTGAAGCAGCACCGCCTGCTGGGTTTCGGTTTCCACGCCCTCCGCCACCACCTCCACATGCATGGCGCGCCCCATGCTGATGATCGCGCTCACGATGGCCCGGTCGCCATCGTCGTCGGGCAGCCCGCGCACGAACGACTGGTCGATCTTGAGCTTGTGGATCGGCAGCTTCTTCAGGTACGCCAGGCTGGAATAGCCCGTGCCGAAATCATCGATGGCGAGGCCAATGCCCAGGCCGGCCAGCACGCGCAGGCGCTGCTCCATCTCCTGCGCATCCTGCAGCAGGATGGTTTCGGTCAGCTCCAGCTCCAGCAGCGTGGGCGGCAGCTGGTGCACCGCCAGCAGGCGCGTGATCCGGTCCACGAAATCGGGCTGGCGAAACTCCAGCGCGGACACGTTCACCGAGATCATGATGGGCATGCCGCTGTGCATCCACACCGCCGCCTCGCGCACGGCCTGCTCCATGACCCAGGCACCCAGCGTGACGATGTAGCCGGACTCCTCCGCGAGGGGGATGAACTGCCCGGGCGAGACCGCGCCGAATTCAGGGTCGGTCCAGCGGATCAGGGCCTCGGCGCCCGTGATGCGCCCCGTGGCCATGTTGACCTGCGGCTGGTAGTGCACCGCCATGCGGTCCAGCCCCAGCGCCTGGCGCATCGCATGCTCCATCTGCATGCGCGACAGCAGGTTGGCGTTCATTTGCGGCTGGTAGAAGCCATAGCTGCCCCGGCCGCGCTCCTTGACGCGGTACATGGCGGTATCGGCCTGCTTGATGAGGTCGTCCAGCGTGGCCCCGTCCTGCGGGTACAGCGCCATGCCGATGCTGCACTGGATGGAGAAACCCATGCCGTCGAGCATGAAGGGCTTGAGCATGTCGTCCAGGATGCGGCGCGCCACGCTCTCGGCCACCACGGCATCCCCACCGTGCAGATAGATGACGAACTCATCCCCGCCCAGCCGGCACAGCATGTCCGTCTGGCGCAGGCAGGCCTGCAATCGCTCGGCCACCAGCTGCAGCACCCGGTCGCCAAAGGGATGGCCCAGCGAGTCATTGATGATCTTGAAACGGTCGAGGTCCAGGAACAGGATCGCGAAACCGGTGTCGCTCTGGCGGGCGCCCTGGATGGCCGTGTCTACCCGCTGCGACAGAAGCAGCCGGTTGGGCAGCCCTGTGAGCACATCGCTGTACGCCAGCTCTTCGATGCGCTTCTGGGCCGCGTGCTGCAGCGTCAGGTCGCGCATGAAGCCGATGCTCTGCACCAGCCGCCCCTCGTCGTCGCGCAACGCCACCCACGACAGCTGCACCGCGCAATAGGTCCCGTTGTCCCGGGGAAGCCACAGCTCGCCTTCCCAGAAGCCTTCGCTGGACCAGCCTTGCAGCACCTGTTCCATGAACGCCGCATCGGGGCCGCCGCCAAAGAGAGAGGCCGCCGTGTTGCCTTCGAACGACTTGGCCGACGGGCCCACGAGGCGCTCGCATCCCGGGTTCATGCGCAGGACCCGGTGCTGGCTGTCGGCGATGAAGATCGCGTCCAGGCTGGATTCGAACACCCTGGCGGCAAGGCGCAGGCTGGCTTGTATCTCGGTCTGCCGGGTGATGTCCCGGAACGAGTACACACGCCCCACCGGCCGACCCTGGCTGAACTGGGGGACCGTGCGCAGCTCCAGCACCGCGCCGTTGCGCAGCACCAGGATGTCGGTGCTCTCCTGCATCGGCTCGCGCGCAATCGCGGCCAGGCGCTCCGAATAGGCCGCCGCATCGTTCACCTGCGTGGCCATGTGGGCATACACCGCCCCGTCGTCACGCTCAAGGAGCAGGTCGCGCGGAATGCTCCACAGCTGTGCAAGGCGCTGATTGAACGCCCGCACCCGGCCATCAAGGCTGCAGACGAGCATGCCGTCGGCCGCGGAGTCCAGCGTGGCGCGCAGTTCGGACAGCAGGGTTTCCAGTTCGCGCTCGGTGGCCTCCTGGGCACTGCGGTCCAGCATGGTCAGCATGTACACCGTATCGCCCCCCGCTGCGCCCCAGGGCACGCGGCTTACCTGCCGGTCCACGGGCACCAGCGTGCCATCCGCACGCAGAAGACGGGTGTGGGAATGGATGCCGCCCGCCACCACCTCGGCGGGCTCCCCCCAGAACGCCTGGTCCTGCGGCGTGGTGGCCAGGCCAAGCACCGATGCACCGACCATGGCGGACACGGGGGTCCCTACCAGCCGCTGCGCGGCGGCATTCGCGTGCAGGATGAGCAGGCTGGCCTCATCGACAAGCCAGACGGCTTCCTGCAGCGCGTCCAGCCAGCCGTGGGATTGCGAAACCCTCACGAACCTGCCTCTTCATTGCCGGGACTGACCGCACGCTCGAAAAAGTAACAGATGCGCTGACGGGGAGAGAGATAGTCCAGCGCATCGCGTGGCAGCTGCGCGGGCTTGAGGCTGCGCCGGATGCCCAGCTCGGGCACCGTTTCCAGGTCCAGGATCGGTGCTTCGTCCTTGGGCACACGGGAATCGTGCACGATGACCTTGGGCCGCAGGGGCCGCGACGAGTTGACCGAGGCAACGATCGCATAGCGGTCATTGACCAACTGGACAATGGAGCCCGGCGGGTACACCCCCATCATGCGGATGAATGCCCCCAGAACCACGGAATCGAAGCGCGCCTTGAGCTGCGCGAAGATGACGGACAACGCCTCATGGGGCGTGAGCGCATCCACGCCGTTGGCCGGGTTGCACATGCGGTCGTACCGGTTGACCAGCGCCAGCACCTGCCCCGCCCGTCCCAGGTCAGGCCCCGACAGCCGCAGGGGGAACCCGCTGCCATCGGCCATTTCGTGATGCCGCGCAATGGCCGTCAGCACCGCTTCGGGCAGTCCCATGCGCGTGGCGAATGCCACGGACTCGCCCACGTGGGACTCGTAGCGCGTTCGCTCCATGGGGATCATCGAGGGCGTGGGCTGGCGCAGGTTCGGCGGCAGCTTGAGCTTGCCCAGGTCATGGATCAGGGCCGCGATGCCGAGATCATGCAACTCGGAGCTCTTCATGCCCAGGGCACGGCCCAGCAGCAGGGAGATCACCATCACGTTGATGGGGTGCAGGGCATTGCGCTCCCCAACGCCCTCCGACAGCAACCGGATGACGGAGTCACCGTTCTCGAGGAGTTCCGATACGCAGCCAGCCACCAGCGCATCGCCCTTGGTGCGGGCCTGGTCCGGGTGCTCGGACGCAACGCGTTCGAGTGCCTGGTACTGTCGGGTGGCCTCTCCGAACCGCTGGTTGCAGGCCGCCAAGGTGCGGTTCTGCGCCTCCAGCAATTCGCGCCGGCGCTGCGCCTCCGGGTCCACGGTGGCCGTGGCGCCGGGGGCATCCGGTCCCTGGGCCGAGGGCACCGTCATCTCCGGCACGCTCCAGGCGGCCGGAACCAGCTCCCTTTGCTCAGGATCGCTTTTCTTGGGGACGTATCGAACCTCGGTGAGACCCAGTTCCCGCAACGTCGCGATCTGGTCCGCCGATGCCACCCGGAAACTGCTCACCGGGAACGGATGGTGCATCCAGCCCACATCGAGCTGGATGTACATGCCGACGCGCAGTTGGCTGATGTCAATGAGGATGGAGGAGTTCACTTCGGGGCGCGCGAAACATGGAGACGTGAATGCCACCAATAGTTACACAGATTATCGCCAGTTCGAAGGCCTTGTCGAAGGAGCCCACCCGCGCCGCGGCGGCACGGCAACACTTGCCTGCCCGAAGACGCGGGGCGGGGCAATCCCCCTCATGGGGATGTGGATTACCGAAACCGCCTCGCCCTCAGGCCGCCGCGGCCCGAATGCACGCTAGCGGCACCACAGCGAGGGTTTGTAGACGAGGTCCATCCACAGTGCCCAGCTTGCCACCGCGCAGAGCAGGCCACCGGCGGCGCGCGTCCCCCAGTCCGCGCGCACGGTGTTGAGCCGGGCCCGCAACCGCGTCCAGGCCCAGGGCCCGCCGACCAGCCAGACGCCGCTGCCAATGCCAAAAAGCGCCATGGACAATGCGCCCTCCAGGGGCCCTCCGCTCAAGGCAGCCACCAGCAGCGCCGAATACAGCAAGCCACAGGGCATCAGCGCCCAGAGAAACCCCGCGGCAAGAATGCCCCCCGGTGCACGGACCAGAGGCCGCACGCGCTCCCACACGCCACGGCCCGCCTGCTCCACCCAGAGCGGCTGCCGCGCCTGGACCATCAGCATCAGCCCCCACGCCATCACCGCGACGTGCATCAAGGTCCACGCCGGGCGCAGTGCCATGGACTGCTGAGTGATCCACGCCAGGCTGTCCATGGCCAGGGCGGCCAGCCCGCCCGCCAGCGCATATCCTGTCAGGCGGCCCGCATGAAAGGCCACGGCCCGCCGGGCCACGCCACCGCGCGGTGCCCACCGCACCGCCTGCACCTTCGGGGGAGCCCCCTCCGCCGGCGCCCCGGCGCCCGGGGCGGATGCGCAGCCCGCGCTCCCCTGCCCCACCACGGCGCCACAAGGTGCCGAGCACATGGCCAGGCAATGGGACCCGCCAACGAGCCCCATCAACAAGGCAGTCGAGGCAACCGTTGCAAGCATGGGATTCAGATGATGCGTGAAAAACGCGCGCGGTTGCGGTCTGCCTGCAGATATCGGTCGAAAACCATGGCGATGCCGCGCACGAAGAACCAGCCCATGGCCGTGACCTCGACACCGTCGGGCCTCACCTTGACCAGCCCCTGCTCGGCCATGGTGTCGAGCTGCGCCAGTTCGGCGGAGAAATAGTGCCGAAAATCGAGGAGCCAGGCCTGTTCCATGGGCTCGAACAGCAGTTCTCCCTGGCACATCAAGGACATGATGACGGCGCGGCGCACGAGGTCGTCCCGCGTCAGGGCCAGGCCACGCACCACGGGCAGACGCCCCTGGTTCAGCAGGTCGTAGTACTCATCCAGGGTCTTGGCGTTCTGGCTGTAGGTGGCGCCGACCCTGCCAATGGCCGACACGCCCAGGCCGATCAGGTCGCAGTCGGGCTGGGTGCTGTAGCCCTGGAAGTTGCGGTGCAGGCGGCCCTGCCGCTTGGCGACGGCCAGCGAGTCCTCCGGCAGCGCGAAGTGGTCCATCCCCACATACACATAGCCGGCGCCCATGAACGCGTCGAGCGAACGGGAGAGCATCGACACCTTGCCGGAGGCTGCGGGCAGTTCGGCGGAGAGGATGCGGCGCTGGGGCTTGAACCGCTCCGGCAGGTGGGCATAGGCATACAGCGCAATGCGATCAGGCCGCAACTGAACCACCTGCGCCAGCGTACGGTCGAACGACTCCGGCGTCTGGCGCGGCAACCCGTAGATCAGGTCCACATTGATCGATTCGAAGCCGAGCGAGCGCGCGGATTCCACCAGCGAAAACACCTGTTCGGCGGGCTGGATGCGGTGCACCGCCTTCTGGACCTCGGGGTCAAAATCCTGCACGCCAAAACTCAGCCGGTTGAATCCAAGCTCCGCGAGCACGGCAAGCCGGTCGGCATTGACGGTACGGGGGTCCACCTCGATAGAGTACTCCCCGCCCGGCGCCAGGGTGAAGCTGCGCTGGAGCATCGCCATGAGTTCCCGCAAGCCATCGTCCGACAGGAAGGTGGGGGTGCCGCCGCCCAGGTGCAGCTGGCTCACCACCTGGCCCGTGCCGCAGTGCGCCGTGTGCAGGTCGATCTCGCGGCTGAGATAGCGCAGATAGACTTCAGCCCGGTCGTGGTGCTTGGTGATGATCTTGTTGCAGGCGCAGTAGTAGCACAGCGACTCGCAAAAGGGGATGTGCACATACAGGGACAAGGGCAGCGCCTTGGTCAGGGTGCCCATGCGGCGCTGCTCGAGGGCGAGGGCGTAGTCCTCCTGGCCGAAGGCTTCCACAAACCGGTCGGCCGTCGGATAGGAGGTATAGCGGGGGCCTGGTACGTCAAAACGGCGCAGCAGGTCAGGCGAAACAGCGGTCATGGGGCGAATCCTTGCGTACACCTTGACTGTGCCGTAAGCTGCCCCCCATGTCCTTGACATGAATCAAGTGATGGAGTGGCCGGAACAGCGACAATTTGATGCATGTCAGTCGCCTGCCCGCCCTCCAAGAGACTCCCTCTTCGGCCATCGGGCGGTATGCTCGAAACCTAACTCCGCCCTGTGCCTATGAACCCGCTCACCATCAAAGTCGCCTGTTCCAATTGCAACCTGCGCGAGCTGTGCATGCCGGTGGGCCTGAGCGAAGAGCAACTGCACCGCATCGACGAGGTCGTTGCAGTTCGCCGCAAGGTGAAGCGCGGCGGCACGCTGTTTCGCAATGGTGAGTCGTTCACCTCGCTTTATGCCATCCGCACCGGCTTTTTCAAGACCTGCGTGGCCACCGAGGACGGACGCGACCAGGTCACGGGGTTCCAGATGGCGGGCGAGATCATCGGCCTGGACGGCATCGTGAATGACCACCACACCTGCGATGCGGTGGCCCTGGAAGACGCCGAGGTCTGCGTCATGCCGTTTGACCGCATCGAGGAACTGTCCCGCGAGGTCACCGCGCTGCAGCACCACGTGCACAAGATCATGAGCCGCGAGATCGTGCGCGAACACGGCGTGATGCTGCTGCTGGGCAGCATGCGTGCCGAGGAGCGCCTGGCAGCGTTCCTGCTCAATCTGGTGCAGCGCCTGCACGCCCGCGGATTCTCGCAGTCCGAGCTGGTGCTGCGCATGACGCGCGAGGAGATCGGCAGCTACCTGGGCCTCAAGCTCGAGACCGTGAGCCGCACCTTCTCCAAGTTTGTGGAAGAAGGCATTGTCGAAGTCAAGCAGCGCCATGTCCGCATCCTCGAGACCGACGCGCTCAAGCGCATCGTGAACAACCAGTCCGCCTGCCACTGAGCAAGGCGAGCCAGGTCCGCTCGTCCCGGCAACGCCTTGCCACCGGAGCTCGGCCGGTGCGCTGTTCAAGGGCAGGATGATGTCTTTCGGCAATCATCAGGGCGCTCGCCTTCGGGCACGGGGCAGCGGTTGAGTTCAAAGGGCGACATTGCCAGCAGCGTGGTCAACGCGCTGGAGGCCATGGTGATGGCCCAGAACGCAAAGAACGCGAGCGTGTAGACGCCCTGGCGCGACAGGGCCAGCGGCTGCCCGAACCAATGCAGGTCCTGCGGGTCCACCATCGCAAAAACCAGCATCTCCATCGCGCCCGCCATCAGAAAGGCGGGCCATGCAATCCACATCAGGCGTTGCGTCCACATCGGGGTTGTCTCCTGGTAAGGCCGCGCAGACCCGCTGCTCGGCCAGGGGTTTCAGCGTGGCTGGTCCTGAACCGGCGTTGCCGCGTGGTTGCGGCCCTTCATGGCCGGGGCCAGGCTCTTCTCCGGAGCCTCCAGCGTCTTGTTGATTTCGATGCCCTGGCGGTAGTAGTCCTCGGCAATCACGGGGTCTGGCCGCGAAATCGCCAGCCACAGCGTGACAAAGCCCGCCACGATGACGATGGCAGGGCCGGCGATGATCAGCCAGACGTGGCCGAATTTCCACCAGGGCGCAGCGGTGGCGGGGGCGGAGCCGATGGCTGGATTGGATGGCATGGGTGCTTGCTCCTCAAAAATCTTCTCGGTCATACAACGTCCCCGGGGCCGTGCACCGGGGTGCACGTCGCCTCATCGGGGCACCAGGAATACGGACTTCTCGGTCACATGGGCCGCAGCGCCCACCGCCTGCACATCGAACTGCACGGCATGGGAGCCCGGGGGCGCGGAGCCATACGGTATCTGCAGGCGCACGGCCACCCACCGGGACTCCGCGGGGCCAATGTCCACCTCGGCTTCAGAGGCCACCTCCAGCCCGTCCAGGCCGCGGGCGCCGATGCGGTAGCGCTGGGGGCCTTCGGTGGCGTTCATGATCTGCAGGCGGTAGATATTCTCCAGCTTGCCGCCCGCCACGATGCGCGACAGGGCCGCGCGGTCGCGCACCACATCCACCTTGAGCGGCGTGCGGGTGACCAGGCTGGCCATCATGCCCACGCACAGTGCCACCAGCACGGCGGTGTAGATCAGCACGCGAGGCCGCAGGACGCGCCGCAGGATCTGCGACTGGCTCCAGCGCTGTGCCACGCCGTTCTGCGTGGAAAAGCGGATCAGCCCCCGGGGGTAGTGCATCTTGTCCATCACCGTGTTGCACGCATCCACGCACAGTCCGCAGCCAATGCACTCGTACTGCAGGCCCTTGCGGATATCGATGCCCACGGGACACACCTGCACGCACAGGGTGCAGTCAATGCAGTCGCCCAGGCCCTTGGCCTTGTGGTCGATCGTCTTGTTGCGCGGGCCGCGCGGCTCGCCGCGTTCCACGTCATAGCTCACGATCAGGGTGTCCCGGTCGAACATCGCGCTCTGAAAGCGCGCGTAGGGGCACATGTACTTGCACACCTGCTCGCGCATGTAGCCCGCATTGCCATACGTGGCAAAGCCGTAGAACAGCACCCAGAATATCTGCCAGTTGCCCTGCAGCGCCAGCAGTTCCGCGCCGAGCTCGCGGATGGGAACGAAATAGCCCACGAACGTGAACCCCGTCCACAGCGCCACGATGATCCATACCACCTGTTTGAGAAACTTCTTGCGGATCTTCTCGAAGGTCCAGGGCCCGTTGTCCAGCCGCAGCCGGGCACTGCGATCGCCTTCGATCTTGTGCTCGATCCACATGAACATTTCGGTGTAGACCGTCTGGGGACAGGCGAAACCGCACCACAGCCGCCCCGCCACGGCCGTGAACAGGAAAAGCGACAGCGCCGAAATGATGAGCAGGCCCGTGAGATAGATGAAGTCCTGCGGATAGAGCACCAGCCCGAAAATATAGAACCGCCGTGCCCCCAGGTCGAACAGCACCATCTGGCGCTGCCCCCACTCGAACCAGGGAAGGCCGTAAAAGACCAGTTGCGTGAGAAACACCATGCCCCAGCGCCAGCGTGCGAACAGGCCACTGATGGAGCGCGGGTAAATCTTCTTCTGCGCTTCGTACAAGGAGACGATCTCGCCCTCGGACGAGGCATCGGATGCAACCGGTGCAATCGGAATGACCTTGCGGGCTGGCCCGCTGGGTGGCTTCATGGTGGTGTCGACCTATTGGCTTGGTGTGTCTTCAGCAATGGGGCAAAAAACCGGGGGCAGCGCCAGGGGGCGCACCACCCGGCCCGGATCAGCGCACCGCGGCAGCCTGCTTGCCGTTGGACAGGCCCCATACGTACGCAGACAGCACGCCGATCTGCGCTTCCGTCAACTTGTCGGCCTGGGCCGGCATCTGGTTGACCTTGCCGTTGTTGACCATGGCGGTAATGGCCGCCTCGCCCCAGCCATGCAGCCAGACGTCGTCGGTCAGATTGGGGGCACCCAGCGCCTGGTTGCCCTTGCCGTCCATGCCATGGCAGGCCGCGCATGCCGTGAACTTGGACTTGCCCAGCGAAGCACGCAGCGAATCGTGCGGGCTGCCCGACAGGCTCAGCACATAGTGCGACAGGTTGCGCACGTCTTCGGGCGTGCCCACTGCGGCCGCCATGGGAGGCATGTTGCCCACACGGCCCTTCTCGATCGTTTCACGGATCTTCTCGGGCGCCCCGCCATGGAGCCAGTCACCGTCCGCCAGATTGGGGAAACCCTTGCTGCCGCGCGCGTCGGAACCATGGCACTGAGCGCAGTTGTTCATGAACAGGCGCTCGCCAATGGCCTGGGCCTGCGGGTCCCTGGCCACGTCTTCCGGCTTCATCGAGGCGAAACGGGCATACAGCGGCTCCAGTTCAGCCTTGGCCTTGGCCATCTCGGCTTCGTATTCGCCCTTCTGCGTCCAGTTCAGCTTGCCGGTGAAGCTGCCAAGGCCTGGGTAGGCGGCCAGGTAGCCGAAGCCGAAGACGATGGTGATGACGAACAGCCAGACCCACCAGCGCGGCAGGGGGTTGTTCATCTCGACCAGGTCCTCGTCCCAGACGTGGCCCGTGGTGTTGTCGGCCGTGGCCATCACCTTCTTGCGGCCTGCCATCCAAAGCAGGATGCCGCAGGCGATGATGCCGACCAGGGTCAGCGTGGTCACAAAGACCGACCAGAAATTGCTGGTGAAGTCACTCATGGGGTGTTCTCGTTCTGGTGGGGGTCAATCTTGTTCAAAGGGCAGCCGAGCGGCCTCGTCAAACCGGGCCTTGTTGCGGCCCCGGTAGGCCCAGACCCAGATGCCGACGAAGCAGGCCATCGAGGCCAGCGTGGCGACGATGCGCATGGTGGTGATGTCCATTGCGAACCTCCTTTACTTGAGCGCACGGCCCATGACTTGCAGGTAGGCGACCAGCGCCTCCATCTCGGTCTTGCCCTTGACGTCGGCCGCGGATGCCGCGATCTGCTCGTCCGTGTAGGGCACGCCGACGGTGCGCAGCGCCTTCATGCGCGGCGCAACGCTCGCGGGGTCCACCGCGCTCTTTTCCAGCCAGGGATAGGCGGGCATGTTCGACTCGGGCACCACGTCGCGCGGGTTGTTCAGGTGGATGCGGTGCCACTCATCGCTGTACTTGCCGCCCACGCGGTGCAGGTCGGGTCCGGTGCGCTTGCTGCCCCACTGGAAGGGATGGTCGTACACGAACTCGCCCGCCACCGAGTAGTGGCCGTAGCGCAGCGTCTCGGCGCGGAAGGGGCGGATCATCTGCGAATGGCAGTTGTAGCAGCCCTCGCGGATATAGATGTCGCGGCCCACCAGTTGCATGGCGTTGTAGGGCTCCACACCCTTGACCGCCTCGGTCGTGGATTTCTGGAAGAACAGTGGCACGATCTCCACCAGGCCGCCAATGGCGATCACGAGCAGGATCAGCACGATCATCAGGAAGTTGTTGGTCTCGACTTTCTCGTGGGAGAAGCCGGTCGAAGAAGATGGATTGTTGTTGGACATGGGTTATCTCCTTCGGCTCAGGCGTGCGCCGCATTCACGGCGGGAATGGCAACCTTGACCGAACGGCCCGAGATCGCTGTCACCCACACGTTCCAGGCCATGACCACCATGCCCCCCAGATACAGCAGGCCGCCAGCCACACGGATCACATAGAAGGGGTACGTGGCCTTCACGCTCTCGACGAAGGTGTAGGTGAGCGTGCCATCGGGATTGATGGCGCGCCACATCAGGCCCTGCATCACGCCAGCGATCCACATGGCGGCGATGTACAGGACGATGCCGATGGTGGCCATCCAGAAGTGCAGCTCGATCGCCTTGATGGAGTGCATCTTCTCGCGGCCGAACAGGCGGGGAACCAGGTAGTACAGCGACCCCATCGAGATCAGGCCCACCCAGCCCAGGGCGCCGGAGTGCACGTGGCCCACGGTCCAGTCGGTGTAGTGGCTCAGGGCATTGACGGTCTTGATGGACATCATCGGGCCCTCGAACGTGGACATGCCGTAGAACGACAGCGACACGATCAGGAAACGCAGGATCGGGTCGTCGCGCAGCTTGTGCCAGGCGCCGGACAGCGTCATCACGCCGTTGATCATCCCGCCCCAGCTGGGGGCCAGCAGGATCAGCGAGAACACCATGCCCACCGATTGCGTCCAGTCGGGCAGCGCGGTGTAGTGCAGGTGGTGGGGACCGGCCCACATGTAGGTGAAGATCAGCGCCCAGAAGTGGACGATGGACAGGCGGTAGCTGTACACCGGACGGCCTGCCTGCTTGGGGATGAAGTAGTACATCATCCCGAGGAAGCCCGCCGTGAGGAAGAAGCCCACGGCATTGTGGCCATACCACCACTGCACCATCGCATCCTGGACGCCCGCATAGGCCGAGTAGCTCTTCATGAAGCCGGCGGGAATCGCTGCGCTGTTGACCACATGCAGCAATGCCACGGCCAGGATGAACGCACCGAAGAACCAGTTGGCCACATAGATGTGCTTGACCTTGCGCACACCGATGGTGCCGAAGAACACGATGGCGTAGGACACCCAGACCAGCGTGATCAGGATGTCGATGGGCCATTCAAGCTCGGCGTACTCCTTGCCGGAGGTGTAGCCCAGCGGCAGGCTGATGGCGGCGGCCACGATGACCAGCTGCCAGCCCCAGAACGTGAACGCCGCCAGCGGCCCGGCGAACAACCGGACCTGGCTGGTGCGCTGCACCACGTAGTAGCTTGTGGCGAACAGCGCGCAGCCGCCAAACGCAAAAATCACCGCGTTGGTGTGCAGGGGGCGCAAGCGCCCGTAGCTGAGCCAGGGTATGCCAAAGTTGAGTTCAGGCCAGGCCAGCTGGGCGGCGATGATGACGCCCACCAGCATGCCAACCACCCCCCATACCACGGCCATGATAGAAAACTGCCGCACCACCGTGTCGTTGTAGTGCGCAGCATTTGTTTTTGGAGAATCCATCGGGCACCTCTTTGTATTGCAGTAAGAGTTTGTTGCAGCCAGCTTTTCAGGGCATTGACACAAGTCAATCGTCTCGGAGAATCCGTTCACCTTCTTGCTCGACGCTCTCGAACTGGCCGTGATGGACCGCCCACCACAGTCCTGCAAGAACCATCAAGACCAGCACCACGGACAGCGGAATCAGCAGGTACAGAATGTCCATCAGGCGGCCTTCAGCGTTGTCTTGGTGATTTCAATGGCCGGAGCACCCTCTGGCGGCAGCGGCGCCGCGCCCGAGGAAGACAACGGCGGAAGATCTCGTGCAAGGCGCGCGGCATTGAGGACCACCAGCAGCGAACTCAGCGCCATTCCCAGCCCGGCGAGCCAGGCGGGCATGAAACCCGCCACGGCCAATGGAACACACAGGGCGTTGTAGCCCGCGGCCCACCACAGGTTCTGGCGCACCACATGCAGGGTGCGCCGCGCCAGCAGCACCGTTTGCGGCACCAGCGCCAGGCTGTCGCCCAGCACGACAAAATCGGCCTGCGCCTGCGCCAGCGGCACGGCGCGGCCAAACGCGAAGGACACATGGGCACCTGCCAGCACCGGGCCATCGTTCATGCCATCGCCCACCATGGCCACGTGGTGGCCGCCGGCCTGCAGCGCCTGCAATGCGGCCAGCTTGCCCTGGGGCGTGCACTCCCCCGCCGCCTGCGCTATGCCCGCCTGCGCAGCCACGCGCCGCACCGACACGGCCCGGTCACCGGACAGCAACTGCACCGCCAGGCCGGCATCCGCCAACGTCGTCACCACGGCCGGGGCCTCGGCGCGCAGAGCCTCCACCAGGTCGAAGCGCGCCAGTTCCAGCACCCGCCCGTCGGGGCGCTGTTCCGACAGCACCACCTGCAGTGCGGCGCCGTCCTGCGGCGCCACGCCCGCATGGCGGGCGGAGCCCAGCCGGAACGTGCGGGCAGGCTCCGCGCCCAGGCCATCCCGCGCCACGGCCACCAGGCCGAGCCCGGCTTCCTCCTGCAGGCCGCTCACGATCCAGCGCCCGTCGTCCTGCGCGCCAGCGGCGGCCACCACGGCGCGCGATGCGGGATGCATCGATTGGCGCGCCAAGGCGGACGCCAGCGCCAGCGCGCCCCGTGCCGCCCATCCTTCGGTGGTATGCACGGCTTGCAATGCCATGCCGTCCCGCGTGAGCGTGCCGGTCTTGTCAAACACCACGGTATCCACGCGGGCCAAGGCCTCCAGGCCCTGCAGGTTGCGCACCAGCACGCCATGGCGCGCCAGCGTGCCCGCCGCCGTGAGCATGGCGACCGGTGTGGCCAGGGACAGCGCGCAGGGACAGGTGACGATGAGGACCGCCACCGCCACCATCAGCGCATGGCCAGGATCGGAGGGCCACCAATACGCGGCCGCCAGGGCCGCGGCCGCGAGCACCGCCACCAGGAACGGCCGCGCGATGCGGTCGGCCAGTTGTGCCAGCCGGGGTTTCTGCAGCGACGCGCTTTCCATTAAGGCCACGATCTGCGCGAAGCGCGTCTGCCCGCCCGTGCCCTCCACCTGCACCTCCACCGGCGCCTGCAGGTTGTAGCTGCCGGCCGTGACCACGCTGCCCACGGGCCGCGTCACCGGGGTGGACTCTCCCGTCAGAAGGGATTCGTCGGCCTGGGTGCTGCCCCGGGTGATGCGCCCATCGGCCGGAAAGGCCTCCCCCGGCAGCACGCGGATCGTGTCCCCCACGGCCAGGCGGCGTGTGGCCACGCGCACGAAACTGCCATCCGCCGAGCGCCGCTCCACGCTGTCGGGCAGGCGGTTCATCACGGCTTCCAGCGCGCCGGCAGTGCGGTCGCGCAGGCGCAGCTCGAGCCAGCGCCCCGTGAGCAGGAAAAAGACGAACATGGTCAGCGAGTCGTAGTACACCTCTTTCCCGAAGATGCCCGTGGGGTCGAAGGTCCCGGCCGTGCTCACCGCGAAAGTGATGGCCATGCCCAGCGCCACGGGCAGGTCCATGCTCACGCGGCGCAACCGGATATCGCGCAGCGCGCTGGAGAAGAAGGGTCCGCACGCAAAGACCACCATCGGCAAGGTAATGACCCAGGAAGCCCAGCGCAGCAGCTGCTCCATCTCCTGCGTGAGGTCGCCCGGCTGTGCCACATAGGCCGGCCACGCGTACATCATGACCTGCATCATGCAAAAACCCGCCACCAGCCAGCGCCACAGCGCGCGGCGGCTCTCGCGCAGGCGCTGCTCGCGTGCAAAGGCGTCCATGGCGGGCATGGCGCGGTAGCCGGCCTTGTGCACTGCTTGCATCCACTGCGAGGGGCGCACCTGCGCCGGGTGCCAGACCACGCGCGCGCGCCGCGTGGCGGCGCTCACATCGGCCTGCTGCACGCCCGGCACGGCGCGCAGCGCGTCTTCGATGGTGAGCGCGCAGGCCGCGCAGTGCATGCCCTCCAGCACCACCTGGGATTCCCAGGCGCACGCGGCAAGGTCCGCGGGAGCACCACCCGCCTGAGCACACGGGCGGCCGAATGCCGACCATTCCTGCGGGTCGTCCAGCAGCACGGCCTGCGGAGCGGGCGCGGCCGCCGGCCACGCGTCCGTCCCGGCATCTGTCTGATGCACCGGGGATGAGGCCGGCGCACCGGGTCCAAACATTGACATGGTTCAAGCCTATCGTGAGGGCCCGGCAGGTACATTGACCTGGATCAAGCCCCGGAACATGATTGATCCTAAGCTTGTTCCATCACTTTGAGGAGCCCTTTATGTACAAACGCATCCTGATTGCCACGGACGGTTCGGCCCTGTCGGACAAAGCGGTGGAGCACGGCCTGTCCCTTGCAGCCCTGTCGGGCGCCACGGTGGTGGCCCTCAAGGTCGTGCCACGCTATCCCCGCAGCTACTTTGAAGGCGGCATGCCGGTCGACATGAGCGACGTCAAGCGCATCGAGAAACAGTGGGGCGACGCCGCGCAGGCCATGGTCGATGGCGTCAAGACCGAAGGCATCGCCCAGGGCGTTGCCGTGAAGGCCGTCATCGCCAAATCCGATCTCGTCGCGGAAGCGGTGATCTCCGCCGCCAAGAAACACAAGTGCGACCTGATCGTCATGGCATCGCACGGCCGCAAGGGGCTCAAGCGCCTGCTGCTGGGCAGCGAAACCCAGCATGTGCTCACGCACTCGCACATCCCCGTGCTGGTGCTGCGCTGAGCACAGGGCAGAGGCCCCGCCGCGCGGGCCTTGCCCAACGGCAGGGTCGGACCCACGGCCGTGGCCCTGGCCGCCCCCGCGGAGCGGGCTGAAGGCACGCGGCGCATGCAGGCCTGCCGGCAACATACAGGTCTGTATCACATCTCCGCGCGATGTGGGAAAATCTGCGCATGAGACCACCTGGAACCCGTGACGGCACCCCGTCCTCGCGAGCTGCCTCCTCCGCCACGCCCGCGGCCATGCCGCCCGGCGATGTGCAGCAACGCATCCTCGACACCGCTTCCCAGCTTTTCTACAACGAGGGCGTTCGCGCGGTGGGCATCGACCTGATCATCGAGCGCGCGAAGATCGCCAAGACCAGCCTCTACCGCTACTACCGCACCAAGGATGACCTGATCGCGGCCTTCCTGGAGCGCGAAGACCGCGAGTTCTGGCAGCAATGGGACGACGTTGTCTCAACGCACGGCCCCGATCCCGCGGCGGAGCTCGACGCCCTGCTCCAGTGGGTGGGCGAGCGGGTGGCCCGCCCGGGCTACCGGGGATGCCCCCAGCTGAACGTGGCCGCGGAATTCGCGGACCCCGCGCACCCTGCCCGCGCCATCTCGGCCCGCCACAGGCTGGAGCAGCGCAAGCGGCTTTCGGCGCTGTGCCGGCGGCTCGGTGTGAAAAAGCCGGACGTGACCGCCGCCCAGCTCTCGCTGCTCGTGGATGGCGCGTTCAGCAGCGGCGCGCTGCTGCTGGGCGACAGCGCGGCCAAGGCCCTGCGGGCGGCCGGACGCGCCCTGGTCGGCGGCGGGCACTGACTGCGGCGGGCAGGTGCCAGCAGGCCGCGCCTGCGGCAGCCGCCAGCCCACGGGGTCAGGAAAACAGTGCCTTGTGCTGCTCGCGCAGAAGGTTCTTCTGCACCTTGCCCATGGTGTTGCGCGGCAACTCGTCGGCCACGAAGCAGCGCTTGGGGATCTTGAAGTTGGCCAGCTGTGACTTGAGCCGCGCCACGATGGCCTCGCCGTCGAGCTTCACGCCCGGCTTGGCGATGACCACGGCCACGCCCACTTCGCCGAAATCCGGGTGGGGCACGCCGACCAGGGCGCTTTCGGCCACGCCGGGCATGTCGTTGATGTAGCCCTCGATCTCGGCGGGGTAAACGTTGTAGCCGCCGCTGATGATCAGGTCCTTGCTGCGGCCCACGATGCTCACGTAGCCGCGCTCGTCCACCTTGCCCACGTCGCCAGTCTTGAACCAGCCGTCAGGCGTGAACTCCTCGGCCGTCTTCTCGGGCATGCGCCAGTAGCCCTTGAACACGTTGGGGCCTTGCACCTGGATGTTGCCGATCTCGCCCACGGGCAGCGGCTTGTTGGCATCGTCCACCACACGCAGGCCCACGTCGGGGAGCGGGAAGCCCACGGTGGCGCCGCGCCGCTCGGTCTGGCCGGCATGGCGCGCATCGGCCGCGTAGGGGTTGGAGGTGAGCATGATGGTCTCGCTCATGCCGTAGCGCTCCAGGATGGTGTGGCCGGTGCGCTGCTGCCATTCGTTGAAGGTCTCGATGAGCAGCGGCGCCGAGCCCGCGACGAACAGGCGCATGTTCTTCGCCGCCTCCTTGGTGAGGCCGGCCTCGCCCAGCAGGCGCACGTAGAGCGTGGGCACGCCCATGAAGACGGTGGCGCGCGGCATGGCGGCGAGCACGGCCTTGGGGTCGAATTTGCTGAACCAGATCATCTTGCTGCCATTGATCAGCGCGCCGTGGATGGCCACGAACAGGCCGTGCACGTGGAAGATGGGCAGGGCGTGGATCAGCACGTCGCCACGGCCATCAGGCCCTCCGGTAGCCGTCCAGCCCCAGTACTCCTTGAGCACCTGCGCGTTCGACAGCAGGTTGCCGTGCGTGAGCATGGCGCCCTTGCTGCGGCCCGTGGTGCCGCTGGTGTACAGGATGGCGGCCAGGTCATCGGCCGCGCGCTGCACGGGCGTGTGGCTGTCGCCATGGTGCGCCGCGCGCTCCAGCAGGCTGCCGGTGCGGTCGTCGCCCAGGGTAAAGACGTGCTGCGTGCCCAGCGTGAAGGCGATCTTCGACACCCAGCCGAAGTTGCCCGGGCTGCACACCACCACCGCAGGCTCGGCGTTGCCGATGAAGTACTCGATCTCGGCGCTCTGGTAGGCCGTGTTGAGCGGCAGGAACACGTAGCCCGCGCGCAAGGTGGCGAGGTACAGCAGCATGGCTTCGACCGACTTTTCCACCTGCACGGCCACGCGGCTGCCCTCGGGCAGCTTGAGCGAGGCCAGCAGGTTGGCGATGCGCGCGCTGGCATGGTCCAGGTCGGCCCAGCTGTAGTGCAGCGGGGTGCCGTCGGGCGCCGTGGTTTCCACGGCGGTGCTGCCCAGGTCGGAGGGAAAGGCTGCGCGCAGGGCGCTGAAGAGGTTGTGTTGGCTCATGGCAGTTGGGCGGGGTTGCAAATGGTCAGATCCACAAGAGGAATGGAAATGGGCAAGGCCCATCAAAACAGGGGGGCGCGTTTTTCAAGGAACGCAGTGATGCCTTCGCGGTGCTCGGCGTTGTCCGCGTACGCATAGGGGTCAGGCGCATCGTTTGCTATATCTTTAATAGCTGATTGCGCATTTACAGCAGGCGCCACAGGCACTTTCAATGCCCGAAATGTCTGTTTGTTCATGCGGGCGGCCTGGGGTGCCAGCGCGGCAATGCGCTGCGCGCTGCCCACCGCCTCGGTGGCCGTCCTGTCATCGGCCACCACGCGGCTCAGGAAACCGCGCGCCAGCATGTCGGCGGCGCTGAAGGTGGCGGCTTCCAGCAGCATCTGCCGGGCCGTCACATCGCCCACGGCGCCGGCCACCAGCTGCGCCTCGCGGGGGGCCATGGGGAAGCCGAGCTTGGCGATGGGGGCGCCAAAGCGGGCCGTGCCGCCCGCGATGCGGATGTCGCAGCAGCTGGCGATCTCCACCCCGGCACCCATGCAGGCCCCGCTGATCTGGGCCACGATGGGGACGTCGCACAGGAGCATGGCGCTCAGCCCGCCCCAGACGTCGTTCTCATGGAAATCGCGCAAGGCCGCGGTGTCGAAGCGAAAGCCCGGGTACTCCGAAATGTCGCCCCCCGCGCAGAACGCATCGCCCTCGCCGGCGATGAGCACGCAGCGCACATCGCTGCGCCGCTGGATGTCTTGAAACACCTCGCGCAGTTGCCGCCACATGCCCCGCGACATCGCGTTCAGCCGCCCGGCATGGCGCAAGGTGACATGCACCACGCCACGCTCACCGGCATCCATCAACACTTCACCTGACATATTCGTTGCCCATCACGTTTGCAAAGTCCACGCCCCACAACAACTGGCGCAACGCCATCGCCAGTGCCACCGTGGAACTGGCTCTGCCAGGCCACGGGTGGCGTCCCCCTCAGGGGGATGGCGCGAAGCGCCTCAGGGGGTCAATCAAGTTTCGCGCCAGAAGCCTTCACCACCGCCGCCCAGCGCTTGACCTCGCTGCTGACCATGCCGGCGAACTGCTGCTGCGTGAGGCCGCCGTATTCGGCGCCATTGCTGGCCCAGATGGTCTTGAGCTCGTCGGCCGCACCGAGCTTGCGGATCTCCTCGACGATGCGCGCCTGGACATCGGCCGGCGTTCCCTTGGGCGCCCACAGGCCATACCAGGTGGTCACGGTGTAGTCGGGCAGGCCCACTTCGGAAGCGCAGGGCACGTCCGGGAAGGCCGCGTTGCGCTTGGAGCCGGACACCATCAGCGCCTTGATGCGCCCCGCCTTGATATGCGCGGCCGACGAACCCAGGCCATCGAACATCATGTCCACCTGCCCGCCGATCAGGTCCTGCAGCGCAGGGCCCGCGCCACGGTAGGGGATGTGCGTGATGAAGGTGTTGGTCTGCTGCTTGAACAGCTCGCCCGCCAGATGGTGCGATGTGCCCGCGCCCGCCGAGCCGTAGTTGAGCTTGGCGGGGTTGCGCTTGACATGGTCCATGAACTGCTGGAAGTTGCCCACCGGCACGTTCTTCGGGTTGACCACCACCACCTGCGGCACGTTGGCCAGCAGGTACAGCGGAATGAAATCCTTCTCGATGTCGTAGTCGAGCTTGGGGTACATCGACGGGGCGATGGCGTGGTGCACCGCGCCCATGAACAGCGTGTACCCGTCGGGCGCGGCCTTGGCGGCAAAACTGGCCCCCACGGTGCCCCCCGCCCCGCCCCGGTTGTCGATCACCAGCGTCTTGCCGGTGGCGCGGGAAAACTGCGCGGCCAGCGGCCGCGCGAACGCATCGGTGCCGCCTCCGGCCGGAAAGGGGACGACCAGGTTCACGGGCTTGGAGGGCCAGGCGGAGGCCTGCGCCCAGCTGCCGCCGCTGCCCAGGCCCAGGCCCGCTGCCGCCGCTGCGGCCAGCAGGCTGCGGCGCTGCACCGCTCGGTCGTCGATTCGCATGTTGTCTGTCATTTCCTTGTCTCCTGTCGTCGTTGTAAAAATGGAAACCGGTCCGTGGCGTGCGATCGGCCATCGGCCACCGGTTGCTGCCTGCACTTCTACCAGAAAGACGCCGCGCCCCGGGCGCCACGCCTGCCAGGCGGGCAGGTCAGCCGCCTTTCGGCCCCCGGCCCACCGGCCCAGGGCCAAAACAGTGCCGCCCGCCGCGCGGGCGGCACGGATCAATCACCACGGCACAGGCTGTCGATGTCCCCCGACACCGGCACCTTGCCCTGCGCAAGCAGGCTGCGGTGCTTGTCGATGCGCTTGAGGTCATACAGATAGTTCACCATCAGCCCGTACGACTGCTTGAGCCCCTTGCCGGAAGGATCGCCCGCCCAGTTCAGCCGTTCAACCCGCGCGCCGTTGCCCAGGTGAAAGCGTGCCACCGGGTCGACCGGCTTGCCTTCGTGCAGTTCGCGCCCCAGGTAGCGGGCGGCGCATTCCAGCAGCATCTGGCGCACGGGCGATTTGGCGTCAAGCTCCAGGGCCTTGTCGATGGCGGCCAGCAGGTGCGTGGGCTGCGGGGGCTCGAAGCCCACCGCGCGGCCCAGCTCGGCGCGGCGCTTGTCATCCAGGCGCTCGAGCATTGCGCCCGCGTGCTTGCCCAGCCACGAGCGGAAGCCCGGAATGGGCGACAGCGTGGCAAAGGTGCGCAGCCGCGGGAACTCCGCGGTGAGCGTCTCCACCACGTGCTTGATGAGCGAATCGCCAAAGCTCACGCCGCGCAGGCCCGTCTGTGTGTTGCTGATCGAATAGAAGATCGCCGTGGTGGCCCGGGAGATGTCCACCGGCGCGGCCGCCTCGTCCAGCAAGGGCGTGATGCTGGCAGAAATCTTGTCCACCAGCGCCACCTCCACGAAGATCAGCGGCTCGTTGGGCAGGCGCGGGTGAAAGAAGCCGTAGCAGCGCCGGTCGCTGTCGAGCCGGTTCTTGAGGTCCGCCCAGCTGCGGATGTCATGCACGGCCTCGTACTTGATGAGCTTTTCGATCAGCGAGGCCGGCGAATCCCACGACAGGCGGCGCAGCTCCAGGAAAGCCACGTCGAACCAGGTGGAGAACAGGTGTTCCAGCTCCGCATCCAGCGCCAGCAGGCGCTTGTCGGCCTTGAGCAGCGGCAGCAGCTCGGCCCGCATGTCCACCAGGAAGCGCATGCCCTCGGGAAACACGGAAAAGCGCTGCAGCAGCCGGGTGCGCGGCGACACCAGCGCGCGGCGCAGGCTGATCTCGGCCTGCCCCTCTTCGGCCGTGCCCGCCGCGGCCTCGTAGCGCTGGCGGGCCGACTTGAAGCGCGTGGCGTCGGGCGCGAACTGCTCGCACATCAGGAGCCACATGTCGCGCCGCTCCTCGGGCTCGGCCCTGGCATACCACTCGGCCACCGCGTGGGCGCGGCGCCCGCCCTCGAGCTCACTCACCTGCGGGGCCACCACCTCCTGCAGGTCCGCCAGCAGGCGGCGCAGCGCGCGCGGCGACAGCGCCTCCTGCCCGCGGCGCAGCGTCGCCTGCAGACGTTCGTGCGTGGAGCGCGGCACGGCCACCTTGGCCACCACATCCGTCACCGACTTGTCGATGGCGGCCCTCGCGGGCTTCTCGCCGGACTTGTCGGCCGCCTTGTCCGTGGCAGGCGCGGCGGTGCGCAGGCGGGACACGCTGCGGGCGATCCATTCGGGGGTACTGTTCATCATGGTGTCAGCCTCGATTGCTGGTTGCGGGCAACGTCGCGCAGCGCATCGCGCTGGCGCAACAGGTGGGTGCGCATGGCCTCCTCGGCAGCGTCGCAGTCGCGCGCCTTGAGCGCGGCGAACACGGCCAGGTGCTCGGCCAGGCTTTGCTGCAGGCGGCCCGGCGCATGCAGCGTCTGCAGCCGCGCCAGCCGCAGGATCTTGCGCAGGTCGCCGATCACCTGCGCCAGCCAGCGGTTGTCCGCCAGCGTGATGAAGGCCTCATGGATCGCGTAGTTGGCTTCGTAGTAATCGGTAAGGAGTCCGTCCGAGGCGCATTGCTGCAGGCGCTCGTGCAGCACCTCCAGCGCCGCGACGTCGGCGGCGCCCGCCTTGCGGGTGGCCTCGTGCGCGGCCCGCCCCTCCAGCAAGGCGATCACCGGGAACAGGTCGTCCAGGTCGCGTTCGGAGATCTCTGCCACGAAGCACCCCCGGCGCGGCTCGTGGCGCAGCAGTCCCTCGGCCACCAGCACCTTGAGCGCCTCGCGCAGCGGCGTGCGCGAAATGGCCAGCCGCTCGCACAGCGCCGCCTCGTCCAGAAAACTCCCCGGCGGCAAGGCCCCGGCGAAGATCTGCTCGCGCAACCGCGAGGCGGCTTCGTCGTGCAATGAGTTGGGAATCGGGCGCATGGTGCGGGTGAACTCCAGTGGCAGAGGCTGCACAGTCAGATTCTCTGACGCCTTTGGCCGCCAACACGCCGCCAAAAGCTCACAAATACCTGGCTTTCTCTGATTTCTACGTAATTTCTCATAATTATGAAAAATTACAAGACCTGAAACGTCCAATTCGTTGAATTTCGCAAAAAAATGCGGGCCGGTGGCTCCCACACCACATCCGCGCGCACTCAGCGGGCCATCGGGACACGCTGGAAGAGGTCACGGAGAAGCCAGGCGCTTCGCGCACATCGGGATGACGTTGGCGGGGCTGCCCGCCCCCAGTGGCAAGGCCTGCACGGCCGCCGGACTCACCGGAAAACCGGTGCCCCAGGCCCTGCAGGACGCGCCGCGCGCATGGCACGGGTTCGGGTTCGGCGCCAGCCAGGGCCCCGCCGGGAAGGAGCGCCCTGAGGAAGGCTGCGGAAGAAGCCGCGTGCGCAAGCCCGCCACCCCGCGATACAGGCTGCGGGATGTGCAGCCGGCCACAGCCCGCTGTTTGCTATATTTTCAATAGCTGCCAGCGCTTGATCATCAAGCGTCAGAAGTATTTTTTACTTGAAACCGGGCACGGGGGCCGGCTGCCGCTGCGCCCACAGCCACAGCGCGACGCCGGCGACGATCATGGGCACGCAGAGCCATTGGCCCATGCTCATGCCCAGCGACAGGACGCCCAGGAAGGCGTCGGGCTCCCGGAAATACTCGGCGATGAAGCGGAACGCGCCGTAGCCCACAAGGAACGCCGCCGCCACCTGGCCCTGGCGGCGCTCCTTGCGCGCATAGAGCCACAGCAGGATGAACAGCAGCAGCCCTTCCAACAGGAACTGATAGATCTGCGACGGGTGGCGTGGCTGCATGGAGCCGCTGTGCGCGAAGACCATGCCCCACGGCAGGTCGGGGCTGGAAAAGCGGCCCCACAGCTCGCCGTTGATGAAGTTGCCGACCCGCCCCGCCGCCAGCCCCGTGGGCACGCAGGGCGCCACGAAGTCGGCCACCTGCAGCCACGGACGCTTGCGCGAATGGGCAAACCACAGCATCGCCGCGATCACGCCCAGCAGCCCGCCGTGAAAGGCCATGCCCCCCTGCCACACCGCGAAGATCTCCAGCGGATGGCTCAGGTAGTAGCCGGGCTTGTAGAACAGGCAGTAGCCCAGGCGCCCACCGACCACCACGCCTGCCACGCCGAGGAACAGGATGTCCTCCACATCCTTGCGCGTCCACGCGCCGGGCCCCGTGATGGACGCGAATGGCGGGTGCCGCAGCCGGGCGATGCCCAGCAGCATGAACAGCCCGAAGGCCGCCAGGTAGGTCAGGCCATACCAGTGGATGGCCAGCGGGCCCACTTGCAGGGCGACGGGATCGATGTGGGGGTAGATCAGCATTTGGGCGGTATTGTGCCCGCGCGCCGTGGCGGAGGGCAGCCGGCAGCCCCGCGGGGCGTGGGGGCAGCCGCGGCGCGGGCCGCGCGCCCCATTTGCGCCCCAATGAGAACGCTTCTGATCCCGGTACGCATGCAGAGCGGCAAGCCGGGGGCATTGCCCACAAAGGCCACGGTCCGCGCGATACTCCCCACCAGAAATTCAAGGATAAGAACATGCAGGGAAACCCACAAGTCGTCGAGTATTTCAAGGATCTGCTGCGCGGCGAGCTGGCCGCGCGCGACCAGTATTTCGCGCACTCGCGGATCTACGAGGACCAGGGCTTCGTCAAGCTCTATACCCGTCTCGACCACGAGATGCAGGAAGAAACCCAGCATGCCGACGCGCTGCTGCGCCGCATCCTCTTCCTGGGCGGCCGCCCCGACATGCGCCCCAAGGAATTCACCCCCGGCGAGACCGTGCCCGAGATGCTGCGCAAGGACTTGGCCACCGAGTACGAAGTGCGCGCCGCCCTGCAAAACGGCATGGCCCTGTGCGAAAGCGTGGGCGACTACGTGAGCCGCGACCTGCTGCTGGCCCAGTTGCGCGACACCGAGGAAGACCACGCCTACTGGCTCGAAAAGCAGATCGGCCTGATCGACAGGATCGGCCTGCAGAACTACCTGCAGTCACAGGCATCGGCGTAGGAACCTGTTCAAGGCCTTTTCGGCCTAGAACAACTCAAAGGATTGCCATCCCGGCAGGCCGTGCCCGGCCGCAGCATGCGGCGCGCCTCATGAACGAACTGACTGCGCGCCGATGTCGACCCGTTCGGCAAGGAAATCCAGGAAGGCGCGCACGCGCAGCGGCAGGTAGCCTCCCTGGCCGACGAACACGGCATGCACTTCCTCCAGGTCGCCCGGATTGGATTCCTCCAGCACGGGCCGCAACCGGCCTGCCGCCAGGTCGTCGCGGACCTGGAAGGCGGCCAGGCGCGCCAGCCCCAGGCCGGCCAGCGCCAGGTGGCGCAGGGCTTCACCGTCGCTGGCCTGGGCATTGCCCGCCACCGGAACCACCACGTCCACACCGTTGTGCCGCAGCGGCCAGCCGGCCTGGGCGCGCACGTAGCTGGTGCCCAGCCGGTTGTGCAGCAGCAGATCATCCGCCGCCGCCGGCATGCCCTTGCGCTCCAGGTAGCCGGGCGCGCCAACGATGACCATGCGCGTCTGACCGAGCTTGCGCGCCATCAGGTTCGAGCTCTTGAGCGGGCCCGCGCGCACGGCCACGTCGGTGCGCTGCTCCAGGATGTCGATGACTTCATCGGTCAGCACGATGTCCAGGGTGACATCGGGACAGCGCTCAAGGAACTGCGGAACAAGCGGCAGCAGGAAATGGTGCCCGAACGGCACGTTCGCGTTCACCCGCAGCCGCCCGCGCGGCGCGGCGTGCGCATTGGCGCAGCGCTCGGCCTCGTCCAGATCGGCCAGGATGCGCACGCCACGCTCGTACAAGGCACAGCCCTCGGGGGTGAGCTGGAGCTGCCGCGTGGAGCGGTTCACCAGCCGCGTGCCCAGGCGTTGCTCCATGCGCGCGACCAGCTTGCTCACGGCAGAAGGCGTCATGCCGCAGGCACGGGCTGCCGCGGAAAACCCGCCCAGCTCGATGACACGGACAAATACCTCCAGTTCGCCGGAGCGATTGACATCCAGACGGGCCATCGCGGCTTCCTCGGTGAATTCAAATCACAAATGTTCTTCCGGGGAGAAGTCTAGTTTATTCATGTCTTTGAATTCATCATTGAATCTTACAAAGCCAATGAATTCAACAATATGAAAACCCTCCCTGCCCTCTCGGCGTCGGCGCTGCTGGCCATTGCACTTTCGGCTGGCGCGGCCGCGCCCCACGCTCCAGCGCCTGTCCGTGCGTCCACCTGGGTGGCAACCTGGGGCGCCAGCCCCCAGCCTGCCTGGGGACCGGACTTCCTGTTCCCCACCCACCTTCCGCCGGTGCTGCATGGCCAGACGGTGCGGCAGGTGGCGCGCGTCAGCCTGGGCGGGCCCCGCGTGCGCATTGTGCTGTCCAATGCCTACGGCCGGCAGCCGGTGGCGCTGGGCAAGGCGACGGTCGCGCGGCCAGCTCCCGGCGGGGCCGTGTTGGCAGACAGCCTGCACACCGTCACTTTTGGCGGCCAGGAGGCGGCGACGATCCTGCCCGGCGCGTCGCTGGTCAGCGACCCCGTGGGGCTGGCCGTGCCCGCGCTGGCGCAGCTTGCGGTGAGCCTGTACCTCCCCGATGAAACGCCGGTGAGCACCTTCCATTGGGACGGACGGCAGACCACCTGGATCGCCCCCGGCGACCAGGCCACCACCCCGGAGCTGGTCGCCGGAGGCGCAGCGGTGCAGAGCACCACGGCGCGCCCGCTGCTGGCGGGCATTCAGGTGGAAGCCGCACCGGCCGCGCGCGCGGTCGTCGTGATCGGGGACTCCATCACCGACGGGGCCACCGCCAGCCTGGACAAGGACCGCCGCTGGCCGGATTTCCTGGCCACCCGCCTGGCGCCGCACGGGGTGGCGCTCGTCAATGCCGGCATTTCCGGCGCCCGCCTGCTGTCCGACGGCATGGGCGCCAATGCGCTGGCGCGGCTGGAGCGCGACGTGTTGGCCCAGCCTGGCGTGCAAAGCGTCATCGTGATGCTGGGCATCAACGATATCTCCTGGCCGGGCACCGCGTTCGCCCCGGCAAGTCCCCGGCCGACGCTGCAGGCGCTGGCGGCTGGCTACCGCCAGCTGATCGCGCAGGCACGCGGCCACGGGCTGAGGGTGATCGGCGCGACGCTCACACCGTTCGAGGGTGCCTTGCCTGGCACGCCGCTCAGCAACTACCACCATCCCGACAAGGACGCACTGCGCCAGCAGGTGAACGACTGGATCCGCCACGGCGGCGCATTCGATGCGGTGATCGACTTCGATGCGGCGCTGCGCGACCCGGCCCACCCTGCCCGCATCGCGGCGCGCTTCGATTCAGGCGACCGGCTGCATCCGGGCGATGAAGGCAACCGCGCGATGGCCGAGGCCGTCGATCTGAGCGCCGTCCTGCCCGGCATCGGCGCACCGCCGTCCCCGCGCTGAATCGCCTGGCGACTGCCCCGGCCCCGGTGCGAACGCCGGCGACCCGCCGGAAGCACCCTGTCCCCCAGGCCGCCCTCCAGCCAGTGGCCAGATCTGTGGGGATGTTGTCGTTGCAGCCAACCCACGGAGCCTTCACACTGGCGCCATGCACCCTCCATCCCGCGCTGTCGCCTGCCTCCTCTACCCCGGCGTCATGAGCCTGGACGTGGTCGGCCCCATGCAGGTGTTTGGCTCTGCGAACGCAGAGCGCACGGGCCATGGCCTGCCGCCGGCCTACACGCTGCACCTGCTGGCCGAAGCGCCAGGGCCCGTGCCCACATCGGCCGGGTTCGCGCTGGTGGCCGATGGCGCCTGGGGAACCCTGGATGCGGCTGGCTTCGACACCGTGCTGGTGGCGGGCGGCGATGGGGTGATTGCGCAGCTGTCCAATGCCGGCCTGTGCGAGTGGCTGCGCCACGCCGAGCCGCGGGTGCGGCGGCTGGGGTCGGTGTGCTCCGGCGCGCTGCTGCTGGCACAGGCGGGGCTGCTGGACGGACGGCGCGCCACCACCCACTGGTCACGCCTGGACCGCCTGCGCCAGAGCCACCCGAAGGTGCTGGTGGAGCACGACTGCCTGCACACGTACGACGCCGCCAGCCCACACGACAGCCATGTCTTCACTTCGGCGGGCGTCACCGCCGGCATTGACCTGGCCCTGGCGCTGGTGGAAGCGGACCTGGGCCGTCCCCTGGCCCTGGCCGTGGCGCGGCGGCTCGTGATGTTCATGCGCCGCCCGGGCGGGCAGGCCCAGTTCAGCCCCCTGCTGGCGCCCGAGACCCTGCACGCCCCACGGCTGGCCGCGCTGCTCGAATGGATTCCCACGCAGCTGGGCGGCGACCTGTCGCTTGATGCCCTGGCCGAACGTGCCTGCATGCCCACCCGCACGCTCTCGCGCGTGTTCCAGCGCGAGCTGGGCATGACGCCCGCCCGCTACGTGGAACGCGTGCGCGTGGAAGCTGCGTCCACGCTGCTGGCGCAGGCCCAGGCATCGATCTCCACCGTGGCCCGGCTGTGCGGGTTCGAGCACCCGGAGAACCTGCGCCGCAGTTTTCACAAGCACCGCGCCGTGAGCCCGCAGGCCTATGCGCAGCGCTTTGGCGCGGGTGTGCCGCTGGACTGACCGCCCCGCGGCCCGGCCCCTTTCCTTCCTACGCGCCCACCGGGGCGCACCACCGAAAGCCATCCATGCTGCTCTTGCGCAATGCGTCCGTTCGCCTGCTGTTCGCGGGCCAGGCCCTTTACTGGGGCTGCTCCATCATCGGCATCACGCTCACCTCCATCGTGGGGGCAAGGCTGGCGCCCTGGCCCACCCTCGCCACGCTGCCGCTGGCGCTGCTGGTTCTGGGCAACCTGCTGTCGGTGCAGCCGCTGTCGCTGTTCATGCAGCGCCGGGGGCGGCGCGCGGGGCTGCAGGCCGGTGCGCTCCTTGGCGTGGCGGGCGGGCTGGTGAGCATGGCGGGCGTGCAATGGGGCAGCTTTGCCGTGTTCTGCGCGGGCACGCTGGCCATCGGCGCGTACCAGGCATCGTCGGGCTACTACACCTATGCGGCGCTGGAGGCGGTGGACCCGCAGCAAAAAGGGCGCGCGGCGGCCTGCGTGGTGGCAGGCGGCCTGTGCGCCGCCGTGTTCGCGCCACCGCTGGCGCTGTGGTCGCGCAACCTGCTGGCCACGCCGCTGGCGGGCGCCTACCTGGCCATTGCGGTGTTGTCCGCACTCGGGTGGGCGGTGATGGCACGGCTGCGCGAGGGGGCCGCGCCCCAGCCTGCGGCGGGCGGCATCGCGGCCATGCGCACCCTGCTCGCCCGGCCCGGGCTGCGCGCCGCCGTGGTGATGGCGGCCATCGGCCACGGCCTGATGATCCTGGTGATGAACGCCACGCCGCTGGCCATGGAGGTGTGCGGCTTCTCGGCGGCCTCGGCCGCGCAGGTGATCCAGTGGCACGTGATCGGCATGTTCTTCCCGGCGCTGTTCGCGGGCCAGCTCGTGGACCGCTTCGGCAGCCGCCCGGTGGCGGCCGTGGGGGCGGCCTGTCTGGCGGCCAGCGCGGCGGTGGCGCTCTCGGGCATGGCGTTCACCGAATTCCTGGCCAGCTCCTTCCTGCTGGGCACGGGCTGGAACCTGATGGTGATCTCGGGCACAGCGCTGCTCGCCGAAAGCCATGCACCCGAGGAGCGCGGCCAGGCGCAGGCGCTGATGCAACTGGCCAACGGCACCGTGGCGGCGGCCATGTCCTTTGCCTCGGGCGCGCTGCTCACCGGCGTGGGCTGGACGGCGATCAACGCGGTGATGGTGCCGCTGCTGGCCATCGCGGTGGGGCTGCTGTTCGCGCGCGGGCGCACCGCGCCGGCCGCGGCGGGCTGACTCAGCCCACCGCCGAGCGCTCGCGCACAAAATTAGTGAAGCGCGCCAGCGCGGGGTTGTTGAGCGCGGCGGGCCAGACCAGGCTGGTTTCGCACACGGGCAGTGGCGGCGCGGCGGCCGCCTTGGCGGCCCTGGCCGGGGCCCTGGCCGGCGCGGCCCCGAACGCATCCGCAGCGCGGTAGACCACGCCCTCGCGGCGGAACTGGGTCACGCTCTCGGGCACCCACGCCACGCCCAGGCCGCCCCATACCAGGTTGACGATGGTCTGCATCTGGATGGCCTCCTGCGCCACCACGGGCACGCGGCCCGCTGCGTGGTACAGCGCAAAGATCGCGTCGTGCAGCGAAGGCACGATGCGGCGCGGAAAGATCACCAAAGGTTCGGCCAGCACCCGCGCCAGGTCCAGGCGCGACGCACCGGCCAGCGCGTGGCGCTCGGGCAAGGCGAGCACCAGCGGCTCCTGCGCCACCACCAGCCGCGCCAACCCGGGCGGCGCGAAGCCCGGCGAATGCAGCATGAGCCCGGCGTCCAGTTCACCGCGCGCAAACAGTTCGCGCTGCACATCGCCCGTGGCCTCCACCAGCTCCAGCGCCACCTGGGGGCACAACACGCGAAAGTCCCGCACCCATTCAGGCAGGCGCTCGAACCCGATGGTGGAGACGAATCCCAGGCGCACGCGCCCCACCTCACCGGCCGCCGCCACGCGGGCGCGGGCCGGCAAGGCCTGCGCACGCTCCAGAAAGTCGCGCACGTCGGGCAGCAGGGCCTCGCCCGCCGGGGTCAGCGCCACGCGCCGGCGCGTGCGGTCGAACAGCACCACGCCCAGCGAGCGCTCCATCTGCGCGATCGCCTGGGTCAGGGGCGGCTGCGTCATGTGCAGGCGCAGCGCGGCGCGGCCGAAGTGCAGCTCCTCGGCCACGGCCACGAACTGGCGCCAGGCGCGCACGTCGATGAATGCTTCTTTCATAGCGGTGGTGATCCGGTGATATGTTTTATATATTACTGAAGCAGGCGAAAGGGATTGGAAACGCCACTCCAAACCTCGCATACTTGCACCCCGACAGCCGAAGACCCGTGCGCCCCTCTGCGCGTCTTCCCACTACAACGACTCCCCACCAGGAAAACCGCCATGGCAGACAGCAAGACCATCCCGATCCAGCCCATCAACCGCCGCAGCGCCAACATCACGCAAGGCAAGTCGCGCGCGCCCAACCGCTCCATGTACTACGCCATGGGCTACGAGGAAGGCGACTTCGTCAAGCCCATGGTCGGCGTGGCCAACGGCCACAGCACCATCACGCCCTGCAACAGCGGCCTGCAGAAGCTGGCCGACGCGGCCATCGCCGGCATCGAGGAAGCGGGCGGCAACGCCCAGGTGTTCGGCACGCCCACCATCAGCGACGGCATGGCGATGGGCACCGAAGGCATGAAGTACAGCCTGGTGAGCCGCGAGGTCATCAGCGACTGCATCGAGACCTGCGTGGGCGGCCAGTGGATGGACGGCGTGCTGGTGGTGGGCGGCTGCGACAAGAACATGCCCGGCGGCCTGATGGGCATGCTGCGCGCCAACGTGCCCGCCATCTACGTCTACGGCGGCACCATCCTGCCCGGCCACTACCAGGGCAAGGACCTGAACATCGTGAGCGTGTTCGAGGCCGTGGGCGAGAACGCCGCGGGCAAGATGAGCGACTTCGACCTGAAGGAAATCGAGAAGCGCGCCATCCCCGGCACCGGCTCGTGCGGCGGGATGTACACCGCCAACACCATGTCCAGCGCGTTTGAAGCCCTGGGCATCAGCCTGCCGTACTCGTCCACCATGGCCAACCCGCACGACGAGAAGATGAACTCGGCCAAGGAATCGGCCAAGGTGCTGATCGAGGCCATCAAGATGGACCTGAAGCCCCGCGACATCGTGACCAAGAAGGCCATCGAGAACGCCGTGGCCGTGATCATGGCCACCGGCGGCTCCACCAACGCGGTGCTGCACTTCCTGGCCATCGCACACGCCGCCGGCGTGGAATGGACCATCGACGACTTCGAGCGCGTGCGCCAGAAGACCCCCGTGCTGTGCGACCTCAAGCCCAGCGGCAAGTACCTGGCCGTGGACCTGCACCGCGCGGGCGGCATCCCGCAGGTGATGAAGGTGCTGCTCAACGCCGGCCTGCTGCATGGCGACTGCATCACCATCAGCGGCAAGACGATTGCCGAAGTGCTCCAGGACGTGCCCGACGTGCCCCGCGCCGACCAGGACGTGATCCGCGGCATCGACAACCCGATGTACGCGCAGGGCCACCTGGCCATCCTCAAGGGCAACCTGAGCCCCGAGGGTGCCGTGGCCAAGATCACGGGCCTGAAGAACCCCGTCATCACCGGCCCCGCCCGCGTGTTCGACGACGAACAATCGGCCCTCGAAGCCATCCTGGCCGGCAAGATCAAGGCCGGCGACGTGATGGTGCTGCGCTACCTGGGCCCCAAGGGCGGCCCCGGCATGCCCGAGATGCTGGCCCCCACCGGTGCGCTCATCGGCGCCGGCCTGGGCGAAAGCGTGGGACTGATCACCGACGGCCGCTTCTCCGGCGGCACCTGGGGCATGGTGGTGGGCCACGTGGCGCCCGAGGCGGCGGCCGGCGGCACCATCGCCTTCGTCAACGAAGGCGACAGCATCACCATCGACGCGCGCCAGCTGCTGCTGGAGCTGAACGTGCCCGAGGAAGAAATCGTCAAGCGCCGCGCCGCCTGGACGGCCCCTGCCCCCCGCTACACCCGCGGCGTGCAGGCCAAGTTCGCCTTCAATGCATCGAGCGCGAGCAAGGGTGCGGTGCTGGACGCCTATTGATGAACGGATGAGCGGCCATTGATGGCCCTTTCTGGCGGCAGGCCGCCGCGCCCCCGGGGCCGCGCCGGACAAACAAGCGCCCATGCTGCCCCGCATGGGCGTTTTGCCTTGGCGGGCATCACCACAGGGAGGCCCAGGGCACGCGCCCCGGATGTTTCCCGAAAGGCGCTGGCCAGCCCATCACCGTGCGTGCCGGCCCGTTCGCAGGGGCCTCAGTGCTTGCGAAACCGGGAGATCCAGCGAAGCCATCCTCCCGCCAGGCTTCTGAGCGGGGCCGTCACACGCCACGACCAGCTGGCGCGCATGAGGGCCGCTTCATTGCGCACCGCGCCCATCAGCAACGCCTCTCGCGCGGAGACACCGCGCGCCAATCGAAGCATCGCGGTCCGCAGCCCCTCGCCCGCGGCCTGTGCGGGCGCCAGCGTGTCCTGCTGGCGCAGGTCAGGCGGCAAGATGGCCTCAAGATCAAAAAAGGCCAGGGGCTGTTCCGCACAGGTGGTGACCAGCAAACCCCAGGGCTCATGCACATCCACCCCCTTGGGCCCGCCCTCCCTGGGGTTGTGCTGCCCCTTGCGGAAGGTGGCATCGTCGAGCACCCGCACCAGCGCATGGGGCTCGGACGCACCATCCGGCCAGCCCTGCGGCGCTCGGCGGAACAACGCGATGTGCGGAGTCCCCGCATCCGCGACCAGCAAAACGCTGCCCCCCGCCGCGAAGCACACGCCATGGGGATAGCTGAGCCCGTGCAGTTCGGCCGATGGCCTGGCGGCGGCCTCCAGCCGCGCATCGTTGCGATACAGGGCCACTACATGCCGGTCATGGTTGCTGATGGCGACCCAATCGCCCGCAGGATCCAGTGCCACGCCATCGGGCACTTCCAGGCCTTCGCGCATCAGGACCTGGGCGTCCACATGGGTCAAGCCGGAACGGGCATCCAGCAGGTGGTGGGTCACGTAGTGCGCGAAGCCATTGCACACCCAGAGTTCAAGCAGGCCGGAGCCCAGAGGCCGGGCGCACAGGCTGCCGGGCGACTTCAGCAGTTCGGTATCGCCCTTGCCAACCGTCGCCAGCGGCTGCAGCCTGCAGGCGGACACGGGCCGCTGCGCCGCGGGAATATCAAAGAACGACACGTTGCCCTCGCGGCTGGCAACCGCCACGGTCCCGTCGCTGACCCAGCACACCCCGTGCGGGCGCTTCAGGCTGGAGGAAACCACCTGCATGGCATCGGAAACATGGATGCATTTATGCCCATCCTCCAGGCGGCAATCCACGCCGAGAATCAGCAGCTTGTCCACCGCGATGCCGGCCAGCGCGATGCGGCGCCCATTGGGCGACCAGCTCACGTCCTCGGTACGCCCCAGCGCCGCGATGGTTTTCAGCACCTCGGCCGGGCCCGTGCATTTCAGTCTCACCGGAGCACTCCTTGCTGCAGGTTGTGGAAAGCCAGGGCGTCATCGACGCTGCCATCCATCACCACGCGCCCCTCGCTGAGTACGAGTGCGCGGTTGCAGAAGCTCCGCAGGATGACCTCGTTGTGGGATGCCAGCACCAGGATGGAGACCTGCTCGATCAGCCCGTTGATGCGCTCCTTGGCCTGGCTGAAGAACTTGGCGTCGCCGGCGCCAATCATCTCGTCCATCAACAGGATATCGGGCACCACACTCGTGGACACCGCGAACGCCAGGCGCAGCAGCATGCCCTGGGAATAGGTCCTTACCGGCAGCTGCAGGTGCTCACCGAGCTGGGTGAACGCCTCCACCGAAGGGACAAGTTCCATCGCCTGCCTGCGCGTGAGGCCCATCACGATGCCGCGCATGATGATGTTGTCGTAGCCCGTGGCATCCACGTCCATGCCCAGCATGATGTCCGTGAGGGCGGCCACCCGGCCGCGGAAAGACAGATCGCCCTGCATGGGCTCATACACGCCGGACAGCACGCGCAGCAGCGTGGTCTTGCCGGCGCCGTTGGAGCCGATCAAGCCGACGCGGTCCCCCGTGCGCAACGCCAGGTTCACGTCGCGCAACGCATGCACGCTGACCCGGCCCAATCCGCTGGATTCGACGCGGGCCTTGTCGCGCTGGGGAAACCCCAGCACGGTATTGAGCAGGCCACGGGAACGCGTCGTGAAGACGGGGAAATCTATCGACACGCCTTTCAGCTGGATGTAGGCCGTCTCCGACCCCGAAAGCGCCCGCATCACAGCCAGTACACGATCCGGCGCCGGATCACCACGTACTGCCAGAAAAAAACCAGCGCCAGCAGCACGACCATGCCGCCGGCCGCCCCCCAGGTCCGCATGCTGGGCACGGTCCCCATCAAGGGACTGCGCACCAGGTCCAGGAACAGGGCCAGGGGATTCAGGTGCACCACCCACTGGGCCCGTTCGGTCAACTGGTCCGGCACCCACAGCACGGGCGTCACAAAGAAACTGACCTGCATGAGGCTGCCCGTGGCCACCGTGACATCACGGAAACGGGTGGCCAGGCCCCCCAGTATGGCGACCACGAAGCAGGCGGCGGCCAGCGTCAAGGCAGCCGCGCCGAGCAAGGCCCACCACTGCACGTCCCCCAGCCGCCCCGACCAGAGCAGCACCGCCAGCACGATGACCGCGCTGTGCAACATCAGAAGGGAGCACCGGAACACGGTGCGAAAAACAAACGCCATCTTGGGATAGGGCGTCTGCTTCAAGAAGGCGTCCGCGCCGATGTAGGTCAGGCAGCCCTCATTGATCAAGGCGCTGAAATACCCGAACAGCACATGCCCCGCGCAAAAATAAGGCAAGTACCAGTCCGGCGGGTACTTGAACAGCTGCGCACCGATCAGGCCAAAAGCGATGATGAACAAGGCCGTGTGCAACGCAATCCACACGGGGCCCAGGAAGGTGCGCCGGTACTGCTTGGCGACATCGTTCCATCCCATGAAGCACCAGAACCTCCATGCGAGCATGGCGCCGCGGATATCGCGCCACAGCAGCTGGACCTGGCGCTGTCGCGCCGAGACGGAGGGGCTGTGGGTCGCTGTGGTCATCGCAGAAATATTTCAAGCCATCGACTCGTAGACACGCAAGGTTTTTTCGGCGCACGCCTGCCAGCTGAACGCCTGCACCCGGTCACGCCCCCGTGCCACCAGCCGGGCCGCAAGCTCAGGCTGCTCCGCGATGCGGCGCATCGCATCCGCGATCTCATCGGTGCGAAGAGGGTCGATCAGCAAGGCCGCGTCACCCGCGACCTCGGGGATCGATGTCGTGTTGGACGCCACCACCGGCACGCCGGCAGCGAATGCCTCCAGCACCGGCAAGCCGAAACCTTCGTGCAGCGACGGAAACACCAGGGCGGTGGCCCGCTTGATCACGACCTGAAGCTCCGCATCCGGCAGATGCCGAAGCCACCGCACATGCTTCAATCCACCCCCCGTGAAGCGTGCAACGACGTCATCGCACCCCCAGCCCGGCTTGCCGACGATGAGCAAGGGGTACTCGCGCTGCAGATGCTCTGGAAGGCTCGCGTGCGCCGACAGCAGGCGGTCGATATTCTTGCGCGGCTGCAGGGTGCCCACGCTCACGAAATAGTGGTCGGGCAGCGCATGCCGCGATCGCACGGCCTCATGCAGGGCCGCGTCCAGAGGTACGAACCACTGGGCCCCGACTCCCAGCGGAATCGCGGTGATCCGCTCCTCGGGCAGGCGGAAATGGATGGCGATCTGCTGGCGTGAGTACTCCGAAATCGTGATGACATGCTGCGCCCAGAAGGCCGTGCGCCGCCACAGCTCATTTTTCAGGCTCTTGAAACGGTATCTGACCCACTCCGGGTTCGACAGCGGTATGGCATCGAAGATCGTCGCCACCACCGGGATTCCGCGCAGGCGCGGCACCAGGTGGTCGGTGGCATGCACGAGATCGGTCCCCTTCCCCAGTGCGCGGCGTGCGTGGCCAAAGTCCACCCCTACCAGCGTCGCGGCCAATGCCTGCCAAGCAAAGGAGCCAAACGGCATCGCGGGTGTTGCTCCCCGCCACACACTGGTCGGCGCGTCGAATACATAGGGCTGCAACCGTGCCGCCTGCGGCATGGCCGCCATCAGCTCCCGAGTGTAGGTGCCAATGCCATCCACGCCGCCCTGCTGGATAGAACGTGCCAGCACGCTGACACCAAAGGCCACATTCATTGGACCACCTCAACGTGGATGATCCTCAGCATGCCATAGTCGCTCATCAGGCACTCGGGTCGCAAATCGGCTTCTACCCTCATGCGGCAGAGCTGTTCCTGTTTTGTCATGTACAACGGTGATCGGTTCTTCTTGTGGCGCAGCCTTGTACATCCGCGCTGGCGGTGCGAGGAACAAACGCAATGGACTGTCTAGCGTGGCTTGCGCGGGCGCATGCCCAGGGCTTCCTTGTTCTTGTTGATCCGGTCCTGCTTGCGCTGGTCCATCTTTTCCATGGCTTTACGTTTCGTATACCCTGTGGAATCCGCCCAGGCCCACCATAGGGCCGTGGCGGCAAAGGGTGCCAGCACCCACCACCAGGACCAGTTGGCCACGGGTCCGATCTCGAAATACTTCAGTGCCAGAAGCACCAGTGAAAGACCCAGCAGGTACATCGCGATCTCCAGAAAACGCCGGGTTGACGACAGACAAATGCCTGTCAACCCAACTCACTACAATTCCATTAAAAGAACTGTAACCCAACCCACAGGAAATCCCACCATGAAGCGTACCCTGATCACCCTTGCCATGACGCTGTCGGTTGCGGCACCCGCCATGGCCGATCTGGCCCTGGCGACCTCGAAGAACTGCATGGCCTGCCACGCCGTGGACAAGAAGCTGGTGGGTCCTTCGTACAAGGACGTGGCCGCCAAGTATGCGGGCCAGAAGGATGCCGTGGACAAGCTGGCCGCCAAGATCATCAAGGGTGGCGCGGGCGTATGGGGTCCGGTCCCGATGCCGGCCAACGCGCAGGTCAACGATGCAGAGGCCAAGAAGCTGGCGGCTTGGGTGCTGACGCAAAAGTGATGCGCCTTTGATGGACTTACGGCGGGGGGCTGCATCGCCCTTCCCCGCCCCTTGCGGCCGTGCCAGATCCCTGTCACGGCCGCAAACGTTTCCGGGCCCTGCCGCCCGCGCCTCGCGCAAGCGGGGATCAGACGAGTGGCGGCACCACGGGCGCGGGCTCCAGGCCCCGGGTGCGCAGCTGGTGTTCCAGCTGCCCCACGTAGGCCGCGGTGGAATTGTCGGATTCGGCGACCCGCGCCGCCAGGCGCGCCTCCAACTGGTCCAGCCGGGTCAGCAAGGCGGCGTGCGCCTGATGGTGCTGGGCATCCAGGAAGGTGCGCAATTCCGTGAACCGCGAGGCTTCTGCCTTGTCGGCCAGTTCACGCTGGACTTGCATCTCCTTGCCGTGGCGCCGCGTCTCCATGAGCACGGACCCCTGGAGGGACAGGACGTAGGCCAGGAAGAATATCCCCAGCAGGGCCGTCAGGGCCAGCATGATGAGGCCCAGCGGTGCCTCGAAGACCACGATCCCCAGGGAGACCAGGGCGGGAGCGGCCAGGGTGGGCCAGTTGAGCGCCGCGAGTATCGCGATGGCCAGCACCGTCAACAAAAGTACTATGGAACGCAGATGCATGGGAAACCTCCGGTATGCAGCGCCCAGGCATGCAGCCTGGGACACGATGCCGCCGTTGTAACCCATGCAGGGGCCATCCCGCGCCGCGGGGGAGCGGTTTCAGTCGGTGTCCTACAAGGGGCCGCGCACGCCTTCGGGCTGGACGGCACCCCGTTGCCGATGGCGAGGTTCCCGTGAACGGTGAACGCCAGCCACGCCCCCACGCAAGGCCCCCCACCACGCTGATTTGCAGGCGCAGCGCGCCCGCGCCCCGCGGCGGTGCACCGCCCTCTGGTCAGTTGGCCTTGGCCAGCTGGTCCAGGATTGCCGGATTCTGTGGCCACGTCACATCGCCTGTGGCGACATGAGTGGCCCCAAACCCGCAGGCGCTGCACGCTGGCGCCGCATGCACGGCACCTCCTGGATCAGTTGGTCTGGGCCAACTGATCCAGGATTGCGGGGTTTTCCAACGTGCTCGTGTCCTGCGTGATGGCTTCCCCCTTGGCGATGCTGCGCAGAAGGCGGCGCATGATCTTGCCGCTGCGGGTCTTGGGCAGGTTGTCGCCAAAGCGGATGTCCTTGGGCTTGGCGATGGGGCCAATCTCCTTGGCAACCCAGTTGCGCAGCTCGTTGGCGATCTGCTTGGCTTCCTCGCCGGTGGGGCGCGAGCGCTTGAGCACCACGAAGGCGCAGATCGCCTCGCCGGTCACATCGTCGGGGCGGCCCACCACGGCGGCCTCCGCCACCAGGTCGGTCTTGGAGACCAGTGCCGATTCGATCTCCATCGTGCCCATGCGGTGGCCCGACACGTTGAGCACGTCGTCGATGCGGCCCGTGATGCGGAAGTAGCCCCGGTCGGCGCTGCGCACGGCGCCATCGCCAGCCAGGTAGTAGCCCTTGAGCTCTTCGGGGAAGTAGCTCTTCTTGAAGCGCTCGGGATCGTTCCAGATGGTGCGGATCATGCTGGGCCACGGGCGCTTGATGACCAGGATGCCGCCGGCGCCGTTGGCCACATCGTTACCGGTCTCGTCCACGATGGCTGCGGTGATGCCGGGCAGCGGCAGCGTGCAGCTGCCGGGCACCAGCGGCGTGGCGCCGGGCAGCGGGGTGATCACGTGGCCGCCGGTCTCGGTCTGCCAGAAGGTGTCCACGATGGGGCAGCGCTCGCCGCCCACGTTCTTGTGGTACCACATCCAGGCCTCGGGGTTGATGGGCTCGCCCACGCTGCCCAGGATGCGCAGGCTCGACAGGTCCGACCGCGCGGGGTGCACGGCGGCGTCGGCCTCGGCCGCCTTGATGAGCGAGCGGATGGCGGTGGGCGCGGTGTAGAAGATCGTGCACCGGTGCTTTTCGATCATCTGCCAGAAGCGCCCGGCGTTGGGGAAGGTGGGAATGCCCTCGAAGATGATCTGCGTGGCGCCAGCCGCCAGCGGTCCATAGGCCACGTAGGTGTGGCCGGTGATCCAGCCGATGTCGGCCGTGCACCAGAACACGTCGTCCGGGCGCAGGTCGAAGGTCCAGTCCATGGTGAGCTTGGCCCACAGCAGGTAACCGCCAGTGCTGTGCTGCACGCCCTTGGGCTTGCCGGTGGAACCGCTGGTGTACAGGATGAACAGCGGGTGCTCGGCCCCCACGGCCACCGGCGGGCAGTCGGTGCTCTGGCCCGCAAGCGCCTCGGCGAAGGTCTTGTCGCGCCCCGCCACCATGTTGCAGGCCGTGGATGTGCGTTCATAGACAAACACGTTGCGCAGCGTGTCGCAGCCGCCCGTCGCCAGGGCCTCGTCGATGATGGCCTTGAGCGGCAGCTCCTTGCCGCCGCGCATCTGGTAGTTGGCCGTGATGACGGCCACGGCCCCCGCGTCGATGATGCGCTCATGCACCGCCTTGGCGCTGAAGCCGCCAAACACCACGCTGTGCGTGGCGCCGATGCGCGCGCAGGCCTGCATGGCGATCACGCCCTCGATGGTCATGGGCATGTAGATCAGCACGCGGTCGCCCTTGTTCACGCCGTGGGCCTTGAGCGCGTTGGCGAACTGGCTCACGCGGGCCAGCAGCTCCTTGTAGGTGATCCTGGTGACGGTGCCGTCGTCGGCCTCGAAGACGATGGCGGTCTTGTTCTCGGTGGGCGTGCCGATATGGCGGTCCAGGCAGTTGGCCGAGGCGTTGAGTTCCCCATCGGCGAACCACTGGAAGAAGGGTGCGTTGGATTCATCCAGCGTGCGCGTGAAAGGCTTGGTCCACTGCACGTTCTCGCGGGCCAGGCGGGCCCAGAAGCCTTCGAAGTCCTTGTCGGCTTCGGCACACAGCGCATCGTAGCCCGCCATGCCCGAAATGCGGGCAGCCTTGACGACCGCATCGGCGGGCGGGAACACGCGGTTCTCAACCAATACGGACTCGATCGCGGATGTGGGCGCACTCATGGTGTTGTCTCCTGGGTCTGATGGAATTGGAATTGGGCGGTACTGTCGGACGCGGCACTTACAAGCCACTGACTGGCACGAAGCTTACAGAATCGCCAGTGCCGGGCAGGGAAGAAGGCACCTGTGCGCGAGGGGCTGTCACGCGGCACCCCTAAAATCGCGCGACCCAAGTCCCACCCTACATTCCATGTCCCTCCCCCCAAATCCCGCCACCCCGTCGCCCATGCGCCCCTTGCCGTCGCTGATCTTTGCCAGCCGCTGGCTGCAGCTGCCCCTGTACCTGGGCCTGATCCTGGCGCAGGCGGTGTACGTGTTCCACTTCTGGGTGGAGCTGGTGCACCTGATCGAGGCAGCCTTCGGCAACACCGCCGCGCTCAAGCAGCTGGTCTCCAGCATCGGCTACAAGAGCGATTTCGAGGTCACCGCGCTCAACGAGACCATCATCATGCTGGTGGTGCTGGCGCTGATCGATGTGGTGATGATCTCCAACCTGCTGATCATGGTGATCGTGGGCGGGTACGAGACCTTCGTCTCGCGCCTGCACCTGGAAGACCACCCCGACCAGCCCGAATGGCTGAGCCACGTGAACGCCTCGGTGCTCAAGGTCAAGCTGGCCACCGCCATCATCGGCATCAGTTCGATCCACCTGCTCAAGACCTTCATCAACGCCGCCAACTACGACCTCAAGGTGCTGATGTGGCAGACCATCATCCACGTGGTGTTCCTGCTGAGCGCGCTGGCCATCGCGCTGACGGACCGCCTGATGGCGCACACCGCGCCGCCCGCACGGCACTGAGCCCCCACCCCGCGAGGAGGCCGCCTGGCGCGGCCTCTTGCCCACCCCAGGCGCACCCTCCATGCAATGCCCCCGCTGCAACTGGCAGAACCATGCTTCCTACACGCAGTGTTTCAGTTGCCAGGCGCCGCTGGTGGCGGACATGCCCGCCCCGAGGGCCCCGGCAGGCCGGGGGCAGCCCGCCCAGACACCCGCGCCGGCGCGGCTGGTGGAGGTGTTTCCGGGCACCATGGCGCGCCTGGGTGCCACGCTGATCGACGGCGCATGCATGGCGGCCTTTCCGGTCGCGCTGGCGCTGGCCTGGGTGTTCGCGCGCCCGGCCTTCGACAGCGCCCCGGGCGCCACGTACCCGGCCGCGCTGGCGCTGGGCATCCTCGGCCTGTTCCTCCCCGCGCTGATGGATGCGCTGGGCCAGGGCTCGGCGGGCAAGCGGCTGCTCGGCATGCGGGTGGCGACCCGCACGGGTGAACGCCCCGGCATCGCGCGGTCCGTGCTGCGGCACTTTCTGAAGTATTCGCTCACCCTGGCGCTCACGCTGGCCGTGCCGTTCCTGCTGCACCGCCTGCTGACCGCCCTGTTTGGCGAGCGGGGCCTGCACAGTTCGATCACGGGCACGTTCGTGGTCTCCCGCCACGCCAGCGATACCGCCATCCAGCAGGCAGTGGCCCTGGTCCGCGGGCCCGGCTGGTTCCTCAAGGCGCTGGTGATGCTGGGCGGGGTGGCCGCCTTGAGCTTTGCGGCCATGGTGGCCGTGGCGCTGTGGCACCAGGGAGAGGAGCCCGCCAATCCGCGCCGCGAAGCCGTGCGCCAGCTGGACGGCGCCGCGCGCACGGTGCTGGGGCTGGTGGAGAACCACTACCGGAGCACCGGCGCCTTTCCCGCCAGCGCCGCCGCCATCGGCCTGGGCCGGCCCGGGCAGCTTCCCACCGGCTTCCAGGCCATGGCCATCGATCCGGCCAATGGCGTGGTGCGGCTGACCATTGCCGACAGCTCAGGCGACCGGGCGCTGGCTGGCAAGCACCTGGTCTACACCCCCGTGCTGCGCACCCGCAAGCAGCAGACGGACATCCACAAATGGCAGTGCGGCAGCGACGACATCGTGCGTGGCGACCGGTCCTTCAGCTGCCGGCACGAGGCCACCGGGGCGGCGAAGTAAGCCCACGAAGCCCGCCCGGCGCCGCGCAGTGCGCTTGCATCCGGCGCCCACGGTTTCCGGCAAAAACCGCTTTTTCGCTTTAGGGACAAGCGCTGATAGCTATTGAATTTATAGCACTCCAAGGGAGCAGCGGCTCCCTAATTTCTCCCCAATCGGACGGCACAGTGCAGGCCATACCCACTTGCAGGAGCCATCCATGGACCGCCTCCCCTTCCCCGAGCCCCTGGCCGCCGCCGCACAGGCCCCTTCCAACCGCCGCCTTGCGCTGAATGCCCTGGGTTCGCTGGGCGTGGCCACGCTCCTTGGCTGCGGGGGCGGGGGCAGCGACACCGAAGCCAGCGACACGACCGAGGCCACCGGCACGGGGACCGGAACGGGAACGGGAACAGGTACGGGCACCGGGACAGGCACCGCCGCCACCTGCTCGGTTGTTCCGGAGGAAACCGCCGGCCCCTACCCGGCCGACGGTTCCAGCGCCAGCAACAACACCTACAACGTGCTGGCGCTCAGCGGCATCGTGCGCTCGGACATCCGCAGCTCCATCGGCTCCTCCACGCAGGTCAGCGGCGTGCCGTTCACCATCACCATCACGCTGACCAACACCAACGCAAGCTGCGCCGCGCTGTCCGGCTACGCCATCTACCTGTGGCACTGCACGCAGGACGGCAACTACTCCGTGTACAGCTCCAGCAACATCGCCGACAACTACCTGCGTGGCGTGCAGGCCACCGATGCGAGCGGCACGGTCACCTTCACCACCATCGTGCCCGGCTGCTACGCGGGCCGCATGCCCCACATGCACCTGGAGGTGTACCGCAGCCTGGCCGCCGCCAGCAGCGCGAGCAACAAGATCAAGACCACGCAGCTGGCCTTCCCCACCGCGCTGCTCAGCACCATCTACAGCGCCAATTCGGGCTACAGCGCCAGCGTGCGCAACCTGGCCTCCATGTCGTTCGCCACGGACAACGTCTTCAGCGACGGCACCACGCTGGAGATGACCACCATGCAGGCCAACAGCGGCGGCGGGTACTCGGCCAGCATCACGATCTCGATCGCAGCTTGACTGAAAGCCCCCCTGAGTCGCCTTCGGCGCCTTCCCCCGGAGGGGGACGCACCCGGTGGTCCGGCGAAGCCGGTTCCTCGGGTGCACTGGCCTGGGCGGCGCCGGTTTCTGACAACGTGCCCCACCCGTCAACCGCTTTCCTTAATCCATTGCGCCCTCAGACGCGCCGCGCCGGTAGCACGTGCTGGCGCTGACTTGCTGATCTCCTTTCTCCACAACACTGAAAGAAAAAACACCATGCCTATGCACTCTCTTCGTCCCCGCTGGCTGGCCCGCGTGGCGCTCACGACCATGCTGGCTGCAATATCCGCCACCCCCGTGCTGGCGCAATCCCAGGGCCGGCAGGACCCACCCGCGCCGCCGCCCGAGGCCTATGCCGCCTGCAAGGGCAAGACCGAAGGCGCCAGCGTGACGTTGACCATGCCCGATGGCAAATCGCTCGCAGGCACATGCCGCACAATGGGCGGCACCCTGGTGGCCATGCCCGCGGGCGGGCCTGGCGGCCCCGGCGGAGCAGGCGGCCCGCCCCCCGCCCGCTGACGACACCTGCTCCCCTATCGATGCCCCACCTGACCCTGCACCGCAAAGCCTTCATCGCCCTGGCCGCCCTGCTGGTGGCCTTGCTGCTGATTTTTGCGGGCTTTTCGCGCCTGGGTCTGCAGCGGGGCCTGGGGCCGTATGTGGCAGAGATCGAACTGGCCCGCATGGGCTGGCTGGCCGAGCGCCTGCAGGCCCACCACACGCAGACGGGCGGCTGGGACACCCTGCGCAACCAGCCCCACCTCTGGGGCCAGCTCAGCCACCCGGGCGCAAGCCCGCGCCGGGGTGGCCACCAGGGCATGGAAGACGCCCCGCCCAGCGACCGCAGCGGACAGCCGCCCGGCATGCCCCCCGGGATGGCGAACGGCAACCCGGCGTCGGAGCGCGGTATGCAGCAGCAGCAGCCGCCCCCGCCCCCCGATGGCGGCCCGCCCCCGGGCGAGCGTGGCACCAGCGGCCCCCCGCCCCCATCCGCGCAACGCCACCCCGACGACCTGTTTCCCCGCCTGGGCCTGGTGGACGCGCAGCAGAAGCTGGTGGCAGGCACGGCACCCCAGCCCGGCAGCGCGCGCGTGGCCCTGACCGGCGCCGACGGCCAGGCCATCGGCCATCTGGTGCTGGCGCCCCCGCAGGGCGTGCGCAGCGAGGCCGACCAGGCCTTTCTGGCGCAACACCTGGGCTTCGTGGCGTGGACGGGCCTGGCCGGCCTGGCGCTGGCGCTGCTGCTGTCGGGCTGGCTGGCACGGCGCTGGCTGGCCCCGGTCGAGGCCCTGGCCACCGGCGCGCGCGAGATTGCGCAGGGCCACCTGCACACCCGTGTGCCCGTGCACGGCAACGATGAACTGGCCCGACTGGCCCGCACCTTCAACACCATGGCCGAACAACTGAGCAGCATCGAGTCTTCGCGCCGCCAGTGGCTGGGCGACGTGGCCCACGAGCTGCGCACGCCCCTGGCCGCCATGCGCGCCGAGATCGAAGCCGTGCAGGACGGCGTGCGCCCCTTTGACGACAAGACCGCGCTGCGCCTGCACCGGCAGGTGATGCGCCTCATCCAGCTGGTGGGCGACCTGCGCGCCAGCCTGGATGCCGCTGGCACCAGTGCACCGTCGGCCCAGGTGCCCGTGCACCCGCTCGCGCTGCTGGCCGAGGCGCTGGCCTCCATGCGCCCGCGCCTGGCCCAGGCCGGCATCGAGGTGAACACCACGGGCCTGGAGGCCCTGGCCGCGCAAGCCCCCGCGCCACTGGTGCGGGGCGACGCGCAGCAGCTGCACCAGGTCTTCATGAACCTGCTGGAAAACAGCCTGCGCTACACCGATGCGGGCGGGCAGTTGCGCGTCACGGCCGGGGAAACACGGGCCACCGATGGCGCGCCGCTGCTGCGCGTGCAGCTGGACGACAGCGCGCCCGGCGTGCCCGCGCACGAGCTGCCGCGCATCTTCGAGCGCCTGTACCGTGCCGAAACCTCGCGCAACCGCGACCACGGCGGCTCCGGCCTGGGCCTGGCCATCTGCCGCGCCATCGTGCTGGCCCATGGCGGCACCCTCGCGGCCGAGGCCTCCCCGCAAGGAGGCCTGCGCGTCACCCTGCAACTGCCCCTGCTGGACAACCCTTCATGAGCCACCGCATCCTCGTCGTCGAAGACGAACCCGACATCGCCGCCATCGTGGTGGACTACCTGCGCCACGCGGGCTACACCGTGGAGCACCAGGCCGAGGGCCGTGCCGCGCTCGCCAGCCTGCTGGCCGCGCCACCCGACCTCACGCTGCTGGACATCATGCTGCCCGGCATGGACGGCCTCTCCATCCTGCGCCAGGCGCGGCGCCACACGCAGCACCCCATCATCATGCTGACCGCCCGCGTGGAAGAGGTGGACCGCCTCATCGGCCTGGAGCTGGGCGCGGACGACTACATCTGCAAGCCGTTTTCGCCGCGCGAGGTGGTCGCCCGCGCCAGGGCCGTGCTGCGCCGCACGGCCGCCGCGCAGGAACCGCCGCCCGCCGCCGGATCGGCGCTGGTGCTCGACGAATCGCACTGGCAGGCCACGCTGCACGGCACGCCGCTGGGCCTCACGCGGCGCGAGTTCCGGCTGCTGCAGGTGCTGGCGCGCCAGCGCGGGCGCATCTTCTCGCGCGCACAGCTGCTGGACCAGGCCTACGACGACACGCTGGACGTGAACGAGCGCGCCATCGACAGCCACATCAAGAACCTGCGCAGGAAGCTCAAGGCCGCCAGCGGCGACGGCAGCGACTGGATCCGGTCGGTGTACGGCGTGGGTTTTGCGCTGGAACCGGCTGCGGCCGATTGAGCGCGGCCCGACCGAGCAGATTGCTACATTTTTTATAGCTATTGGCGCTTATTCAATAAGCGCAAGGGCCATTATTCACCCCAAATGGCGGCGCGGCGGCGCTGCCGATTCGGTCCCTGTCTCACCCCGGCGCACGCAGCGCACCTACACCAGCACCGCCCGGGCACGGGTGTGATCGGGGCCACGCACTGGTCCTTATCACCTGCTCGCCCCGATGCCCACCCCCTGCCCATCGCCCCGCGCACCTGCGCCACCCCGGCCCACCCCCCGCCCACAGAAGCTGCCCGGGGGGCTGGTGTACGTCACCCCGTCCATGCCAGGCCTCACGCGGGAGCCCGGCGGCGACAAGACTTTTCGCTACCGCCTGCCCGACGGCCAATGGCTCCGGGACCCGGACGAGATCGCCCGCATCCAGCGCCTGGCCATTCCACCCGCGTACACCGATGTGTGGATCTGCCCCCTGCCCCACGGCCACCTGCAGGCCACGGGGCTGGATGCGCGCGGACGGCGCCAGTACCGCTACCACCCGCAGTGGCGCCAGCAGCGCGACGAAGGCAAGTTCGAGCACATGCAGGCCTTTGGCCGCGCGCTGCCGCGCATCCGCGCCCGCGTGGCGCGCGACCTGGCCGCGCACCGCGGCGGCCAGCCGCTCACGCGCACGCTGGTGCTGGCCGCGCTGGTGCGCCTGCTGGACACCACCTACCTGCGCGTGGGCAACGAGGAATACGCCAGCAGCAACCGGTCCTACGGCCTGACCACGCTGCGCACCCGGCATGCGCGGCTTCACGGCAGCCAGCTCAGGCTGCGCTTTCGGGGCAAGAGCGGCGTGTTGCAGGAGGCCGAGCTGAACGACCCGCGCGTGGCCCGGGTGGTGCGCCGCTGCCAGCAGCTGCCGGGGCAGGAGCTCTTCCAGTACGAGGACGGAGACGGCACCCCACGCACCGTGGGCTCGGGCGACGTGAACGACTACCTGCGCGAGATCACGCACGGCACGGCCGCCACCGGCGGCGACCACTTCACGGCCAAGGACTTCCGCACCTGGCATGGCACCACGCAGGCGCTGGAGCTGACCCGCCTGGCATGTGCGCAGACCGATGCCTCCGGCGCGGCCGACAAAAACGTGCGCTACAGCGCCAAGGCCATCCTGGCCGAGGTGGCGCGCCAGCTGGGCAACACCCCTGCGGTGTGCAAGAAGTCGTACGTTCATCCTGCCGTGCTGGAGCTGGGCTCGCGGCTTGCATCCGACTCCGGCCCGGGCTTGCAGGAAGTGTGGGACCGCATCGGCGGCAGCGCGTCGCCCCGGGGGCTGAGCGCGGCCGAGCGCAGGCTCCTGGCCTTCTTGCGCAAGCCGCGCGCCCGTCCACGGCCCGCGAAGGCCCCGCCTGGAGCGCCTGCTGTCGCGCAGGTGCCGCGCCACGCCCGGCATGCCGGGGCGCATCGCTAAACTTGGCGCCTGCGCCTTTTTCTCCGCCCTGTCGGCCCGGCCCCGCGCACAGGCCGGCCCCGCCCAACTCCAGCCTGCCGCCATGCCCACCACCGCCTTGCCAGAGTCCGAGAGCCCCCTGGCCGACCGCCACCAGCAACGCCCCTTCCTCAGCCCGCCGGAGCGCGAAGCCATCAACCGGGGCCGCTGGTTCGCCGCGCTTACGCCGTCGCTGCGGCATGACATCTTCCGGCTGGGCCGCATCACGCGCTACACACACGGCCAGATGATCGTGGAGCAGGGTGATCTGGCGCAGGACTGGTTTGCCTGCGCCAGCGGCGCCATCCGGTTTCGGCGCACCACGCCCTCGGGCAAGCAGGTGACGCTGGCCTACGTGGAGCCCGGCATCTGGGTGGGCGAGGCCGAGGTGCTGCACCGCGGCCCCAACACCTACGACGCGCATGCCCACGGCCCCACCACGGTGCTGAGCGTGGCCGAGGGCGTGTTCCGCCAGCTGCTGCGCGAACACTCCGAGTTCGGCGAGGCCCTGCTCACGCTGCAGGCGCGCCGCATGCGCTACCTGTACTGGATGATGGAAGACATGGCCACCCTGCCCCTGCGCGCGCGGCTGGCCAAGCAGCTGCTGCACGTGCTGCGCCGCTTCGGCGAGCGCGCCGCCGTGCCCGGCCAGCGCGGCGCCATCGGGCTGTCGCTGGTGCAGGACGAGCTCGCGCAGCTCCTGGGCGGCTCGCGCCAGCGCATCAACGTGGAGCTCAAGTGGATGGAACGCGAAGGCATCATCGGCATCCACCAGCGCAGCATCGTGGTCTACCAGCAGGAGCAGCTCGAGGCGCTGGCGCAGCAGGAACTGGCCGAGTCCCACGGCTAGGCCCCGCACATCCCCGCCCGCCGCAGCGCATCACCAGCGGTACGCGGCCGAAAGCGTGGCCGTGCGCGGGCTGCCGTCCCGGCAGTGGGCGCCGTTGCAGATCAGGAAAGCCTTGTCGAACAGGTTGCGCACGTTGAGCGCCACGCGCCACGGCCCGTCCTGCCAGGCGAGCATGGCATCGACGAGTCCATAACCCGGGATGCGGTAGGCGCTGGCCGTGCCATCGACCATGTCGCCGGTGTAGCGCAGACCCGTGCCCAGCGTCCACGCCGGAAGGCCCCAGGCCGCCAGGCGGTAGTGCCCCCAGACCGAGGCCTGGTGGTAGGGCACCTCGGCCGCACGGCGGCCCACTTCGTCCGGCAGGTTGCTGCGCGTGATGCGGCGGTCGGTGTAGGCATAGGCGCCCACCACCTCCAGGTGGCGCGCCACCTGCCCGCGCACCTCCAGCTCGGCCCCGCGCGAGCGTGCCTGCCCCGTCTGCACGCTGAACTGCGGATGGGCGGGATCGGGCGTGAGCACGTTGTCCTGGCGCAGGTCGTACACGGCGGCCGACAGCATCATCCCCTCGCTGCCGTTGGGCTGCCACCGCACCCCCAGTTCAAACTGCTCGCCCTCGGTGGGCTTGAAGCGCCGGCCCTGCGCGTCCGTGCCGCCCTGCGGCTGGAACGACTGGCTGTAGCCCGCGAACGGCGCCCAGCCGCCTGGCGCCAGGTAGACCACGCCCACGCGGCCGGTGAAGGCATCGGTGCGCTCCACCGACCAGGGCGCGGCCGTGAAGAACGGGCGCGAGCGGTCGTCGCTCCAGTCGTGCCGCAGGCCGGCCAGCACCACCCAGCGCTCGCCCAGCTTGATCTGGTCCTGCGCATACAGGCCCGCCTGCCAGCGCTGCGACGTGTCCGAGAACGCCATCGGCGCGGGCGCGCCGGGCACGGCGCCGTACTGCGGCTGGTACAAATCCAGCGGGGCGAGCGTGCGCGCGTACCACTCCGATTCCGAGCGGTAGCGGGTGTAGTCCACGCCGGCGATCAGCGTGTGCTCCACCTCGCCACTGCGCCAGCGCTGCTGCCAGCTCGTGTCCGACGAGAAGCCGCGCACGCGCTCGAACTCGTCGATGGCGCGGCGCTGCACGCGCGTGGGCGCGGCCGGGTCCACGCTGGCGTTGGTGAAGAAGATGTCCGCCTCGGAGTCGAAGAACCGCAGCCCCTGGCGCAGGGTGGCATGCTCGTTCACCTGGTGCTCGAACAAGGCGGTGAGCGTGGTCTGCCGCACATCCTGCCGGTCGTAGGCAGGCTCGCCCACGAAGCGAAAGCGCGCGATGCGCTGGCCGCCGGGGCCGGGCAGCAGGGTGCCCACCCGCGGCAGCGGGTACGAATAGCCCAGGCGGCGCTTCTGGTGCTGCATCAGCAGGGTGAGCGATGTGGCGGCCGACGGCTGCCAGCGCAGCGCGGGCGCGATGTACACCGCGTCGTCCTGCAGCGGACGCACGGGTGTCTCGCTGTCGCGCGCCAGCGCGGTGAGGCGCCAGGTCCAGTCGCTGCCCGGTGCCACCTCGCCACCCAGGTCCACGCCGATCTGCCGGTGCGCATACGTGCCCGCCTCCACCACCACCTCGCGCACGGCATCGGCCGTGGGGCGCTTGCTCACCGTGGCCAGCACGCCGCCGGGCGCCGACATGCCGTACAGCACCGACGCCGCGCCCTTGACCAGCTCCACGCGCTCCAGCCCGTACGGCTCCTGCTTGCCCGAGGCCCAGGAGTTGTCGGACACCTTGAGCCCGTCGGCAAACAGGCTGCCATTGCGCGCATCGGCCCAGAAGCCCCGGCTGTAGATCGCGTCGTACGAACCGCTGTAACCGGACACGGGACGCACGCCCGCAGAGTATTCGAACGCCTGCTCCAGGTCGCGCACGCGCTGCACCTGCATCTGCTCGGCCGTGACCACGGTGATGGTCTGCGGCGTTTCCATGAGCGGCGTGTCCGTCTTGGTGGCGCTGGCGCTGCGCCGGGCCACCAGTCCGCGCACGGGGCCGGTGGCGGTTTCGACCTCGGCCTCGGCGGCCACGCGCACCTCGGGCAGCGCGGCGGCGCCGTCGGCCGGAGCGCGTTCCACCACCAGGGTGGCGCCGTCGCGGCGCATGCGCAGGCCACTGCCGCGCAGCAACTCGGCCAGCGCCGCCTCGGGGCTGCGCGCGCCCTGCACGGGCTGGGCATGCCGGCCCTGGACCAGCTCGGGCGGGTAGATCAGCTGCACGCCCGACTGCCGGGCGAATTGCGCCAGCGCCTCAGGCAGGGGCTGGGCGGCAATGTCGAAGGCCGCCGGGGCCGGTGCGCCCTGGGCGGTGGCCATGTCCATCTGCAGCGACGCCATGGCCAGCATGGCGGCGGCGAGTGCGTGGCGGGCAGGACGGGAGGTGCGTGCGGGGCCGGAAGGCCGGGGGGCCGGGGTGCGGGGCCGTTGTCGGTTCATGGTGAAGTCCTTTCCCCGCTACAACGAATGGGCCCTCCCACTTCCTGAATGGCGGCGCGCCTGCCAGCGCCCCGATCAACCAAAAAGCTATTAAAACAATAGCTTTCAGCGCTTATGGAGCAAGCGCTGGCGGCCACTTTCACCAACATTCCCCAAAATCGCGCGTCCTGCCCCATCCTCCGGCCTGGCCGTCAGCGCGCGGCCACCCGCCATTGCCCCGCCACGAGCCGCACCTGCACCGGCACGACGGAAGGCAGTGCCCGCACGAAGTCCTCGGCCTGTGCAATGCGCACCTGCCCCGACAGGCGCAGCGCGGCGGCACCGGCCTCCACCTGAACCGGGCGCGGCAGGTAGCGGCGCAGGCGGTCCACGGCCTCGGCCAGCGGCGCATCGGCAAAAGCCACCACGCCGTGGCGCCAGGCGGCGGCCTCGTGCACCGGGGCGACGGCCTGAGCGAGCGGTTCGCCCGGCCGCACCCGCAGCGCCTGTCCGCCCGCGAGTTCCCGCACCGCCAGGGGCTGGCCATCCGGCCCCAGCGACTCCACCCGCACGCGGCCCGACTCCACCTGCACATCGACCCCGCTGGCGCCGTGCTCCACGCCGAAGCGCGTGCCCAGCACGGTCACGCGCACGGCGCCCCCCTCGGCGCCACCGGGCACCTCCACCACGAAGGGGCGGTCCGCGTCGCGCACCACGTCGAAGAACGCCGCCCCGGCCAGCAGGCTCACGCGGCGCTGCCCGGCGTAGTACGCCATGTGCACGCGGCTTTGCGCGTCGAGCGTGATGCGGCTGCCGTCGGGCAGCGGGTGGCGCAGCGTCTGCCCCTGGCCGGTGCGTGCCACCTGCTGCCACTGCGCAACTGCGGTGCGCCACCATTGCCAGGCCCCCACGCCGCCCACGCCCATTGCGGCAAAACTCAGCAATGCCGCCAGCGAGCGGCGGCGGCCGGTGCGGCGGGCTTCGTGGTGCGACGCCGGTGCCACAGGAGAGCTGCGGCCCGCCGCGTGCCACTGCTCCATGGCGGCCTGCACGCGGTCCATCGCGAGCATCATGTCGCGCTCGACCATGTTGCGCGAGATGCCGTATTCGGCCGCGAGCGCGCCCTGGCCTTCGCCGTTGATGCGGTGGCGCAGGAAGACCTGGCGCGCGCGCTCGGGCACGGCGGCGAGCGCGGCTTCGACCGCATCCACCGCCTGCCGGTACATCAGGGCCTCGGCGGCATCGGGGCCGTGGCGCGCCGCCGTGCCGGCGCCCGAGTCCGCATGGGCCTGGGCCAGCGCATGGCGGGCCACCACGCCCGCGTGGCGCTGCCGGTCGATGACGAGATTGCGCGCCATGGCGAATACATAGGCCCGCGCCTCGGCCTCGCACAGCGCGGGCTGCTCGCCGCGCAGGTCCATGTCGGCCAGGCGCAGCCAGGTGTCGTGCGCCACGTCGCGCGCGTCATCGGCATTGCCGGTGCGGTGCGAGAGGTAGCGCAGCAGGTCGCGGTAGCTGTCGCGAAAGCTCGCGAGCAGCGGAGATGACGGCAGTGCCCCCGTGCCCATGGCGTGCAGGCCGACCCGGGCGGAATCAGCGGCCCACCATGTTGCCCGGCACCACCCACTGGTCGAACTGCTCGCCCGTGACGTGGCCCGAGGCGACAGCAGCTTCGCGCAGGCTGGTGCCTTCCTTGTGCGCCTTCTTGGCGATGTAGGCGGCCTTGTCGTAGCCGATGTGGGTGTTGAGCGCGGTCACCAGCATGAGCGAGCGGTCCACCAACTCGGTGATGCGCTCGCGGTTGGGCTCGATGCCCACGGCGCACTGGTCGTTGAAGCTCACCATGCCGTCGGCCAGCAGGCGCACGCTCTGCAGGAAGTTGTGCGCCACCATGGGACGGAACACGTTGAGCTCGAAGTTGCCCGAGGCACCTCCGAAGTTGATGGCCACATCGTTGCCGAACACCTGGGCGGCCAGCATGGTCACGGCCTCGCTCTGCGTGGGATTGACCTTGCCGGGCATGATGGACGAACCGGGCTCGTTCTCGGGGATGCTCAGCTCGCCGATGCCGCTGCGCGGGCCGCTGGCGAGCCAGCGCACGTCGTTGGCGATCTTCATCATGCTGGCGGCCAGGGTCTTGAGGGCTCCGTGGGCGTGCACCAGGCCATCCACCGAGGCCAGCGCCTCGAACTTGTTCGGCGCGGTGACAAAGGGCAGGCCCGTGAGGCGCGCAAGCTCGGCGGCGGCCTGCTCGGCATAGCCCTTGGGCGCGTTCAGGCCCGTGCCCACCGCCGTGCCGCCCAGGGCCAGCTCGTAAAGGTGGGGCAGCGCGGCGCGCACGTGGCGCTCGCCATGGTCGAGCTGGGCCACATAGCCCGAGAACTCCTGGCCCAGCGTGAGCGGGGTGGCGTCCTGCAAATGGGTGCGGCCGATCTTGACGATGCCGTCGAAATCCTGCGCCTTCTTCGCCAGCGTGGCGCGCAGCCTGGCGATGGCGGGCAGGAGCCTGTGCGTGAATGCTTCCACGGCGGCCACGTGCATGGCGGTGGGGAACACGTCGTTGCTCGACTGGCTGCGGTTCACATCGTCATTGGGGTGCACCAGGCGGCCTTCGCCGCGCTCGCCGCCCAGGATCTCGCTGGCGCGGTTGGCCAGCACCTCGTTCACGTTCATGTTGGTCTGCGTGCCCGAGCCCGTCTGCCACACCACCAGCGGGAACTCGCCCGGGTGCTTGCCGGCGATCACTTCGTCGGCGGCGGCCACGATGGCCTCGGTCTTTTTCGCGTCCTGCAGGCCCAGGGCCTGGTTGACCACGGCCGAGGCGCGCTTGACCTGCGCCAGGGCCTTGATGATCTCGCGCGGCTGCTGCTCGCCCGAGATGTCGAAGTTCTGCAGCGAGCGCTGCGTCTGCGCGCCCCAGAGCCTGTCGGCGGGGACCTCGATGGGGCCAAAGGTGTCGCGTTCGGTACGGGAGGTCATGGGCAGTGGTTCTCCAAGTGAAACAACAGGCGGGCGGACGCCGGACGCCCGGCGTGGCGGGAAGGCCACGGCGGCGGGCCGGCGTCTGGCCGGAAAAGGGTGCGACCGGGGAATGTCGGTGCGACCGGCAGCATAATGCAAAAACAAACCATTCTCATTTACAGACTTGTATGGCCCGTGCGGGAGCGTGGAGCAGTCAGTGTGCGGCAAGCCTTGCCCCGGAAGGAAACAGCCCGCACCGCCACCACTGCAGGTGGGGACATCCGCCCAGCCCCCCGACCCGGCCCAGCCAGGGCAAACCCCCACTCCGGCGCGGCTTCGCGCCCCTGGCTACACTCCGTCGCGCGCGGCCCCTGCCCTGCAGGCTTTCGCCGCATGTCTGCCCAGGCCCTTGACGGCGCCGCGCGCCCGATGCACCCTGCCCTTCCAACCCCAGCACCTTTCGCACCATGAACACGTTCATGCCCTCCAGCTACAACCTGTTCGTGGTGGCCGCCTCCTTTGCCATTGCCATGCTCGCGTCGTACGTGACGCTCGACCTGGCGCGGCGGGTGCGCACCGCGCAGCGCCGCGTCGGCCTGGCGTGGTGGGCCGCTGGGTCCATCGTCATGGGCACGGGCATCTGGTCCATGCATTTCCTGGGCATGCAGGCCTTCCGGCTGCCCATCGAGATCGGCTTTGTCGGCGGGCTCACGCTGCTGTCGTGGCTGGCCGCCGTGGCCGCCTCCGCCATGGCCCTGCAGCTCGCAAGCCGCACACACTTTGGCCGGATGCAGCTGGCGCTGGGCGCGCTGGTGATGGGGGCCGGCATCAGCGGCATGCACTACATCGGCATGGCGGCCATGGAAATGGCGCCAGGCATCGTGTGGAACCTGCCGCTGGTGGCGCTGTCGGTGCTGATCGCGGTGCTGGCCTCGGCCACGGCCCTGCTGATCTTCAAGCTGCTGCGCCGGGTGCGGCCCAGCCAGCGCCTGCCCTACCAGCTGGCGGCATCGTTCGTGATGGCCGTGGCCATCTGCGGCATGCACTACACCGGCATGGCGGCGGCCAGCTTTGCCATGGGCTCCGTGTGCCTGAGCGCGGGAGAGCTCGGCGGCCCGGGCCTGACGGCCATGGTGCTCATGGCCACCGGCATGCTGCTGGTGAGCACCTTGTTCACCTCCATCCTGGACGCGCGGCTGCAAGCCACGGCCGAGCGTCTGACGCGGTCGCTGCAGGACAGCAACACCCGCCTGCAGGCGGCCAACGACGAACTGCAAAAACGCGCATTCGCCGATGCCCTCACCGGCCTGCCCAACCGGCTGCTGTTCGAAGACCGCCTCATCCACGCGCTGCTGCGCCTGGACCGCACCAACCACCACCGCGTGGAGGACCGCCTGGCCGTGCTGTTCGTGGACCTGGATGGCTTCAAGCCCATCAACGATTCGTTTGGCCATGCCGCGGGCGACGTGATCCTGCGCAGCGCGGCCGACCGGCTGCGCCGCGAAGCCCGCGAGGGCGATACCGTGGCGCGCGTGGGGGGCGACGAATTCCTGATCCTGCTGGAGGACGTGAGCGACGTGGCCGACTGCGTGACAGTGGCCAACCGGGTGCTGTCCTCCCTGTCGCAGCCGTTCGAGGTGTCGGGCAAGCAGGTGCAGATCGCCTGCTCCATCGGCGTCGTGGTGCACCCCGACCACGGTGACCGCAACAAGCTCGTGGCCAACGCCGATGCCGCCATGTACGCCGCCAAGCGCGCGGGCGGCGGCTGCTATGCGCTGTTCGAACCCCACATGGGCTCCGATGCATCCGAGCAGCTGGAGTTGCAGAACGACCTGCGCCAGGCGCTGGACCGGGGCGAACTGGCCCTGCACTACCAGCCCAAGATCGACGGCACGCGCGGCCAGATCAGCGGCGTGGAGGCCCTGCTGCGCTGGAACCATCCGAAGCATGGCATGGTGAGCCCGGTGGTGTTCATCGCGCTGGCCGAGCGCTTCGGCCTGATCGGGCGGCTGGGCAACTGGGTCATCAACGAGGCCTGCCGCCAGGTCGCCGAGTGGGCGCGCAGCGGCATGCGCATGCGCGTGGCGATCAACCTGTCGGTGCACCAGCTGCGCGAAAGCGGGCTGGCCGAGCGCATCGGGCAGGCCCTGCTGCGCCACGGGGTGGATGCCTCGCAGCTGCTGTGCGAGATCACCGAATCCGTGGCCATGGAAGACATCAAGGCCACCCAGCGCACTTTCGACGGGCTGGCGCGCATCGGCGTGTTCCTGTCTATCGACGACTTCGGCACCGGCTACTCCAGCCTGAACTACCTGCGCCAGCTGCCCGCGCAGCAACTCAAGATCGACCGCAGCTTCGTGAACGACCTGGAAAGCAGCGAGGACGCCCGCGCCGTCGTGGCCGCCGTGGTCAGCCTGGCGCATGCCCTGGGCCTGCGCGTGGTGGCCGAGGGAGTGGAGACCAGCGGCCAGCGCGACATCCTGCTGGGCATGGGCTGTGACGAGCTGCAGGGCTTCTTCTACGCCCGCCCCATGCCGGCAGACACGCTGCTGGCCTGGTCGCAGGGCGAAAAGCCCGTGGGCAGCGCGGACTTCACCCCGTCCGTCATCGGGACGCTGCCGGACTTCTGAGCGCGGCAACCAGCGCACGGGCACCTTTTCAAGGCCTTGGGAAGGTACCGGCGAAGATGGACGACACCCATGTCAGCGCTGCCTGACGCGGGGCAGCGCCGTGCACGCCGACGATGGCATTGCGGCGGTGTTTCCGCCTCCGCGCCGCGGATCCGCATGGAGCCCGCGCCCCCTCCTCAACCATCGGAGCAGACCATGGCCACCAGCAGCCTTCTCGGCATCGACGCCGACAACCTTCCCCCCGCCCACAGTGCCACCGGCATCGACAGCCTGGGGCCCAGTGACGCCTCCGACTCCGGCAGCGACAGCGCAGGGGCCTACAGCACGGAATCGGACAGCGACACCGACCGCTTTGGCACGGGCGAGCGCGGCAGCGTGGAGCCCGACCCGCAGCCCACCGCCCGCGACATCCTCCCCGACCATGTGGAAACCATGCAGGCTGGCGGTCCCGGTGACGGCGGCGGCCCGGATGAAGGGATGCAGGACGACGAACGCGACGCCGTGGATACCGAGCGCGAGACGCCGGGGCGCGGCAACCGGCAGGCCGGCGCGCCCTTGAGCGCGGACGACCTGCCGGGCAGCAGCGACACCGACGAAGAACCGGAGGACGGGGAGGGAACAGGCGCGCCGTGAACACGGCGGACCGAACACCACCCCATGGGGGTATCTGGCGCCCCCGTGCAGGCGCCAATGGCCGACCGGCGGCGCCCGCCTTTGCCCGGGCGCAAGGTGGCGCCAGCGGGGGTCTGTCAAAATACGGTCCGCCTGCCATCGGCAGCGCGGTTTGCGGCCCAGCGCTGGTCGACAGGCGGCGTGTGCGGCGGGCAGGACAGGAACGCGTTTGCGTTCTCCACAAAAGACTCCCCCACGAACCGCCATGACCACCTCCATCCGCCAGGACGATCTCATCGAATCCGTAGCCGCCGCGCTGCAGTACATCAGCTACTACCACCCCACCGATTACATCGCCCACCTGGCCCGCGCTTACGAGCGCGAGCAAAGCCCGGCGGCCAAGGACGCGATCGCGCAGATCCTGACCAACAGCAAGATGAGCGCCACCGGCCAGCGCCCCATCTGCCAGGACACCGGCATCGTCAACGTGTTCCTGAAGGTGGGCATGGACGTGCGCTGGGACGGCTTCACGGGCAGCCTGGACGACGCCATCAACGAAGGCGTGCGCCGCGGCTACAACCACCCCGACAACACCCTGCGCGCCAGCGTGGTGGCCGACCCGCAGTTCGACCGCAAGAACACCAAGGACAACACGCCCGCCGTGATCTTCACCGAGATCGTGCCCGGCAACACCGTGGACATCACCGTGGCGGCCAAGGGCGGCGGCTCGGAGAACAAGTCCAAGATGTACATGCTCAACCCCAGCGACAGCGTGGTGGACTGGGTGCTCAAGACCGTGCCCACCATGGGCGCCGGCTGGTGCCCGCCCGGCATGCTGGGCATCGGCATCGGCGGCACGGCGGAAAAGGCCGTGCTCATGGCCAAGGAGAGCCTGATGGACGACCTCGATATGTACGAGCTGCAAGCCAAGGCCGAAGCCGCCAAGACCGGCGGCCCCGCGCTCGACAAGGTCGAAGCGCTGCGCCTGGAGCTGTTCGAGAAGGTCAATGCCCTGGGCATCGGCGCGCAGGGCCTTGGCGGCCTGACCACCGTGCTGGATGTCAAGATCAAGATGTACCCCACGCACGCGGCCAGCAAGCCGATCGCGATGATCCCCAACTGCGCCGCCACGCGCCACGCGCACTTCGTGCTGGACGGCTCGGGGCCCGTCTACCTCACGCCGCCCAGCCTGGACCTGTGGCCCGACGTGAACTGGGCACCCGACTACAACAAGAGCAAGAAAGTGAACCTGGACACGCTGACCAAGGAAGAAGTGGCCAGCTGGAAGCCCGGCGACACGCTGCTGCTCAACGGCAAGATGCTCACCGGCCGCGACGCCGCGCACAAGCGCATCCAGGACATGCTGGCCAAGGGCGAGAAGCTGCCCGTGGACTTCACGAACCGCGTCATCTACTACGTGGGCCCCGTGGACCCGGTCAAGGACGAGGCCGTGGGCCCAGCCGGCCCCACCACCGCCACCCGCATGGACAAGTTCACCGACATGATGCTGGAGAAAACCGGCCTGATCGCCATGATCGGCAAGGCCGAACGCGGCCCGGTGGCCATCGAGTCCATCAAGAACCACAAGAGCGCCTATCTCATGGCCGTGGGTGGCGCCGCCTACCTGGTCTCCAAGGCCATCAAGACCGCCAAGGTGGTGGGCTTCGAGGACCTGGGCATGGAGGCTATCTACGAGTTCGACGTGGTGGACATGCCCGTGACCGTGGCCGTGGATTCCGGCGGCACCAGCGCGCACATCACCGGCCCGGCCGAGTGGCAAAAGCGCATCGCCACCGGGGAGTTCAAGGGCATCGGGGTCGCCGCCACCGCCTGACAGGCGGCCCGCGCAGCCTGGTGGGTGGCCTCCTCGGGCCCTCGCCAGGCACGCGCTCCCCGGAGTGCCTCCCGCCGCGCGGCATTTTGCGCGCGACTGCGGCACACTGTCGACTTCATCTCCCCCAGCATCGCAGTGATTTTTTCATGATCCAGCCAACGCCGCCGCAGCCACAACAACCCATCGGCGTGTTCGACAGCGGGGTCGGCGGCCTGAGCGTGCTGCGCGCCCTGCGGGCCGAGCTGCCCCACGAGCGTTTCGTGTACCTGGCGGACAGCGCCAACGCCCCCTACGGCGAGCGCGGCGATGCCTACGTGAGCGCGCGCACCCACGCCATCACGCAGTACCTGCGCGGGCAGCACCACATCAAGGCCCTGGTGGTGGCATGCAACACCGCCACGGCGGCGGCCATCCACGAGGTGCGCAGCAACCACCCCGACCTGCCCCTGGTGGGCCTGGAGCCCGCCATCAAGCCAGCGCTGGCAGCCACCAGAACAGGCCGCGTGGGCGTGATCGGAACGCGGGGCACACTCACCAGCAGCAAGTTCGGCAAGCTGCTGGGTTCGCTGGCGGATCAAGCGGAGTTCGTGGTGCAGCCGTGCGACGGCCTGGCCCATGCCATCGAGCGCGGCGTGGCCCAGCCCATGCCAGCACCTGGCGGCGCCGTCGGTGCTACCGAAACCGGCGCCCTGTGTGAGCGCTACATCCACGCCATGGGCATGTTCGGCGCTTCAGCCGGGCAGATCGACACGCTGGTGCTGGGCTGCACGCACTACATCTTTGTGGCGCATGAATTGCGGGCGCTGGTGGGGCCTGACGTCCAGTTCATCGAAACCGGCGCGCCTGTGGCACGGCAGACGCAGCGGCTCCTGGAAACAGCGGGATTGCTCAACACGCCCTCCAGCGCCACCGCGGCGCAATCGCCGGACATCCGCCTGCTCACGACCGGTCCGATGGCCATGCTCGAGGCGGCGGCGCAGCGCTGGCTGGGCCTGCCCGCGGATTGCTGCGAAACCGTTGCGGTGCCTTGCCCAGGCGCCTCGGAGGCCCTCAGCGCGCGCAGCGCAGGCCTGCCCATCACCTCCTGATGCCGCACCGCCCGCAGCCGTAGCCATCGCGCTGGCGCCCAGGAGCCGCTTCACGCAGGCTCCGCGCTCCAGAGCCGCTCTCCGGCATGCTCCACGTGCGTGAGGTACAGACGCAGGTCGAATTCGTACTGGTGGTACTGCGGCTCCATGTGGGTGCACAGCTGATAGAACGCCTTGTCGTGGTTCTTCTCGCGCAGATGCGCCAGCTCGTGGACCACGATCATGCGCAGAAACTCGTCCGGCGCTTGCTTGAACATTGCGGCAATGCGGATTTCATGCTTCGCTGCGAGCCGGTTGCCCTGCACGCGCGACACGGCCGTGTGCAAGCCCAGCGCATGGCGCACCACATGGATCTTGTTGTCGAAAAGCACCTTGTTGACCGTGCCTGCGTTGCGCAGGTGGCGTGCCTTGAGCTCCAGCGCATAGTCGTACAGCGCCTTGTCGCTGCGCACCGCATGCGCGCGGGGGTACTTGCGCAACAGCATCGCCCCCAGGCGCCCTTGCGCGAGCAGGTCGCGGGCCTGGTCCTGCAGGGACTCAGGGTAGGAGCGCAGGTAAGGAAGATCGGATGTCATGGTTCATGAACAGCGAAGAGGCAGCGGCGGCTACTACGGTGCCGGCTCAGCGCCAGCGCTTGCACCGCGCGCTGATGCCCTAGCCCACTGCGGCCCCACGAACAGCGGAGCGATGCAAAGCCGGCGGCCGCTCAGTGGAGGTGGCGCGGACGGCGCCCCCCCCCGCCACCGTGTCCGCTGCCCGAGCCCCCCGGGCCCCTCGGGGGCTTGCCGATTTCCAGCGAGTTCACCAGAGCATCGAAGCGCTGGCTGAACAGCTTGTCGATCTCGGCCACCACGCCGCCGAGTTCCGCGCCGTCGAAATGGCGCTCCATCATGTTCACCACGTCCTGGACCAGGAGATCGCGCTGCACCTGCATGATGGCCGCAGGCGTCGGGCCCACGAAAAGCATGACGAAATCATCGCGCGACTCTGCGTCCTGCTCTTCCTCTTCCTCGTCGAAGTCCGCATCGTAGAACGTGACTTCAATGGCGGCACCCTGCTCGGCCAGCTCGTTCAGGCTCATGCACATCTCGTCGAGCGATTGGCGAAAATCCTCATCCCCCCGCACGGTCCAGCACATCTGCAGCAGGTGCTCCTGCGTGTCGAACTTGATGCCCGGCTCTTCCTCGTAGGCGCTCGCAGCACCGTCGGCCAGGGAGCGGGCTCCTGCGTACTTCCACAAGGGTTTGAGCGCCTCCTGGAGCTGGTCGAAGCTGGCATCGGCGCGCAGCTGGACTTGTCCGTGGACGTGGATTTCAAAGGGAGCGTTGTAACTTGACATGATTGAATCGTAGTGGTGCCCCGAGCCGGGGTCGAACCGGCACGCCCCTTTTCAGGAAAGCGGCGGATTTTAAGTCCGCAGTGTCTACCAATTTCACCATCGGGGCGCCGGCTGCCCAACGCACTCCTGCGTCGCAGCGTAACCCGGGCAGCGCATGCGCGCAATGCCCTGTCGCATCTCTGGTCACAGGGCCGCTGGTCGCCAAACCACCTTTGCTGCGCCGCCAAGAAAAAAGGGAAGCCGAAGCTTCCCTTACAAATATGGA
>NZ_JBWKMU010000001.1:0-336788 GCF_059415205.1 Acidovorax sp. GW821-FHT10E03 | reverse complement strand
AGCGGGAAAAGAGTCTCGAACTCTCGACCTCAACCTTGGCAAGGTTGCGCTCTACCAACTGAGCTATTCCCGCATTTTGCCTACTGCAGCCGATTTTTCCATCTGCATGAATCAGCAAGCCTCAAATTATATCGCTATTTTTTGGCTCTATTCGATTGCAAACCAAAAAATCAACCAACTGACCACCATCCATCCTCCACGATCCGGTCGATGCAAAGATCCCGCAGGATCCTGTGCCGCATCGACGGCACAAACCGTATCTGGAGGCGCGGTCCGGAGTCGAACCGGACTAACCGGATTTGCAATCCGGGGCATAACCGCTTTGCTACCGCGCCAGGAATTCACATTCCTCTGACAAAAAAGGGAAGCAATTGCTTCCCTTTTTGTGGAAATTGGAGCGGGAAAAGAGTCTCGAACTCTCGACCTCAACCTTGGCAAGGTTGCGCTCTACCAACTGAGCTATTCCCGCATTTTACCGAAGCCTCACATTGTACAACGTTTGCTGCGATGGAATGAATTGTAGCGCATTTTTTGAAGCATCCCAAAAACTTTTTCTTCAATGCTTCAAGCCATCCGTGGCAGCGGCCGAGCCCGCGCTCTTCTCCGCCGCAGCAGCGGCCACCACGGCCACCTCCTCGTCCGTCAGGGGCACGGGTTTGGTTTCCAGCGCGATCTCGAGCACCTTGTCGATCCAGCGCACGGGCACGATCTCCAGGCCGCTCTTCACGTTGTCCGGGATCTCGGCCAGGTCCTTGACGTTCTCTTCGGGGATCAGCACCGTCTTGATGCCGCCACGCAGGGCCGCCAGCAGCTTTTCCTTGAGCCCTCCGATGGCCGTGACCTCGCCACGCAGCGTGATCTCGCCCGTCATCGCGACGTCGCCACGCACGGGAATGCCCGTGAGCGCCGAAACGAACGCGGTGGTCATCGCGGCACCCGCACTCGGACCGTCCTTGGGCGTCGCGCCGTCCGGCACGTGGATGTGGATGTCGCGCTTCTCGAAGGTCTCATCCTTGATGCCCAGGATGCGCGAGCGGCTTCGCACCACCGTGCGGGCAGCCTCGACCGATTCCTTCATCACATCGCCCAGCGAACCGGTGCGCGTGATCACGCCCTTGCCGGGCATGGCCGCGGCCTCGATGGTCAGCAGGTCGCCACCCACCTCGGTCCATGCCAGGCCGACCACCTGGCCCACCTGGTTCTGCGCCTCGGCACGGCCGTAGGTGTACTTGCGCACGCCCAGGAAGTCGGGCAGGTTGTCGGCGGTGACGATGACATTCGGCTCGAGCTTCTTGAGCTGCAGGCCCTTGACCACCTTGCGGCAGATCTTGGACAGCTCGCGCTCGAGCGACCGCACGCCGGCCTCCCGCGTGTAGTAGCGCACCATGTCGCGCACGGCGGGCTCGGTGATCTCGAGCTCCTCGTCTTTCACGCCATTGTTCTTGAGCTGCTTGGGCAGCAGGTACTTCATGGCGATGCTGGTCTTCTCGTCCTCGGTGTAACCCGACAGGCGGATCACTTCCATGCGGTCGAGCAGGGCCGGCGGGATGTTCATCGAGTTCGACGTGGCGACGAACATCACGTCGGAGAGGTCGAAGTCCACCTCGACGTAGTGGTCGCCGAAGGTGTGGTTCTGCTCGGGGTCCAGCACCTCCAGCAGCGCGCTCGAGGGGTCGCCCCGGAAGTCGGTACCGAGCTTGTCGATCTCGTCGAGCAGGAACAGCGGATTGCGCGTGCCCACCTTCGAGAGGCTCTGCAGCACCTTGCCCGGCAGCGCGCCGATGTAGGTGCGGCGGTGCCCGCGGATCTCGGCCTCGTCGCGCATGCCACCCAGGGCCATGCGCACGTACTTGCGGCCGGTGGCCTTGGCGATGGACTGGCCCAGGGAGGTCTTGCCCACGCCAGGAGGTCCCACCAGACACAGGATGGGCGCCTTCACCTTGTCCACGCGCTGCTGCACCGCGAGGTATTCAAGGATGCGGTCCTTGACCTTGTCCAGGCCGAAATGGTCTTCGTTGAGCACGCCCTCGGCATTGACCAGGTCGTGCTTGATCTTGGTCTTCTTACTCCAGGGGAGCGCCGTGAGCACGTCGATGTAGTTGCGCACCACGGTGGCCTCGGCCGACATGGGCGACATGAGCTTGAGTTTCTTCAGTTCGGCGTCGGCCTTCTTGCGCGCCTCGGCGGGCATCTTGGCGAGCTTGATCTTTTTCTCGATCTCCTCGATGTCCGCGCCTTCGTCGCCTTCGCCCAGTTCCTTCTGGATCGCCTTGACCTGCTCGTTGAGATAGAAGTCGCGCTGGTTCTTCTCCATCTGGCGCTTCACGCGCCCACGGATCTTCTTGTCGACGTTCAGGATGTCGACTTCGCGGTCAAGCTGCTCGAACAGGTTTTCCAGCCGCGCCTTCACGTCGGCGAGATCCAGCACGACCTGCTTGTTTTCGAGTTTGAGCGGCAGGTGGGCCGCAATGGTATCGGCCAGGCGGCCGGGGTCGTCGATGCTGGAGATCGAGGTCAGGATCTCTGGCGGAATCTTCTTGTTGAGTTTGACGTACTGGTCGAACTGCTGCATCACCGCACGGCGCAGGGCTTCGATTTCGCTCGGCTTGTTGGCCTCGGGCGTGGCTTCGACCGGCGTCACGGTGGCCGTGAAATGGGTTTCGGCATCCTCGATGGAGGCCACCATGGCACGCTGCTGGCCTTCGACCAGCACCTTGACCGTGCCATCGGGCAGCTTGAGCATCTGCAGGATGGTGGAGACGCAGCCCACGTCGAACATGTCCGACACGGAAGGCTCATCCTTGGCCGCGGCCTTCTGAGCGACCAGCATGATGCGGCGATCCGCCTCCATGGCCATCTCGAGCGCCTTGATGCTCTTGGGACGGCCCACGAACAGCGGGATGACCATATGGGGAAACACCACCACGTCGCGCAGGGGCAACAGCGGCAGGTCAATGGGGGTGGCTGGCAGGGGGGTGTGTCCGGACATGGAAATCCTCAAAGTGCTCTGTGGAAGTTGGTCCACATGTGGGGATTTTCAACCCTGGCGCGCAGCCGCACTGCCGCCAGGGTTGATGGTTCAAGGGGCGGCAACAAGGCGCCCGCTCCGGGCATTTCAGGCCTTTTTGGCCGCTTCGCGGTAAACGAGCAGCGGCGGCTTGTTTTCTTCGATGGTGGACTCATCCACCACCACCTTTTCGACATTGCTGGTGTTGGGCAGGTCGAACATCGTTCCGATCAGCGATTGCTCCAGGATGGAGCGCAGGCCGCGCGCGCCAGTTTTTCTGGCCAGCGCCTTGCGGGCAATGGCCTTCAGCGCGGCGGGGCGGATCTCCAGATCCACGCCTTCCATGGCCAGGAGCTTGCTGTACTGCTTGACCAGCGCATTCTTCGGCTCGGTCAGGATCTGCACCAGCGCGTCCTCGCTCAGCTCGGCCAGGGCCGTCACCACGGGCATGCGGCCCACCAGCTCGGGGATCAGGCCGAACTTGATCAGGTCTTCCGGCTCGATCTCGGTGAACACCTCGGTCAGCGAACGCTGCTTCTTGCTCTTGACCGATGCGCCGAAGCCGATGCCGGATGCTTCGGTGCGGTTCTCGATGACCTTCTCCAGGCCCGCGAACGCGCCCCCGCAGATGAACAGGATGTTGGTCGTGTCGATCTGCAGGAAGTCCTGGTTCGGGTGCTTGCGCCCGCCCTGGGGCGGCACGCTGGCCATCGTGCCTTCGATGAGCTTGAGCAGCGCCTGCTGCACGCCCTCGCCCGACACGTCGCGCGTGATGCTGGGGTTGTCCGACTTGCGCGAGATCTTGTCGATCTCGTCGATGTAGACGATGCCGCGCTGCGCGCGCTCCACCTCGTAGTTACAGCTTTGCAGCAGCTTCTGGACGATGTTCTCCACATCCTCGCCCACGTAGCCGGCTTCCGTCAGCGTGGTGGCGTCGGCCATCACGAAGGGCACATCCAGCATGCGAGCCAGGGTCTGCGCCAGCAGCGTCTTGCCGGAACCTGTGGGCCCGATCAGCAGGATGTTGCTCTTGGACAGCTCCACCTCGTCCTTGTGGGCCTTGTCCTTGTGGCGCAGGCGCTTGTAGTGGTTGTACACCGCGACCGCCAGCGTGCGCTTGGCCACATCCTGGCCAATCACGTAGTTGTCGAGATTGGTCTTGATCTCCACCGGCGTGGGCAGATCGGCGCGGCCTTCGCGCGCCAGGTCACCGGCCGGGAGCTCATCGCGGATGATCTCGTTGCACAGGTCAATGCACTCGTCGCAGATAAAGACCGACGGGCCAGCGATCAGCTTCTTCACTTCATGCTGGCTCTTGCCGCAAAAAGAGCAGTAAAGGGTTTTTTCGCTGGAAGAGCCTTTTTTCTCGGCCATGGGGGCAATGCCTTGCTTGTTACGGAAAGTTGTCGGGATGATAACCAAATAAAAAACGGCGTCTTCCCTCAGGGAAAACGCCGCCGCGCGACCCTGTGGCTATCAGGAGCGCTTGCTGATCACCTGGTCGACCAGGCCGTATTCCTTGGACTCGTCGGCCGACAGGAAATAGTCGCGCTCGGTGTCGCGCTGGATCTTCTCCAGCGGCTGGCCCGTACGCTCGGCCAGGATCTTGTTCAGTTGCTCGCGCGTCTTGAGGATCTCGCGCGCATGGATCTCGATCTCGGTCGCCTGGCCCTGCATGCCGCCCAGCGGCTGGTGGATCATGACTTTAGAGTTGGGCAGCGCAAAGCGCTTGCCCTTGGCGCCCGCCGCCAGCAGGAAGGCACCCATGCTGGCCGCCATGCCCGTGCACAGGGTCGACACATCGGGCTTGACGAAATTCATGGTGTCGAAGATCGCCATGCCGGCGCTCACCGAACCGCCCGGGGAGTTGATGTAGAACGAAATGTCCTTGTCGGGGTTTTCGCTCTCCAGGAACAGCAGCTGCGCCACCACGAGATTGGCGGTCTGGTCATTGACCGGCCCCACCAGAAAAATCACACGCTCCTTGAGCAGGCGCGAGTAGATGTCATAGGACCGTTCGCCACGGCCCGACTGCTCGATGACCATGGGGACCATGCCCAGGCCTTGTGTTTCCAATGCGCTCATGTTTTCTCCAGACAAGCAGGTACTGTACCCAGAAATGAATTGGGGCTTGTGCACGAAAGCACAAGCCCCTGTATGTGTCGGCAACAACCGGGCAGTTCGGTAACCGACAAGCCGCCCGGCCAGGCCTATCAGCCCTGCTGGGCCATCAGTTCGTCGAACGACACGGACTTTTCGACCACTTTGGCCTTGCCCAGCACGAATTCGGTCACATTGTTCTCGATCACGACCGCTTCGACTTCCGCCAGGCGCTGGCGGTCACCGAAGTACCAGCGCACCACGTCCTCGGGCTTCTCGTAGCTGGCGGCCAGCTCATCGATGTGGGCCTTGAGCTGCTCGGGCTTGGCCTGCAGTTCGTTGGCACGCACCAGTTCGGCCAGCACCAGGCCCAGGCGCACGCGGCGCTCTGCCTGGGGACGGAACACGTCTTCAGGGATTTCGGCCTTGTCGGCGTCCTTGATGCCGCGCTGCTTGAGTTCTGCACGGGCGCCTTCGAGCAGGCGGGCGATTTCAGCCTGCACGCTGGAATTGGGCAGGTCCAGTTCGGCCTTGGACACGAGAGCGTCCATCACGGCCTGCTTGTTGCGGGCCAGCAGGCGGAACTTGACTTCGCGCTCCAGGTTCTTCTTGATGTCGGCGCGCAGGCCTTCCACGGAACCATCGGCGATGCCCAGCGACTTGGCCAGGGCGTCATTCACTTCGGGCAGGTGGGCCGCTTCGATCTTCTTGACCGTGACGAGGAAGTCCGCCGTCTTGCCGGCCACGTCCTTGCCGTGGTATTCCGCAGGGAATGCCAGGGGGAAGGTCTTGCTTTCGCCCGATTTCATGCCGCGCACGGCTTCCTCGAACTCCTTGAGCATCTGGCCTTCGCCGACCAGGAACTGGAAGTCTTCGGCCTTGCCGCCTTCAAAGGGCTCGCCGTCGATCTTGCCTTCGAAGTCGACCGTCACGCGGTCGCCGTCTTGCGCGGCGGCTTCGAGCGCGCGCTGCGCAAAGCTGCGGCGCTGCTTGCGCAGGATGTCGATGGTCTTGTCGATGGCCGCATCGGTCACTTCGGCCGACAGCTTTTCGACTTCCGCGTCCGCCAGATCGGCGATCTTGACTTCGGGGAACACTTCGAAGATGGCGTCGAAGGTCATCTGGCCCTCGGGAGCGCCGTCCTTCTCGGAGATGCGGGGCTGGCCGGCGACACGCAGGTTGGCTTCGTTGGCGGCCACGGCGAAGGCTTCACCGACCTTGTCGTTGAGCACTTCGTACTGCACCGAGTAGCCGTAGCGCTGGGCCACCACGTTCATGGGCACCTTGCCGGGACGGAAACCGTCCATCTTGACCGTGCGGGCCAGGCGCTTCAAGCGCGTGTCGACTTCGGACTGGATCAGGGTGACGGGCACGCTCAGCGTGATCTTGCGCTCGAGCTTCTCAAGGGTTTCAACAGTAACGGCCATGGCTATTCCTCTTATGAATGTGGATCGTGCTGGCTGCAGCGCAGCGGCGCCGTGTTCCGCAAAGTCTCACATGGGTGGTGCGCGGGGGGGGACTCGAACCCCCACACCATTGCTGGCGTCAGGACCTAAACCTGGTGCGTCTACCAATTTCGCCACCCGCGCGGTTCTACAACAAACAAACAGGCGGCACGAACTGCCGCCTGTGTGAAATCGGTCAACCTTCTATTTTACCCTGATGCGGGCAGGGTGGGAATCAAACCCCTCCAAGGACCTCCGGCGCCGGCCTTTTGACACGGAACCAGGCAGCATACATCGCGGGCAGCGCCAGCAGCGTGAGCACGGTGGCCACCACCAGCCCGCCCATGATGGCCACGGCCATCGGCCCCCAGAACACGCTGCGCGACAGCGGGATCATGGCCAGCACCGCGGCCGCGGCTGTGAGCACGATGGGGCGCAGGCGGCGCACGGCGGATTCGACGATCGCATCCCACGCCGGCACGCCCCGCGCGCGGTCCTGCTCGATCTGGTCGATCAGGATCACCGAGTTGCGCTGGATCATGCCCATGAGCGCGATCACGCCGAGCAGCGCCACGAAGCCGAAGGGGCGGTTGAGCAGCAGCAAGGCCGCCGCCACGCCCGCCAGCCCGAGCGGCCCGGTCAGGAACACCAGCATCGCGCGGCTGAAGCTGTGCAGTTGCAGCATGAGCAAGGTGAAGGTGATGAACAGCATGACCGGAATGCCCGCCGCGATCGATGCCGAGCCCTTGGAGCTTTCCTCCACGGCACCCGCCACCTCGATGCGGTAGCCGGCCTGCCCCGCGGCACGCCACTTCGCCTCGATCTCCTTGAGGGCAGGCAGCAACGCCGCCGTCACCGTGGCGCCCTGCAGGCCCTCGGTCACATCGCCCTGCACCGTGATGGCGTAGTCGCGGTTCTCGCGCCACATCACGCCCGGCTCCCAGGTGAACACCGGCTTGGCGATCTGCGTGAGCGGAATCGACTTGCCCGACGCCGTGGGCAGATAGGCATTGGCGATGTCGGTGATCGCGTTGCGCTCCTCCTGCGGCTGGCGCAGCAGGATGTCGATGAGCTTGTCGCCCTCGCGGAACTGGCCCACCTGCGTGCCCGACAGGATGGTCTTGGAGGCCTGTGCGATGGACTGGCTGGTCACGCCCAGGGCGCGCGCCTTGGCCTGGTCCACTTCCAGGCGCAGCACCTTCACGGACTCGTTCCAGTTGTCGTTCACGCCGCGCATGTCGGGGTTCTGGCGCAGCTGGGCTTTCACCTCGTCCGCGCGCTCACGCAGCACCAGCGGATCGGGGCCCACCACGCGGAACTGCACGGGGTACGGCACGGGCGGCCCGTTGGGCAGCAGCTTCACCCGGCCGCGCACCTCCGGAAACTCCTGCGCCAGCAGCGCCGGCAATTTCACGCGCAGCGATTCGCGCACCTTCAGGTCCTGCGGCAGCACGATGAACTGCGACACATTGCTTTGCGGGAACACCTGGTCCAGCGGCAGGTAAAAGCGCGGCACGCCCGACCCCACCCAGGTGCTCACGGAGCTGACCCCAGGCTCGGAGAGCAGGCGCTGCTCCACCCGCTTGGTGACTTCTTCGTTGCCCGCGAACGAGGTGCCCTCGGGGAACCAGATGTCCACCAGGATCTCCGGGCGGCTCGAATCCGGGAAGAACTGCTGCTGCACCTTGCCCATGCCGGCGATGCCCAGCGCGAAGGTGAGCACCGTGGCGCCGATGGTGAGCCAGCGGTGCTGCACGCACCAGTCCACCAGGCGGCGGAAGGTGCGGTAGAACGGACTGTCAAACACCTCGTGGGGATCGTCCGTGATGCCTTGGCTGGCCTGCGCGGCCAGCACGTGGGGCGGCACCTTGAGCAGCAGCGTGCCCAGGTATGGCACGAAGTACACCGACACGATCCAGCTGAGCACCAGCGCGATCACCGTCACGGCAAAGATCGCGAACGTGTATTCGCCCGTGGTGGACTTGGCCAGGCCGATGGGCAGGAAACCCGCCGCCGTGATCAGCGTGCCCGTGAGCATGGGCATGGCCGTGATCTCGTAGGCGAAGGTGGCGGCACGCACCTTGTCGTAGCCCTCCTCGAGCTTGAGCACCATCATCTCGACCGCGATGATCGCGTCGTCCACCAGCAGGCCCAGCGCGATGATGAGCGAGCCCAGCGAAATCTTGTGCAGGCCGATGCCCCAGTACCACATGGCCAGGAAGGTCACGGCCAGCACCATCGGGATGGTGATGCCCACGACCAGGCCGGGGCGCGGGTCGATGTACCAGCGCTTCCACAGCGGATTCTTGCCGGGGCGCCTGTGGAAACCCAGCGCGATGAAGCTCACCGCCAGCACGATGACCACCGCCTCGATCAGCACCTTGACGAACTCGTTCACCGAGGTCGCCACGGCCTTGGGCTGGTCCTGCACGTTGACGAGCCTGACGCCCGCCGGGAGGGTGCTGCCAATGCGGTCGGTGGCCGTGTGCAGTGCCTTGCCCAGCGCGATGATGTCCCCGCCCTTGGCCATGGACACCCCGAGCGCGATCACTTCCTGCCCCTGGTGGCGCACCTTCACGGAGGCCGGGTCCACATAGCCGCGCTTGACCTCGGCGATGTCCGAGAGACGCAGCTGCGCGCCCGACGGCCCGCGGATCGGCATGGCGCCCAGGTCTTCGACGGCATTGAACTGCCCTTGCACGCGCACCTGCACCTGGTCCTGCGGCGTCTGGATGGCGCCCGCGCTTTCCACCGCATTCTGCTGGCCCAGCTGGGCCAGCACCTGGTTCATGTCCAGGCCCAGCTGCGACAGGCGCTTTTGCGAGATTTCGATGAAGAGCTTCTCGTCCTGCACGCCGAAGAGTTCGACCTTGGCCACGTCAGGCACGCGCAGCAGCTGCTGGCGCGCGTCGTCGGCGAACTGTTTGAGTTCGGCATAGCTGAAGCCCTCGGACTCCAGCGCGTAGATCACGCCGTACACATCACCGAAGTCGTCGTTGAAGAACGGCCCCTGGATGCCCTGCGGCAGGGTGTAGCGCATGTCGCCCACCTTCTTGCGCACGCTGTACCAGACGTTGGCCACCTCGCTGCCCTTGGAGGAGTCCTTGATCTGGAAGATGATCTGCGACTCGCCCGGCTTGGAGTAGCTGCGGATCTTGTCCGCATAGGGCACTTCCTGCAGGGTGCGCTCGATCTTGTCGGTGACCTGCTCGGCCACCTGCTGCGCCGTGGCGCCGGGCCAGTAGGTGCGCACCACCATGGCACGGAAGGTGAACGGCGGGTCTTCGTCCTGCCCGAGCTGGAAGTAGGCCGCGAAGCCCAGCAGCATCAGCACCACCATCAGGTAGCGCGTGAGGGCGGGATGGTCGAGCGCCCACTTGGAGAGGTTGAACCCCTCTTTGGGTTGTACTTGCGTCATGGCCGGCCTCAGTTGGCAGTGGAAGCCGCGGGCGCCACAGCAGTGGCGGCAGGATTTGCTACTGAATTTATAGCTGTTTGCGCTTTACCGGCGGGCGCCGAGGCCACTTTTGGCTGATAAACCAGCACCTTCTGCCCGGGTGAGAGCACGTGCACGCCCGTGGCCACCACCTGCATGCCGGGCGTGAGGCCCGCGGCCACCACGGCCTCGTTGCCATCGGCCGTGGCGATCTGCACCACCTGCGACTTCACGGTGCTGCTGGCCGCGTCGTACACCCACACGGCCGTGGACTGGCCCTCCTGGCGCAACGCACTGGTGGGCAGCTTGATCGCCTGGATGCCAGCGTGGCTCAACGCCTTGGGCGTCACATACACCGTGGAGCCCAGCGCGGGCGCGTCGGCGCTGTCGATGGCCACCTTCACCTGGTAGGTGCGGGTGGCGGCGTCGGCACTGGCCGCGACTTCGCGCACGCGCCCCGCCAGGGGGGCGCCGCCCGACCAGCCGCGCACCGCCACCTCGGAGCCTTGGGCAATCTGCGCCACCTTGTCTTCCGGCACCGCGAACACCACGTCGCGGGGGCCGTCCTGCGCGATGCGCACCACGGGCGTGCCCGCCGACACCACCTGGCCCGGTTCGGCATCGATGCCCGTCACCACGCCCGACACGTCGGCCACCAGCGTGGTATAGGCCGCCTGATTGCCCTGCGACGACAGCTGCGCGCGGGCCTGGTCCAGCGTGGCCTGCGCAGCCTTGAGCGTGGCATCGCGGCGCTCGAGCTCGGCGCCGCTGATGAAGTTCTGGTCCTTCAGGGCCTGGTAGCGCTTGTAGTCGGCGGCCGCCAGATCGCGCTGCGTGGTCGCCGATGCGAGTTGCGCGCGCGCGGCGTCGGCAGCCAGCTGGTAGTCCTTGGGGTCCAGCTGCGCCAGCACCTGGCCGGCCCGCACATGCTGGCCCAGTTCGGCCTGGCGCTGCACGATCTTGCCGGCCACGCGGAAACCCAGGCGCGATTCCACGCGCGCCCGCACCTCGCCCGAATACTCCAGGCTCGATTGCAGCGCGCCCACGCCCACCGTCAGCAGCTTCACGGAGCGCACGGGCTCCTCGGGCGGAGCGGGGCGCGAACAGGCGGCCAGCAGGGCCGCCGTGGCCAGCACCAGCAGGTACCTGGAATGCCGTTGAAAGGGCCGCGAAGCGGAAGGTGTGCGCATGGAAAATCCGGTGAGTAAAAAAGGGCCGCAAGGAGCTGCGGGCAAACGCAGGCACGGGCCAGCCTCCTTGTCCCTGTCGAAGATTATTTTGATTACTGACTGACCGGTTAGTAATCTATGAGAAGCCTCCCGCCTTGTCAAGCGACAATCCCGGGTGTGAACGACCGATCCAGCCCCCCTTCTCCAACCGCCCCCACGCCGCCGCCGGCCACCCCGGTGGCCGCGCCGCCCGTGACCCACTACGAGAATTTCCCCGTGGCATCGCTGCTGTGCCCGCCGCGCCTGCGCCAGCCCATCGCAGCCATCTACGGCTTTGCCCGCACCGCCGACGACATCGCGGACGAAGGCGATGCCCCGGCCGCCAGCCGCCTGGCGGACCTGGCCGCATACCACGCCGATCTGCAAGCCATCGCCCAGGGCCGGCCCCCGTCGCCCCGCTGGGCCGGCGTCTTCCTGCCCCTGCAAGGGGTGCTGCGCAGCCACCAGCTGCCCCTGCCGCTGCTGCAGGACCTGCTCAGCGCCTTCGTGCAGGACGTGGAGAAAACCCGCGACGCCGAGGGCTACGCCGACCGCAGCGAGCTGCTGGACTATTGCCGCCGCTCGGCCAACCCGGTGGGCCGCCTGCTGCTGCATCTGTATGGCGTGACGGATGCCAAGGCGCTGCAGGAGAGCGATGCCATCTGCACCGCGCTGCAGCTGATCAACTTCTGGCAGGACCTGAGCGTGGACATCCCCCGAGGACGCCACTACCTGCCGCGCGCCGACTGCGCGGGCCACGGCGCCGGCCAGGCCGAACTGCTGGCGCTGCAAAGCACACCCGAAAACGCCCGCCTGATCACCAACTGCGCGCGCTGGGCGCGCGCCACCATGCGCAGCGGCGCCCCCCTGGTCCACCGTCTGCCCGGCCGTGCGGGCTGGGAGCTGCGGCTGGTGGTGCAAGGCGGCCTGCGCATTCTCGACAAGGTGGACGGGCTCCAGGGCGGCAGCCTGCACACCCGCCCCCGGCTGCACGCGTGGGACTGGTGCGTGATGCTGGCACGCGCACTGCGGATGTAGGGACAGCGGTGCAGGCGGAGCCTGGGGCACACTCGGGCAACAGCGGCCAGCCGCACCATCGCCATACCGGAGAGGGAACATCCATTGCCATACAGGCATCTCTTCAAGGCCCTCCAGTGGGGGCTGATCCTCTTTTGCCTCTGCTTCGCCATGGTGGGCGGCACGATGGCAGAGCGCCTGCTGGAGCTGCTGCAGTGCCAGCCGCACGCCAACCCCGCGCTGCGCAGCTGCGCCTGGCTGCCCAATGCCCTCGGCCTCAGGCTTGCACCGTTTCTCTCGGCCGGCGGCATTTCGGACTACCCCTTCGTCCTGCTGCACAACTTCTGGGCGCTGATCGCAGTGTGGATGCTTGCGCTCATTGCCACACACCGGGCGGCGCGCAATGCCGCAAGCACGGCCGCTCTGCCGGACCGGGGAAAAACACGCTATCCCGGCATCACAGGCGCCGATGCCGGGCGGTGGGCATCGCGCGCCGCCTTCTGGGTACTGCTGCTCGGCCTTGCCGGTTTTTGCATGGCCTTTGGCACGCCCATCCTCGGCAACCGGGTGGCGCTGGAAGTACTGGGTGCCCTGGGCTGCTCGCCGGGCACGTTCGACCCCTTCTCGTCGCCCTGCATGTCAGCCCCGGGGTTCTGGACGCACCGCCTCGCGGTCTACGTCATCCCACTCGCAGGCCCCTTGCTGGCGCCGGTGTGGCTGTTCATGGCGTTCTGGGACATCCTGCTGGCATGGACGCTGCTCACCGCAGCCGCTTACATACTGCAGGACCATCTGTCAAAGCGCGCCCGGCGGCCGGCTCCATAACCCGAACGCGGTGCGGCCGCCCTTGCCTTGAACCCATGGAGCACCGGCGTGCGCCGGCTGCCCGCGCTCACCGGCTAGGCCACCGCCAGCCACGCGCAGAACGCGGCCGACACCGGGTCGTCCGCCGCGCGCGCGGGCCGCAGCCAGTAGTAGTTCTTCTCGCCCGACAGACGCTGGGCAAACGGCATGACCAGCAGGCCGCCCGCGAGCGCATCGCCCAGAAATCGGGGGTTGCCCAGCGCCACGCCCAGGCCCTGGATGGCGGCTTGCACGCTCAGGTGCGCGTGGTCGAACACCAGGTCGCCCGCAGGCTGCAGGCCTGGCGCGCCCGCCTCTTCCAGCCACCGCTGCCAGGCCACCGGCGTGGACCGGCTGTGCAGCAGGGTGTGCCGCGCCAGCCCCTGCGGCGACTCCATCGCCCCATCGCCCGCCAGCAGGGCCGGGCTGCACACGGGGGTGAGCTTGTCGGGGATGAAGGGCCCCAGCGCCACGCCCCGCCAGCCCGCGCGCGCGGGCAGCGCCGCCAGTTCGCTGTCGGCGAAGCAGCGGATCGACACGTCGTACTGGGCGGGCTCGAAATCCAGGTGGCCCAGCGTGGTGACCAGTTGCACGTCCAGCCCCGGCATCTGTGCGCAAAAACCCGCCAGCCGCGGGATCAGCCACTGCGAGGCCAGCGTGGACGTGGCATTCACCACCAGCGTGCCGCGCCGCGTGAGCCGCTCGATGCCCGCCGTGGATTGCGCCATCAGATCCAGCGCGCGGGTGAGCCCGGGCAACAGCGCCGCGCCCGCAGTGGTGAGCGCCAGCCGACGGCCTTCGCGCGCCACCAGGGCCACGCCCAGCCAGGACTCCAGGGCCTTGATCTGGTGGCTCACGGCGCTTTGCGTCACGCTCATTTCGCGGGCCGCATGGGTCACGCTCAGCAGGCGCCCTGCCGCCTCGAACGCACGCAGCATGTTCAGCGGCGGCAGGCGGCGTGCGCCGTTGCCCCCGCCCGGACCGGCGGGCGGCAGGCCGGCACCGCTTTTTCCATGAGCTGAATTCATGATTGGACGAAATATTGTCGATAGTCACAGGCTGGCATGCTACGTACGATCACCGGCATGCATCGAAACCCACCTGCGGACTGGATAGATTTACTCATTATGTGCCGGGTGTGCACGGCACCGGTGGCCGTGCCCTGCCGTCCGCCCTCGCCAGCGCCCTCGCGCAGAGGCTACGCCCGGTGGTTCTTCGCGCCATGGGCCGCCTCCCAGGCCGCGAGGGCGCTGTCCAGGAGCGGGCTGCAACCGGGGCACCTCCGCAGCGAAGGCCCCGCATGACGGCGGGACACGCCGCGCGGGCCCTGTGCGTGGGGGTATGGCATGCACGCACCACGCTCTCCATCCGCGTGGCCTGCATGGCCTCTGATTCACCGCCCCGCGGGCGGCAGGACGACCATGGGCAGTTCATGCAGGTGCTCGCGGCGGCCGAGCGCCTGCTGCGCGAAGCCGGCGCCGATCCCCGGAGCATCCTGTCGTGCGACGTGTTCGTGCGCGGCCCCGCCGCCCGGACCGCCGTGCTGGCGGTGCTGCGCCCACGGGCCGCGCGCTGGCCCACACTCCCCCGCATCACGCCGCATCCTTCGCCGTGCACACCCCAGGCCACGGTGTCCCTCGCACTCGTGGCGGCCCGGCCCACCCCACTGTAAGAAACATTCATGGGTGGCAAGCCGCGCCATGCGGCCTGGTGGGAGCGGCCAGAGCGATACGGCAAAAGCGCCGCTACCGCTTTTGCCCGTTCAATATTTTGCTATCAATATTGAAGTTCAGCACGTGCAACGCCGTGCAGGGTGATGGACCCGGGGCTCCCGCTCATCAGGGATTACGCGTGTGCCGGCCGGCGCCTGCACGGTTAGCCTCGCGCCCACTGCGGGCACCAAGAGTACCGGCAGTGCGAAAGATGCTGTTGCCTCGAGAACAGCGATGGCGCCACCCGCGCCATCGCTGCTTTCCATGGACCAGGGCCCCAGGGGTTCCACGCATCCCCAAAACCTACCCGGTATGCCACACACCATGTCCGTCAGCGTTTTCGACCTCTTCAAGATCGGCATCGGCCCGTCCAGCTCCCACACCGTGGGGCCCATGATCGCGGCGCGGCAGTTTGCCTGCCACCTGCGGGATGGCGTGGGGCTGGCCGCCGTGCACGGTGTCACGGTGGAGCTGTTCGGGTCGCTGTCGGCCACGGGCGTGGGCCACGGCACCGACAAGGCCGTGCTGCTGGGCCTGGCCGGGTACGAGCCCGACCACATCGACCCGGACCGCATCGCCCCCGCCATTGCCGAGATCCGCGGCCGCCAGTCGCTGGCCCTGCTGGGCGAGCGCGCCATTGCCTTTGTGGAAAAAGACCATCTGCTGTTCAGGCGCAGGAGCCTGCCGCTGCACCCCAACGGGCTGTGCCTGCATGCCTTTGACGCACAGGGCCGGGAAATTGCCCAGCGCGAGTACTACTCGGTGGGTGGCGGCTTCGTGACCGATGCGGCGGGGGAGCGCGTGCTCAATCTGGCAGCCACCTGCGGGGCCGATGCCGCGGGCCACGCCCGGGGCCTGCCCTACCCCTTTCGCACCGGGGCCGAGCTGCTGGCCCAATGCCAGGCCAGCGGCCTCACACCGGCCCAGCTCATGGCCGCCAACGAAGAGCATTGGCGCAGCGCCGGCGAGGTGCGGCGCCAGCTCATGGCGATCTGGCGAACCATGGCGGCCGCCGTGCAGCGCGGCTGCGCCAGCACCGGCCACCTGCCCGGCCCCATGCAGGTGCGCCGCCGCGCGGCCGAACTGCACAAGAGCCTGAGCGGATCGCCCGAGGCCGCCCTGCGCGACCCGCTGTCCATGCTGGACTGGGTGAACCTGTATGCCATGGCCGTCAACGAGGAAAACGCCGCCGGCGGCCGCGTGGTGACCGCCCCCACCAACGGCGCCGCCGGCGTGATACCGGCCGTGCTGCACTACTACGTGAACTTTCTTCCAGGCGCGAACGAGGACGGCATCGCCACCTTCCTGCTCACCGCCGGCGCCATCGGCATCATCTACAAGGAGAACGCCTCGCTCTCGGGCGCCGAGGTCGGCTGCCAGGGCGAGGTGGGCGTGGCCTGCTCCATGGCCGCCGGCGCGCTGGCCGCCGTGATGGGTGGCAGCCCCGAGCAGATCGAGAACGCCGCAGAGATCGGCATGGAACACAACCTCGGGATGACCTGCGACCCTGTGGGCGGCCTGGTGCAGATTCCCTGCATCGAGCGCAACGCCATGGGCGCCATCAAGGCCATCAACGCCGCCCGCATGGCGCTGCGCGGCGACGGCCAGCACGTGGTCTCGCTCGACAAGGTCATCAAGACCATGATGCAGACCGGCGCGGACATGAAGGTCAAATACAAGGAGACCTCGCGCGGCGGGCTGGCGGTGAACGTGGTCGAATGCTGAGGCGCCACCGCGCCGCCCCATCGCTATCAAAAAAGTAGCGGCTCGCGCTGGATGGAAGAGCGCCAGGGGCCAAAAGCACGCCAAACCGCGGATCTCCGCCGCGCGAGGTGCGCCATGGGACAATTCCGCCCCATGACACCGCAGCAGTACGTACAGCAAAAAGCCGTGGCCTCGGGCAGCAGCTTCTATTACGCCTTTCTCTTCCTGCCCGCGCCGCGCCGCGCGGCCATCACGGCGTTCTATGCGTTCTGCCGCGAGGTGGATGACGTGGTCGATGAGGTCAGCGACCCCGGCGTGGCGCGCACCAAGCTGGCCTGGTGGCAGGCCGAAGTGGCCAAGGCCTATGCCGGCCAGCCCACCCACCCCGTGATGCTGGCGCTGATGCCGCACACCGCCGAATACGGCATCGAGCAGCGCCACCTGCAGGCCGTCATCGATGGCTGCCAGATGGACCTGGAGCAGACGCGCTACCTCGACTTCGCGGGCCTCAAGGGCTACTGCCACCTGGTGGCCGGCATCGTGGGCGAGGTCACGGCGCGCATCTTCGGCCAGACCGACGGGCGCACCACGCAGTACGCCCACACGCTGGGCCTGGCCTTCCAGCTCACCAACATCATCCGCGACGTGGGCGAGGACGCCATGCTGGGCCGCATCTATCTGCCCGTGAGCGAGCTGCAGCAGTTCGACGTAAAGGCGCACGAGATCCTCAAGCGCACCTACTCCGACCGCTTCACCGCGCTCATGCGCTTCCAGGCCGAGCGCGCGCACCGCCTGTACGACGAGGCGTTTGCCCTTTTGCCCGATGCCGACCGCCGCGCGCAGAAACCCGGCCTGATGATGGCCAGCATCTACCGCACGCTGCTGCGCGAGATCGAGCACGAGAACTTCCAGGTGCTGCACCAGCGCATCCGCCTCACGCCGCTGCGCAAGTTCTGGCTGGCGTGGAAGGTGCAGGCGCTCGGACGGATGTAGCGGCCGTGCGGCAGCATCCATGAAAGTCGCCGTCATCGGCGCGGGCTGGGCCGGCATGGCCGCAGCCATCGCGCACGCCCAGGCGGGCCGCGAGGTCACGGTGTTCGAAGCCGCCCGCACCGTGGGCGGCCGGGCGCGTGCCGTGCCCGCCACGCTGCCGGGGGGCGAGGTGGTCACGCTCGACAACGGCCAGCACATCCTCATCGGCGCCTACGCCGAAAGCCTGCGCCTGATGCGCCTGGTGGGGGTGGACGCCAGCACCGCGCTGCTGCGCCTGCCGCTCACGCTGCAGTTTCCGGATGGCCAGGGACTGCGGCTGCCCGACCTGCCGCCCCCACTGGATGCCTTGCTGGGCATCGCGCGCGCCAGGGGCTGGAGCTGGCGCGACAAGCTGGCCCTGCTGCGCACGGCCACCGCCTGGCAGATCAGGGGGTTCCGCTGCGCGCCCACGACCTCGGTGGCCGACCTGTGCGCACCGCTCACGCCCCGCCTGATGGCAGAGTTCATCGACCCGCTGTGTGTGTCGGCCCTCAACACCCCGGCGCATCAGGCCAGCGGCCAGGTGTTTCTGCGCGTGCTGCAAGACAGCCTGTTCAGCGGGCGCGGCGGCTCCAACCTGCTGCTGCCGCGCGCCGACCTGGGCGCGCTTTTTCCCGAGCCTGCGGCGCGCTGGCTGCAGGCGCAGGGCCGCCACCAGGTGCTCACCGGCCAGCGCGTGCTGCGGCTGCAGCCGCAGCACGCCGGGCGCTGGCAGGTCGTCGGCGCCGCCGGTGCGCCGGGCGCCACGGACAATGCACCGGAGGTGTTCGACCACGTGACCCTCGCATGCCCTTCGTGGGAGGCCAGCCGGCTCGTGGCGGGTGTGGCCGGCATGGCGGGGCTGGCCAGTGCCGGCCGGTGGAGCGCCCTGGCCGGCGCCCTGCACTTCGAGGCCATCACCACCGTCTACGCCCACGCGGCGGACGCGCGCCTGGCCCAGCCCATGCTGGCGCTGCGCAGCGCCCCGGACAGCCCCGCACAGTTCGTGTTCGACCGTGGCCAGCTGGACGGCAACCAGGGCCTGCTCGCGTTCGTGGTGAGTGCCAGCGAAGGCGAGCGCACCCACATCGAACAGCAGGTGCTGCGGCAAGCCGCCGCGCAGTTGGGCATCGGCTCCCTGTCGCCCGTACAGACGGTGGTGGAAAAACGCGCCACCTTTGCCTGCACGCCCGGCCTTGCACGCCCCGGCATGCAGGTGCTGCCCGGGCTCTCGGCCTGCGGTGACTATGTGGACGGCCCCTACCCCGCCACGCTGGAGGGGGCGGTGCTCAGCGGCACCGCGGTGGCCGCGCTCCCCTGACCCGACGCTCGGGCGCCCTGGCCGCGCCCCCCGGGAAAACCCCAGGCCGACTGACAGCATTCCGAAAGCACGCGGCGCGCACCATGGCGGCTGTCACGCCTTGATGGCTTTCATGGAGACAAGCATGCCTACAGACACCCCCCATTCCCACACCCTCCACCCCAACCGCCGCCACCTGCTCGGTGCCGGCGGCGCCCTGGCGCTGGGCGGCCTGCTGCCCGCATCGGTGTCGGCACAGGCCGCATGGCCTTCCAAGTCGGTGCGTTTCGTCGTGCCCTTCGCGCCGGGCGGCAGCTCCGAGATCGTCGCCCGCTCCACCGCCGCCGAGCTGACCAAGACGCTGGGCCAGAGCGTGTTCGTGGACAACAAGCCCGGTGCGGCCGGCAACATCGCCATGCAGGAGGTGGCGCGCGCCGACGACCAGCACACGCTGATCCTGGGCCACATCGGCACGCTCGCCGTGAACCCGTACATCTTCGACAAGCTGCCCTACGACGCCAACAAGGACTTCAAGCCCGTGAGCCTGCTGGCCAAGGTGCCCAGCCTGTACGTGGTGCACCCCGACGTGCCGGCCAAGAACCTCAAGGAATTCATCGCCTACGCCAAGAAGAACCCCGCCAAGCTCAGCTACGGCTCGGCGGGCAACGGCAGCGCCGGCCACCTGGCCTTCGAGTACCTGAAGATGACGGCCGAGATCTTCATGCTGCACGTGCCCTACCGCGGCACCGGCCCCATGATGACCGACCTGCTCTCGGGCCGGCTTGACGCCGCTTCCGTGGGCGCCGCCGCCATGCTGCCCTTCATCAAGTCGGGCAAGGTGCGCTGCATCGCCACGGGATCGACCCAGCGCCTGCCCCAGTTGCCCGATGTGCCCACCGTGGCCGAGCAGGGCTTCCCGGGTTTCGAGATGACGCAGTGGTACGGCATGCTGGCCCCGGCCAGCCTCACGCAGGAGCACCTGGACAAGCTGGCCGCCGAAACCATGAAGGCCGTCAAGGCGCCGGAATCGCTCAAGCGCCTGAGCGGCGATGCGGCCGAAGCCATCGGCGGCACGCCGGCGCAGTTCGCGCAGTTCATCGCCTCCGAACAGGCGCGCTGGCAGAAGGTGCTCAAGCGCGCGCAGGTCAAGCCGGATTAGGAAGCCCCCTGAGTCGCTTCGCGTCTTCCCCCCAGAGGGGGACGCCACCCGTGGTCTGGCAAAGCCAGTTCCACGGTGGCGCTGGCGGGGCGCGCCAGGCCTGCGGCCCGGGCGCACGTGCCTCGGCGATGGCACTGCACAACAGCATTAGCATCCCCTCCATGCGCATCCTTCTGGCCGAAGACGAACACAGCCTGGGCACCTGGCTCAGCCGCGCGCTGGAGCACGCGGGCATCCAGGTGGAATGGGTGAATGACGGCCGCCTGGCCGACCGATCGCTGCAGCAGCACGACAACTACGACGCACTGGTCCTGGACCTGGGCCTGCCGGGCCTGGACGGCCACGCGGTGCTGCAGCGCCTGCGCGACCGCGACCAGCGCCTGCCCACGCTGATACTCACCGCGCGCGATTCGCTGGACGAGCGCGTGCGGCTGCTCAATGCCGGGGCGGACGACTTCCTGGCCAAGCCGTTCGAGCTGGCCGAGCTGGAGGCGCGCCTGCACGCCCTGGTGCGCCGCGCGCGCGGCACCGACCACCCGCGCCTGGCATGTGGCCCGCTGGCGTACGACAGCGCGCGCAGGCAATTCGTGCTGCAGGGCGAACCCCTGGCGCTGTCGCCGCGCGAGCAGGCCGTGCTGCGCGTGCTGGTGCAGCGCAGCGGCGAGCCGTTCTCCAAGCAGCAGATCCTGGAGCGCGTGTTCTCCGACGATGACGACGTGCACCCCGAGGCCGTGGAAGTGTTCGTACACCGCCTGCGCAAGCGGCTCGACGGCAGCGGCGTGCGCATCGTCACGCTGCGCGGCCTGGGCTACGCACTGGAATCGCACTGAACATGGGCCTGGCCGCACGCCTGCGCCGTGCCAGCCTGTGGCGGCTGCTGGCGTGCCTGCTGCTGCCGCTGCTGGCCGTGGTGACGGGCGTGGAGCTGTGGATGACCCGGCACGACGCGCTGGAGGCCGCCAACGCGGCCTACGACCGCTCGCTGCTGGGCGCGCTCAAGTCCATCGATGCCAACATCTCCACCGCCTCGGGCGGGCTCTCGGCCGAGCTGCCCTACAGCATGCTGGAATTCTTCGAGCTCACGGCCAGCGGACACGTGTATTTCCGCGTGGCATCGTCGGATGGACTGGTGGAGCTGGGCAACGCCGACCTGCCCCTGCCGCCCGGGCCGCTGGAGCCCGGTGTGCCGCGCTTCTACGATGCGACCTACTTTGGAGAATCCGTGCGCCTGGCCGCCTACCGCCGCGCGATGGAAGGGCCGCCATCCGCCCCCGGGACAAGCAGCGTGCTGGTGCAGGTGGCGGAAAGCACCCAGTCGCGGCAGGAGTTCACGCGCCGCTTCGTCCGCCGCGCCGCACTGCGCGATGGCCTGGTGCTGGCGCTCATGGTGCTGGGCACGGCGGCCACGCTGGCCCTGGCGCTGCGCCCCCTGGCGCGCCTGGCCCGCGAGGTGCAGGCCCGCAGACCTGACGACATGACACCGGTCGCCGGCGCCGAACTGCCCGCGGACATCCGCCCGCTGGTCACCGCCGTCAACCAGCAGATGGCGCGCACGCAGGACCTCGTGGCGCAGCAGCGCCAGTTCCTCGACGATGCGTCGCACCAGCTGCGCACACACCTCACCACGCTGCAGATGCAGATCGACTACGCACGCCGCGAACCCGACGCGGCCCGGCTTCAGGACACGCTGGCAGCCCTGGGCGGCGAGATCGCGCGCGCCACGCGCAGCACCCAGCAGCTGCTGGCCCTGGGGCGCAGCGACACCGCCGCGGTGGAGTTCGCACCCTGCGACCTGGCCTTGCTGCTGCGCACCGTGGCACTGGAACTGCTGCCGCAGGCCCGCGCCAAGCAGATCGACTTCGGCATCCACACCGCCACGGCCGAACTGGCCGCCGTAGCGGACAGCGGGCTGCTGCGCGAGGCGCTCACCAACCTGGCGGCCAACGCCATCGCCTACACCCCGGAGCAAGGCACCATCACCGTGTCGGCCGCTGGCGACAGCCTGGGCTGGAGCCTGAGCGTGGAAGACAACGGCCCGGGCCTCCCGCCCGAAGAGCGCGACGCCCTGGGCCACCGCTACCGGCGCGGCTCGCAGGCCGTGGCGGGCGGCTCGGGCCTGGGCCTGGCCATCGCCCGGTCGATCGCGGAACGCCACCGGGGCCGGCTGCGGCTGGAGGCCCGCGCCGGCGGCCCCGGCCTGCTGGCCATACTCTGGTGGCCCCGGCCATGAAGAACCCGGCCCGCCACACCGCCATGCAACCCCTTGCCCCCCACCCCTCGCGCGAAGACGGCATGGCCGCGGCCCCGAGCCGCCGGCAGATGCTGGCAACGCTGGCGGCCTGGGGCGGCGCGGGCGGCGCCCTGCCCGCGCGCGCGGCGGCCGCGGATGCCTCCACCGAGCCCGCGGAATGCGTCGCGCCCTCACGCCCCGGCGGTGGGTTCGACCTGACCTGCGGCCTGGCCGGGCAGGCCCTGCAGGCCGTGCGGCCCGCGCGCACCCCGCTGCGCACCCGCTACCTGCCCGGGGGCATCGGGGCCGTGGCGTTTGACCAGGTGGCCACCGGGCGCCTGGGCGGCCCGGGCACCCTGGTCGCTTTCTCCAGCGGTTCGCTGCTCAACATCGCACAGGGCCGCTTCGGCCCGCATCCGGTGGGCACCGTGCGCTGGATCGCCACGCTGGGCACCGACTACGGCGTGGTGGCCGTGCACCGCGATGCGCCTTACCAGCGCCTGCAGGACGTGGCTGCCGCGCTGCGCAGGGACTCCAACCGCGTGGTGTTTGGCGCCGGCGGCACACTGGGCAGCCAGGACTGGATCAAGGCCGCGCTGCTGGTACGTGCGGCGGGGCAGGACCACAAGCGCATGCGCTTCGTGTCCTTCGAGGGCGGCGGCGAGGCGCTCAAGGCCCTGCGGGGCGGGCACATCGGCATTTTCACCGGCGATGCGGCCGAGGCCCTGCAGGCAGCCGCGCAGGGCGCGCCGCTGCGCGTGCTGGCGGTGCTCTCGCAGGCACGTCTGGGCGGCAGCCTGGCGGGCCTGCCCACGGCACGCGAGCAGGGTCTGGACCTGGTCTGGCCCACGGTGCGCGGCCTGTACATGGCCGCCAGCACGCCCGATGCGGCGGTGCGCGCGTGGACCACCGCGCTGCGGGATGCCTTGGCCGCCCCCGGCTACGCCGCGCTGTGCGCGCAGTACGGCCTGTACCCGTTCGCGCTGACGGGCGCGGCGCTCGAAGATTTCGTGCAGCGCAGCCTGGCGGACTACCGGCGCCTGGCGCAGGACCTGGGACTCCGGGCCTGGGCTCGCTGAGCCGTGTACCGCTCCAACCCGACACGCTCCAGGCGCCCGTGAAGGACTGCGCCTGCACGGGGCCGCAGTTTTTTCCTACCTGCATCCGCCCCCTGCGGCGGCAGAGTGCAAGACCGCGCGCCCACAACCCGCCACGCACTGGAGGAAGCCCATGCCCGCCACACTGAAGCCCGCGGCCGAAATGGCCCGCAACGCGAAGACGCCCTTCCCCGGCGCCTCGGCCGCATACGAAGAGGCCCGCCGCGCGCTGCTGGCCGAGGAGATCGAGTTCCGCCGGCACATGAGCCGCCTGACCGAGCAGCGCCGCGCGCTGCCGCCCGGCCCGGTCATCGCGAAGAACTACCGCTTCCAGGACGAACAGGGGTCCGAGGTCGGGCTGATCGACCTGTTTGGCGACAAGCAAACCCTGGTGGCCTACTTCTGGATGTACGGGCCGCAGCGCGAGCGCCCGTGCCCCATGTGCACGAACTGGCTGGGCGCCGTCCATGGCAACGCGGCCGACATCAAGCAACGGGTCGCGCTCAAGGTCCTGGGCCGCTCGTCGGTGGAGCGGCAGCTCGCGTTTGCGCAGGAGCGGGGTTGGCGCGACCTGAACTTCGTGCAGACCGTGGGGGACGACTACGCCCGGGACCTGGGCATCCTGATGCCCGACGGCAGCGAGTACCCGGCGCTGACCATCTTTCGGCGCGACGGCGACAAGGTGCGCCTGTTCTGGGCCAGCGAGATGGCGCGCGAGATGGCCGACCCCGGGCAGGACCCGCGCGATGCGCCCGACATCGCCGCGCTGTGGTCCATCCTGGACCTCACGCCCGAGGGCCGCGGCACCGACTGGTATCCCCGGCTCCGCTACGACTAGGCAGCATCAGGGCATGGGGCGTTTGCATCCCGGCCCGGCCCAGCACCCGCCTCACACCGGCGCCAGCACCCGCCATGCCAGGAATTCACCGCCCGCCACCGGCTCCGGCACGATGCCATTGGCCACCAGGCCATCGTCGCTTTCCGCTTCGCACGCGTACACCGCGATCGCGCCGTGGCGCTGGCCGGTGGGCACCACGCACCAGCCTTGCGGCAACGCGCGCTGCGCCCGGCGGTAGCTTGCCTGCCAGTGCGTGCTGGCCTGCGCCTCCAGGATGGCGGGCCCCGGCACCGCCACGGGCTGCTGCATCACCGGGACTTCTGCATCGAGCAGCGTGCCAGGCGCAACGGCGGCCCGCCGCAAGCCATGGCCCTCCAGCCAGTCGGCCACGGCGGCAGGCACCGCATAGGCCCAGGGCCGCTTCACGGTGGCCACGGGGACGAAGTGCGCGAAATGCGGCACCTGCACGCTGATGGGGGCGCCTTGCAGCGCATAGGGTTCCCGCGTGAGAACCTCCACCGTGGTGCCTGGGATGGGCTGCAATGCATAGCGGATGGCGACCTCGGCGGGCGGCTCGGCACACCCGTCCAGCAGCTGCACGATCTCCGTGCCATGGCCGGCGACGTAGTGCAGTGCCTCGCGCAGCACGGCATACGTCACCGCCACGCGCTCCTTGAAGCTGATGTACGAATAGGCCTCCAGCAGCACGTCGAGCCGATTGGTCAGCCCCCGGTAGTTGCAGCCAAAGCGCGGGTGGTGGGTGTAGGTGATCCAGCCCTGGCCCTGCCCGCCCTCGTCGCGCACGAAGTTGCCATACCAGAAGGTGTCCAGGCCCTCGGTGCGCTTCACCGCGGCCTGCACGGCGGGCATCATGCGTTCGCGCATATAGGCCACGGGCTCGCTGCGGCCCGTGTGCTCGGTGTGGGGAATGTCGTAGGTCAGCGCGAAGCGGTGGATGGAGCCGTTGGTGGCGTGGCAGTCCAGCGTGAGGTGGGGGTTCCAGGGCTGGCACACGCGCGTCTGCAGCAGGCGCATCTCGGAAGCCTGATGGCGCATGTAGTCGCGGTTGAGATTCACCCCCGCCGCATTGTTGCGCGTGCCCACGAGCGCCGGGCCGTCCTGCCCGCGCAGGTGGGCAACGTCCAGCGGGCGGTTGTCTGTGCCCAGCCGGTCATTGCCGTCGGGGTTGAACAGCGGCACCACCACCACGGTGCAGTGCGAGAGCACGTCGCCATGCTCGCCGCGCAGCAGGTCGCGCACCAGCATCAGCGCGGCCTCCTTGCCCTCCACTTCGCCAGCGTGAATGCCGCACAGTATCAGCACCACGGGCAGGCCGCTGGCCTGCGCGGCCTGCGGCGTGAAATGGCCTTGCGCGGACAGCACCAGCAGCGGCAACAGGCGGCCCTCGGGCGATGCGCCGAAGTCCGCGACATGCAATCGGGCATCCCCCAGCGCCGCCAGGCCGCGCACGTACGCCATCACGTCGGCGTGGGTCGATGTCTCGGTGTAGCCGCTGGTTTCAGCGCGGGTGAGCAGGGAGGGGGCGGAAGGCAAGGACATGGGCGAGGCGGTCGGTAGATCGGTCCATCACCTTACCTCACTGCGGCCATGTCCCGACGCCGATGCGCTGCGGCCTCACCGCTCCAGCCACCACTGGATCACGACCTTCGCCAGGAACCCGAGGAAGCCCACGCCCAGGCCCAGGAACAGCACGAAGGTGCCAAACCGGCCGGCCTTGGACTCCCACGCGAGCTGCCCGATGATGAACAGCATGTACAGGATGAACGCACCCACGCCGTAGGTGAGGAAGAAGCCCGAGATCTGCGCCTCGGTGAAACCGAAGATCACGGCGCCACCCCGCGGTTCTGCGTGGGCGCTGCCGCCCCCCGCCCGGGCAGGCTGGAGGCATCGACCAGATCCCGGTAGGCATGCCAGCTCGCGTGGCCCAGCATGGGCATGACGGCGATCAGCCCCAGCAGCAGCGAGCCCAGGCCCAGCAGCGTGAAGCCCAGGATCAGCGCCGCCCAGAACGCCATCGGCAACGGGTTGCCGATCACCGCCTGCCAGCTGGTGAGCACGGCCTGCAGCAAGGTGGCGCGCCGGTCCAGCAGCAGGGGCATGGCCACCACGCTGGAGGCGAAGATCGGCGCCGCCATGAGGCTGCCCAGCGCCAGCCAGATCTCGAACAGCCAGCCCTCGCGGGCCAGTACCACATGGCGCAGGAAATCCAGGGGCGTCTGGATGGGCACGGGCGCCAGCAGCGTGATGAGCGCCGCCGACGTCATGACCCAGCCCGTGGCCGCCAGCGCCAGCAGGGCGCCGAACTGCACCATGCACCAGTAGTCGTTGCCCCATTTATTGACGTGGCTGTCCTGCCAGTTCAGCCAGGTCTTGAGTACCACGCCCAGGTTCGCGGGCTCGCCACGCTCCAGCGCGCGGCTCAGCGCATACAGGCTGGTGGCCAGCACCGGGGCTATCACCAGAAAGCCCGACAGTGCCCCGGCCAGCAGCCAGAACCGGTGGTGGGCCACCGTGAAGATCGTCGCGCCAAAAAGCGCCAGGGCCAGGCCGTGGGCAAAGCTGATCCAGCCCGCGCGGGCCATGTCGCGCCAGGCCAGGACGAGCCAGGTCATGGGCTGCATGAGGCCAATGGTGCGGATGGCGGGCAAGGCGGGAGGGTTTCTCGGCATGGCCTGCAGTGTGGCCGGATCGGTGACCGGGATCAAGCCGGCACACACCGCGGCGCGCTGGGCCCTTGACCTGGGACAAGAAATTGCCCCCGGATAGCGTGGAGCGCGCGGGCTACGCCGTCAGCAGCCGGCACAGCTCCGTGAGATTGCTCACGGTGGCATGCGGCGGGGTGTCGTAGGGCCAGGCGGCCTCGGCGGGATTCAGCCACACCGCCTGCATGCCGGCCTCCATGGCGCCCCGGGCGTCCAGCGTGGCATCGTCGCCCACATGCAGCACCGCGTGCGGCGGAACCTGCAGCGCCTGGGCGGCTGCCTGGAAGATGCGGGCATCGGGCTTGGCCACGCCCAGCACCGATGCGCTCAGGCTGTCCTTGAAGTAGTGGCCGATGCCCACCTTGTGGATGTCGGCGTTGCCGTTGGACACCGCCACCACCGGGTAGCGCGACGACAGGAAGGCCAGCGCATCGTGCGCATCGTCGAACAGCGTCACGCGCTGGCGTTCGGCAAAAAACAGGTCGAACGCGGGCTCGGCCAGCGCGCCGTCATCGCCCGCCTGGGTCAGCGCCAGGCGGATGGATTCGCGGCGCAGCGCGCTCAGGTCGTGCTGCAGGTCGGGCCGCAGGTTCACCATCTGGTTGCGGATGGCGCGCAGCGCCTCGGTGCTCTGGAACAGGCGCGCGGTGGCGGGCGCATGCTCGGCCATCCACTGCAGCAGCACGGCTTCGGCGCGCTCGATGGTGGGCCAGATGGGCCACAGCGTGTCGTCCAGGTCGATGGTGACGGCGCGGATGCGGGGGATGTCCAGGGAGGGGGTCGGCAAGGGGGCGCACCTGTAAAAAACAGCGTGGAGGCGGAAGGCCCGGTGGGATGCCGGGCGGCGGCCGCACAGCATACCGCAGCGCCTGTGCGCACGCCCTTCGGGGTCAGGTGCCCAGCGACGACCCGCGCACGATCAGCGTGCCGGGCAACAGGTTCTCGCGCACCGGGCCCTGCAGGCCGCCGATGCGCTCCAGCAGGCACCGGGCCGCGCGCTGGCCGATGGCATCGGTGGGCTGCGCCACGGTGCTCAGGCCCGGCCGGATCAACGGTGCCCATTCCGGGTCGTCGAAGCCCACGAAGCCCAGCTCCAGCCCGAAGGTCCAGCCCAGGCGCGAGACCGAGGCCGCCACGCGCAGCGTGACCACGGAATTGCCTGCGACCACCGCGCAGCGTGCGCCCCGCCCCGCACGCTGGCGAAAGGCCGCCAGCGCCTGGGCCAGCGCGTCCTCGCCCTCCTGCTGCGCATCGATCTCCAGCACATCGCCGCGCACATTCCTGCCCTGGGCCGCCACGCAGGCGCGAAAGGCCGCCGTGCGCTCCAGGCGCGAACTCACACCCTGCAGCGGCTGCGTGACATAGAGCAGGTCCTGCCAGCCTTGCTGCACCAGGTGCGCGCAGGTGTCGCGCATGGCGGCTTCGTTGTCGAGCGCCACGAAATCCGCCGCCAGGCCCGCATGGCGGCGGTCCACCAGCACCGCGGGCTTGCCGTGCAGGGTGGTCACGTCGGCCAGCCCCTCGCCCTGCCCCAGCGTGTTGAGGATGAAGCCGTCCACCTGGTAGCTCGCCAGCGCATCGATGGCGGCGCGCTCGCGCTCGCGGTCGTTGCCCAGGTTGAACAGCATCACCAGGTAGCCCGCCTCCTGGCACGCCTTCTCGGCGCCGCGCAGCACGGCCACCGAATACGGGTTGGTGATGTCGGCCACCACCAGCCCGATGAGGCGCGAGCGGCCGTGGCTGAGCGCCTGGGCCATGGGGCTGGGCACGTAAGCCAGCTTGGCGATGGCGGCCTCGACGCGCGCGGCGATGTCGGGGCTGAGCAGGCGCTCGCGGTGGTTGAAGTAGCGCGACACCGTGGCCTTGGACACGCCGGCCTCGGCCGCGACATCGGCGATGGTGGGGCGGGCGCGGGGCGTGGTCGATGGTGCGGGTGTCGGTGAGGTCATGCTTGCGCGGCGTTATACACGGCGGCGGGCCGCTCACCGGCCAGCGCCTGCAGCAAGCTGGTGGTGGCCAGCACGGCCATGGCGTGGCGCGTGCCGTGCGTGGCCGAGCCGATGTGCGGCAGCGGCGTCACGCGCGGGTGGGTGCGCAGGGGCGAGTCGAGCGGCAGCGGCTCGGTGGCGAACACATCCAGGCCCGCTGCGCGCAGCGTGCCGTGGTCGAGCGCGTGCAGCAGGTCCTGCTCCACCACCGTGGCGCCGCGCCCGCCGTTGATGAAGATGGCGCCGGGCTTCATGGCGGCAAAGACGTCGGCGTTGACCAGGCCCCGCGTGCTGCCCGACAGGGGCAGCATGGCCACCACAAAGTCTGACCGCGCCAGCAGCTCGGCCAGCGGCAGGTGCGCAGCCTTGCCCACCAGTTCAGGCGCCGTGGCGGCCAGGTCCACCGGCCGGCGCGCGTGGTAGAGCACCGGCATGCCAAAGCCCAGCGCCGCACGGCGCGCGATGGCCTGGCCGATGCGGCCAAAGCCCAGCAGGCCCAGCGTCTTGCCATGCACGTCGCTGCCGAACAGGTCTTCGCCGATGTTCCTGGTCCAGCGGCCCTCGCGCACCAGCTGCGCCAGCTCCACCACGCGGCGGCTGGTGGCCATGAGCAGGGCGAACACGGTGTCGGCCACGGTTTCGTCCAGCACGCCGGGCGTGTGGCACAGCACGATGCCCCGGGCCTGCAGTGCGTCGAGCGCGTAGTTGTCCACACCCACCGACACGCTGGAGACCACCTCCAGCCGGGGCGCCCGCGCCAGCAGCGCGGCATCGACGGGGTAGCTCGACCCGATCAGCCCCTGCGCCTGGCCCAGCGCTGCGTCGAACAGTGCACGCTCTTCGGGCTTGCGCGGGTTGGCCACCGTCACGTCGTGCAGGGCCTGCAGGCGCGCCAGCTGGTCGGGCGGCAGCTCGCGGAACACCACTACCTTCTTGCACACGGCGTTGCGGCCATCCGCCATCGATTCCGGCATGCTCACAGCCCGGCCTCCCGCAACTGAGCCCGCGTGGGCAGCCCTTCGGTGTCGCCCAGCACCTGCACCGCACGCGCGCCGATCCAGGCGCCGCGGCGCACGGCAGCGGGCACGGGTAAGCCTTCGAGCAGTGCGCTGATGACGCCCACCGCAAAACCATCGCCCGCACCCACCGTGTCCACCACCTGGGCCACGGGCACGCCGGGCACGCGGCCGGTGCCGGCCACGTCGCTGTCGTAGTAGGCGCCCTCGGGCCCGAGCTTCACGACCACCAGCCTGGCGCCCCGCTCGCGGTAGAAGCGCGCCACGCCTTCGGGCGTGGTTTCGCCGGTCAGGAACACGCCCTCTTCCAGGCCCGGCAGCACCCAGTCGGCATAGCCGGCCAGGGTGTTGATCCAGTGGCGCATGGCCTCGGGCGAGGCCCAGAGCGTGGGGCGCAGGTTGGGATCGAACGAGATGGTGCGGCCCGCGGCGCGCGCGACCTCGAGCGTGCGGATGGCTGCCTGCAGGCTGGTGTCCGAGATGGCCGCGAACACGCCCGTGGCGTGCAGGTGGCGCGCGGACCGCAGCCAGGGCTCGTCCACATCGGCCGGGCCCATCTGGCTGGCGGCCGAGCCCTTGCGGTGGTATTCGACCTGCGGGTCGCGCCCGTCGGTCACGCGCTCCTTGAACTGAAAGCCCGTGCGCTGCGTGGCATCGCACACCACGTGCGAGCAGTCGATACCCTCGCCGCGCATGGCGGCCAGCAGCGCGCGGCCCATGGAGTCCGTGCCCAGGCGGCTGGCCCAGCCCACCTTCAGCCCCAGGCGCGCCAGGCCAATGGCCACATTGGTCTCGGCCCCCGCGGTGCGCTTGTGAAAGCCCGTGGCGTTCTCCAGCGGTCCGGGCTCGTTGGCCACCAGCAGCAGCATGGCTTCGCCGAACAGGGCCACGTCGAATGCGGTGTCGATGGTGTCAGCGGTAGCGTCGCTCATGCAGCACCTCGCACCGCACGGATGAAGTCCACCTGCCCGCGCGTAACGGCCACCAGGTCGTCGCCCACCAGCGGGTACTCGATGGCATGCGGCACATCGGCGGGCAGCGCGCGCAGCACGGCGCGCCAGGGCGCCACCGACTCCGCCAGCGGCACTGCGATCCACTTGGCCGGCAGGCGCTGCACGCCCTTGCAGTGCACGTAGCGCACATGGGGCGCGAGGGCCTGTGCGGCCTGCAGCGGGCATTCGCCCTGCCAGTGCCAGTTGCCCATGTCGAAGGTCATGCCCAGGTCGAGCCCGGCCTGCGCCTGCGCCTGCGCGGCAAAGAATGCCTGCAAGGCGGCCAGCGTGCCGGCGGTGGCGGTCTGGTCGTTTTCGATCACCAGTTCCACCTGCGGGGTGGCGGCCAGCAGCGCCTTGAGGCGCTGCAGCGACGCCTCGGACCGCACGCCAAAGCCGCCGATGGACATCTTCAGGCGCGGCGCGTGCAGCACCTGCGATGCATGAATGCCGCGCTGCAGGGCGGCTTCGTCCAACTGGCCCTGCACGGTCCACAGGCCCTCGGGACTGGAATACACAGCGGCCAGGCCCGCCAGCCCGGGCAGCTCGGTGGCCGCGTCGCGCAGCAGCTCGCCGCGCACTTCCACGCCGTCGGCGCCCGCCTGGCGGGCCAGGTCGGTGCACCACAGCTGGCCGTGGCGTCCCGTTTCGGCCGCGCCGAAGGAGGACAGGGAGATCAATACCTTCATGGATGTTCTTTCAAGCCCGTCAGCCGGGCCTTCGTCAACGTGCGGCCACCACGGCCTCAGTGCGCGTGGTGGGAGCTCAGGATCTGGCCGAGGAACTGGCGCGTCTTCTCATGCTCCGGCTGGCCGAAGAACTGCGCGGGCGGCGCCTGCTCCAGGATCTTGCCGTCGGCCATGAAGATCACGCGGTCGGCCACGCTGCGCGCAAAGCCCATCTCGTGCGTCACGCACAGCATGGTCATGCCGTCCTCGGCTAGGCCGATCATGGTGTCCAGCACTTCCTTGACCATCTCCGGGTCCAGCGCCGACGTGGGTTCGTCGAACAGCATCACCTTGGGGGCCATGCACAGCGCGCGCGCAATGGCCACGCGCTGCTGCTGCCCGCCCGACAGCTGGCTGGGGTGCTTGTGCGCCTGCTCGGGAATGCGCACGCGCGTGAGGTACTTCATGGCGACCTCTTCCGCTTCCGCCTTGCCCATGCCGCGCGATCGCATGGGCGCCAGCGTGCAGTTCTCCAGGATGGTGAGGTGCGGGAACAGGTTGAACTGCTGGAACACCATGCCCACCTCGGCACGCACGGCGTCCACGTTCTTGCCGCCAGCGGTCAGCTCAATGCCGTCAACCACGATGCGGCCCTTTTGCACCGTCTCCAGCCGGTTGATGCAGCGGATCAGCGTGGACTTGCCCGAGCCCGACGGCCCGCAGATCACGATGCGCTCGCCGGCCCGCACCGACAGGTCGATGTCGGTCAGCACCTGAAAGCTGTCGTACCACTTGTTGACCCCCTCCATCGTGATGATGGGGGGTGCACCGGCGGTGGTCTTCGTCGTCGTGACTGCGTCCGTCATTGTCAAAGGCTCCTGGGGTGGCTGGGGTTCACGCTCAAGCGATATGGGTTATTGCAGCTTGGGCAGATCCGCGCCCAGCCACTTCTGGTACAGCTTGTTCAACTCGCCGTTGGCCGTGTTGCGCACCACGAAGTCGTTCACCGCCTTGGTCAACTCGTCCTGGCCGGGGCGCAGGGCAATGCCCATGGCCTGCTGCAGCAGGTTGAACTTGTTCTCGAAGGTGTTGGCGGGCACGCGCTTGGCGATCTGCGCGGCCACGGTGACCGAGCAGCCGATGGCATCGACCTGGCCGGAGATCAGTGCCTGCATGGCCGATGCGTCGTCGTCGAAGCGGCGGATTTCGGTGCCCTCGGGCGCGGCCTTGGTCACGGCCACATCCTGCGTGCTGGCACGGGCCACGCCCACGCGAACGCCCTTCAGGTCCGCCGCGCTCTTGATGGCGCTGCCCGTCTTGCCGTACAGCACGATGGTGGCGGCCGCATAGGGTTGCGAGAACTGCACCTGCTTGGCGCGCTCGGGCGTGATGGCGAGCGACGCCACCAGCACGTCGACCTTGTTGGTCAGCAGGAAGGGAATGCGGTTGGGGCCGGTGACGGGCACGATGTTGGCTTTGACGCCCAGCTCCTTGGCCAGCAGCTTGGCCACGTCGGCGTCGTAGCCGTCGGGCTGGTTCTGCGCGTTGGTCGTGCCGTAAGGCGGGAAGTCCACCAGCATGCCGATGGTGAGCTCGCCCTTTTTCTTGATGTCGGCCACGGACTGTGCCGAGGCCAGCGGCGCAAAAGCCGTGAGCGCGGCGCCCAGGCCCAGTGCGGCCAGGGCGGTGGTGACGGTGCGGCGGTGCAGGGAAAAGGTCATGGCATGTCTCCAGGTAGTGGTTATGAACGAGAGATAAAAAAGCAATGAATGAACGAAGGCGCTGTTGGTGTTGGCAGCGATGCCGTCAGCGCGCGAGCGCCCGGGCCCGCTTGCGCTCCATGCGCGCGGCCAGCAGCGACAGCGGCCAGCAGATCACGAAGTACAGCGCCGCCACGGTGGTGAACACATGCAGCGGCTGGAAGGTGGCGTTGTTGATGATCTGCCCGGCCCGCGTGATCTCGGTGAAACCGATGATGGCGGCCAGCGATGTGCCCTTGATGATCTGCACCGTGTAGCCCACGGTGGGCGGCAGCGCGATCTTGAAGGCCTGCGGCAGCACCACGAAGCGCATGCGGTTGATGTAGCTCAGGTTCAGGGCCTGCGCGGCCTCCCATTGGCCGCGCGGCACCGCCTCGATGCAGCCGCGCCATATCTCGGCCAGAAACGCCGCGCTGTTGAGCACCAGCGCCACGCCCGCCGCCACCCAGGGGTTGATGTCCAGCCCCAGCACCGGCGCGCCGAAGAAGATCAAAAACAGCTGCAGCAGCAGCGGCGTGCCCTGAAACACCTGGATGAACACGCGCGACGCATTGCGCGCCACGGCGCTCTCGGACGTGCGCGACAGCGCCACCACAAGGCCCAGCAGCGCCCCGCCGACGAAGGCAATGGCCGACAGCGCCAGTGTCCACTGCGCGGCCTGCAGGATGAAAAGGAATTCGGAGAGTCCGAAGGTACGCATGGTCCGGGTCTCCTTATCGGCGGTCGGGGTAGTTGAGCGCGCGCTGGTAGATCAGCTTGAACAGCGCAGAGAACGACAGCGCCAGCACCAGGTAGATCAGCGCCACCACGATGTAGATCTCGAAACTGCGGAAGGTCTGCGACTGCAGGTTCGCCGCCACCGAGGTCAGGTCGTCCGCCGAGATCACCGACACCACGGCCGAGCTGAGCATCAGCAGGATGAACTGGCTGGTGAGCGCGGGGTAGATGGCCTTGAGCGCGGGTTTGAGGATGACGAAGCGAAAGATCTCCCAGGGCTTCAGGTTGAGCGCCTTGCCCGCCTCGATCTGCCCCTTGGGGATGGACTCGATGCCCGCCCGCACGATCTCTGCCGCGTAGGCCCCCAGGTTGACCACCATCGCCGTCAGCGCCGCGGTGTAGGGCGACCAGCGCAGGCCGATGGACGGCAGCGCGAAGAAGAAGAAAAACAGCTGCACGATGAACGGCGTGTTGCGGATGACCTCGATGTACGCGTTGATCAAGAACCGCAGCCACGCCGGCCCGCCCGTCTTGCCCCAGGCGCAGAACACGGCCACCACCAGCCCCAGCACCGTGGCCGTGAGCGACAGCTGCACGGTGATCCACGTGCCTTTGAGCAGCAGCGGCCATGCGGCGAAAACGGCGTCGAACTGGAACTGGTAATTCACGGCGTGGGTGGTTCGGAGTGGATGCGCAGAGTTTATGAAACCGGTTTCACAACCACATCGGGGATTACCCGAGCGCCCCCAAAAACAGGCGCCGGGCCCACATCCAACCCCCAGCCCCCACCAGGCACCACGCGTGGGCGAAAATGCCGCATGCCCTCCTTCCGCCCCGAACCCCCTTACACCCACGGCCAGGCCGAGCGAACCGCAGTGCTGCTGTGCAACCTGGGCACGCCCGACGCCGCCACCGCGCCCGCCGTGCGGCGCTACCTGGCGCAGTTTCTGGGCGACCACCGCGTGGTGGAGATCCCCAAGCTGGCGTGGCTGCCCATCCTGCACGGCATCATCCTGCGCACCCGCCCCGCCAAGTCGGCCGCCAAGTACGCCAGCATCTGGACGGCCGAGGGCTCGCCCCTGGCGGTGTGGACGGCCAAACAGGCCACGCTGCTGCGCGGCTGGCTGGGCGAGGCCGGGCACGCCGTGCTGGTGCGCCATGCCATGCGCTACGGCAACCCGTCCATCGCCAGCCAACTCGATGCGCTCAAAGCCGAGGGCGCCACGCGCATCCTGATCCTGCCGCTGTACCCGCAGTACTCGGCCACCACCACCGCCAGCCTGTTCGACGCGGTGTACGCCTGGGCCGCACGCACCCGCCACGTGCCCGAGCTGCGCTTTGTCAACCGCTACCACGACGCCCCCGGCTACATCGACGCGCTGGCCCGCACCATCGAAACCCACTGGAAACACCACGGCCAGCCCGACCAGCTGGTGATGAGCTTTCATGGCGTGCCCGAGCGCACGTTGCACCTGGGCGACCCCTACCACTGCGAGGCGCGCAAGACGGGCCGCCTGCTGGCCGAGCGCCTGGGCCTGCGCGCGGAGCGCTACCGCATCACCTTCCAGTCGCGTTTTGGCAAGGCCAAATGGCTGGAGCCCTACACCCAGCCCACCATCGAGGCACTGGGCAAGGCCGGCACGCGGCGGGTGGACGTGGTGTGCCCCGGCTTTACCAGCGACTGCCTGGAGACGCTGGAAGAAATCAACATGGAAGTGCGCGAGGCCTTCCTGCACGCGGGTGGCAAGGAGTTCCACTACATCCCCTGCCTGAACGACAACAACCACTGGATCACCGCGCTCAGCCGCGTGGCGCAGCAGCACCTGGCGGGCTGGCCCACCGAGGCGCCCACCGCTGCGGCGCTGGCCGATGCGCGCAGCCATGCGCAGGCGGGTGGCGCACCTGCCGGGGCCTGCCCTGTGGCCCATTGACTGGTTACTACTATTTTTATAGCTACTTGCGCTTATCCATCAAGCGCTAGCGGTCATTTTTATCCATATTTTGAGATGGCAGACCCAGTCTGACGACCTGCCCTCCCCCAACGCCCGCACCGATGCCCGCCTTTGCCCTCGCCCCCCACCAGCTGCGGCTGACGATTGACCCCGCCACGCTGGGCTTTGCCAGCACGGCCGAGCTGCAAGACCTGCCCCTGCCCTGGATCGGCCAAGAGCGCGCGCAGGCCGCCGCGCAGTTTGGCCTGGGGCTGCACCAGCCCGACTACCACCTCTTCGTGCTGGGCGAAGTGGGCAGTGGGCGCGCATCGCTGCTGCGCCAGGCCATGCAGACTGCTGCGGCAGAACGCGCCGTGCCGCCCGACCTGTGCTACCTGCACAACTTCGACAAGCCCGACCACCCCCTCGCCCTGCGCCTGCCGGCGGGCCAGGGCCGGCAGTTGCGCCAAGGCATGGCCGACATGGCCAAGAACCTGCAGGCCGATATCCCCAAACACCTCGCAGCCGCCGCCTTCAAGGCCGACGCCGAACGCATCGAGAAAACCTGGCAAGCGCAAGAGAGCGAGGCCTTTGCCGTGCTGGACGCGTTTGCCGAGGCGCGCCAGTTCCGCATTTCGCGCGAAGGCGGGCAGATGGTGTTCACCCTCACCGGCCCCAAAGGCCAGCCGCTGACAGAAGCCGAAGCCCGCGCCCTGCCCCGCGAGCGCCGCGCAGAGATTGACGCCGCCGAGCACGCCTTGCGCACCGAGATCGCCCGCTTTCTCGAAGCCACCCGCCCGCTGGAGCGCGCCCGCGACGACGCCCTGGCCACCCTGCGCCGCCAGACCATCAAGCCCCTCGTAGAACACGCCCTGCACGACATCCGCCAGGGCCTGCGCAAGCAGATCAAGGACACCGTCAAGCTCACGCACTGGCTCGACCAGGTAGAGCATGCGGTGCTGGACGACATCGACCTGTTCGAGCCCGGCGATGCGGAGCAGAACGCCGACGCCGAGGACGACCGCAAGGATGCACTCGATGACCTGCTGGCCCGCTGCCAGGTCAACCTGGTGGTGGACAACCACGGCCGCACCGCCGCGCCCGTGGTGGTGGAAGACAACCCCACCCAGCGCACGCTGTTTGGCAGCATCGAACATGGCTCGGACGCCGACACCGTGCAGGCCGACCACACCAGCATCCACGCGGGCAGCCTGCTCAAGGCGCACGGCGGCTTCATCCTGCTGCACCTGCACGACCTGGCTGCCGAAGAAGGGCTGTGGCAACGCCTGCGCCGCTTCTTGCGCTGCGGCCGCCTGCAGATCGAAGATGCCAGCGGTGGCCCCGGCCACGCGCCGGGCGGCGCAGCGGCGCTGCAGCCCGAGCCGGTGGACGTGGATGTGAAGATCGTGCTGATCGGATCGGTGGACGAGTACTACGCGCTGCAAGACGCCGACCCCGACGCCGCACGCCGCTTTCGCGTGAAGGTGGATTTTTCAGACCACTTTGCCGCCACCCCTGCCACGCACCACGCCACCGCAATCCTGGTGGCGCAGGTCTGCAAAAAGCGCGGCCTGCCCCACTTCGGCCCCGACGCCGTGGCCCTGCTGCTGGAGCAAACCCACCGCGAGGCCGATGACCAGCGCCGCCAGAGCGCACGCTTTGCACACACCGAAGCGCTGGCCATCGAAAGCGCCGCCCTGTGCAAGGCGCGCGGCGGCACGCTGGTGCAGGCGGGCGACGTGCAGGCCGCCCTGGCCGCCCGCACCCAGCGCCACAACCAGCCCGAAGAAGAGCTGCACGACTCCATCACCGAGGGCGAGCGCCTGATCTCGCTGGCAGGCTCCATCACCGGCCAGATCAACGCCATGACGCAGATCGACCTGGGCGACTACCGTTTCGGCTTCCCCGTGCGCATCACCGCGCGCACCTTTGCCGGGCAAGAGGGCCTGCTCAACATCGAGCGCGAAGTCGATATGTCCGGCCCCATCCACGACAAAGGCGTGCTCATCCTGCACAGCTACCTCACCGCGCTGTTCAGCCACGTGGCACCGCTGGCGCTGAATGCGTCTATCGTGTTCGAGCAGGAATACAGCGGCGTGGAAGGCGACTCGGCCTCGTGCGCCGAACTGTACGCGCTGCTGTCCAGCCTGTCAGGCCTGCCGCTGCGCCAGGGCGTCGCCGTGACCGGCGCGCTCAACCAACACGGCGAGGTGCTGCCCGTGGGCGGCATCAACGAGAAGATCGAGGGCTGGTTCCGCGCCTGCGCCATGGCGGGCCTGGACGGCACGCAGGGCGTGCTGATCCCCGCCCGCAACCAGCGCCACCTGATGCTGGACCGCAGCGTGCTGGACGCGGTGGAGCGCGGGCTGTTCCATGTCTACACCATGGGACATGTGAGCGAGGGGATTGCGCTGCTGACGGGCGAAGCGTCGGGGATGAGCCCGGCAGAGTTGCTGCAGGTGCAGGCTGATGAGCTGGCCGACCGCGCTACCGCCGTGGAGGACACCGTGATGCAGCGGGCGGAGTTGACGCTGCGCGCGTACCGGCGGGCTTGTCAGATCGCAGGGACTGCGCGGAGGGGGCGAGGAGCGCGGGGTCGATAGATGGGTCAGTGGCCCACGAGATCAAATACTCGGGATTCTGGCTGCTAGCAGCGGCTGCGGTCAGTCATGGCGAGGACTCGTACGACAGCCACGGCTTGAGGCAGTCCACGACCCACTTCTGCAACGCCGAGCGGAAGGGCTGCAGCTGCGCAGTCAAGATCGTCAAGTGGAGGCGACGTGACGAATGTCCCGGGCTTTTTTGAAAGCTTTCAGCATCGCGTCTGGCATTACATAGAGGTCGCCGCGCGCACGCGAGCACGCAACGTATAGCTTGTTCCGCGAGGTCGCAGCCATCTCGGCCAGCGTACCGGCGGAGAAGTGCTTCCAGGACTCGGCATTCAGTACAACGCAGACGTCCTGGTAGTGGTCACGTCCCTTTGACTCACCCCAGGTCTGCGAGTAGCAGCCATATCGTCCGTGCTCTTGATAAAACAGCTTAATGGTGCCCGCGTCAGCGTGAAGCTTTGCCGCCAGTGACGGGTCGTTGACCACTGAGACTTGGGTAGTGCGATCCGAGTGTGCATAGATGTCCACCCCGATAGTGTCTCGGATGAACGAGCACACCGAGGAGCTGCAACGGTGGCTCTTGAGCAAGGACGTCGTGTCAACGACCAAGCCAGCAGATCGCAGGGCGTCCTTAAAGCGGTCATAGCTGTCGTGCAGCCCTTTATTGACTGCACCATCGGCGCTGGTGGAGTACGTGTGCTGATAGAAGTCGCCGACTAACAGAACCTCGACGTTGGCCTGGACAATTTGCTTGAGCAGATTGAAGTCATGTCCGCCGAAATCCTGAACCTCGTCAATGCAGACTTTGTCGTAGTAGCGCTCCAGTCGACGCTGAAGCGTCGGGATGCAACCATATACATCCAGGACCTTCGCCATTCTCGCGTGGTAGATGCGACCGCCTGCTGTGACGTACCGGTCACGGCTTTGGAGCTTCTGGCGCGATGAGTATTCGCTCGGCCTATTAAACGAAATTCCCATGGTCTGCATCTTCGTGAGAAGCAAGGGCCGATAGCAAAATGAGTTCAAGAATGTAAAGTAGGTGCAGACGGTGATGCTGTCCGGGAGATAACCGAACTTCGCAAGAACGCGACGCAGAATCTCTTCGCAATTACTCTCTGTGTAAGTGATAAGCAAGACCCGCTTCTCAAGACCCAGCTCGTTGATAAGGCTGGTTGTCTTCCCTGAACCTGCGACCGCGAAGACTACTCGTTTATCCACTTTATGGCCTCCTGCATGTACCCAGGCGCCACCAGTTCAGCCTCCTTCGCCAGCAAAAGATCAAACGCCGCGTCAGCCTTGTTGGCAAGCATGTACGCCAACGGTTCAAGCTTACGCTTTGGCGTGCGGAAGACCTCGTCGCAAACTGCCTTGTTGTCTTCGTACAGACAGATCTCGAAGGTCGTGCGCTGCTTTGAGTTGGTGTCTGCAAAGACTTTGGCATGCGGCATCGCGTGCTCTGCGTAGTTGTCGACGCAGTTTCTCTGGTAGTCGCCGTCGTTGTCGCGAATGACCGCAGTGCGCACGCCAAGCAGCCTGGCGAGGTCTAGATAGCGCTTAAAGCTCGTACCGCCCACCGAGATGACGTGGACCCCGTCTTTCTTCAATGTGGACCCCGAGTGCTTTTGGTAAAGCGCATCCAGGAGGATGAACTCGGCATCGCCCTCAACAAGGATCACCTTCCTCGACAGCGCAAACTCAAGGACGTTGTTATCGGGCGCCTTCATGAAGAACTTCGCGGTGTCAGATGGGAGCTTGTTGAGTCGCGCATGCTGTCCTCGCTTTCCAAGCAGGATGGCCTTGCGCAAATCAAGTCGAGCAGAGATCAGGCTGCTGTGAGTTGCGATAAACAATTGCTTGTTCACCGACTGAGCGATTCGCTCGATGAGCTGGTGCATCGTCGAGTGGCTCAGGTGGTTTTCAGGCTCCTCTAGGAGCAGGACGTCCAGCCCACTTTTGACGCCCTTCTTGCTCAGCGCGAACTCGGTCTTGATGAAGCACTGCCGCCCCTTGCCCTTGCTCTCAATTGGGATCTCATCTTCGGTGAGAACCAGGTCGGACTCCAGATTGGCCTTGGCGCTCGTGCGCACGCCGAACTTGTAGTCCGCCAGCATGTCGTTCAGCTCCTTCAGTTGGGCGTTCTTGAATTCGCTCTTGCTTTGACGATAGGCGTTCTCGAGCCTGCTGCGGCTCCCGACGTTGGCGTGCATCGAGAACACCGAGCGGGTGTACTCCCGAGCTGCATATTCGCTGTCGATTCTGGAGCTGTCGATTGCCAGATGCCGGACGTGCTTTTTGACGCTGGAATACGCCTCACCCCCAAACGTATTGAACTGGACACCGTAATACTCAAACGGGAAATTGGTCGGGTCTTCCTTCAGCGCTTCCGCGATGTCCTTGCTGAAATCGAGAATCGGCTCAAACGACATGCGTAGCCCGTCACGCTCGAGATCCCTAGAGTTGTTCTTTCCATTCAAGCCAGGCTTATTTTCGGCAGAGAGGTAGACCTCAACGAACAGTTTCGGGAGACGGTCTACGGTGCATGGCCCCGCCTGAAATGCCTTTACAGCGTCGGCATTCAGTAGTGTCTCGACCCCGATGGTTTCGACCTTGTTGCGACTTCCGCTCATCACAAGTTCAAGGGCCAGAAGCACTGAGCTTTTCCCCGCCTCGTTGTCGCCAATCAGAAGGTTTAGCTCTGGATCAAACTCAACTTCCAAGCTTCCGAATTTCTTGAAGTTTCCCAGTACCAGCCGTTCAATCGTTGGCATCTTTGCTCCCGTTTTTCGCGTCGGCACACGGGCCGACTTCGCGGGCCGCTCTCTCTGACGCGGCACCTCAATTAGACCCGATGGCATGCGAGCGGCGGCAGCGCCACTGAATCGCGACGCGCCTGCCGTCTTGGTCTCGGACGGCGACTATGCCACCTCCACACGCGCCCGCAGCCACGCCACAACATTCCCCGTCACCTCATCCCGAATGGTCTCATTCAATATCTCATGCCGCGCCGCCGGGCACAGCTTGACCGTCACATCGGCCACTCCCGCATCCTGATACCACTGCCCCAGTTGCTGAACCAACGCCCCGCCTGCGGCCAGCGGGTCCGCGTCGCCTGACGCGATGAGGATGGGCAGGTCGCTGCGGATACGCGCCAGCAGCGCGGGGTCGGCCAGCCGGGGCGAAGAGCGAGGGGATCACGTATGGCGGCACGTCCCAGCCGCACCACGAGTCGGCCACATAGGCGTCTACCTCTGCAGCGTCGCACGACAGCCATTCGTAGCCGGTGCGGTGCTCAAAGCCAGCGTTGAATGCGGCGAGCCCGGTAGGGGCGTTGGCCATGCCGGCGGCGAACAGGTCGAGAGCGGTGGAGCCTGACAGGACCGCGCCGGACCAGTTGAATGCTTGGTCCAGAATCGCCGCCTGCGCTGCGAACGAGCCCATGGAGTGCCCGAACAGGAAGAGCGGGAGGCCGGCATGCTGCTACGCGACGCGAGCGTGAAGTCTCTCTCGGGCGGCGAAGCTGCCCGGCCCTGATAGCGGCTAAGCTGCGCGAGCCAACCCTTTGTATTCGCTTAGCCATGCCCGCTAGCCTTCACCTCTTCGACCCCGATCGCCATGCCCTGCCGCTGCCTGAGAGCTTTGCGGCGCTGGAGGCCATGCGCGAGTTGCTGCACGCGCGTGCCGATGGCAAAAACCTGCGCTTTGTCGAGTTCGCGCTTCGGTTCGAGGATCGCTTCAAGGTAGCGGGCCGCACCACGCCCTTGCAGCAGGCCAACGCCTGCCGTCGCGCGGCATGGCAGTTTGACCTCCCGAGCGTGGACGAGATGCCTGCATACCGGGCGGCTGTGGAGATTGCCGGTGCACTGGGATTGGTGGCGTATGACGCGACGCTGGGCGTAGGTTTTCTGCCCGACGGCCGGGTAGTGCCTACCGAGTTCGCGCAAGCCGCCACGCCTGTGGCGCCCGCCGAAAAGCTGCCCTGGGGGGCGCTCCCGCCAGATGCGCTGCGCGGCGAGAGCGAGGTGCGAGAAGTTTTGGCCCCTGCCCTGGCGCGCGCTATGGCAGGCAGCGGTTTTGAGCTGGAAGCTGCACCACCCGACGAGCCCGGCGCGCCCATCGTTCTCGCCCGACGGCTTGGTGCTGTGCGCCAGGTGCTGGCAGTGAATCTGATGCGCTATGAAGCGCTGAACCTGACCCTGCGCGTGTGGCATGACGCTTGCACCGCTGTGCTGGCACAAGCCCTGGGCCCCGCGCCTCACCAGGACACCGCCTTCGAGCTGGGCATGGCGTTCTTCGAGCCCGGGCCGGGCTCCCTGCACCAGTGGACACTCGAACGTCTATCGCAATTGCCAGCGGTCCTTGCGCTGGTATGTGGTCGGGTGCTGCCCCTGGCGGGTCTGTGCACTGACCTGCATGGGCTAGACCAACTGCTCAACGACGCCAGCGCCGACACGGTGCGTACCCCCTACCGCAACGCCTACACCTGGTCGGGCCGCCCGGACGGCTCCGACGGCTCGCGCAGCCTGCGTGAAGAGGTCTTCCCGCATGCGCAGCGCCTCGTCGTTGCCCACCTCAATGGCAACCCACTTGCAGCCAACATCGCCCGCGAGCTGGAGGACCATTGGCAGCACAGCAGCCATTGGCGCGCGCCTCAGGAACGCGAGGCCCTGGCGGCCGTGCGCACCGCGCTAGCCCACACGCCGCCACTGGCCCACTGGGACGACATCACTGCCTGGCGGGCAGCACTGCGCCCTATTCCTGCATCGCTGCAATCCCACACCCCCGACCCGCGCGGGCGGCGCTGTCACCACTATGAAGTGACCGAGGCCTTGCACCAGGACCTGCGCAACGACGCAGCAGGCTTCTGGTCCCGGTTCGCAGGTCCGCACGGCCCTTCCGAGCTCACACGCATCTGGCAAGACAAGGCCGCCACCTTGCCTGTCGCAGAACGCATCCCCCCGGACGGCCTCAGATGCCATGTGGTCACTCTGCCCGGCAAGGCCGGTGAGGGCGCGATCGAAGTGGTGTGCCTTTGCTTTCCACCCATTACTGGCCTCGACGAGCATCGCTTCTTGGCACTGGCTCGCCGCGGCGACATATCACGCATGTTCCGCATGGGCTACGACAACGCACTGGACGACGACGGCCAAATGCAGCTGCGCATCGAGTACTCGGCGCGCCACGGGAACGCCGACGTCATCACCCGCGAAACGCTGGACGCCGAGCTGGGCATGCCGGAATTCCTGGAGAGGGTGGCAGAGCTGTTCGCATGAACTGCCGTGGGAGCCGTTTCAACAGACTGCTGCTACGGGAGCCGTGACTACGCAATGCGGGAACGCGCCCGCAGCCACGCCACGATATCCCCCGTCACCTCATCCCGATTGGTCTCATTCAAGATCTCATGCCGCGCCGCCGGGTACAGCTTGACCGTCACATCGGCCACTCCCGCATCCCGATACCGCTGCCCCAGTTGCTCCAACAAGACCCCGCCTGCAGCCAGCGGGTCTGCGTCGCCGGATGCGATGAGGATGGGCAGGTCGCTGCGAATGCGCGCGAGCAGCGCGGGGTCGGCCAGCCGGGGAGCGGGGGCGAAGAGCGAGGGGATCACGTCCTCGGGCATGTCCCAGCCACACCACGGGTCGGCCACGTAGGCGTCCACCTCTGCAGCGTCGCGCGACAGCCATTCGTAGCCGGTGCGGTGCTCAAACCCCGCGTTGAATGCCGCGAGCCCGGCGGGCGCATCAGCGGGGGCGTTGGCCATGGCGGCAGCGAGCAGGTCGAGGGCGGTGGAGCCTGACAGGATGACGCCAGACCAAGTCGATGAATGGTCCAGGATGGCTGCCTGCGCTGCGAACGAGCCCATGGAGTGACCAAACAAAAAGAGCGGGAGCTGCTGCGGCCCATGCTGCGCGCGCAGCAGTGCGCCGAACTGGGCCACGTCGGCAATGAGGCCGCTGAAGCCAGCGCTGCCAAAGTCTCCCAGCTTGCCACCGGCTGTGCGCCCGTGGCCGCGATGGTCCACGGCGTGGACGATGAAGCCTGCGGCGTTCAGCGCCCGCGCAAAGCGGTCGTAGCGCTCGCCGTGCTCGGCAAGGCCGTGGGAGATTTGCACGACGCCCACAGGTTGGCCCGGGGTCTCGGCCCAGGTGTAGGTGGTGACCTGGGTGCCGTCTGCGTTGGACTGGAAGGAGGAGGTGGTGGTGCTCATCGTTTCATTCTGGCACGGGGTCTGGTCGGCACGCCACGATGAAATCGCCTTCTGCGCCTCACCCCGTTGCCTGCAGGCGCTCCGCCATGCCCTGCTGGTTGGCCGTCTGCCTGCCGCGAAATTCGGTCGGGGTGCACCCGGCCTCGCGCTTGAAGAACTTGATGAAGTTCGCCAGGTCGCTGTAGCCCAGGCTCTCGGCAATGCGCGCCACCGGCCAGGTGGTGTGGGCCAGCAGGCGCTTGGCCTCCAGAACGATGCGGGCGGAGATGAAGGCCTTGGGCGTGACCCCGGCTGCTTCCAGCGATGCGCGCACCAGGCTTTTCTCGGAGCAGCCCAGCTGCTGCGCATACCGGGGCAGTTGGTGCCAGCTGGCAAAGTGCTTCTCCACCAGCAGTTCAAACGCCTTGAATCTCTGCAGCGCGCGCCCCGGCGGTGCCGGCTGCGCGGACTGCTGCTCGTACGCCATGCGCAGCCGTGTCAGCAAGGCATAGAGCTGGTAGCGCAACAGGGCATGGGCATGCAGCGATGCGGAGTGGGCTTGCGTGTCCTGGTGCATCTGGGCGATGGCGTGGGCGATCACCTGCGCGCTGTCGCTGCCCAGCGCCCACGCGGTCGGCAGGCCGTCCAGCCCGTCGATCGGGGTTTGGTCCTGCGCGGCGGGGGCCGCTGCCCACAGAAACTCGGGGCGGAACAGCACCATCCATCCGTCCCAGTCCTGGGTGTCTCCAAAGCTGTGGGCTTTGCCGGGCCGCAGGACCAGCACCGAGCCCGGGCCGCAGCGCACGTACTCGAAGTCCACCAGATGGATGCAGGTTCCCTCCGTCACAAAGATCAGGGTCGGAAAGGCGTAGCGATAGGTTGATGCCAGGGCCTGGCCGCCCACCCTTTTCCGCAGGTCCGATACCCGGAATATCTCCAGGTCGAGCGGGTACAGCCCCTCGGGCTGGTAGCTCAGGTGCTGGATGTCGGGGTGGCGGGCTGCGGCGGGTTTGTGGTGGCGTGGGGTCATGGGTCAGCAACGGCGGGGCGCAGAGGTTTGTCCTGAAGTGACAGTAAATCGCCCAGTTTTCACCATCTTCATGGGTATTTATTGTCCAACAATGACCTCACAGCGCCCAATGGGGCGTTGCCCCAAAACCACCAAGGAATCCACATGCACGCCATTGATATCGCCAAGACCTACATCCAAGCCGCACAAACCGGCGACCAGGCCACCCTCGGCCGCGTTGTCTCACCCGACGTGGTCTGGCACCAGCCGGGCCACAACCAGTTCTCGGGCACGCACCGTGGCATGGCCGCCGTGGGCCAGATGCTGGGCCAGATGATGGCCGTGTCGCAAGGGACGTTTGCGATCACCCGGGCCGACCATTACATGGCCAACGGCGACTGGGTGGCCGTGAGCATCGAGTTTGCGGGCGAGCGCGACGGCCTCACGCTCCAGCAGGCGGGTGTGGATCTGCTGCACATCGTGGATGGAAAGATCGTTGAAGTCCGCCTGTTCTCCAGCGATCCGGCGCAGGAAGATGCGTTCTGGGGCCAGTGATTCCCCACCCTGCCCGCGCACGCTGCCCCCACCAGGTTGGGCGGCGCACGCGGGCATTTTTCTGAATCAAATTGGCACCCAGCGCTTATCTGCATTCATTGGATGCTATTTAATTTATAGCAAATTGCTTTCTCCCTCAGGGTTGCGCGGCTTGTGTGCCCGCACCCGGTAGCCCGCCGACAGCAGGTGCACATCCCACCGCTGCTGCACCGCGCCCCAGATGCCCTTGGGCAGGAAGAGCGCGAACAGCATGGCAATGGCGCCCAGGCCGATGAGATACAGCACGCCCTGCCCGCCCCACAGGGTTTCGACTGCAAAGAAAAGCAGCGCGCCGAGGATGGGGCCTTCCATGGTGCCTATCCCCCCCACCAGCACCATGAAGATCATGTAGGCCGTCCACTGCACGCTGAAATAGGTCTTGGGCTGAAAGCTGATCGACGTGGCCAGCCACAGCCCGCCTGCGAGCGCGCAGCCAAACGCCGACAGCACGAACACCAACCGCTTGATGGCGACCACGCGCACGCCGAGGGAGATGGCTGCCGTCTCGTTGTCGCGAATCGCCTGCGCGGCCGTGCCCACCTTGCTGCGCAACAGCAGGAAGACCACCCAGCACAGCCCGGCCATGGCGGCCAACGCGGCCCAATAGGTGTATGCACGCCGGTCGTCGGCGGCGTACTGCTGCAGCGCAATCATTGAGGTGCCCGTCTCACCCTGCACCAGGCTGTCCAGGTTCACGCACAGATGCGCCAGCGCGGCCACTACCCACATGCCGATCGCAAATTCACCGCCCTGCAGCCGCAGCATGAAGGCCGCCAGCGGCACCGCCACCAAGGCCACCAGCACAGCGCCCACCAGCAGTGCCGGGTACGGGCCCAGGCCCACATCGGCCAGCCGCACCATGGCGTAGGCGCCGAGCCCGAAGAACGCCTGGTGACCAATCGACACCAGCCCGGCGTAGCCCGCCAGGGCGTTCCACATCACGGCCAGGATCACGTAGATGAACAGCGTGGTCAGCCGGTCCACCGTGCCCGCCTGCAGCCACAGCGGCCCCAGGCAGAGCACGGCCAGCAGCAGCACCGTGGCGCTGGCGAAGGCGATGGACGCGCGCGTCCAGCGCTCTATGACCCATGGGGATGGACCCGTGGGTGCGAGGGGTGCAGAAGTGATGAGAGCATTCATGGCGCAGCCCTGTGGCGGGTGGAGAAGAACCTGCGCAGCGCACCGCTCGCGTAGAGCCGGGCCAGCAGGATGACCAAAAAAGTGGCGTGCCCGGCGATCAGAAAACCCTGCGGGTGCACCTGCGCCCCCAGGTTCTGCGCCACGCCCAGCACCACGCCGCCCAGCAACGTGCCCCACAGCGATCCCGCGCCGCCGATGATCACGGCCTCGAACGCAAAGATCAGCTGCTGCGGGCCCGAGAACGGATCGAACGTGGCCCGCAGGGCCAGCGATGCCCCGGCCAGCGTGACGGTGACCATGGTGATGGCCGAGGCCGCCGCAAACACCGTGCCGGTGCGCACGCCCACCAGGCGCGCGGTGTCGGCGTCTTCCGACGCTGCGCGGATCTGCCGCCCCAGCGCCGTGCGCGCCAGCATGGCGTGCAGCCCGCCCAACAGCAGCACCGCCAGCACCAGCACCAGGGTGGGCAGCTGCCCCACATACAGGCCGCCGGGCAGCTCCCAGCTGTCGTACGCCAGCGTGCCAATGGAGGTGGCCAGCGAACGCGTGTCGGCACCGAAGTGCTGGAACAGCACGTTGTCGATCACGCTGGCCAGGCCAAACGTGGCCAGCAAGGGCACCAGCGCGCCCAGGCGCGCGCTGCGCTCCAGCACCAGCTTGTGCAGCAGCCAGCCCAGCAGCGCCATGGCAGGCACCACCGCCAGCAGGGCCAGCAATGGGTGCCAGCCCATCGGCTCGGCCAGCACCCACAGCAGGTAGGCCGCCACCACGGTCAGGCTGCCGTGGGCCAGGTTGATGATGCGCATCACCCCGAACATGAACGACAGCCCGCAGGCCAGCAATGCGTAATAGCCGCCCAGCAGGAGGCCCTGGAGGATCTGGTTGAGAAGGTTCATGCGGCCTCCTTATGGGCAGGGTGGGTGTGGCTTGCGTGGCTGGCAGCTTCGCCGTCGGCACTGCCCGCAGTGTGGCTGCCGGGCGCAGCTTCGGGCCGCTGCGCACCAAAGTAAAACGCGGTGATCTGCGCCCGGGTGAGCTGGTCGGCGGGCGCGTCGGCCACCACGCTGCCTTCGAGCATGCAGACAATGCGGCTGGCCACGGCCTGCACGCGCTGCAGGTCCTGCTCGACCAATACCAGCGTAGTGCCCTGGCCCATCACGCCCTGCAGGGCTTCGTACACGCCCTGCACGGCCAGGGGCGACAAGCCCAGCGAGACTTCGTCGAGCAGCAGCACGCGCGGGTTGGTCATGAGCGCGCGGCCAATGGCCACGGCCTGTTGTTGCCCGCCCGACAGCTCGCCCGCACGGGCATTCAGCTTGGGGGCCAACTGCGGGAAGGCGTCCAGCACGGTGTCAAAACTCCACTGCCCGCGCCGCCCCGAAGCACGCGCCACGAGCAGGTTCTCGCGCACCGTCATGCCTGCAAACAGGCGCCGCCCCTCGGGCACCAGGGCCAGGCCTTCAGCCACACGCTCTTGGGCAGGCATGCGGGTGATGTCCACACCATCCCACCGCACCGTGCCGCTGCTGGCGGGGTGTGCACCGGCCAGCGTGCGCAGCAGCGTGGTCTTGCCTGCACCGTTGGCCCCTACCAGGGCCAGGATGTCGCCCTGGCGCACCTGCAGCGACACATTGCGCACGGCAGGCAGCTGCCCATGGTGGGCGTTCAGTGTCTCAATGCTCAACAACACACTCATTCGATGTCCTTCGCCTTCGGCTGCGGTGCGAGCGCCTTCGGGCGGCCGGGCGGCGCTCATGCCGCCACCCCGCCCAGATAGGCCTCGACCACCGTGGCGTCGTTCAGCACCACCTGCGGATCACCGTTGGCAATCACCCGCCCGCCGTCCATGCACACCAGACGCGTGGCGACCTGCAGCAGCACGTGCACCAGGTGCTCGATCCAGACGATGGCAATGCCGCGGGCCTGGATGGTGCGCACCATGGCTACCAGCTCGCTGGCCTCGGCATCGGTCAGGCCCCCGCCGATCTCGTCGAGCAGCAGCACCTGGGGGCCGGTGGCCAGCGCGCGCACCAGCTCCAGCCGCTTGCGGCCGAGCAGGCCCAGCGTTTCTGCACGGCGGTTGGCCTGCGCCTCCATGCCACACAGGCGCAGACACTCCATGGCCCGGTCACCCGCATCGCGGGCGTGCAGGCCCGCGCCATGCGTGGCGCCGGTGAGCACGTTTTCAAACACCGTCATGCCAAGGAACGGCCGGGGCACCTGGTGAGTGCGTGCAATGCCTGCACGGCAGCGGTCTGCCGCGCTGCGGGCGCTCACATCCACCCCCTGGAACCAGACAGTGCCCTGGCTCGGCGCATGCGCCCCGGCCAGCACGTTCAGCAGCGTGGTCTTGCCCGCACCGTTGGGCCCGACGATGCCCACGGCCTCGTCGGCGCCTACCAAAAAATCGAGCTGGTCCAGCACCTTCAAGGCACCAAAGCGCATGTCGATGCCCCGGGCCTGCAGCAGATGCTGCGGCCCGCCCACTGGCGGGGATTGCGGATATGGAGGTGAATGTGGCATGGACGATCAGCTGTAGGACTTGAGCGCCGCCGCCACAGGGATGTTGCGGTCGGTGGCGTTCTCGGTGACCACGATGTCGAGCTTGAACTTGCTGCCCGCTGCGGGCTTGACCCACTGGGCGCCCACGACGGGTGTCACCGACACGTTGGGCACGGGCCCCTTGGCAAAGTCCACCGGACCTTGCATGGTGATGGCCTTAAGGGTGCTGATGGCCTTGGCCAGCGCTGCCTTGTCGCGCGGGTTGGTGCTGACTTTCAGCGCCTCGGTGCCTGCATCGAACAGCGACATCGTGGAGCCCAGCATCTGCGTCCACTGCTTGCCGGTGCTGGCCTCGTAGGCGTCGGCCAGCTGCACGCCCGTGAGGCCGGTCAGGGCTGAGGCATACGGAAAAGTCTTGTGCCAGAAGCACCCCGCGCCCAGGTTCAGCGCCAGCGGGCCCAGGGCCTCCACCTGCGAGGGCACAAGGCCCGTCTTGGCGATCTGCGCAATCTTCACCATGCGCGTGTAGCCCTGCTGGGCCGCCTGCCGCCAGAAGGTGGCGAAGTCTGGCGGAATGGGGAAGGTGTTGAAGATCTCGCAGCGCTCGGCCTTGAACTTGGCGATCTGCGCGGAGTAGTCGGTGGTGCCGTTCTCGTACGGGCCGGCATCCACGATGGTGAAACCGGCTTTGGCGAGCTCGGGCGCCAGCGTGGCGCGGATGGCGTTGCCATCGGCATCGTTGGGGTACAGCACACCGATCTTCTTGTTGGTGGGCAGCGCAGAAAACTGCGAGGTGTACGAGGTGGTAAAGCTGCCACCGCCAAAAGAGAAGTGGTATGTCCACTTGAAGGGCGACGGCGCGCCGGGCTTGGCGCCGCGGCCAAAGTACCAAGCCTCCCACGGCATCACGGTGGACAGGCAGGGTACGCCCGCCGCCTCGCACGCATCCGACACCGGGTTCACCGTTTCTGGTGTGGTGGTGGTGAGCATGAGGTCAATCTTGTCGCCGTTGATCAGCGCCTTGGCCAACTGGCTGGCGCGGGCCGGGTCGGACTGGGTGTCGCGGTCCAGGATCTCCACCGCGTACTTCACGCCGCCGATGGTCAGGCCCGCCGCCAGCGTCTTGCGCACCTGGCCCAGGATGAAGGTGTCGGTCTCGCCCAAGGCACCGAGCGGGCCGGTGCGCGGGCTGATGAAGCCCACCTTGAGCACGGGTGCGGCACCGCCCGCCTGGGCCCATAGAGGGCCGGCGCTCAGCGCAAGACCGCCAGCGCCCGCGGCCGTGATCAGCCCACGGCGCGAGATGGTGGGGGACGTAGCCTGTTCGGTTTCCAAGGCGGCCACGGTGGATTCAGGGGTGTTGGTTGTCATGGGGAATGTCTCCAGTGATCAATTCAGTTGCAGGGTTCAGAAAGGGATGGTGGTCTTGAGCCAGAACTGCGAGCCCTGGGCGCGGTTGCGCACGCCGAACTCCTTTTCGACCTTGGCGGTGATGAGCCAGCCCTTGCCGTTGGCGTAGCGCACCGACGGGCCAATGGACTGGCTGCGGCCACGCGATCCCGCCAGCGCCACACCGCCTGCTTTGTCATCGCTGAACTGCCGGTACACATAGCCGCCCACCCCCACCACCCAGCCATTGCCCAGGCCCCAGCCTGCGGCGTAGTCCACGATCAGTTCGCGGCCAGAGCGGTAGTTGGTGTCGCTGTTGGTGCGGTTGAAGTTCAGGGTGGCCTTCACGTCGCCGTTGAAGCCGCTCGGGTCCATCCAGGTCAGCACGCCCAGGGGCTGCAGCGACAGATAGTTGCGGCCAATATTGGCCTGGCGCGTGCGGTCATACGCTCCTGTGGGCAGCACGGCGTCAAGCCCCACCACGCTGTGCAGCTGCGGCGAGTGGTGCCAGGCCACCGAGCCCCCGACCGTCACATCGCCCAGTCCGGTGCGCGAATCGTTTGCACCACCGGCACGCACCGACAGGTCCACCACAGGCAGGATGGCGTGCGCGGCTACCAGGCCGCCCAGCGCCTCCTGGGGGGTGATCCAGATCAGGCGCGTGGCAGCGGCGGCGGCGCGCACCTTGAAGCCGGGGATGGGCACGGCGTTGCCCTGGCCGTCGTTCACGCGGCTGGTGGTGTAGTAGTTGAGGTACTCCAGCACATACAGGCCGGGCGGCGGCGCGGCGCCCGCCACGAAGTTCTCGGTGCCCAGCGGATAGGTGGAGCCCCCGCCCTCGGTGGCGAAGGCCGCTGTGCACAGCGTGCCGGCCAGGGCCAGCAGCGCCAGGCGGAAAGGTTTTGTCTGTTGCGTTGTCATGTTGTCTCCTCGTTCAGGTTGGTTTTTTGAAATGCACACTTCGGGTCTCACGGGAAATCGATCCGTTCACAAAACGCCGCCGCACGGCCTCAGGGCGCCAGTAACTCGGGCACCTCGATCCAGGCGGGGGTCGCGATGTACCAGTGGCCTTGCTGCAGCTTGAGCGGCAGGGCCGCACGGTTGGGGTTGTGGGCGCGGCGCTGGCCGATCTCAAACGGCATCCCCAGCAGGGGATGGCTGGTGGGCGGCATCTGCTGCAGGGCACGGGTCACGGTCTCGCGGGTGATGGGCCCTTCAACCTGGCGCAGTGCGCGCACCAGCATCTGGGCCGCCACATAGCCGCCTTGCGACAGCGAACTCAGGGGCAAGCGGGCGTCCTGCATCAGGCGGCGCCAGTCCTGCGCCGGCAGGGACCGGCTCTTCCAGGGCTCGAACTCGGCCATCACATACACGGCGCCATCCCGCGGGGCGAGTGCGCGGGCCACACGGTCGGTGTAGGCCGGGGTGAGATAGATCCAGGTCATGCCGCCCGCCCCCAGCGCGTGGGCGGCCTCGCTCCAGCGGAGCACCGCGGCCTCGTGCCCCGTGAAAATCACGGTGTCGCACCCCTGCCCCTTCACGGCCCGAAGGACGGGGGCAGGTTCTTGGTCAACCCCCACCAACTGCAGCTGTGGCACCTCCATGGCTTTCGCTGTGCCCAGGCGCTCCAGCGCCTGCTGGTAGCCCTCGGCCATGCCTGGCAGATCGAGCGCCAGGGCACACAGTTTTCGGCTGCGCAGCGTGCGATGGGCAAACAGCACGGCGCTGGCCAGCCCCACGTAGGGTCCGTTGTTGAGGGGCACCACATGCGACGATCGGAAGCATGCGGGCGATACCGAGGCCCCTTGCAGCGACATCAACCGCGCCGCTTCATAGCGAGGCGCATTGGCCGCGCAGTCAAGCAGGCCGGAACTGCCCGCCAGCGCCACTACCTCGGTGTCGTTGATGAGCCTCGTCGCCGCTGCCACGGCACTGGCGGGCGAGCCCCCTTCGTCGAGCGAGATGTATTCGATGCGGCGGCCCCCGATGCCGCCGGCGGCATTCACGGCGTCGATGTAGGCCTTGGCAGCCTGCGAGGACTCCGGGAATGCATGGGGGCCGCTCAGGGCACTGACCGCACCCACCTTGATGGGCCGCTGTGCGCCTTGCTGCGCGTGGGCGGCGGGCCAAAGCAGCAGCCACAGACACAGGCACAGCGGCAACAGCAGGGCACGGGGGCGCCACCACAGCGCGGCACTCCCTGCGCCGCGCAGGCTCGCGCCCCGGCCTGCGCCGGTGGGTCGTTTCATCATGGGTTCGTCCTTTGCTACCGTGAGGGCGCTGCGGCAATGCGCTGGCGCGCGGCGATGAACTGCCCCGCCTGCTCCAGCGAAGCCAGCGCCTCATCCAGCACGGGCGCAAACAGCTGCCAGCAATGCACCATGCCCTCCCACACGGTGCATTCCGCCTCCACACCCGCCGCCTTCAGGCGTGCGGCCATGGTCACGGCGTCGTCGCGCAGGCGCTCCCAGCCGCCCACCTGCAATTGCACGGGCGGCAGCCCCTGCAGGTCGGCGCTGTAGAACGGAGTGACCGTGGGCGAACGCACATCGCCACCCGGCACATACATGGCGTTGAAAAAGCCCATCAGCTCGCGCGTGATGAATGGGTCATCCACCGTGTGGTGGGACTCGCCTTCGGACGCCAGGTCCAGCGCGGGCGACAAGGCCACGATGGCCGCAGGCAAGGGCAGCCCCTGGTTGCGGGCACGCACAGCCGTAGACAAGGCCAGGTTGCCGCCCGCCGAGTCGCCCATCAGCGCAATGGCCGACGCAGCGTAGCTGTTGGTCAGCGCCCACTGGTAGGCGGCGAGCGCATCGTCGTGTGCTGCGGGCGCGGGATGTTCCGGTGCCAGGCGGTAGTCCACGTTGAGCACCTGCGCGCCACTGAACTGCGCCAGGTACGAGCACAGCGCCCGGTGCGAGGCCAGCGAGCCAAACACAAATCCGCCAGCGTGGTAATAAATGATGAGCCTGCGCGGGTCAGCCTGCGGCGTGCTCAGCAACTCCGCAGCCATGGTGCCGCCCGCCCCGTTGGGGATGCGCAGCGTCTGGATGGGAAGCCCCTGGGCGAGGGGCATCTGCGAGTTGCCGGCATCAAACCACGCACGCAGCTGCGCGGGAGTGGGCTGGGCTGGCGGTGGGTTTTGCGCGGCCATCTGCAAGATGGCCTGGAGCTGTTGTGCGGACATGTGTGGCCCCTTCGCTCAGATATAGGTGGAAGCCAGCCCGCCATCCACGGGCAGGTTGATGCCGCTCACCCAGCGTGCCGCGTCGCTGCACAGGAAGGCAATCACAGACGCCACTTCATCGCTGAAGGCCGGGCGCTTCATGCGGTGCGCGTCTTTCTCCACACGCTCCTGGCCCAGCATCTGTACAAAGTCGCCCAGGATGGGCGTGAACACGGGGCCTGGGGCCACGCAGTTCATGCGCACGCCGCGCTCCAGGAATATCTTTTGCGACTGGGTGTAGGTCCACACGATCAGCGCTTCTTTGAAATACTGGTAGCAGGTGTCTTGCGCCACGGGGTGGGCGGCCAGCCACTTCGCGCCCTCTTCAAAGCTGGTGGTGGCGCCCAGAGCGCGGTGTGGCTCCAGGCGCTGAGGCCACTCGGCCCCCAGGATGGAAGAGATATTGACGATGGAGCCGCCCTCGCCCATACGTTCCAGCACACGGTGTGTGAAGTGCCGCAGGCCCAGGTAGTTGACGCGGCCCACCAGCTCGGCGGGCGATGTGCCCGGCACGCCGGCAATGTTGGCCAGCGCGTCAATCTTGGCGGGCAGTTGCGCCACGGCAGCGTCGATGGCGGCCGGGTCGCCCAGGTCCACCTGCACAAAGCCGTCAAGCGTGAGTGTGGGCGCATTGCGGTCCACACCGATCACTCGGGCGCCCTGCTGGCGGGCGAGCTTGGCAAAGTCTGCGCCGATGCCCGAGCAGCAGCCGGTGACGACGATGGTTTTGTTGTGAAGGGTCATGAAAGTTGTCTCCTTAATTTGTGTCGATGGGAGCCCTTGTCCGTGGAGACCTGGGCTATTCGCGTGCTCTGGCCCTAAGACATGCAGCCAACCTCGGCAACTGGCGCAGCCCAGGCGAGGGCCGCCGCGCAAGGGCCGCCCCGCCGCGCTGGCGGCGTCTCCCTTCCCGCATCGCGCAGCGATTCGAGAGAAGGGGGAAGGCGCGCAGCGCCTCAGGGGGTTGTCGCTGCTAGAACGGGAATGCGGGCGGCGCGTCTTTGACCGTGATCCACTGCCACTGCGTGTACTCATCGATGTCTGCAGGCCCACCCACGCTGCCCCCGTTGCCACCCACACCGGGGCCGCCAAAGGGATTGGTGCACTCATCGTTCACCGTCTGGTCATTGATGTGGACCATGCCCGCACGCAGCCGCTGGCCGATGGCCATCGCGCGGCCCACGCTGGGGCTGATGACGGCCGCAGCCAGGCCGCCCTGGCTCGTGTTGGCCAGTTGCACGGCCTCGTCGTCGGTACGGAAGGTGACGACGTTGGCCACCGGGCCGAAGGGCTCTTCGTCAAACGAACGGACGCCGGGCTTGACGCCCGAGAGCACCGTGGGCTTGTAGCAAAGGCCCTCGTAGGTGCCCCCCGCTTCGAGCTTTGCGCCCTGGGCCACGCTGTCCTTGATCACCTTGTCGAAGCGCTGCAGCTGCTTGGCGTCGATCATCGGGCCCAGGGCCACCTGGCCGCTGGCGCCATCGCCCACGGGCAGGTGCGTGGCCTTGCCCACCATGCGCTGCAGGATGGCTTCAGCAATCGACTCGTGCACCAGGATGCGGTTCGATGCCATGCAGATCTGCCCCTGGTGGAACCACGCGCCAAACGCGGCGGCGCTGGCCGCAGCATCGGGGTCGGCGTCTTCCAGAATGATGAGGTTGTTGGCGCCGCCCAGCTCCAGCGACACCTTCTTCAGGTGCTGCCCCGCCAGCGCGCCGATGCGGCGGCCCACGGCGGGTGAGCCGGTGAAGGCGATCATGGGCACGCGCTCGTCCACCACCAGCGCCTCGCCCGCCTCGGCGTCGCCGGGCACCACCTGCAGCAAGCCCTTGGGCAGACCGGCTTCTTCAAACACGCGGGCCATGATGAAACCGCCGCTCACCGGCGTGCGGGTGTCGGGCTTGAGCACCACCGCGTTGCCCAACGCCAGCGCCGGGGCCACCGAGCGCAATCCCAGGATGAGCGGGAAGTTGAACGGCGAGATCACGCCCACCACGCCGTGCGGCACGCGCCGGGCGATGGACAGGCGGCCGGGCGTGCTGGGCAGCACCTGGCCCTGTGCCTGCATGGGCAGGGCTGCGGCCAGGTGGCAAAGCGTGATGGCCTCGCGCACCTCGTGCTGGCCCTTGGGCACGATGCCGCCGGTTTCGCGGGCGACTGCCATGGCCAGCTCGTCAAAGTGCAGCTCAAAAATACTGGCTGCACGATGGAACACCGCCGCACGCTCGCGCGGCCCCGTGGCAGCCCATGCAGCCTGCGCTTGCTGCGCCCGGCCAATGGCGGCCTGCATCTCTGCCGCACTGGCAATGCCCACACGGCTGAGCACCTGGCCCGTAGCAGGCTCGACCGCGTCACGCGCTGTGCTCAGCGAAGTTTCCCACGCACCGTCAAAGGCCTTGCCCGCCCACAGGCGGTTGTCCAGCAGGCCTGGTTTTTCTGAAACACCCATTGCATTGCTCCTTGGTTGAAATCAAAACCCACCGCATTGCCGCGGCGGTGTGACCTCAAATTGCAACGGGCGTACCAGCCCCACGCGCCCCAACGCCGTTGAACACGCTCGACGGGGCTTTTTTGAGAGGGGACGCTACGGACTTTCCCTAGGCTGAAAGACGGCTGGCATGGGGGACTTTTTGCCACCAAATAGTTACCATTCATAAACAAATGGCCGCTTGCCAATTGCTCAAATGATCACTTTCTGATCCATTTTTGATGACTGCCGGAGAACCCATGTCCCGACGCCGTGTCTCCCTGGCCGATCTGAATCGCAGCACAGCCACCAGCCAGGCCGGGGGTTTGCTTGCCCCGACCGAGCCCTGTGCCCTGGGCGGGTTCGACACCGTCGGCGTGAGCCAGCACACCCACCCCACGGTGGCCGACATCAGCGAATGCCTGTTCTTCTCGCCCGGCGACGGGCGCATCTGGCTGCAAGACCAGCGCATGATCCTGCTGCACTCCGAGGCCCTGGGATCGCTGCGGCGCGAGCTGATCGACAGCATCGGCCTGGACAAGGCACGCGGCCTGCTCACCCGCGCGGGCTATGTGAGCGGCGCGCGCGACGCCCGCCTGGTGCGCCAGCAATGGCCGAATGCCGAACCCACGGCGGCGGCCATTGCGGGCACCCGCCTGCATGCGCTGGAGGGCGTGGTGCAGGTGGAAGTGGTGCACGCCCGCTACGACGCGGACAGGGGCGCGTACGAAGGCGAATTCCTGTGGCACAACTCCAGCGAGGACGACGAGCACATTGCCGCCTATGGCGTGGGCGGATCGCCCGCGTGCTGGATGCAGGTGGGCTACGCCACGGGCTATGTGAGCACCTTGTTCGGCCACATGATCGTTTTTCGCGAGGTGGACTGCCGCTCGTCCGGCGCCGCGCACTGCCGCGTGGTCGGCAAGTCGGCCCACCTGTGGGAAGACCCCGAGCAGGATTTGTTCTACCTGAACGCCCAGGACTTTGTGGGCACCCCGCCCGCATCGCTGCCCCCCTCGATGCCAGAAGGGGCGCAGGGCAAGGCGCGCACCACCTACCTGGGCGTGCCACCGGGCAAAACCTCCGCGCCCCCCGCAGGCACCGCCGCCGAGCCCACGGCCCAAGCCACCATGGTGGGCGCCTCCTCCGCCTTCAACGCCGCCTGCCACATGCTGCAGCGCGTGGCGCCCACCGCCGCCACCGTGTTGTTCACCGGCGAATCGGGCGTGGGCAAAGAGATGTTTGCCAGCATGCTGCACCGCATCAGCCCGCGCAAAGACCAGCCCTTTGTGGCTATCAACTGCGCGGCCATCCCCGACACGCTGGTGGAAAGCGAACTGTTTGGCGTGGAGCGTGGCGCCTACACCGGCGCAGGCACATCGCGCCCCGGGCGCTTTGAGCGCGCGCACGGCGGCACCCTCTTCCTCGACGAAATCGGCACGCTCAGCTTGGTGGCCCAGGGCAAGCTGCTGCGCGCTCTGCAAGAGGGCGAAGTAGAGCGCGTGGGCGGCACCCGCACCGTGCGCGTGGACGTGCGCCTGGTGGCCGCCACCAACGTGGACCTGCGCCAGGCCGTGCGCGAAGGCACTTTCCGCGAAGATTTGTTCTACCGCCTCAACGTATTCCCTATCCACCTGCCCCCGCTGCGCGACCGGCGCGACGACATCCCTTTGCTGATGAGCCACTTCCTTGCGCACTACCAACGCAAGCACCAGCGCCAGGTACCCGGCTTCAGCCAGGCAGCGGTGAAGGCGATGTTTCACTACCCGTTTCCCGGCAACATCCGCGAGCTGCAGAACCTGATCGAGCGCAGTGTGATTTTGGCCACCGATGGCGAGCCGATCGAGCCGCACCATTTGTTTGCCGGGGGCGAACAGCCGAGCTCGGACGTGATGTCGCTGCACCTGAATCCGAACAGCACGGGCACGCTGCATGCGACGGGGCAGCCGCAACGCGGAGTTGCCGCGGGCGCCGTTGCCCCGCAAAACCCAGCACCCCCACAGCCAACATCCAGCTGGAACCCGACACCCACCGCCACGCCAACGGTCGCGCCGCTGCATCAGGCCGAAGAACAATTGCTGCGGCAGGCGCTGCACAGCGCGGGAGGCAATGTGGCGTCGGCGGCAAGGCTGCTGGGGATCAGCCGGGCGACGATGGCTTATCGGGTGAAGAAGTTTGGGATTTGAGGAAGGAACAATGCGAGCGGCTTGCAACGGTTGCGGTCACCCAAGCAGGTCACTTGGAAGACTGGTTCGGGCCCATGTCCGACATTCGACAACCTTCATGTGAACCAGTCATAAAACACCTCGATCTGGCTTGTAGCGACCAAAGCTTGGAGCGGAAAGACCCGCCAAGGAGTTGCGACCTCCATGTCATTGAGGCGAACTAACAATTGATCTCGTACAGCCGGCTTCACCTCCTGCCGCCAGTTCAGTACCTGGCCCCAGGTTGAACTCCCGTTCAAGTGCAAAGGAAACCGTGCGGTCTGAACTGAAGCGCTATAGGCCGTTGGAAAGAGCCGCCTGTATGCCTGCAGGTTGTAGAGCCAGGAAACGCCGCGCACGGTTGTAACGCTGGGCTCAGTGCGCTGAACATGCGAAATCAGATCTTGCAGGTCGGCCCTCCTCGCACTGAAATTCTCAATAGCCAGCGGACTGGAATTGATTCCATCCGGCGCAACAAAGTGGATGCGCAAGGTACCGCATGCATCGGGCGGATCGTAAGAGAAACAGCCGAACGACCGTGTGACTTCGACGTAGGAAAGAGATCGTTGGAACCCGGCACATAAAGCGACTTGCTCGGCATGGTCATCGACCGCGCTTTTTACCCTGTCCAGAAAGAGATCCCACCTACTCGCGCCAGTGTCCCCCCACAGATTCAGCCTGCGTCGCAAGTTGGTACAGCGGTCAATGGCGACGTCGAACGGCACTGCTGCTTTCACCGCGTAGCACTTGGCAAATTTCAATTGAAGGGAGAAATAGTCCTCAAGCATGGATATGACGTTAGCACCGTCTTGCTAACTTCCGTTGCCGTGTGGCAGAGACTGCAGGGAGGTGAACGGCATTGCGGGGGGCTGTGCGTGAGACATGGCGCGGTCCTGCGGTGGGAGTGGCGTTGGGTGATGGGTAGGGAGGGCTATAGCGCATCCAGCCGCGTGCGCAGGTCAGCGGCATGGTCGCGCAGCGCATCGAGTTGCGGACCCTGCATTTTGGAGTTGCCTGTACACCATGCCCAGCCGGAAGCTCTGGCTCAACGTGGCATCGGCCGGGCTTGCTGCTGTCGCACGCCACCCAGCGCAGCGGGCCGGTGTTGATGAAGGCGCCCTCCCACGGCATGGCCACGGGGGCAGCGTAGCGCAGCATCACGGCCCAGCTGCCACGCATGCGCGCGCTGGCGGCCACGGCAGCGCCAGCGGGCGCTACGGGGGGGCGAGCAACGGTACGGCCTGCGGGGCAGGCACCGCCAACATCACAGCGTCGTAACGCTCGTGGAGTGGGCCGTGCTCTGCGGAGGTGATGGTCCAGCCGCTGTACGGTGGTTTGCCACTGCGCCTGCGCACGGTCGCCCAGGCTCTGCACCAGCCACGCGGCGGGCGACGTCATGCGCGGTGTACCCACAAACCGCTCCAGCGGAGTGTGCGGCATGGTCCATATGCTGCCGTCAAAACTGGCCAGGCGGGCATCCCACACTGCGGCCACGCCCGCCCGCTGCCAGTGGGCCACCTCCGCACGAAAGGCGGGATCGCGGGCGGTGACATATTGCGCGCCGTGGTCGCACTGGCAGGCACCGTGCTCGTCTTCAGCGCGACGGGTGCTCATGCGGCCGGAAGGCCCACGGCTTTTGTCAAACACATGCACCATGTGGCCTGCCTGCAGCAGCGCCTGCGCACACGACAGACCTGTCAGGCCTGCGCTAATGACGGCAATGGTTTGTGGCGCAGGGAGTTTCATGATTTTGGGTCGGTGCGTCCGTGGGTCACCCAGATCAGCGCCTGGGTGTCGATGCCCAGGACGTTGGCACGGGCGATGAGCTGCTCGCGCACGGCGGGGGCCAGTTGTTTGGTGCGCGACAAGATCCAGCAGTAGCTGAGGTCGGGCCCCGCCACCAGCGCCCATTGGTAGTCCGCATCCAGCGCGGCCACGTGGTAGCTGCCGTAGAACGGACCAAAGAACGACACCTTGAGCGACGCGGTGTTCGCATCGCCGGTGAACTTCGCCTTGCCTTCCGCCTGGCGCCAGCCATTCTTGCCGGTGTCAAAGCCCCGGTTGAGCACACGCACGCTGTCGTCCCCCTGACGCTGGTAGGTGGCGCTCACGTCCGTCATGCCGCGTTCAAACGAATGGTCGAGCCGGGCGACTTCGTACCAGCAGCCTTCGTAGCGGGCCAGGTCGAACGGGGTGAAGGGTGTGATGCCGGGGGGTGGGCTGGCGGATGAGCAGCCAGTGAGGGCCAACACCATGGCAACCATCACCAGCAACACGGACCGGTGGGCTCAGGGGAACAATCGGGGCATAAATTACCAATCAGTCGCAAAACAAACCAAATGGCAACTCGAAGGGATTTCCGTGCGGTGTCGGATGGCCTCTGGCACGTCTGGCCCATACCGTGCCCCGTAAACTTGCACCATGGCTCTTCAAATCACTGTGTATTCCAAGTCCGCCTGCCCGCAATGCGAGTCGGCCAAGATGCTCCTCAAGTCGCGCTCGCTGCCGTATGAGGAAATCAAGATCGATGACGAGGCCGAGCGCCTGGCCTTTTATGCCAAGTGCGGGCCCTCAGTGCGGCAGATGCCGCAGATCTTTATCAATGACCAGCGCGTAGGTGGACTGGCCGGGTTGCAGGCAGCGTTGGCGCAAATCGCCCCGCAGAGCCCAGCTTAACGGCCTGAACTACCGGTACTGCGCGGCGGTGATGAACTCGCTGAAGGTCTCACACCACACGATCACGGTGTTGAACTTCGTAAGGTCCACGCCCTGCGGCACCGGGACGATGAAGTTGTTGAACGTCTTCACATCCCCCACGCGCAGCATCTGGGGCTTGAGGCGCTTGAATTCGGCCTCGGTCTCGACAAACTCGGGCGACAGGTAGAGCTTGTAGTCCGGCCCCGGGGCCAGCTTGCCCAGCAGGCTGACGGCCTGCGGGCCGAGGGACACGGCGCCCTCGCCCCAGTGCAGGGCGTCGCTGTCTTTCAGGTCACGGCGGAAGGTGGCCGTCCATGGGGCGGTGGGCAGGCTGGATTGGATCTCCTGCTGCGTGGGCGCATCCGGCGCTATCAAGATCGGCAGCACATACACACCCAGCGCAAACCCTCAAAGCCAGGGCAAGCAGGTGCGAGGCGATGAGCAGCAGGGGTTTCATGGCGAGGGGTTGCGTGGTGTGGGCCCAATGTACCGCGCAGCGCCCTCGCCTTCAACGCTGCGCGACTCCCCGCTCCATCCGTTCAGGATGCGCGTGCCAGAAACCCGTCTACCAGCGCGTAATGCGCCGGCACATTGAGCGCGGGTGCATGGCCGCAGCCGGGCACCTCCACCACCTGCGCCAGCCCGCGCGCGCCGGGGCCCCGCGTGAGCATCTCGGCGGTGGTCTCGCGCAGCACCAGGTCGGATCCCGCACCGCGCAGGCACAGCACGGGGATCTCCAGCGCGTCGTAGTGGTCCCAGATCAGATAGTCGTTGGTGTGGTGCGTGAACTGCTGCACCATGGCCGGGTCGTAGTGCGGCGTCACGCGGCCGTCGGGCAGGCGCCGGGTCGAGGTCTCGGTCAGGCGACTCCACTGCGCATCGCTGAGCCAGCCGTAGGGCTGGTACACCTGCCGGAAGAAGGCTTCCAACTCCATCACGGTGTCAAACGAGGGCGGGTGGCCCGCATAGGCCTTGATGCGCTCGAGCGCGGCATCCGCCAGGCGGGGCGCGTTGTCGTTGAGCAGCAGGCTGGCGATGCGCTCCTTGAGCTGCGGCTGGAACAGGCCCGATGCGCACACCGTGCCGATCGCCCCACCCATCGACGTGCCCACCCAGTGCGCCTTCTCGATGCCCAGCTGGTCGAACAGGCCGGCCGCGATGCGCGCGTAGAACGACAGGCGGTACTCGTCCTGCGGTGCCCGCGCCCACTGGCTCAGGCCCCGGCCGATGGTGTCGGGGCAGATCACGCGGTAGCGCGGGGCGAGGTGCGCGGCGAGTTCGTCCATGTCGCGCCCGGTGCGCGCCAGGCCGTGCCATGCCACCACCACGGGGGCATCGCGCGCGCCCCACTCCATGTAGTGGATTTCATAGCCGGCGCAGGTGGCGTAGCGCGAGATGGGGGACATGGTGGCAACCTTTGGGAACAACAGATGGAAAACAGGTGGCGGCCGGCTACTTCATGAGGCGGCCATTGCTGCCAATGACGGTGACCTCGACATAGCGCGAGCCGATGCGGTTGGTGGGCGAATAGCCCAGCGTGATGCCGCCCAGGTCATAGCTCTGCATCGACTCCAGCGCCTTGACGACCTTGGTGCGCGTGGGCAGGGGCCCGGCGCGGCGCAGGGCTTCGACCAGTACCTTGGCGCCCAGGAACTGCTCGAAGCTGGTGTAGTTGACCTCGGCATCGGGTGCGTATTTCTTGAGCAGCGACTGGTACTCGCGCACCACCGGCAGCTGAGGCCGGTAGGGGTACGGCACCACCTGGCTGATGCCCAGGCCGTGGGCGTTTTTCAGGCCCGCCAGCTTGACCAGTTCGGTCGGGTCCACCACGGAGATGTTGTACAGCTGCGCGCCGCCGCCCTGCTCGCGGTAGCGCTGGATGAACGCGGCCGCGGGCTTGTTGACGGCGATCATGATGACGGCATGCACGTCGGCCGCCTTGATGGCCTTCACGGCATCGTCCACCTTGTCGGTGTTGCGTTCATAGCCGGCCGCCACCACGAGCTTGAGGTTGCGCTTGGCCAGCGCCGCCTCCACGCCCGCCAGGCCCGCCTTGCCAAAACCGTCGTCCTGGTACATCACGGCCACGCGGTTCATGCCCAGCGTGGTGAGCTGCTGGACCATGTGTTCAGTCTCGTCCGCATACCCGGCGCGCACATGGAAGATCCACGGGTTGAAAGGGTTGCGCAGGGATTCGCCCCCCGTGTAGGGCGCCACCAGCGCGGCGCCGCCCTGCTCCAGCACGCCGTCGGCCAGCAGCTGGGTGATGTTGGCCGTGCCCGCGAAACCGTACAGCGCCACCACCTCGGGCCTGGCCAGCATCTCGCGGGTCAGCTTCACGGTGTCGTCCACCTTGTAGGCATCGTCCACCACCGCCTGGCGGATGGAGGCGCCATGCACGCCGCCCTGGGCGTTGATCCAGTCGAAGTAGATCTTGCCGCCCAGCACCATCTGCGCGCCGGTGCTGGCCAGCACGCCCGACAAGGGCGCCACCTGACCCAACACGATCTCGGCGGCACGCGCGGGCGCGGTGCCGCCAGCGGCACCAAGGGCCAGCACAACGGGTACCGCCAGCGCCGACGCCATGCGGCGGCCCCAGGTCTTCATCACAGCGTTCATACATCCATCCTTTGCGCCAGAAACACATGGCCCCGGCGCCACGCCCACCGCGGGCGCGGCACACGGGGTGATTCCCTCTTTCGCCAGCCGGGGGCCCGCGTCAGTCGGGGATGGAGATGGCGCCTGCCGCAATGGCAATGGCATTGGCCGCAGCGGGCACGGTGGCCAGTGGCGGCACATTGGCGGCGGTGATGGCCGGCGCGCTGCCGGGTGTGCCGCCCCGGGGCACGGTGCGCACCACCTGGCTGGCGGGCAAGGCCTTGCCATTGGCCAGGTGCTCGTACACGGCATCGAGCGCGTGGTTCAGGTACACGTGCAGCGGTACGTAGCGCGTGTCGTAGCCCGGCAGCACCGTGGGCAGGCCGATGAAGCTGTCGAAATGCTGGGCGTTGGCCACTTCCACATAGCTGAGCCGGCTGGCTGCGCCCTCGATCTTCTTGTTCAACGCGGCATAGGGGCGCGAGGTGTGGCTCACGGGCAGCAGCGCATCGGCCCGGCCGTGCACGATGACGGCGGGCTTGCCCCGCAGGTTGCCGTTGCGGCGGGTTTCATCCACGCCGGCCTGCAGCTTCCTGGCCGCTGCGTCGGTGCCGGTGACCAGGTTGCGCAGGCACAGCGCGCCCGCCGTGTTCCAGTCGGCCACGCCCGCGTCCGAGAACGACAGGAAGTCGCGCGCCGGGCCCAGCTTGCCCAGGTTGTTCACGAGGTTGATGCCACCGGAAGGCGGCACGCCGTTGCCGGTGGCGAACATGCCCGGCAACGCTGCGGCCGCCAGGGGCACCACCGCGCCCGTGGTCGCCGTGGCCGCGTAGCTGAAGCCGCACAGGTGGTCCTTCACGCTGCTGCGCGACAGGCTGTTGGCAAAGGTCACCGCCACGGCCGGGGCCACTTCGAACGCGGCCAGCGAGGCATGCAGGTCGTTCGACTCGGGCTCCCAGCCATAGGCGCGCAGCTTTTGCAGCGCCTCTTCGGCCTGCGCTGCGGTGGTGGAGGCCGACAGCAGCCCCGCCGTCTTGAGCGCCGCGCAGCGGTTGGGCGCGATGGGCAGCGCCGCGCTGGCAAACCCGGCCGCGAACGCCGCGGCGAAGGGGCTGGCGCTGACCGACGGCGCCAGCGATGCACAGGCCTGGTACAGGTTGGCGTAGGTGGTGAAGTCCACCAGCGTCTTGCCCGTGACCGCCACCTCGGTGCTGCCACGGCGCACCGTGACGCCAGGGTTGGCGGGCAGCTCCAGCGCGGGCTCGGACACGGCCACGCCGCTGATCAGGCCCTGCGTGTCCTGCTCGGCGGCGGCGATCGCCGCGCCGCCACCGTTGGAAATGCTGGACGCAATCACGATGGTGTTGCGGGGCGTGAGCGTCTTCAGGCGCTGGCCGGCCGCGTTGGTCTCGCCGTGGCGCTGGTTGAGGACGTAGTAGCCGAACTCCACCGCCTGCAGCGTCGTGGTGCCCCAGTCCTTCTCGGCGTTCTGGCCTGAATGGGCATGCTTGAAGGCGAAGCGGTCGGGGGTGGCCTTGTTGAAGGCCGCGAGCTCCGATGCCGTGAGCCCGGCATTGAAGGCCGCATCCTTGCCCGCCGCGGTGGCGGTGGTCCGGGTGCCGTCGATGAGCGGCACGGTGTCGTTCTGCAGGTCGTGCGGCGCACCGCCCGTGCCCTTGTCCGAATACGCTACGGCGCAGCCGCGCTTGAGGCCCCACTCGCCCGTGGAGATGCCGCCATACACGCCGCGCGAGCCCGACGTGGTCGCGGTGATCATGCAGGGCTTCCTGGGATCGAAGCTGGCAGGCACCTGCACCATCAGGGTGACGTTCTTGCGGCCCGTGCCGTCGTCGGCGAACGCGATGTACTCGGTGCCCGCCACCTTGCCCTCGCCCGCCGTGACCTTGCCCTGCGCGTCCACGTTGGGGCCGTACAGCAGGCCGTAGCCGCCCGCGGCGGTCATGTCGAGCATGGCGCGGTAGTTGGTGTGGATGGCCGTGCGGCGCAACTCGGCGGCGGTGGGCTTGAGCGGGTCGGCATAGGCGGGCGGCAGCGCCGCCGCCATGCCGGTGGCGCCGAGGCCCGCGGTCAACAGGTCGTTGCTGCTGCCGTCATAGGCAGTCTCGGCAATGGCGCCCAGGTATGCGGGCTTTGCATTGAGGGGGACGTGCTCGCCATCCCCACCGCCACAGGCGGCGAGAACGGCGGCTGCCACCGCGGCGGGAACGAACGGACGAAACCCTGTCTTCATGCTCATCATGTGCTTGTCTCCTGGTATTTTTCTTCGCGTTGCTTCTTGCACAGCTGACCCACGCCCCTTCCGCACCAGCCCGCGTGCGGGAAGGGGCCGCCTACCCCGCCTTGCGCGCAGCTGCCGCGCGCAGGCGCCCCACCACACCGGTAGGGAAGTAATACACCGACAGAACGAACAGCACGCCCAGCCACAGCAGCCAGCGGTCCGGCGAGAGCAGCGCAGACAGCCAGGGCAGGCCCGAGGTGGCCTCGTGCCCCAGGCGCAGCAGGTCCTGCAGGTAGCTTTGCGCCACCAGGAAGAGCACGGCGCCGATGGCCGATCCGTAGATGGTGCCCATGCCGCCGATCACCACGATGAGCAGGCAGTCCATCATGATTTCGAAGCTGAGCGAGGTGTCGGGTCCGTTGTAGCGCAGCCAGAGCGCGAGCATCGCGCCCGCCATGGTGGCGAACAGCGCCGACAGCACGCTCGACGTGGTGCGGTACACCACCACGCGGTAGCCGATGGCCTCGGCGCGGAACTCGTTCTCGCGGATGGCCTGCAGCACGCGGCCGAACGGTGAATTGACGATGCGCAGCAGCGCCAGCACCAGCGCCAGCGCCGCGACGAACAGCAGGTAGTAGCAGATCAGGCGGCCGTCGATGGCCACGCCCAGGAAGGGCTCTTCAAAGGGCTCGAAACTGGGCGACAGGATCTCGGGCACCTTGAAGGTCAGGCCGTCTTCGCCGCCGGTGATGTCCGACAGCTGCGAGGCCAGCGTCTGGAACGCCGCGGCAACGGCCAGCGTGATCATCGCGAAGAAGATGGCGCGCACGCGCAGCGAGAACAAGCCCACTGCCAGCGACAGCAGCAGCGACAGCAGCAGCGCGCCGCCAATGCCCACGCCCAGCGCCGTCCAGGTCGGCCCCAGGCGGGTGGTGGCCACCGCGATGCCGTAGGCCCCGATGCCGAAGAACATGGTGTGCGCGAAGCTCACGATGCCGGTGTAGCCCAGCAGCAGATCGAAGCTGGCCACCAGCACCACGAAGATCAGCACCTTGGCTGCCACCGACAGCGCCTTGACGCCCGGGAACAGGAAGGGTGCAAACGCCAGCCCGATGAGGATGGCCACCAGGATCACCGCGAGCACCTTGCTGCGCGGGTAGTCGTTGGAAAGAAGTCGGTTCAGCATGTCTTGGGACTCCTCTTCAACGGTTCGCGACCGGGTACACACCCTGCGGGCGCCACAGCAGAATGGCCACCATCAGCGCGATGTTGGAGAACAGCGCCACCTTGGGCACCAGGAAGCCGGTGTAGTTGGCCATGAGCCCCACCAGCAGCGCGCCGATGAGGGCGCCGCCCGTGGACCCGAGGCCGCCGATGATGATCACGATGAAGATCAGCACGTTGACCTGCGCGCCCATCTGCGGCACCACGTTCTGCTGGTACAGGCCCCACATCACGCCACCCAGGCCCGCCAGGGCCGAACCCACGACGAACACGCCGATGAACAGGCGGCGGATGCGGTAGCCCAGGCTCTCGACCATCTCGCGGTCCTGCACGCCGGCGCGGATGAGCAGGCCGACCTTGGTGCGCGACAGCGTCCAGGCCAGCACGGCGAACACCAGCAGCCCCACGGCCACGGCCACCAGGCGGTATTTCTCGATGGCTGCATCGCCAATGAGCAGCGAGCCACGCATGCCCTCGGGCAGCGGCAGCGGGATCTGCGCGGGGCCCCAGATGACCTTGATGAGTTCTTCACCAATGATCATGCCGCCCATGGTGATGAGGATCTGCTTGAGGTGCTGGCCGTACACGGGCCGCACGATGAAACGCTCGAACGCCAGGCCCACCGCGCCCGCCACGGCCATGGCCACCAGCATGGCGGGCAGCACGGCCAGCAGGTTGCGCCACAGCTCGGCGCTTTGCGTCCAGTCGCCCATGGTGCCCAGCACGCTGGTGGCCACGAAGGCGCCCAGCGCGATGAACACGCCGTGGCCAAAGTTGAGCACGTCCATGAGGCCGAACACCAGCGTGAGGCCCGAGGCGATGATGAACACGATCATGCCCATGGCCAGCCCCGCCACCGTGAGCGTGAGCCAGGTGCTGGGCGAGCCGATGAAGGGCAGCACCAGCAGTGCCAGCGCGGGCACCAGGGCCAGGGGCTTCCAGTCGAAGTCGCGGGTAATGCTCATGCCCGGTCTCCTTGCGCGGCAAGCGCCACGCGCTTGAATGCTATATTTTTAATAGCTTTTGGCGCTTTGCCATCCAGCGCCAGCGGCCAAAATAGCTTGAAATTTTTTGTGAAATTCATAGTGCCAACCCCAGCAGCGACCGCTGCAGTGCCTCGTCCTGCGCCAGCGCGGCCATGCTGCCCGCATGCACCACCTGGCCGTTGTCCATCACGGCCACGGTGTCGCCGAGCCGCTTCGCGAAGTTGATGTTCTGCTCCACCAGCAGGATGGTCACGCCGCTCTTCTTGAGCTGGTCGAACGCATCGATCATGTTGTTGATGATGGCGGGGGCGAGGCCCTTGCTGGGCTCGTCCACGATGAGCAGGTCGCGCGGCTCGACGATGGCGCGGCTCACGGCCACCATCTGCTTTTGCCCGCCGCTGAGCTTGCCGGCCGGGTGGTTCCAGAATTTCTCCACGGCAGGGAAGAGCTTGAAGATCCATTCGAGCCGCGCCGTGTCCATCTGCGCTGCGTTCTTGGCGCCGCGCGCGGCCAGCAGCATGTTCTCCTTCACGGTCAGGTCCGCGAAGATGCCCATGTTCTCGGGCACGTAGGCGATGTTCATGCCCGCGATCTGCGGGGTGTTCAGCGCCGTGATGTCCTTGCCCCCGAAGTGGACCGAGCCCTGGGACGCATGCCACAGGCCCATGATGGTGCGCAGCGTGGTCGTCTTGCCCGCGCCGTTGCGGCCCAGCAGCATGGTGAGCTGGCCCTTGGGCACGGCCAGGTCGACGCCGTGCAGGATGTGGTACGCGCCGATGTGGGTGTGCACGCCCTTGAGTTCGAGCAGGTTGCCCGTGTTGTTCGTGGTGGTGGTCATGCAGCCGCCTCCTTCGTCACGCCCAGGTAGGCCTCTTGCACCACGGGCGAGGCGATCACTTCTGCCGGCGGGCCGTCGGCCACCAGCGTGCCGTTGGTCAGCACGATGATGCGGTCGGCCAGCTCGCGCACCACGTCCATCTTGTGCTCCACCAGCAGGATGATCTTGGTCTTGTCTTTTTTCAGCTCGCGGATCAGGTTCAGGATCACGGGCGCCTCGTCGTGGCTCATGCCGGCCGTGGGCTCGTCGAACATGTAGACCTGCGGCTCCAGCGCCATGAGCAGCGCCACTTCGAGCTTGCGCTGGTCGCCGTGCGGCAGGCTGGCCACGGGGGTGTCGCGGCGCTCGTGCATGGCCACCGTGTGCAGGATGGCCTGCGCCCGTTCGGTCAGCGCGCGGTGGTCGCTCCAGATGCTCCACAGGTTCAGGCCCCGGCGGTGCTTGCCCTCCTGCGTGGCCTGCACGGCCAGGCGCACGTTCTCCAGCACGCTGAGGTTCGGGAACAGGTTGGTGAGCTGAAACGCCCGGCCCAGGCCCGCATGCGTGCGCGCCGAGACCGACTGGCCCGTGAGGTCCTGCCCGCCCAGCGTGACGCTGCCCGCCGTGGCGCGCAGTTGCCCCGAGATGAGGTTGAAGTACGTGGTCTTGCCCGCACCGTTGGGGCCCACGATGGCGGTCAGCGTGCCGGGCTCGAAGGAGCAGGTCACGGCGTTGACCGCCACGTGGCCGCCGAAGCGGATGGTCAAGTCCTTGGTGGCCAAGGTGCTCATGGGTGATGTTTCACTTTCACGGTCGTCGTCATTTCATTCAAAGAGGCCGGCAACCCAGCCCTGCGGCGGGATGCCAAGACCTGCACTGCGTTTTCATCGCCAAACAGTCTCCGCAACTGGCGCGGGCGAAACCAGCAACCGCCGCGCAAGGGCCGCCCAAACTGCAAAGCGGCGTTTCTCCTGCGTGCGCTGGCCCCCCCTTCCCGAATGGCGCAGCCATCCGAGAGAAGGGGGAAGACGCGAAGCGGCTCAGGGGGTTGTACATGCTTCAGCAGGTACCGATCACGTAGTACCCGGGGCTGGTCTGCTTGAGCGTGGTGGTCACGAACACGTTCCACCAGCCCATGCCCTGGTTGGAGCCCAGGGCATACGCGAAGCCCGCATAGGCGTACGCCCGGCCCGCGAGGGTGTGCGTATAGTTGCTGGCCGTGGTGCAGGTGCCCGTGCCGCCACCCGGCGCCGCCAGCGTGGTGCCGGATGCCGCCGCGGACACGGCGCCTTCGGCGCCGTTGGCATCGGCGGCACGCACGGTCCAGCTGTAGGTGGTGGAAGCGGCCAGGCCGGTGTCGCTGTAGTTCGTGGCGGTCACGGGCAGCGCGTTGACCTTGTTGGCGTTGCGGTACACGTTGTAGCTGGCAGCGCCCGAGACGGCGTTCCAGGCAATCGCCATGCCGCTGGCGGTGGCGCCCGAGGTGCTCACGCCCGTGGGGGCAGGCAGGTCCACCGGCGGGTTGGTGGTGCCGCCGCTGGAGACCCGGTCCACCATGGCCTTGATGGCCGCCATCTGCGGGCCGGACTTCTTGGCGTAGTTGGCGTTGTCGTAGCCCCACCAGTCAAAGCAGCTGTTGGTGGCGGCCGTGCTGGTCTGTGGGTACAGCATCACCATGTTGTTGGTGTCGGCCCAGCGGTTGTACCCCGTGTTGCGCACGTACTGCTGCTGCACATCGCTGATGTTCTGCTTGCAGCCATGCAGCACCACGTGCAGCTTGCAGGTGGCGCTGCCGCCCGCCTGGCAGGCCTGCGGCACATAGGCCCAGCCCGTGGCGGCCATGCCGTGGTTGGAGATGAATTCGCTCTGGTTGAACTCGATGAAGTTGCCGGTGGGCAGCGCCGCGTTGTTGCGTGCATTGAGCGGGCCGTACAGGTGCTGCAGCATGGCACCGGCCAGGTCGAAGTTGCAGTTGCTGATGTAGGGCGCGGCCTTGGTGGTGCAACCGTTGCCGTAGTCGTCGGTGACCATGGCGTGCTCGGCAGCGATGTCCTTCTTGTAGACCACGTTGGCGGCCGGCACGAAGCTGTTGTAGTAGGTGCGCAGGGCATCCATCACGCCGGTCTTGACCGCACTGTCGAGCGTGCCCGAGAACAGGTAGACCTTCGAGTTCTGCAGGTTGGCCACGGGGTCGATGGCGCCTTGGCTGGCCCAGGTGTTGGTGGTGCTGACCAGCGTGCTGGTGGGAATGCCCGCCGGGCTGGCCATGCAGCGCCCCGTGGCATTGACGACCGAGCCCTCGGCGCAATTGAACGGCCCGCCCGCGACCACGCCCACGCCCTTGGCAAACGTGGCCGAATACGCCACGTGCAGCTGCACGGCCATGAAGCCGCCAGCCGACAGGCCCGACACGGTGGTCTGCGTCTTGTCGATCTTGAGCGCGGGCAGGTTGACGGCGGCCATCGCGCCGCCCGCTGCGCACATTGAAATTACAGCCCCTGCTGCAGCCGCCCGGATGAAATTGAAAGCCATGTTGTCTTGTCTCCAAATAATTTTGAGAAAAACCGACCCTGCCCCCGTGTGATCCGGGGGTTCATGCATCAATTCACTGGAAAAAGAGGGGCGGCCGCCCCTGCGGGATGAACCCCGAAGGAGCAGGATGGTTGTCCTGTCCGTCGGGCCTCGCTAACGCATCGAAAAAACCGGCCTATCGCTTGTTGCGGATCGGCACGTTCATTTCTTCAGGCTTGATCTCGCGCACCAGCTCGGGCACGCCCCAGGCGAAGGCCGGGTCCACCTTGATCTTGAAGTGGTACATGCTCTGCATGGCCTGGTGGTCTTCCTTGCGGAAGGTCATCTTGCCCTTGGGGGTCTCGAAGCTCATGCCCTCCATGGTCTTGATGAGCTTGTTGGTGTTGGTGTCGCCGTTCGTGGCCTTGAGGGCGGTGACCAGCGCCATGGCGGAGCTGAAGCCGCCGGCGGTGAAGAAGTCCGGCGGGGTCTTGAACTCCTTGTAGTGCGCGGCCACCATGGCTTCGTTCACGGGGTTCTTGGGGATGCCGAAGTAGTAGTACGTGGCGCCTTCCATGCCAGGGAAGTTCTTGTACGCGGCCATGGCGGGCAGGATGTTGCCGCCCGTGGCGATCTCGATGTTGTAGCGCTTCAAGTCCATGTCGGCGATCTTGAAGGGGTTGCCCGCGCCGGCCCAGATGATGAAGATGACCTTGCGGCCGGGCACGTCCTTGAGCTTGTCGATCAGGCGCTGGGCACCGGCAGTGAAGTCGGTGGTGGTCGTGGGCAGGTACTCCTCGTGCACGAGCTTGGCGTTCTTGAGCGCGTCCTTGAAGGCCTTCACGCCGTCGCGGCCGAAGGCATAGTCCTGCGCCAGCGTGGCCACCGTGACGCCGGCCTTGTCGACGGCCACGGCGTTGGAGATGGCATCCTGGCTGCTGTTGCGGCCGGTGCGGAAGATGTACTTGTTCCACTTGTCGCCGGTGATGGCGTCGGCCACGGCGGGCTCCACCAGCAGGATCTTCTTGTATTCCTCGGCCACGGGCAGCAGCGCCAGGGCCACGCCCGAGGACGTGGGGCCGACGGCGATGTCGGCCTTGTCGTCCGAATAGGCCGAGGCCAGCAGGCTCTTGCCCAGGTCAGGCTTGCCCTGGTCGTCCTTTTCAATCACGACGAGCTTCTTGCCATTGACGGTCATGCTGCCGCCGGTGGCGTAGTTCAGGCCCATCAGCAGGCCGGTCTGGGTCTGCTTGCCATAGGCCTCCAGCGGGCCGGTCTTGCTGTAGATGTGGGCGATGCGGATTTCCCCGGCCTGGCCGAAAGCGGGGGTGGAAAGCGTGGCGGCGGTGACGGCAGCGGTGGCCAGGGCGACCAGGGTGCGACGATGCATGGCGATGTCTCCTTGTTGTGATACCTGAACATTGCACAGTTCATGCCAGCATGCAAGTTGTTGATTTGTATGAAAACCCTGCTGACGCCTGCGGGACATAGTCTGATTTTTGAACAATTCAATTGTAGAAATATCAGACATGTGTCTGATATTTATTCAGGGTTTTCCAGACGTCCATACAGCGTGGCCCGCGAGATGCCCAGTTGCCGTGCGGTGGCGAGCTTGTTGCCGCCATGGGCTTTCAGGGTCGCCGCGATGGCGCGCCGCTCCAGCTCGGCCACCTGCTCGGCCAGCGGACGCAGGTAGCGGCTTTCGTCCTGGGCATCGGCCATGGAAGCCGTGTCCAGCACCGGCGCGGGAGCGGCCGGCTCCACGCCGGCCTCGCGCAGGACACGTTCGAGCTGGGCGGCGTCGATGGACGGCGAGTCGCTGCGCATCACGGCCTGCTCCAGCACGTTGCGCAGTTCGCGGATGTTGCCGCGCCAGGGCTGGCCCGCCAGCAGCGCCATGGCATCGGGCAGCAGCTCGGGCGGGGCCGTGCTGTTGCGCAGCGCCAGGTCTTCACCCAGCGCCTCCACCAGGGCCGGGATGTCGGTGCGCCGCACGCGCAGCGGCGGCACGCGCACGGGCAGCACGTGCAGGCGGTAGAACAGGTCCTCGCGGAACTTGCCCTCGCGCACCAGCGCGGCCAGGTCGCGCGAGGTGGCGGCCAGGATGCGCACGTTGAAGGGCACGAGCTTGTTGGAGCCCAGCGGCTCGATCTCGCCCTCTTGCAGGGCCCGCAGCAGCTTGGCCTGCAGGCTTTGCGGCATGTCGCCGATTTCGTCGAGGAAGAGCGTGCCGCCATCGGCCAGCTTGAACTTGCCGTCGCGCCCCTTGCGGTCGGCACCGGTGTAGGCCCCGGGGGCCACGCCAAAGAACTCGGCCTCCAGCAATGTGTCGGGCACGGCGGCAATGTTGACGCTCACGAACGGGCCGCTGGCGCGGCTCGATGCCGCATGAATGGCGTGGGCCAGCAACTCCTTGCCCGTGCCCGTCTCGCCCAGCAACAACACGGGGCTGCTGGACTGCGCCGCGCGGCGCGCCTGGCGCTTGACCTCGGCCGCCGCAGGGCTGGAGCCAATGAAGCTGGCAAAGGTGTACTTGGCGCGCCGCTCGCCGTCGCCCGCCACGGCCAGGGAGCGGCTGCGCTGGCTGGCCAGCTCGCGCCGCGCGTCGTCCAGGTCCCGCTGCAGCAGCGCGAACTTGCTGATCAGCGGCTGCAGCGTGGTCTCGGGGTGGTCGAACAGCACGATGCCGATGGCGCCGATCACGCGGTCGGTATCGTCGCGCAGCGGGATGCGGCTGACCACGAAGGTGCCGGCCTTGTTGGTGAGCAGGTCGATCAGCACGGGCTGGCCGGTCTCCAGCACGCGGCGCATCTGGGTGTTGGGGATCACCTCTTCCACCGTGCGGCCCACGAACTGGTCGACCGAAGAGAACCCCAGGTCGGGCAGAAAGCGCTGGTAGCCTTCGTTGACCCACACGATCCGCCCGCTGCGGTCCACCAGGAACATGCCCTGGCTGACGCTGGAAAACAGCTGGAACATGGACCGCGCCGCCAGTTCGAGAATGCCCTGGGCATCCAGCGGCAGTGCGGGGGCGTCGTCGGTGAGCAGGGGCATCCGCGGATGGTAGCGCGGCGCGGCCGCTACAGGCGCCACGGGCCCGGCGCAGCGCCTCGACCCCGCGCCGCCAAATACTATCAAATCAATAGCATCTTGCGCTTATTCCTTCAGCGCTAGCGGCCATTTTCATTCAAGATCAACGCCTCCTGCCCGGTGGTGGTGCCGTCCGCAGGGCGCTGCGCGCGCACCATGCGCAGGACCACCATGGGCTGGATGGCGGCCAGCGCCTCTGCCTCTCGCACGGCCAGGGGCTGGTCCACCAGGATGCAAGGCTTGCCCGTGCGGCGGCAGTGGTCCTGCACCCGCCAGTACTCGTCATGGCTGATGCAGCCGGTCTGGCAGATCACCAGGTCGGCCGCGGCCAGGTTGGCGTCGAGCGCCGAGCCCGCGGGCGCCCCGCGCAGGGCGCCGGCCGGGGCATGCACGCGGGCCGCCGCAGCGCCGCTGGCGGGCTCCACGGCACTGGCGGGAACCGCATCGGCCTGTGCCGCAAGCCGCCAGCGCAGGCATTCGCGCGACAAGCTCGCGATGCGCTCGGCGAGCACGCCGATGTGGAGCGCCATGGCCTTGCGGCGGGGCAGGCCGGGGTGCGCGGTCTTCATCCGCTCCAGTTCATCCCGCGCCATCGCCAGGCGCGTGTCCCGCACGATGACCTGGGCGCGCAGCCGCACCACCTGGCGCTGCAGTGCCTCGATCTGCGCGGCCTGGGCGGCCATGGCGGTGCTGCAGCGCTTCTGTGCATCGCCCAGTTGGCGGCAGAGCGCCAGAAACTCCTGCGGAAGTGATTGCATGCACCATCCTTGCAAATAAGAACTATTCGCATTTTATGGTACGATTCACGGCTTGTGAGCACGCAAGTCACCTTGGTGGGGAAGGCAACGGGGGCATGAAACCCTTGTGGTCTGGCTTGCGAAATCCGCCGTCTGCACCAGCCGGTGCCCGCATGAAAAAACCGCGCCATGTGGCGCGGTTTTCTTTTTTGCGAGCCTTTGTGTGTATCAGCGCTCCAGCGCCGCCAGCTTGCGTGCCGCCCAGCGCCGCAGCAGGCGCGGCACGATGAGCACGGACAGCACGATGACGATCAGCGTCAGCGAACCGGGGCGCTCCAGGAAGATCGTCCACTTGCCTTCGCCAATCGACACGGCGTTGCGCATCTGCGCCTCGGCCAGAGGCCCCAGGATCATGCCCACCACCACTGGAGCGGCCGGGAAGTCGAAGCGGCGCATCCCCACGCCCAAGAGGCCGATCGCATACAGCAGCACCAGATCGAACGCGCTCTGGCGCATGCCGTACACGCCCAGCGTGGAGAACACCAGGATGCCCGCGTACAGGTACGACTTGGGAATCTTGAGCAGCTTCACCCACAGGCCCACCAGCGGCAGGTTCAGGATGAGCAGCATCACGTTGCCGATGTACATGGAGGCGATCAGTGCCCACACCAGCGCGCCATTGGTGTCGAACAGCTGCGGGCCGGGCTGGATGCCGTAGTTCTGGAACGCACCCAGCAGGATGGCCGTGGTGTTGGACGTGGGAATGCCCAGCGTGAGCAGCGGGATCAGCGTGGCCGTGATGGCCGCGTTGTTGGCGGCCTCGGGGCCCGCCACGCCTTCGATGGCGCCGGTGGTGCCGAACTCTTCCTTGTGCTTGCTCAGCTTCTTTTCAGCGGCGTAGCTCAGGAAGGTCGGGATCTCGCTGCCGCCCGCGGGCACGGTGCCGAACGGAAAGCCGATGAAGGTGGCGCGGATCCATGCGGGCCACGAACGCCTCCACTCCTCCTTGGTCATGTGCGTGCTGGTCAGGCGGTTCTGGGTTTCGTCGGTCCTGCCTTCGTACATCACGTTGTACAAGGCCTCGCCCACGGCAAACAGGCCCACGGCGATCAGCACCACCTCGATCCCGTCCATCAGCTCGGGCACGCCACCGGTGTAGCGCGCCTGGCCCGAGATCTGGTCGATGCCGATGAGGCCCATGGCCAGGCCGACGAACAGCGCCACCATGCCGCGCAGCGTGCTCTTGCCCAGCACCGCGCTCACGGTGGTGAAGGCCAGCACCATCAGCATGAAGTACTCGGGCGGGCCCAGGCGCACGGCGTATTCAGCCACCAGGGGGGCAAAGAACGTGACCAGCACGGTGGCGATGGTGCCCGCCACGAACGAGCCGATGGCGGCGGTCGCCAGCGCCGCGCCCGCACGGCCGTTCTTGGCCATCTTGTTGCCCTCCATGGCGGTGACCATGGAGCCCGCCTCACCGGGCGTGTTCAGCAGGATGGACGTGGTGGAGCCGCCATACATGGCGCCGTAATAGATGCCCGCGAAGAAGATCATGGAGGCCGTGGCCTCGACCTTCACGGTGATGGGCAGCAGCATGGCCACCGCCACGGCTGGCCCGATGCCGGGCAGCACGCCCACGGCGGTGCCGATCATGCAGCCCACGAAGGCCCACATCAGGTTGATGGGAGTGGCAGCGGTGGCAAAACCCTGCATCAGGAGGTTCAACGTTTCCATGGCGTGCAGGCTTTACAGCCACCCCGTGTTGGTGAGGCCGGGCAGGTTGATGGCCAGCAATTGCGTAAACATCCAGAACACCGGCGCGGCCACGGCCACGCCAATGAGGGAATCCTTGATCCAGGCCCGCAGGCGCAGGTCCAGCTCGCCTTCCGAGCTCTTGAAGCCCCGCACCGACAGCACGAAGCACAGCGCGCAGCTCAGGATGAAGCCCAGCGTCGTGATGAGCAAGGCATTGAGCAGCAGCCCGGCCGACACCCAGATGAAACCCTTCCAGTGGGCGCGCTCGTCGCCCGAGCCCTCTTCCAGCTCACGAAAGCCCCCGGTCAGTGCATGCACCACGCAGAGCACGCCGCAGATCAGCAAGGCGATGCTGACCACCCAGGGAAAGAAATTGGGGCCCACGCCGCCGTAGCCCGCCTCCGAGCTGACCGTGCTGGCACCCCAGGCCAGAAACAGCGCAAGCACCACCAGGCCCGCCCCTATCAGGGTCTGCAAGGGCTTGGAGCGCGATGAATGTTGTTGTGTCATGTTTTTCCTTCACCGGGCGGGCAGCAAGGCCGCGCACCCCGCAGGGGCCGCGCAGCCGAGGCCTAACTTGCTGGCCTCAGATCATCCCCGACTTGGCCATGGTGGCGCGCATGCTGGCGAACTCGGCATCCACGAAGTTGGCGAACTCGTCGCCGGCCATCCATGCGGGGGTCCAGCCGTTCTTCTCCATCGCATCTTGCCAGGCCTTGTGCTTGAAGGTCTTGGACAGGGCCTCGATCAGCGCCTTGCGCTGCTCGGGGGTGATGCCAGGCGCGCCGTACACGCCGCGCCAGTTGCCGATTTCCACGTTGATGCCCTGCTCCTTGAGCGTGGCGACGTTCACGCCCTTCAGGCGCGAGCCCGAGGTGACGCCCACGGCGCGCATCTTGCCCGCGGTGATGTACTCGGCGAACTCGCTGTAGCCGCTGCCGCCGACCGTGACGTTGCCGCCCAGGATGGCGGCGGTGGCCTCACCACCCCCACGGAAGGCCACGTAGTTGATCTTGGCGGGGTCCACGCCCACTTCGCGGGCGATCATCGCTGCCGCGATGTGCTCGGTGGAACCACGCGAGCCACCGCCCCACTTCACGCTGCCAGGATCCTTCTTGAGCTGGTCCACCACGTCCTTCATGGACTTGAAAGGCGAATTGGCGGGCAGCACGAACACGTTGTATTCGCTGGTCAGGCGCGCGAGCGGGGTCACCTTGTCCAGGCCCACGGGCGGCTTGCCCGTGATGATGCCGCCCAGCATCACGGCGCCCATCACCATCAGGGCGTTCGGGTCGCCCTTGCTGGCGTTGACGAACTGGGCCAGGCCGATGGCGCCAGCGGCGCCGCCCTTGTTGTCATAAGACACCGACGACGCGACGCCTGCATCCTGCATGGCCTTGCCCAGCGCACGGCCCGTGGTGTCCCAGCCACCGCCAGGGTTGGCGGGAATCATCATCTTGATGGCGTGGGCGCTCTGGGCCGATACCGGCAGCACGCCGGCGGCGGCCATGGCAGCCAGTGATTTCAGAAACATATCGCGACGCATGGTGTCTCCTTGTAAGGTTTGCGAACCGTTCGATGATGCGCGCGCTGCCTGTCAAACGGCTGTCCTGCGACTCAGGGAAAACACCCATACGGCGCATGCGATGAGACGATGCTATGGTGCCGCGCATGCAATTGCTCCTCGTTGAAGACGACCCCACCATGCAGGCGACCCTGCACCGTGCACTGACCCGGCGCGGCATGGAGGTGACTGCGGTGGGCGACGGCAAATCCGCCCTGAGCCAGTGGGCGTCCCGCCAGCCCGACGCCGTCATTCTGGACCTTACCCTGCCCGGGCTCGACGGCCTGCAGGTGCTGCAGCAGGCGCGCGCCCGCGGCCTGCGAACGCCGGTGCTGATCCTCACCGCCCGAGGCACCGTGGGCGACCGGGTGATGGGGCTGAACGCAGGGGCGGACGATTACCTGCCCAAGCCCTTCGACCTGGACGAACTCGAGGCCCGGCTGCGTGCCCTGGTGCGCCGCAGCGCGGACCCCCTACCCGGCATGCAGCTGGCTCCCAGCACCGTGCAGATCGGTGCCATCCGCTATGACAAGAACAGCGGCGCGCTGTATCTCCAGGGCGAGGTGATGGAGCTGACGCCGCGCGAGCTGGCGCTCATGCACGCCCTGCTTGCCCAGCCAGGCCACGCCGTCACCAAGGAGCGGCTGTACGAGCTGGTGTTCCCCGGCCAGCTGGACGTGCAGTACGAGGCCATCGAGGTCGTGGTGTACCGCCTGCGCAAGAAACTGGCGGGCACCGGCCTGACCCTCATGACGCTGCGCGGGCTGGGCTACCTGCTGCGGACCGACGCATGACCGCAGCCCCCGCCGGCGGGCACCGCCACCCTTCGCTGCGCAGGCGCCTGCTGCTGGGCATCCTGCTGCCGGTGGCGCTGTTCATCGGCTTCAATACCTTCAGCCTGTACCAGCAGACGCTGGCATCGCTGCACACCGCCTACGACCGCACGCTGCTGGCGTCCGCCAAGACCATCAGCGAACAGCTCGACGTGAAAGGCTTTGACGACGCGGCCGAATTGCGCGCCACCGTGCCCTACTCGGCCCTGGAAGCCTTTGAGGCCGACAACCAGAGCCAGATGTTCTACCGCGTCTCCAACCTGCATGGCGAACTGGTCTCGGGATTTGCCGAACTGCCTGTCTGGCGTGGAAAGATCCCGGACCGCCCGCCCTACGCCGCGCTGGTGGACTTCTACGACGACCGCTTTCGCGACCGCGACGTGCGCGTGGCCGTGCTGCTGCAGCCCGTGGCCAGCTCCGAAGGCCGGGCCATGGCCGTGATCCAGGTGGCAGAGACGCTCGAAGTGCGTGAAACGCTGGCCCTGCAGATCCTGCGCAACACGTTGCTGCGCCAGGCCCTGCTGATTGCCGTGATCGCCCTCACCGTGGTGCTGGTGGTGCAGCGGGCCATCCATCCCGTGCGGCAGCTGAGCCTGCAGCTGCAGGACCGCCGGGAGGGCGACCTGAGCCCCATCGCCGCCCCCTCCACGCCGCGCGAACTGCAGCCGCTGATCGACGCCACCAACGAAGTGATGCAGCGCCTGCGCCACCTGCTGCGCCACCAGAAGCGCTTCGTGCGCGATGCCTCCCACCAGCTGCGCACCCCCCTGGCCGTGCTGAAGACCCAGGTGCAATCGGCCCTGCGGGGCGACGTGGAGCCCCGGCAGGCCCTGCACGAGATCAGCGATACGGTGGACCGCGCCACCCAGCTGGCCAACCAGATGCTGGCGCTGGCGAAGGTGGAGCAACTGCGCCAGCAGAGCGCACCGCCCACCACGCGGCTGGACGATGTGCTGCGCACCGTGGCGCTGGAGATATCACCACTGATCGCGCAGCGCGACCTGGACTTCGGCATACAGACCGTGCCCGCGCGGGTCCAGGCCCACGAGTGGATGCTGCGCGAACTGAGCCGCAACCTGCTGCACAACGCCGTGCGCCATGCGCCGCAGGGCAGCGAGCTGACGGTGGACCTGCGCACCGACAGCCACCATGTGGCGCTGACCCTCAGCGACCAGGGCCCCGGCATCGACGGCGAGCTGGCGGCCCGCCTCTTCCAGCCGTTCTCGGCGGGCGATGTGCGCGCCGGCAGCGGCCTGGGCCTGGCGATCTGCCGCGAGATCGTGGAGGCCATCGGGGGCAGCATCTCGCTGACCAACCGCGTGGTGGGCCACCGGGTGGCGGGCCTGGATGCCGTTGTACGCCTGCCACTGGCCGCGCCATCGGCTGACAGTGCAAACCACGCACACGCGTCACAATCCTCCGCATGAACACCTCGGAGACAATGCGGCTGGACAAGTGGCTCTGGTGCGCCCGCTTCTACAAGACGCGCAGCCTGGCCACCGAAGAGATCGGCAAGGGCCGCGTGACGGTCAACGGCCAGCTGGCCAAGCCTGCACGCGACCTGCGCTGCGGCGATACCGTGGCCTTGCGCCAGGGCCCCCTCGCCCGCACGGTTCTGGTGCGGGGCCTGAGCGGCGCGCGCGGACCCGCCCCCATTGCGCAGCAACTGTACGAGGAAACGGCGGACAGCATCACGGCGCGTGAACAGGCTGCCGAACAACGGCGGCTGGCCCCCGAGCCCGCCGCCACGCTGCAGGAGGGCCGACCCACCAAGCGCGACCGGCGCGATATCGAGCGCGTGGGCGCGCGCAGCTGGGGAGACCGCTGGAGCGCGTCGATCGACGAATAGTCCGTCCCCGAAACACCCGGCCAGGCTCCGTGTCGCCAGCCCTGGCTTGAAACACGCCAGGAACAGAAGGGTCCGCCCCCGGGGACTCAGCCCCTTTCGGCCCCGCGCGGACAGGATCGCCCCGTGCCTAGCTGGCAGGCAGCTCCAGGCCGATGGCCGTCACCCCGCCAGACGATGTGGCCACCGTCCGCCCGCCATGCATGCGGGCTATGGCGTCCGTGATGGCCAGGCCCAGGCCATGGTTCCTCTGGGCGTGGGCCCGCGAGGGATCCGCTCGGAAGAATCGGTCGAACAGCCGCGCCAGCACCTCGGGCGCCACGGTCTCCCCCTCGTTGACGACCATCACTCCGCCCCCGCCTCCCGGCAGGGGAGCGATGCGCACCTGCACCGCCGTACCCTGGCGGGCGTGGCGCACCGCATTGCCGATGAGATTGGACAGCGCTCGGTGCAGCAGCGGGACATCGAACTGCCCCGCCGCATCGCCCGAGATGTGCAATGCCAGCCCCGCGTCCGCCAAGGCGGCCTCGTGAAATTCCGCCACCTGCGCCACCACCCGGGCGAGGCTGGGGGTGGGCTCGCGGCGGGCGCCCGCGCCCCGGTCGGCCTGGGAAAGAAAAAGCATGTCGTTGACGATGCCCGTGAGGCGCTGCAATTCCTCCAGGTTGGAGGCCAGCACCTCGCCCAGCTCTCCCGCATTGCCCGCGCCGCCGCCAAGCAGCCCGCGCAACGCCAGCTCGTTGCTGGCCTGCAATGTCGCCAATGGCGTGCGCAGTTCATGGGCCACATCCGCGTTGAATCCCTCCACCTGGACGTAGGCCTTTTCCAGCCGGCCGAGCAGGCCGTTGAACTGCTCGACGAGCGGCTGCAACTCGGCGGGCTGCCCTTCCGTGCCGAGGCGCTGGTGCAGCGTGTCGGGCGAAAGCGCCCGCACCTGCGCCGAGAGGGCGCGCACGGGCGACAACCCCAGGTGGACCAGCGTGAAGCCGCCCAGCGACACCACCACCGCGCCCGCCAGCGCAGCGACCCACAGCGTGACGGCCATGCGGCGCAACAACTGCTCATCGGCCTGGATGTCCAGCGCCAGCCATACCCGCAGCACGCGGCCGGGCGCCTCTGGGCGCTGGGCCGCCACCTCGAAGCTGCGCTCGCGCCAGGCCAGCAGCGGCGGATCGCCCCGCGCAACACGGGGGTAGAGCACCTCCCCCTCCCCAGTCGATACCCGCAGCCGGAAGTTGTCGTGCCCGGCCAGGAAATCATCCAGCAGATGGACGTCGTTCCAGGGCTGCGGCATGGGGTGCATTCCCCCGCCCGACAAAAGATGCCGCACCACGGCTTCCTTCTGCTCCAGCTGGCTGTCCTGCCGTTCGCGAAATCCCGCCGCCGTGACCAGATACACCAGCAGGCACACAGCGCCCAGGCCCGCCAGGCTCTGCGCGGCAAGCCACCAGGACAGCCGCCGGCGCAGCGACCCGGGTGCACGCGTGCCCGTCATGCGCCGCGCGCTTCCATCACATACCCCATGCCACGGATGGTGTGCAGCAGGGGTTCGGGAAAGGGCACGTCCATCTTGCTGCGCAGCCGCCGGATGGCGACCTCGACCACATTGGTCTCGCTATCGAAGTTCATGTCCCATACCTGGGCGGCGATCTCGGTGCGCGAGAGCACTTCCCCCTGGCGGCGCAGGAAGAGCGTGAGCAACAGAAACTCCTTGGCCGTCAGGTCCAGGCGCTGGCCCGCGCGCGTGGCCTTGCGCCGCAACAGATCCACTTCCAGGTTCGCCAGTTGCAGCACCGTGGCGCACGCCGATCCTGGTTGCGCCACCCGGCTCCGCCGCACGATGACCTCGATGCGCGCCATGAGTTCGGAGAAAGCAAACGGCTTGACCAGATAGTCATCGGCGCCCGACTGCAGGCCCAGCACGCGGTCCTCCACCTTGGTACGGGCCGTGAGCATGAGCACAGGGGTCTGGCGGGTCTTGCGCAGCGCGGCAAGCAGGCTCAATCCGTCGATGCCGGGCAGCATCACGTCAAGTACCAGCAGCGCGTAGTCGCCCTCCAGGGCCATGTGCAGGCCATCGACCCCGTTGTGCGCCACGTCCACCACATATCCGGCCTCCGTGAGCCCCTTGCGCAGGTAGTGCGCAAGCTTGACTTCGTCTTCGATGAGCAGAACTTTCATGCCCGGATTGTCAAAGAACATGGCGGGGGCCGCGATTACAAATTCGTCAGGCAGCGGTGGGCACCCTGTCGGCATGGCGTTTTTACAGTATCCCCATGCACTGGCAAGCACCTGCGGCCAGGGCATGCAACCCCGGATCACTCCCCCTGAAAGGAAACACCCTCCATGTCCCGCAAAACCATCCTCAACGCACGCACCGCCTTGTTCGCGCCATTGGCAGCGCTCGCCATGGCGATGCCTGCCGTCGCCACCGCCTCATCCCTGTATCACCCGGCGGGCGGCGAGGTGGGCTACACCACGCACCCGGACCACCTGCAAGGGGGAAAGCAGCGCAGCGACGTCCTGCGGGACATCGAAGCCGCCCGCAAGGACGGCAGCCTCGCCCTGCTCGCGCGCGGCTATGCCCTGCCGCAAAGGAATACCGGCACGCCCAAGACACGCGAACAGGTGCAGCGGGAATTCCTGGAGATGCCCGCCGCGGAGAAGCAGCGCCTGCAGGAAATGCACGGGGGCTGATGCCCCCCACGGATGCAGCCCCGCCAGCAAGGGCCCGGGCCAGCACCCCACCCGCAGTCACCGGTCCCTCCGGTCTGTGAAAGCGCCGCCTCGACCCAGCCACCATTTCTGCAAGCGTGGATCGTGCGGGCCCGTCCGCATCAATCAACCAGCACGGGTGGCGCGCAAGGCCCGGCGGCGCTCGATCCATTCGAAACCGGCCATGCCCGCCAGCATGGCCCCCACAAACGCCATGGCCTTGGGCTCCCCGGCCCCGACCGACACGATGGCGGGCCCCGGACAGAACCCCGCCATCCCCCACCCCACGCCAAATAGCAGGCTGCCAGCCACCAGGCGCCTGTCGATGCCGCGCGATGCAGGCAAGTGCATGGCCCCGCCCAGGAAGGCCCTGGTGCGCCGGCGTGCCACGGCGAATGCGAGGGCACTCACCGCAACGGCCCCGCCCATCACAAAGGCCAGTGAGGGATCCCACAGTCCCGTCACATCCAGAAACCCCACGACCTTGCCCGGGTCGGTCATGCCCGAAACCACAAGGCCCAGGCCAAAGACCAGGCCGACGGCGAATTCAGCGATACGGTGGCGCATGGGCCGCTCCCAGAAAATTGAAAATGTTGACCCCAGCCATCCGCAACGCCGTCAGGACAGAACGTGCCGGATGACAAAAACACTGGCAAAACCCGTCCCCATGAAGGCCAGCGTGGCCACCAGTGATCTTGGCGACAGGCGCGCCAGGCCACACACGCCATGGCCGCTGGTGCAGCCCCCGCCGTAGCGGGTGCCAAGGCCCACCAGCAGGCCGGCCAGCACCACCATTGCCCAACTGGCATCGATCCGGGGGCCCTGGCTGGCGCCCACCACACCGCGGTAGAGCGCGGGCGCGGCCAGCAGGCCCAGCACCAAGGCAATACGCCACGCAATATCTCCGCTGCGCGGCCGCAGCAGCCCTCCGACAATGCCGCTGATGCCCAAGACCCGACCATTGAGCAGCACGAAGCCCGCGGCCGCGAGCCCCAGAAGAATGCCCCCGGCCAAGGCAGACCAGGGGGTGAAATGGTTCCAGTCGATCTGCATGCGCGGTACTCCTTGGGCGTAAAGGGAATCGGGTGGATTGTAAAACAATATATTTTTATACAAACTATAATTTTCTTTATTGATTTCGACGGGTACCCCCATGCAACCACAGGTCCACGCGTTCTTCGACCCCTCCACCCACACCGTGACCTATGTGGTGTTCGATCATCCCGGAGGCCACTGCGCCATCCTTGATTCCGTCCTTGACTATGACCCCAAATCGGGCCGCACCAGCACCGCGGCGGCGAGCGAGGTGATGGCCTTCGTGACGGCGCAGCAACTCACGGTCCAGTGGATTCTGGAAACCCATGCCCATGCAGACCACCTGTCGGCCGCGCACCACCTGCGGGAAGCGCTGGGCGGCAAGATCGCCATCGGCGCCGCCATCACCAAGGTGCAAAACACCTTCAAAGGCATCTTCAACCTGGAGCCCGGTTTCCGGGCCGATGGCAGCCAATTCGATCATCTGTTCGCCGACGGGGAGGCATTCGCCATTGGCACCCTGCAGGCCCGGGCCCTGTCGGTACCGGGCCACACACCCGCCTGCATGGCCTTCCAGGTAGGCAACGCGGTATTCGTCGGCGACACCTTGTTCATGCCCGACGTGGGCACGGCACGGTGCGACTTCCCGGGCGGCGACGCACACATGCTGTACCAGTCGGTGCGCAAGCTGCTGGGCCTGCCGCCCGAAACCCGGCTGTTCATGTGCCACGACTACCCGCCCGCAGGCCGCGAGCCCGCGTGGGAAACCACCGTCGCCGAGCAGCGGGAGCGAAACATCCACGTCCACGACGGCATCACCGAGGCTGGCTTCGTGGCCATGCGCACCCGCCGCGACGCGACACTGGACATGCCCGTGCTGATCCTGCCGGCAGTACAGATCAACATCCGCGCGGGGGAGGCTCCACCAGCTGAAGGCAACGGGATCTCCTACCTCAAGATTCCGCTCAATGCGCTGTGACGCCACGCCCGACTGACGCGGCCTTGTCCGACACCGCGGGAATGGCGTTCGTTTTACGATGCCCTCGTCGCTATCCTCTGGCGACACCCTCCCCTCTTGCCTTGAGCAAGTTCAAGCCCGCTTCGTGCGGGCTTTTTTTCGAACGTCCTTGCGCCCAGGCTCCCGGCGCGCGCCCGCTGATAGATCAAGCGGCGCTGGTCCTACAGGCGAAGGGATGGCGTCCGGAGCACCATGAAGCTGCCGGTGTGTCAGGCATCGGTAGATGAAGCGTTTGGGCCCGCCTCGTGCGGGCCCCTTTTTAAGCCAGCTACTTCCTCGCCGTGCCACCCGGGGCGGCCCCTCGAAACAGCCCATTTCCCCATACAGACTCCGCACCTTCTTTCGAGCCCAATACGGGTAACTTATCGAGAGGAAGATGGAGGGGTTGCGCCGTCCTGCCGGTACTCGACCCGGTGTTTCATGAACCGGTGGTAGGACATGCGCAGATGCAGCTGCATGACCTGCCGGGCCAGCTCACCATCCCTGGCGCGCACGGCAATCGCCAGATCGCGGTGGTGGTGGAGGCTTTGCACCAGTTCTTCGGGCGTGTAGATGTAGAACGAGCGCTTGATGATCGGCATGTCGATCATGGTCGCCAGCATGGTCTTGAGGCGCGGCGAGCCCGACGCCTCGATCAGCGCGTGGTGGAAATCCCGGTTGGCGGACTGCACCTCGGCGATGCCATCGTGGCCAGCGGCAATGCCGGCCTCCATGCGCTGGTTGCTGGCCTCCAGCTCATCGGCCAACCCCTCGCCGCCGCGCGTGGCCGCGAGGAACGAGGCATACGGCTCCAGCAGCATGCGCAACTGGAAGGTTTCCTCCACATCCCAGTCGCTCCACTCCGACACCCGGATGCCCTGGCCCGCGCCATCGGTCGCTAGGCCGTCTTCCACCAGGCGGTGCAGCGCATTGCGCACTGGTGTGCGGCTCAGCCCCAGGTCGCGGGCGATGGGCTCTTCCTTGAGCTGCTCACCCGGGCGGTAGTGCCCGCCGATGAGCCGCTGCCGCAGAACCTCGTACGCCTTGTCTTTCACGTTTTGCACTGTTTTTGCACCAGGGTGGATGGGATGGAGTGCGCTCATTCTAGGTGAGCCGTGCAGTCAATGCCGCCTCTGGAGGCGACTTCAGAAAAATACAAAATAAGTGCAAATTTACCTTGATCTACGGGAAACCCCTATGAAATATTCTAGTCACACTCAATAATATGGCATAAATGTTTTAAATTTGTACTTTCATGAAAATCGCAATCCTGGGTGGTGGAATGGTCGGCGCCTGCTACATGCAGGCCTTCCTGGAGCAGGGGCACAGCCTGGCGGGCCTGTGCGACCTGCAGCCAGGCGCAGCGGTGGCTGCCGCCGTGCAGGCCGCCGGTGCGCAGGTGCATACCGCGCCCGGAGCCTGGCTGGCCGGAGCCGACGTGGTGGTGAGCGCCGTGTTCGGCACCGTGGCGCGCAGCCTGTTCGAGGCCTGTCTGCCCCATCTGCAGGATGGGGCGCTGTATGTGGACATGACCACGGCCGACCCCGGCGAGATGCGCGAATGCGGCGAGCTGGCCCAACGCGGCGCACACGGCACGGCGGTCCACTTCGTGGACGTGGCCATCACAGGGGCCGTCAACCTGGGCGGCAAGAAGACGCCGCTGCTCGTGGCCGGCGGCCAGGCCGGTTTTGTACAGGAATTGTTCTCGCCCTTCGGTGGATCGGTCCGCGTGGTGGGCGATCAGCCGGGCGATGCCGCCTCGCTCAAGCTCTTGCGCAGCATCTACACCAAGGGAGTCGAGGCGCTCGCGGTGGAATGCCTGGTCACTGCCCAGCAGATGGGCCTGCGCGAGCAGTTGTATGCCGTGCTGCAGGATATCGACGAGACACCGCTGCGCACGCTGATGGAATCCATGGTGCGCACGCACATCCCGCACGCGGCGCGCCGCCGCAACGAGGTGGCCGAGGCGCGGCAGCAGATGGCCCGCCACGGCCTGGCGCCGGTCGTCTCGACCGCCGTCGAATCGTTGTTTGCCGCCACCGCACAGGCCCATGCGGCACAGCCTTTCACCGGCACCTCCACCGACGAAGCCATCGCCTGGCTGGGCCGCCACGTGCTCGCCAGCCACCCTTGATCAGCGCGCACCCCGCGCCCACCGACCGACATCACTACAGGAGACATTCGCAATGACCTTGACTCGACGCACCCTGGCCCTCGGCGGCCTGCTGGCCGTGGCGGCCGCCACGGCAACCATCGCCCCGGCCCATGCCCAGGGCAACTACCCGCAACGGCCCATCAAGTTCATCGTGCCCTTCCCGGCGGGCGGCGGCACCGACACCCTGACCCGGCTGGTCGGCACCAAGCTGACCGATGCCTACGGCTGGGCCATCGTGGTGGAGAACAAGCCCGGCGCCGGCGGCAACCTGGCGCTGGACCAGACGGCCAAGGCCCCCACCGACGGGCTGACCCTGGTGATGGCGCAGACCGACAACGTGGTGCTCAACCCGCTGCTGTACACCAAGCTCACCTACAACCCCGACAAGGACCTGCGCGCCGTGGCCCTGGTGGCCGCCGGCCCGGCCGTGCTGGTGGTGAACGCCGACTCGCCCTACAAGACCCTGGACGACATCATCCAGGCCGCGAAGAAGGACCCCGGGCGCCTGAGCTTTGCCACGCCGGGCACCGGCACCATCTCGCACATCATCAGCGAGGCCTGGCAGAAAAGCTCCAACGTGAAGTTCACGCACGTGCCGTTTCGCGGCATGGCCCAGGCCATGCCCGACCTGCTGGGCGGGCGCATCGACATGTACATGGGCTCCATCCCCACGCTGCTCTCGCACATCCAGTCGGGCAAGGTACGCGCCATCGGCGTGACCACCGCGCGCCGCTCCAAGCTGCTGCCCGACGTGCCCACCTACACCGAGTCCGGCATCAAGGGCGTGGAGCTGGCCAGCGTGTGGGGCGTGATGGCCCCGGCCGGCACGCCGGACGCCATCGTCAGGCAGCTCAACGAGGCCATCAACAAGGTGGTGAACGCACCCGATACCGCCAAGAAGATCGCGGACTCCGGCGCCGAGCTCATCACCGGCACGCCCGACGACATGGCCAGGCTCTATGCCAGCGACCGCGCGCGCCTGGCGCCCATCGTCAAGAGCTCGGGCACCACGCTCGACTGATCACTCCACCCATCACTTTTCCACCATCCCAGTGAGAACCACACCATGATCGGCTGCCAAATCTTGAAGCGCCAACGCGCCGTGAGCCTGGAACTGGCCCGGCAATTCCTCGACGTGCCCGTGGCCAACGTCAGCGACTGCATGTCGCGCATGGCGGCCGGCGGACCACGCCTGCGCCCCATGCACGACGGTACCGCCATGGCCGGCCCGGCCCTCACCATCAAGACCCGCCCTGGCGACAACCTGCTGATCCACAAGGCCTTGAAAATCGCGCAACCCGGCGACGTGATCGTGGTGGACGCGGGGGGCGACCTCACCAACGCACTCATCGGCGAGATCATGGTGGGCGAAGCCAAGCTCAAGGGCTTTGCGGGCATCGTCATCAACGGCGCCATCCGCGACAGCGCCGTGCTGCGAAAGGACAGCTTCCCCGTGTTCGCCGCCGGCGTCACGCACCGCGGCCCCTACAAGGATGGCCCCGGCGAGATCAACGTGCCCATCGCCATCGACGGCATGGTCATCGAACCCGGCGACCTGGTCATCGGCGACGACGATGGCCTGCTCTGCGTGCCCTACGGCCAGGCCGAGCAGTTGCTGGCCGCTGCGCACAAGAAGCAGGAGATCGAGGCCGTGATGGTGGCGGAGATTGCGCACGGCACCCAGGACAACGCCTGGATAGATGCTGCGCTCAAGCGGGCCAATTGCGCGACGGAAGAATAGGTCGGGCGTGTTTGCCCCATCCATGGCTCAGCAGCGCCCGGCAGACGGATTGCGCGCTGAGCATACCCAGGATGCCACCGCGCATTCCTTCCGGTTGCATGGCCGGGGCAGCCCACCGGTCAATCCTGGCGGGATTGAATTCGATGCCGGAGCATTCACCAGCGCGAGGGGCTGGCCGGGTGGGGCTCCGCATCGTGCGATGCAACGGCGTCGCGCATTTCCTTCAGACCACGTTCCGCGCATGAGCGCAGCTCCTGCAGCGGGATGGCAAAGGAGTGTTCGCCTGCAGCTTCCAGCGAGGCCAACGAATGCAGCGTCTGAGCCAGTTCACCAAGTCGATTGAGGCCAAAGCTCCCTGCCGTGCCCGCAAGATCGTGCGCTTCCTTGTGCAGCCGAGCCCGGTCGTTGTCCGTGGCGGCCTGCTCCAGGCGCCGCAGACGCTGGGTGCAGTCCTGTGCGAATTTCGCCGTCAAGGCGCTGAGCTCTGCGGGGGACAAGCCTGCGCGCATTTCCTCCAACGCGGCGGGATCAAAGTCCACGCCATATCTTTCCCTGGCCTGCAATGCAATCGTGGCAGGAACATGGCGCGCCCTGGCTTGCATGTCGCCCGGCAGAATCCAGCGGTGGAGCGTGTCCCAGAGATTGCTTTCCAGGACAGGCTTGATGAGATGGTCGTTCATGCCCGCCTGGCGGGACCGCTCGATGTCCCGGGCCGTGGCGTTGGCCGTCATGGCCACGATGGGCAGCGCAGCGAATCTCGGCTGTGCGCGCAGCTCGCGCGTGGCCGTAAGCCCGTCCATGATGGGCATCTGCATATCCATCAGCACAGCGGCGTAGGTGCCATCGGGGGCGGACTGCAGTTTGTCCAGTGCGGCCGCCCCGTCCTCGGCCAGGTCAACACGCATGCCCCCGGCTTCCAGCAGGCCGCGCGCCACAAGACGATTGAGTTCGTTGTCCTCCACGACCAGCACGCGCAGGCCGCTCAGTCCTGCGATATCGGGCGCTGCCTGAAGGATGTGCGCGGTGTGTTCCCCGGAGGCCGGCGTGGTCCTCTGAACCAGCGCGGTAAACCAGAAGGTGCTGCCGACCCCCGGCGTGCTCGCCACCCCCACGGCGCCGCCCATCAAGTCGGCCAGGCGGCGGGAGATCGCCAGCCCCAAGCCCGTGCCGCCGAAGCGGCGGGTGATGGAGGCATCGGCCTGGTGAAACGCCTGGAACAGCCCGGCCTCCTGGTCGGGCGAGAGGCCGATCCCCGTGTCCCGCACGGCGCAGCGCAGCAACAGGCCTTGGCTGTGTTCGTTCGCCAGCTGCAGGTGGATGGAGACAGTACCCCGTTCCGTAAACTTGATGGCATTGTTGACATAGTTGATGAGGATCTGCCCCATCCGGTGCGAATCGCCAAACACTGCCGTGGGCACGTCGCTGTCCACGTCAATCTGCAGCTCGAGCCCCTTTCCATCGGCCTTGTCGATGAACATGCCAGCGACATCACCAACCATCTGGCGCGGCTGAAAAAGCGCATGCTCCAGAACCATGTGGCCACCGTCGATCTTCGAGAAATCAAGAATGTCGTCGACGATGCCCAGCAGATGCCGGCCAGCCCGCTGCATCTTCTCGATCCGCTCGCGCTGCGGGCTGTCCAGCCGGTCTTTGAGCGCAAGCTGGGTCAATCCCAGGATGGCGTTCAGCGGCGTGCGGATCTCGTGGCTCATCATCGCCAGGAACTCGGCCCTTTCTTCCGCCGTGCGTTCGGCCTCCTCCTTGGCTTTCGATAGCGCATGGGCCTGCAACTGGGCCTGCGTCACATCCAGCCATACACCGTTGAACAAGGCGCCTCCGTCGGGGGTTCGCCGCGCTGTCGCCAGCGTCTCGAGCCAGACGGTCTGGCCACCCCGCTCCATTTGCACCGCGAAGTGAACCGGCTCCAATGTGCCCAGGCTGCTCATGAACCGGTCGCGCGCCGTATCACCCGCGTTTCCATACTCAACGCCGATCCACCCCTCGTCCCCCAGCAGTTCCTTTGCGGTGCGGCTGTGCAGATCCTCCGCCTTGTCGCTCACATACAGATAGCGGCGGGTGCCATCCGGCTGCACATGGAGCTGAAACACCGCGCCGGGAATCGCGCTGGTCAGGTCAACGAGTTGCTCCGACAGGCGCCTCGCCTCGGCGCTGGCGGCGACTTCGATGGCCAGGCGGTCTGCGCGTTGCATGCCGTCCTTGAAAACCTGCATCGCCTTCGCCATGGTGCCCACCTCGTCCCGGCGGTCGGTGCCCAGCACCGGGGTGTCGTATTGGCGCAAGGTGAGCTGATGCATGCCTTGCGTCAGACGCGCGATGGGTCTTGATATCTGATGAACCCCCACCCACCCGGAAAGCGCCATCACGGACAGCAGGCCCAGGCCCACGCCGAGCAACGTAGTCGCCACCGTGGTGCGCGTCGCTTCGCCCAGTTGCTGGCTCGCTTGCTGGAAGCCCGCGACAGATCTGCTGCGCAGCTGCGCCATGTCCCGCTGCAGGGACCGCAGCACCGGCTCGAACTCATCGTGGATGATCTGCAAGGCGCGGTCGCCGCGCCAGCGGGCGGCGGATTCAACGATGCGGTTGGCCTGTGCAAAGGACACGTCGGCCTGCTGGCCGATGGCCTGCAGGGCAGCTGCTTCATCCGGCATCAGCGACAGCACCGAAGCAACCTTGGCGTTGAACCCCCCATGCAACCGCTTGAGCGATTCGAGCTCCGCCAGCATCGTTGCTTCCTCCTGCGCGGTCAGGACGGCATACACGATGCGGTTGGATTCCGACAGCAATAGCGCAGCATCGCTCAGCTCCAGGGCACCTTGTGCCTCCTTTGCGATGAGGTGCGTGTATCGCTGGTCGATGCTGCGCATCTGGGTGGTGGCGTAAACCGTGATCGCCACGGAAATCAGGCCCATCAAGGCGACCAGGAAAACGATCTTTGCCGCCAGGCGCCAATGTGAAATGTGTCTTGCGAGGAACATGGTCAGAGGTACGGTGGATGGGCGACGGCTTATCGGCTGGCCTGTGCGATGGCGCCGCGAAGGGCTTTGACTGCGTCGGGCGTGTTCAACTCCCCCTTGAAGTGCCGGGACACGACCTCGTAGATGGCGGTCTTGACCGCCGGAGGGTTGGCGTTGCCCATTGCGATGGAGCCCATCATCGCCCGGCGCATGTTGGCGTTGCGCATGTCGGTGATGTTGCGGCGCCCGCAGCTGTTGAAGCGCTGGTTGGACACATCCACCCGCGCCGGCGCGGCACCAGTTCGCAGGTTCACGTCTTCCTGGAGCGCCGGGCCCATGACGACCGTGGCGAACGCGGCCTGGGCGGGTTGCCGGCCTTGAGGCTGGCGCAGAAAGACGAACTGATCGCTATTGAACAGGTAGACCCCCTGGGTATCGGGAAACCTCCAGCAGACGTATTCCCGCCCGGGCGCCAGGCCCATTGCCGTGAATTCGCCGTCCACCCAGGAGCCCTGCACCTGCAAGAGGGCTTCCCCCCGGCTGACCAATGTCGTTGCCTCGTCCCAGCGCCGTGTCGGAAAACGGGGCCCCAGGTAGCCCGCCAGCTGTTTCATGCGGTCAAAGATCAGCGTCAGCCGGGCCTCATCGAGCACGCCGGGGTCCAGGTCGATGAATGCTTTGCGGTAGAACTGCGCGCCCCCGACCCCCACGGCCACGGACTCGAACAGCAACGTATGCTCCCACGCTTCGTGGCCAATGGCCAGTGGCAACACGCCGCTGGCCTTGGCCTTGTCCAGCAGGGCAATGAGATCCGCCCAACCGTCTGGCGCCTGCGCTGCCCCAAGCTGCTGTGCCAGCGCCTTGTTGACCCACAGCCAGTTGGTGGAATGGGCGTTGAAAGGGGTCGCCACCCATGAACCGTTCCATTTGGACAAGCGTTGAATGTCCATGGGAACGACCTCGTCCCATTCTTCGCGCATTGCAATGTCGTCCAGGTTCTCCAGCAAGCCCTTGCGGGCCCAGGCATGGATTTCAAATCCGATCATCTGCGCGACCGTGGGAGCTTCGGGGCCCAGCCGGCGCTTGGCGAGCGCTTCGGTATAGCGGGCCGTCCCACTGCCGGCAGACGAGTGCTCGGCCCATCCCACGCCATTCAGCAGGGCATGGTCACGAACCGCATTCATGCTGGCACGCTCTCCGCCCGCGACCCACCAGTGCATGACCTTGACACCCCCTTGCGGTGCCTTCGGCGTTGCGCCCCATCCGGGCAGGGCGATGGCCGCGAGCCACAAGGCAAGGCAATGAAGCGAAAAGCGATGGGACATGGTCAGAGGGGAAGAAAAACGAGAGACCGCGGGAGGATGGGAGACCGTGGACATGCCGCCTATGGCGCAGGCAGGTGCAACCGGAAGACCAAGGCTGCGCCTGCGAATCTACGGGCCTGCAAGGCTGCAGCCACCCCAGCCCATCATCACCCGGATTGGTGAATCTTGTCGAGCCGGTAGCCGATCCCGTAGACGGCGGAAAGTGCATAGCCGCTGTCCGGGGTCAGGAGCAATTGGGTCCGAAGCCGTGAGGCGTGTGTGTCAAGCGTGCGGGTGTGGACATCCCTGGCGTCTGCCCATACCTTCTCGCGCAGATGGTCCCGCGACATCAAGCGCCCGAGGTTCTGAAAGAGGCACAACGCGAGTTCGTATTCCTTGTTCTTCAGCTCGATGCTTTTGCCGTCGAGCACGACCGTCCGCGTGCTGGGTTCAAACCGGTACCGACCGAAGTCCAGCACATCCGCCATGACGGTCGGGTGCGCCCTGCGTAGCAACGCTTGAATACGCGCCAGCAACTCACCCATGCGGACGGGCTTGGTCATGAAGTCATCGCCGCCAGAGGTCAGCCCCTCGATGACATCCTGCTCGCCGTTGCGCCGGGTGAGGAACAGGATCGGCATCGCATCGGGCCTGACCTTGCGGACGGCCTGGGCAACCTCCGGCCCGTCCATATCCGGCAGGTGCCAGTCCAGTATCAAGAGGTCAAACGTCTGATGGCGCAAATCCTTGAGGAGGGATTCGCTTGTCATGTACGCATGGCACACGTGCCCCGCACCTTGGGTCGCGGCGCGAAGGACATCTTGCAGAAGGGCATCGTCTTCTAGAACGGCGATACGCATGGCACCTGGAGCATTGAAACAATGGCCCAAGCTTACTGTGTTTGCCCTGACGGGGCATTGCCACCCGAACCAAGGACTCCTGAGGTAGCCTCAGGGGCAGAGTCCACTGAATTCGACAAAGGGCCACATGGCGAAAGTAAATATCCTGCATCTCCAGACGCTGTGCCAGATTGCACAGCTAGGCAGTTTCCAGGCCACTGCGGACCACATGTACACCACCCAGCCCACGGTTTCCGCGCGCATGCGGGAGCTGGAGGGAAGGCTGGGCTTTCCGGTGTTTCACAAGCGTGGCCGCAGGATGGACCTGACGACGCAAGGGCGGGAGCTGGTTCAGCAGATCAAGCCCCTCCTGGCCGCCATCGATGATGTCATTCATACGCTCGACGATGCCTCCCATGCCTCGGGGCTCATACGCCTGGGCATTGCCGGCCTGATCGGCCAGACCTGGTTTTCGCAGTTCATTACCGCTGCGCGGGCGGCCATGCCGCAACTGAATTTTGAGGTGGAGGTCGGGCAGACCTCGCTGAGCGTCAACAAGCTGGAGACGGGCCACCTGGACCTGGTGTTCATGGCCACGCCTTCCCTGACCTCCGACCGCTTTCATGTGGAGCCCATAGGCTCTGTCGACGTGATGCTGGTGGGCTCGCCGGCCCTTGTGGGGCGCGAGGGTGACCAATCCGCGACCCACTGGCTGGAACTGATGCGCTCGCAGCCCGTGTGGTCGCTGTCCAAAGAATCGCCCATGCATCCGATCCTGGCGAAACTCGTCAAGGAGAACAGCCTCCGCATCAAGATCGATATCTGCGGCGATGTATTGACACTGAAGGAGCTGCTCCGCTGCGGCACGGGCATCGGCTTGATGACCTATCCCCTGATTGAATCGGAATTGAAAAGCGGCGAACTCATTGCGCTGAAAGGCGCACCGGCTTTTCCCCGCATTTCCTTCAATGCCGCGTGGGGCATGGACCAGAGCCAGACCGTCATCCGCAAGCTGGTGGCCTTGGCCAGGACCATCTCCACGTTCCAATGAGACTGGGAGGCCGGGAGAGCCTTTGCCTCTACTCCGGTTTCACGCCCGCTTCGCTCAAGAGCTTTTGCCAGCGCGCCACTTCCTCGGCCAGCAGCTTCTCGGCGCCTTCCGTGCTGCGCTGCGCGGCGCTGGGGACCGCCAGGCCCATTTGCCTGTAACGCTCCAGCAGGTCCGCTTGGGCCAGCGTCTTGTTGATGGCCTCGTTGAGCGTATTGACCGTCGCCATGGGAACGCCCTTCTTGACCAGCAGCATGTTCCAGATGGTGTAGTTCAAATTCTTGTAGGAGGTCTCGCTGGCCGAGGGAACGTTCGGCAGCACGCCCACGCGCTGCGCGCTCAGCACGACCAGCCCCTTGATCTTGCCCGATGCAATCGAGCCGACCGCCGTGCTGCTGCTTTCCACGGTGTAGTCGATCTGCCCGGCCATCACATCGGACGTCGCCTGGGCCGCGCCACGATAGTGAACGGGCGGCACGTTGATGCCCAGGCCTGCGTTGAGCAGCACGCCCCCCAGGAAGGCGCCCGAGCCGACGCCCGCATCGCCGAAGTTCATTTTCGCGCCATGCGTCTTGGCATAGGCGGCGAACTCATCCAGGTTCGACGCCGGGAAATCGGCGCGCACCGAAAGCACCTGCGGAGCATCACCCACGGAGGCGAGCGGGGTGAAGTCCTTGAGAACGTCGTAAGGCAGATTTTTGTAGACCGAGGCATTCGCAGCCAGCGTTCCGACATTGCCCAGAAGGAGGGTGTAGCCATCGGCCGCGGCCCTGGCCACACGCGACTGGCCTATCGATCCCCCGGCACCGGGAACGTTCTCCACGACGATCGGCTGTTTCAGTTCCTGAGACAGGCCTTTGGCCAGCATTCTGGCCAAGACGTCTGTCGCCCCCCCTGCGGTATATGGAACGATCAAGCTGATGGGCCGCTCTGGATAAGGCCCGGCCTGCGCCCCCAGGCTCAACGCCAGCCCCAGGGGGCCCAGCACGACACGCACGATCTTCGAGATGCTGAAAGTCTTCTTCGTATTCATGGTTTGTCTCCAAAAAAATCAAGCAACGGTCGGTTTCATCTTTTGCCGCCAGCCGCCCCACGACAAAAGGCGGCCTCCTCGGAAGGCGGTGGCCACACGCGGTGGGCCAGCGTGGCTGGCCACTCTTCGAACGGCAAGCAAAGGCCATTGCGCTCAGCAAGGGCGCATGCAGGCTGGTGAAATTCGCGGCGTCCGCTGCGGGGCGCCGAGCCATCTCAGGCCGGGGTGTTCAGCGAAAACGTCACGACCTTTTCGTCGGTCATGTCGCGGATCGCATACTTCGGACCTTCGAAGCCGTAGCCGCTGTCCTTGACGCCGCCATAAGGCATGCCGTCATTGCGCGAGCTGGAGGTTTCGTTCACATGCAAGCCGCCCACGCGCAGATGGCGGGCCATGTAGAAAGCGGTGTTCACGTCATTGGTGAAGACGCCGGCGGCCAGGCCGTAGGGCGTGGCGTTGATGCTGTCGATGACCTCGGACACCGTCTGGAACGGCATCAGGGTGACGACCGGCGCGAAGATTTCCTGGTCCACCACCTTCATCCCGGGTCGCACGTCGGCCAGGATCGTCGGCTCCAGCACGGACCCTTCTCGCTGGCCGCCCGTGACCAGCCGTGCGCCCTGGGCCACCGCCTCGTGCACCCAGGCCTGCGCGCGCATGGCCTCTTTCTCGGCAATCATCGGCCCCACATCGGTCCCGGCCTGCCGCGGATCGCCGCTCTTGAGAGCGCGCGTGGCCTGTTCCAGCCGGACCGCGACTTCCTCGACCCGGGATTGCGCCACATACAGGCGCTGGATCGACGTGCACACCTGGCCCGCCTTGCGGAACGTGGCACGCAGAATGCGCGGCAAGGCCATGTCGAGATCGGCGTCGTCACAGATCACCGTGCAGGCGATGCTGCCCAGTTCGAGCTGCGTGCGCCGGCTGCCCGCCTTTTGCTGGATGATGCGGCCGACCCGCGTGCTGCCGGTGAAGGTGTAGAAGTCGATGCCCTGCTCGTCCAGCAGCCATTCCCCCGCCTCCGCGCCTTCTCCATGGACCAGGGAAATGAGTTCGGCGGGCCAGCCGGCCTCCAGCAGAACGTCGCAGATCAGGCTGGCAGTCAACGGGGTGTAGCCAGAAGGTTTCAGGATGACCGCATTGCCCGCGGCAATGGCCGGAGCGATTTTGTGCAGCAAGGCGTTGAACGGCGCATTGAAAGGCGTGATGGCGCACACGACGCCCACCGGCGTGCGCAGGGTAAAGGCAATGCGATCTTTCTGGCCGGGGTTGCCATCCATGGGGATCATCTCGCCGCAGATGCGCTTGGCCTCCTCGGCCGAGATTTCCAGCGTATCCAGGCCGCGGTCGATTTCACCGGACGATTCTGCCGCGGTGAACCCCGCCTCCAGCACCATGATGTCGATGAAGCGCTGTCTGCGGGCCTGGATGATCTCCGCCGCCTTGCGCAGGATGCGTGAACGCTTGTAGCCGTCCGGCGCCTGCTTCACATGGCGGCGCGCCACGGCCACGGCCTGCCGGATGTGCTCCCGGGAGGTCTGGTCCACCTGGGCGATCGTCTCGCCCGAGTAGCGGTCGCGCACGGCGAAGCTGGCGCCGCTGCCCACGCGTTGCCCCGCGATCAGGCTCAGCGTCGAAACGGATTCGAGAACTTGGGGAAGGGATGCTGACATTGCGTTGTCTCCAGTCATAGATGCTTTACTTCGCCAAAATCATGTCGGCCGCCTTTTCGCCAACCATCAGGCTGGCGGCCAGGGTGTTGGCGGACGGAACCTGGGGCATGACGGACGCATCCGCGACGCGCAGGTTTTCGCAGCCATGGACCCGCAGCGCGGCATCGACCACGGCCATGCGGTCCTCGCGCGGACCCATCTTGCAGGTGCCCACCATGTGATAGCCGGTGGTGCCCTTCTGCCGGGCATAGTCCAGCCACTCGTCGTCGGTGGCGATGTCCTTGCCAGGCTGCAGCTCCTTCACCAGGTAGGGCGCCATCGCCGAGGAGGCCATCAGTTGCCGGGCGAGCTTCAGCGCTTCGACCAGCGTGCGCTGGTCCAGCTCATGGCTGAGAAAGTTCGGCTGGAGCAGCGGCGCCTGCAGTGGGTCCCTGGACTGGATGTGCACATAGCCGCTGCTTTCAGGCCGCTGCTGCCTGGCGCCCGTGCTCATGCCCGGCATGTCGTCGAGCACGTAGTTGCTGCCCTCCTTGTAGCTGGCCGGCGTGAACAGGATCTGGATGTCGCCGCGCGCGGGGCTGAGTGGGGTTCGCCAGAAGACATGGACGAGCGAAGGGCTCAGCGCCAGGATGCTCGGCTTGCCCGCGAACCACCTGAGCACCTCCTTGCCCAGGCGCCATCCCCGGGACAACTCGTTGAGCGTCGTGGCGCCTTGCGCCCGCGCAATGCTGCGCACCGTATAGTGATCGCGAAAATTCGCGCCCACACCAGGCAGATGCTGCTTGACGGCGACGCCATGCGGGCGCAGCAGCTCGGAGTCTCCAAGGCCTGACAGTTGCAGGATCTTGGGCGAGTTCACGGCCCCCGCGCTGAGGATCACCTCCTTGTTGGCGTAGACCGTGTGCGACGCGCCATGCCGGATGTACTTCACGCCAACGGCGCGATGGCCCTGGAACAGGACTTCCGACACCACGGCGTTTGTCTTCAGTTGCACCCGACCGGTCTGCATTGCCGGCCGCAGGAAAGCATCGGAACAATTGACGCGCCGGTTCCTGTGGATGTAGCGCTGGAAATACCCCGCGCCCAGCTGCTCCCTGCCGTTGTAGTCGGGGTTGCAGGGAATACCGAATTCCTCGCATCCCTTGATGAAGGCATCGCACAGCGGCGAAGCCCAGTCGGGATTCGTGATGGGCAGTTCCCCGGCCGTGCCGCGAAACTCCGGATCGCAAGGCCCCAGCCGGCGCTCCGAACGCTTGAAGTAGGGCAGGACGTCGGCATAGCCCCAGCCGGCATTTCCCATTTTTTCCCAGTCATCGAAGTCCTCGCGCTGACCGCGCGAATACACCAGGCCATTGACCGAGCTGGAGCCCCCCACCACCCGCCCCTGCGGCATGGCAATTTTTCTGTTGTGCGTCGCGGCGGCAGGTTCGGTCTGGTAGTTCCAGGTGATCTTCCCGCCGTACAGGGTTTTGACGAAACCGACAGGAACGCGAATGAAGAAATCCTTGTCCTCGGAACCCGCCTCGATGACGCAAATGCTGTGATGGGTCCGCTCGCTCAGCCTTCTGGCGATGACTGAACCCGCCGGCCCTGAGCCGACGATGATGTAGTCCACGTACTCGTGCATTGTTGGTTCTCCGCCGTGCTTGCGGCGCGTTTGATCTAACTTGCACGTAGACTAAGCCCGCAGAAACATTCAAACAATCAATCTTTTTTTATATAAAAACATAGGCATTTTTTATATTTTTAATGGGCAGCCACTTCGACGACTGGAAAATCAAGAAGTAGCCTGTTGATATCCACACAAAGCTGAACGGGCGCGCACAGAGCCGAGCGCATCGGCCGCACGCCCGGCACCGGCCCGAATCCTGTGGACGGCACCAAGAGCCTGCGCGTACCGGCGGGAGACACGGCCCCCCTGATTCACGCTGCAGGAGGTCGAACCAGCGCTGGCAGACCTGTGCAAGTGCTGCAGCCCGGAGGGGGCGGCGCTTTTTGAGTTCGCGACCTTTGCGGGGCTGCGCGTCAGTGAGCCGACCGGGCGGCAGCCGTGATCGGGCGATCAGCGGGGCGGCCGCAAGGAGTTGGGAGAATCATCGGTGGTGTTCGCGCCCTGATGCCTGGCGCTCATCGCGGGAGCTGGCTCGTAGCCTTCAGGTAGTGGCGCGGGACTGCGCCAGGCGGCTCCCCAACGCGGACCGCGAACGCAACCCGGCTGTCCGTCAATGCGGCGCGAGGCCCCTCAGGACGAAGCACGGGCAACCGGGTGAAATGCCCGTTGCGGTGCCAGTTCCTTGGGCACAAAAGAGAAAAGCCCCAAGTGAATCAATCACTCAGGGCTTTTGCGTCTGGCGGAAACGGAGGGATTCGAACCCTCGATGAGGCTCTACACCCCATACTCCCTTAGCAGGGGAGCACCTTCGGCCACTCGGTCACGTTTCCAATCCCGCTATTATGCCCCATTTCCGGGGCGCTTCTGGCGGGTTAGACGGCTTGCTGGTCCAGCTCGAACGCCTTGTGCAGGCTGCGCACGGCCAGTTCGACGTACTCCTCGTCGATCACGACGGAGGTCTTGATTTCGGAGGTAGAGATCATCTGGATGTTGATGCCCTCCTCGCGCAGCGTGCGGAACATCTTGCTCGCCACGCCCACGTGGCTGCGCATGCCGCTGCCGACGATGCTCACCTTGCAGCAGCTGGTGTCGCCCACGACCTCCTGCGCGCCCAGCACGGGCACCACTTTCTCCTTGAGCAGCTCGACGGTGCGCGCGCAATCGTTGCGGTGCACGGTGAAGCTGAAGGTGGTCTTGCCGTCCTTACCCACGTTCTGGATGATCACGTCGACCTCGATGTTGGCATCGGCCACGGCGCCCAGGATCTGGTGGGCGATGCCCGGCTTGTCGGGCACGCCCAGCACGGAGATCTTGGCTTCGTCGCGGTTGAATGTGATGCCGGATACGACGGCTTGTTCCATTTTTTGTCTTTTTCAAAAGTGATCCGCGTGCGGACCTGGCTTCTTCGTTGACGTCGATGCACCAGGGCGTGAAGCTGGACAGCCCGCGCATGGACATCACTTTTGTTGTATTTGCCCGCGAGCTCCACCGAGCGGATCTTCGGCAACTTGCTGCCCAGGCTGACCATCTCGCGCTTTTCCTTGAAGCTCACCGCCGCAGACTTCGGATTTCGGGCCTCAGACACCACGCTGAAGGACACTGCCTCGGCGCGCCGCCGTGGTTCGTGCGATCAGGGGGCCAACACCTCTGGACTGTACCAATCGAGTTCCGGCCCGGACCGGACGGCAAAACCGTGCCCGACCTTGATGTGGATGCGGTGGCCCCCTGTGGTGCACGACTGCACCTGGTCGAGCAGTTCATTCAATTGCGCCGCGGCCGCCGTGGTGTGGTGCTCGACGCGCAGCCAGTGGCGCAGCACATTGGCCTGCCGCGCGCGGCTCAGGCCCTGCAAGGCCCGGATGCGCGGCGGTGCGCCCACGATGGCCAGGTCCTGCAGTGCAAGTTCTTCCAGCAGTTCGTCCGCCTGCGCCGCATGCAGGGCGGACCGCGCAAAGGTGTCGCGAAACGCAGGGAATGCGGCCTCCAGCACGGGCAAGATCCTCGCGCGGATGCGGTTGCGCGTGAAGCGCTCATCGGCATTGGTCGGGTCTTCCACCCACCCCTGCCCCTGTGCCCGCAGCCACTGGCGCACATCAGCCCCGGCCACCCGCAGCAGGGGGCGGTACCAGTCAATGCCCGCGCGGCGCCAGCGGGCGGGCATCGCCGCCAGCCCGGCCACACCGGCTCCGCGCGACAGGGCCAGCACGAGCGTTTCGACCTGGTCATCCGCGTGCTGCGCGATTGCTATTGATTTAATAGCATTATGCGCTTGACTGACAAGCGCTACCGCCTCAAATGCCTTGTACCTTGCCTGCCGTGCAGCGTCTTCCGGGCTTTGCCCCGGCGCGTGGCGGGCGTCCGGGCGCTGCACCGCCAGCGGCACATCCAGGGCTTGGCACAGGTCTTCGCAGTGCCGCGCAAAACCGTCAGCCGCTGGCTGCAAGCCATGGTGCACGTGGATCGCCCGCACCTGGCCAGGCCAGCGCCGGGCGCATGCCAGCAGCAGCGCCGTGGAATCCGCACCGCCGCTGAATCCGACCGCCAGGGGCAGCGCGGGCTCGAAAGCCTGCATGGCCGCGTCGAAGGACAAGGTCATGTCCATGCCTCCCCGTGGCGCCGGGGCAAGGGCCAGGAACCCGTGGCGGCGTCAACAACAACAAGGGCAACAAGGGGGCGGCGGCACATGGCGGCCGATTATCGGCGCCTCCCGGCCACGGCAACGGCGGAGAACCCTGTCCAGAAGCACCAACGGCCCCGCAGGGCCGTTGGTGTTGGGCAGGAAAGCGTCCCCGGAACCGTCAGCGGCTCTCCGCCTTGGTGTCGCTGAACCGGCCGTAGCTTTGCAGGCGGTCATAGCGGCGGTCCAGCAGGTCCTTCGTCTTCAGGTCCGCCACCTGGCGGAACGCATCGCCCAGCGCGCGCTTGAGGAAGGCCGCCATCTGCTTGTGGTCGCGGTGGGCGCCGCCCACGGGCTCGCTGACGATCTTGTCCACCAGGCCCAGCGCTTTCAGGCGGTGGGCGGTGATGCCCAGGGCATCGGCGGCTTCCTGCGCTTTTTCGCTGGTTTTCCAGAGGATGGAGGCGCAGCCTTCGGGGCTGATCACGGAGTAGATGGCGTACTGCAGCATCACCACCTGATCGGCCACGCTGATCGCCAGCGCGCCGCCGGAGCCGCCCTCGCCGATGATGGTGGTGATGATGGGCACTTCGAGTTGCGCCATCTCGAAGATGTTGCGGCCGATGGCCTCGGACTGACCGCGTTCCTCGGCATCGATGCCGGGGTAGGCGCCGGGGGTGTCCACGAAGGTGAACACGGGCAGCTTGAATTTCTCGGCCGTCTTCATGAGGCGCAGGGCCTTGCGGTAGCCCTCGGGCTTGCTCATGCCGAAGTTGCGCATCGCGCGCTCCTTGGTGTCGCGCCCCTTCTGGTGGCCCAGCACCATGCAGGCATGGCCGTTGAAGCGTGCCAGCCCCCCCACGATGGACAGGTCGTCCGCGTAGTGGCGGTCGCCGTGCAGTTCCACGAAGTCGGTGAAGATGTCGCGCACGTAGTCGAGCGTGTAGGGGCGCTCGGGGTGGCGGGCGATCTTGGTGATCTGCCAGGGCGACAGCTCGCTGTAGATGTCCTTGGTGAGCTGCTGGCTTTTCTTGCTCAGCTGGTCGATCTCTTCCGAGATATCGACGGCACTCTCGGTCTGCACGTAGCGCAGTTCTTCGATTTTGGATTCGAGTTCGGCAATCGGCTGCTCGAAATCCAGAAAGGTCTTTTTCGCCAACGTTGTTCTCCTTGGGGCGCGCCGGGGTGCGGGCGCCACGAATGGCACGCACTGTAACCGACGCGTTACGAGTTTGGTATGACGCTTGTCCAACAAATAAAAAGTCCGCTGTCCCGGGCGCTGCGCACCACCCACAACCCACGAAACGGGCGCGCCCCACGAGGAGGGCCGCCGCGCTGGCGGCGCTCCCGGGCACGCGGCGCAAGGGGACCCAGGGGCATCTCGCTCAGTACGCCACGGGAAGCGGATCCAGCGATCGCCAAATATACCAAGTCGCCACGCTGCACCAGGGCTTCCAGGCCTCTGCCACTTCGCGGGCATCGCTGCGGCTGACCGGATCGCCCGAAAAGTAATTCTGGCTGATGCCGGTGATCAGCCCCACGTCGTCCAGCGGCAGCACGTTGGGGCGCATCATGTAGAAGATGAGGAACATCTCGGCCGTCCAGCGACCGATGCCGCGGATGGCCACCAGTTCGGCAATGATGGCCTCGTCATCCATCGCGGCCCAGTCCTTCACGTGCAGCTTGCCGCCCTCGAAGTGCATCGCCAGGTCCACCAGGTAGTCGACCTTGCGCGCAGACAGGCCCGCGGCCCGCATGTCGTCGATCTTGAGCTTGAGCACGCTGGCGGGCTTCATGCTGCGGGGCATCGCGGCAAAGCGCTCCCACACGGTCTGCGCGGCCTTCACCGAGATCTGCTGGCCCACGATGGAGCGCGCGAGCGTGGTGAACGCATCGCCGCGTGTCTGCAGCGCCGCGTCGCCAAACTGGGGAATCAGGCGCTTCATCACCCGGTCCTTCTTGACCAGGTGCTTGCAGGCCTCCGCCCAGTAGTCGGGCGTGGCCAGCGCCGGCTCGGCCACGAGCACTTCGGATGCTATCTTTTTAGAAGCTGCCACCGGGCGTCCCATCTGCCCAGCAGGCGTTTTCCATGACAAACACAACGATCACTGCGCGGCTTCCCAGGTGGTGCCAGCGGCGGAGTCCTTGAGCACGATGCCCTGGGCCAGCAATGCACTGCGGATGCGGTCGGCCTCGGCGAAATCCTTGCCCGCCTTGGCAGCGGCGCGCGCGGCGATCCGGGCCTGGATTTCGGCTTCGTCCATACCGCCCGCCCCGGCCTGCAGGAAGGCCTTGGGGTCGCCCTGCAGCACCCCCAGGCAACCACCCAGCGCCTTGAGCAGCCCCGCCAGTTCGACAGATCGGGTCTTGTTGACCTCGCCGGCCAGGTCGAACAGCACGGCCATGGCTTCGGGGGTGCCGAAGTCCTCGTCCATCGCGGCCTTGAAGCGGGCGGCATGCGGCGCCGCCCAGTCAATAGCCGCCACCTCGGCGGGCGCCACGAGGTTCAGGGCGGTGTAAAGGCGCTTCAAGGCCTGGCGCGCGTCGTCCAGGTGGGCATCGCTGTAGTTCAGGGCGCTGCGGTAGTGGGCCCGCACGATGAAAAACCGCACCGTCTCGGCGTCGTACTTCGCCAGCACGTCGCGGATAGTGAAGAAGTTGCCCAGCGACTTGCTCATCTTCTCGTTGTCCACGCGCACGAAGCCGTTGTGCACCCAGAAGCGCGCCAGGGGCTTGCCATTGGCGCCTTCGCTCTGGGCGATCTCGTTCTCGTGGTGCGGGAACTGCAGGTCCATGCCGCCGCCGTGGATGTCGAAGGTCTCGCCCAGCGTGGCGCCGCACATGGCCGAGCACTCGATGTGCCAGCCGGGGCGGCCCGAGCCGAATTCGCTGTCCCACTTGGCCTCGGGTGGCTCCTCGGGCTTGGAGGCTTTCCACAACACGAAATCGAGCGGGTCTTCCTTGCCATCGAGCACGGCCACGCGCTCACCCGCGCGCAATTCGTCGAGCGACTTGCCCGAGAGCTTGCCGTAGCCGTCGAACTTGCGCACGGAGTAGTTCACGTCGCCATTGCCGGCGCGGTAGGCCAGGCCCTTGCCTTCCAGCGTGCCGATCAGCGAAAGCATCTGGGGCACGTATTCGGTGGCGCGCGGCTCCAGCGACGGGGGCTCGATGCCCAGCGCCGCGATGTCGGTGTGCATGGCGGCGATCATCTCGTCCGTGAGGGCACGGATGGTGATGCCCCGCTCCAGCGCGCGCTTGATGATCTTGTCGTCAATGTCCGTGATGTTGCGCACATAGGTGACGCGGTAGCCACTGCTTTTCAGCCAGCGCTGCACGACATCGAACGCCATCATCATGCGGGCGTGGCCGATGTGGCACAGGTCATAGATGGTCATGCCGCACACGTACATGCGCACATGGCCAGGTTCGAGCGGGGAAAACTCCTCCAATGCACGCGACAGCGTGTTGTAGATGCGCAAACTCATGGGATTTCAGTCACGGGGGATGGGGTGGTTGGGTGAAAAAGGTTCACCCGGCAGCAGGGGGCAAAGGCCCCTGGAGGGAGTTGGCCCAGCAAGGGGGCCTCCAGCGAAATCACCCGCGGCAACAGCGCACCGTCATGACAACCCCCTCAGCTACAATCCGCCGCAGTATAAGCCCCCGCCCGGGACAGACGCTGCCCAACACCCTTGAATCCCCCATGAAGCAAGTCCGACGCACCCTCCCCCACCTGCTGCGCCTGCTGGCACTGACCGCGCTGCTGGGCACCGGTGCGGCCCATGCGAACGACTATGCGGAAATCACCCAGCTGATCAAGGCCGGCAAGCCGGCCGAAGCCCTGGTGAAGGCCGACCAGCGCCTTGCCGCCGCCCCGCGCGACCCACAGCTGCGCTTCTTGCGCGGCGTGGCGCAGGCGGACTCGGGCAAGCCCGGCGATGCGATCACCACGTTCACCAAGCTCACGGAAGAGTATCCCGAGCTGCCCGAGCCCTACAACAATCTGGCGGTGCTGTATGCCAGCCAGAACCAGCTGGACAAGGCCCGCACGGCGCTCGAAATGGCGATCCGCACCAACCCGAGCTACGCCACCGCCCATGAGAACCTGGGCGACATCTATGCCAAGCTGGCCAGCCAGGCCTACAACAAGGCGCTGCAGCTGGATGCGGCCAACGCCAGCTCCGTCAAGCCCAAGCTGGCGCTGATCCGCGAGCTGTTCACCGCGGAAGCCGCAGCCGGCAAGCCCGCTCGCCCCGGGGCCGCGGCCCCCGCGCCGGCGCCAGCCGTGGCGGCCACGCAGCGGCCCGCCGCAACGGCACCCGCCGCCGCAGCGCCCGTGGCAGCCCCTTCACCGGCGCCTGCCGCGCCAGCCCCCGCACCCGCACCCGCTGCCGCGGCATCCCCCGCTCCGGCCATTGCCGCGTCGCCCGCCGCCGCTGCCGGCGATGCGTCCCTGCAGGCCGCCGTTACCGCGGCCGTGCAGGCCTGGGCCGCCGCCTGGTCCGCCAAGGACATGGCCGCCTACCTCGGCGCCTACGACAAGTCATTCGATCCTCCCGGCCGCCAGACCCGTGCCGCTTGGGAAAAGGAGCGTGAAGCGCGCATCGTCGGAAAATCCAGGATCAGCGTGCAGATCTCCGACATCTCGGTCGCGGTCAACGGCGACAAGGCCACGGCCCGTTTCCGCCAGGCCTACACGGCCGATGCGCTCAATGTCGCCAGCCGCAAGACGCTGGACATGGTGAACCACAACGGCCGCTGGACCATCGTTCGCGAATCCACCGGCGGCTGACCGTGACGAAGCGCGGCGCAGCCGGCCCTGCGATGGCGGCGGCGCGCGCTTTTTCTGCCTCCCTGCCCTGACCTGAAACGATTTCGCACATGCTTGTGGCGTTGTCCGCACGAAGCCGCCCGGCCGTGGCGGGCGCCCTTTGCCTGGCGGCGCTCCTGCACGCAGCCCCGGTGCTGCCCCAGAGCGCCAAGTCCCGGGGCGCGGCGGCCGTCACCTCGGTCCGGCCCATGCAAGCCGCGGGCTCCACGGCACCCGCCCTGCGCGACGGCCAGGCGGAGGCGCGCCTCATGGGGGTGTACCAGCTCATCGCCGAGGGCCGCCACCGCGAGGCGCTGGCGCAGGCCGAGGCCCTGGCGCGCGACTATCCCAACTTCCAGCTGGCGCAACTGGTGGTGGGCGACCTGTTGATGGCGCGCACGCGGCCGATCCGCCGCCTGGGCGATGTGCCCGAGCCCGACTCGGCCCGCAGCATCCAGACGGCTGCCACGCTGGAAGAGCTGCGCAACGAATCGCGCCAGCGCGTGGATGCCCAGCGCAGCCGCCCCCCGGCGCACAGCATCCCGGCGCAGTTCCTGGAGCTCTCGCCCCGCTCCCGCCATGCCATCGCGGTGGATGCCTCGCGTTCGCGCCTGTACCTGTTCGAGAACACCCCCAAGGGCCTGCAGCTGGTCGCCGACTACTACGCTTCTGTCGGCAAGCTGGGCATCGAGAAGAACCTGGAAGGCGACCAGCGCACCCCGCTGGGCGTCTACTTCATCACCAGCCGGCTGGACCCCGCCACGCTCAAGGACTTCTACGGCGCGGGCGCGCTGCCCATCAACTACCCCAACCCCCTGGACCAGAGCCGGGGCAAGACCGGTGGCGGCATCTGGCTGCACGGCACGCCGCCCGACCAGTTTGCCCGCGCGCCCCTGGCCACCGATGGCTGCCTGGTGCTGGCCAATCCCGACCTCGAACGCATCCTGCGCACGGTGGAGCCCCGCTCCACGCCCGTGGTCATCGCGCGCCAGCTGCAGTGGGTGGCGCCGCACACGGTACAGGCGGACCGCAAATCCTTCGACGCGGTGCTCAACGCCTGGCGCAGCGCCAAGACCGAGGGCGACATGAGCCGCCTGATGGGTTTCTACGCGCCGGACTTCCAGAGCTACCGCAAGAAACCGCTGCAAGAGTGGTCCCAGGTGCTCCAGGCCGAGACCCGCGCATTGCGGGGCAGGGAACTACACCTCAAGGACAAGTCTTACCTGCGCTGGACAGATTCCGCCGACACCATGGTGGTAACGTTCGGCGAAGTCGCCGCAGGCGCCCGCACGGGCCCCGTCAAGCGCCAGTACTGGGCGCGGCGGGGCCAACAATGGCAGATATTTTTTGAAGGAGTGATTGGATGATTTCCAGAAGAAATTCGACCCTGGCGCTTGCCAGCATTGCGCTGACAGCTATCTTTTCTGCAGCACCCGTGCAGGCGCAAGATGCCCCCAAGGTCAAGCTGTCCACCTCGATGGGCGACATCGTGGTGCAGCTCGATCCCGCCAAGGCACCCAAGACGGTCGAGAACTTCCTGGCCTACGTGCAGGACAAGTACTACGACGGCACCGTGTTCCACCGCGTGATCGACGGCTTCATGATCCAGGGCGGCGGCTACACGGCCGACCTGATTCCCAAGCCCACCAAGGCCCCGATTCCGCTGGAAGCCGGCAACGGCCTCAAGAACGACAACTACACCATCGCCATGGCGCGCTCGGGCAACCCCAACTCGGCCACGTCGCAGTTCTTCATCAACGTGAAGGACAACGCGATGCTCAATGCTCCCAGCCCCGACGGCCATGGCTATGCCGTGTTCGGCAAGGTGGTGAGCGGCACCGAGGTGGTCGACAAGATCAAGGCCGTGGCCACCGGCAACAAGGGCCCGCACCAGAACGTGCCCACCGCTCCCGTCACCATCAACTCCGCCACCCTGGTGAAGTAACCCATTTTTGATTGACTGATTGAAAGAACTCTTGCCATGAGCAACCCCCAAGTCGAACTGCACATCGCCGGCTACGGCGTCATCACCCTCGAACTCGACGCCGCCAAGGCGCCCAAGTCGGTCGAGAACTTCCTGGCCTACGTGAACAAGGGCCACTACAACAACACCATCTTCCACCGTGTGATCCCCGGCTTCATGGTGCAAGGCGGCGGCTTCGAGCCCGGCATGACACAAAAGGGCACCGACGCGCCCATCGAGAACGAAGCCAACAACGGCCTGAAGAACGCCAACTACACCGTGGCCATGGCCCGCACCAGCGACCCGCACTCGGCCACCGCCCAGTTCTTCATCAACGTGGCCGACAACGGCTTCCTGAACCACACCGCCCCCTCGGCCCAGGGCTGGGGCTATGCCGTGTTCGGCAAGGTGGTTGGCGGCGCCGACGTGGTCGACAAGATCAAGGCCGTGAAGACGGGCCGCAAGGGCTTCCACGACGATGTGCCGAAGGAAGACGTGATCATCGAGAAGGCTGTCGCACTCTGATCTCGCGTTGATCTGACCTCCGTCTCCGTGACGACGACCGTGCCCCGGTTCGAGGAGCTTGCCGCTCCCGCGCACTGGCGCACGGTCGATTTCATTTCCGACCTGCACCTGCAGGCCAGCGAGCCTGCCACCGTGGCCGCCTGGCAGGACTACCTGGCCGGCACCGAAGCGGATGCCCTCTTCATCCTGGGCGATCTGTTCGAGGTCTGGGTGGGGGACGACGCCATCGGCGAAACCGGCAGCTTCGAGGCCCAGGGCTGCACGGCCCTGCGCGCGGCGTCGCAGCGCCTGCCCGTGTACTTCATGCACGGCAACCGCGACTTCCTGGCGGGCCCTGCGTTCCTTGCGCAGTGTGGCATCACCGGCCTGGCGGACCCGACGGTCCTGGTGTTTGACGGCCAGCGCTTCGTGCTGAGCCATGGCGACCTGCTGTGCCTGGACGATGTGGACTACCAGCGCTTTCGCGTGCAGGCCCGCAGTGCCGGGTGGCAGCAGCAGTTTCTGGCGCAGCCCCTGGCGACGCGCCGCGCGCAGGCACGCGGCATCCGCCAGGAGAGCGAGGCGCGCAAACAATCGGGCGCCATCTATGCCGACGTGGACGGCCCGGCTGCCATCGCCTGGCTGCAGGCGGCCCAGGCACATACGCTCATTCACGGCCACACCCACCGTCCCGCCGACCACGCACTGGCCCCCGGTTTGCGGCGTGTGGTGCTCAGCGACTGGGACGCGGCCGCATTGCCGCCCCGCGCGGAAATACTGCGTTTGTCCCGCGCGGGCTTGGAACGGCTGCCCCTGGCCCCCAAGTACCAGCGATCCTGAACTGCGCGGGGCTTCACCTCCCGCCGCCTGATCGCCATGCCCCCTCTCCTCCACCGGCTCTGGAGCCGTGTCCGCGCCACCGTGTCCCCCGTGCCCGACATCTCGGCCACGCTGTGGCTCCAGACCCTGCAGCGCTACCCGTTCCTGGCGACGCTCTCGCTGCACGACCAGTCCAAGCTGCGCGCGCTCAGCGCCCTCTTCCTGCACCACAAGGAATTCCACGGCGCGCACGGCCTGGTGGTGACCGATGCCATGGCCATCGACATCGCGGCCCAGGCCTGCCTGCCCCTGCTGCACTGGGGCGACCCGGCCCGGGCGCTGGACTGGTACGACGATTTCGTGGGCATCGTGCTGCACCCCGGCGAGGCCGTGGCGCGCCGCAAGACGGTGGACGAAGCCGGTGTGGTGCATGAACACACGCAGGTGCTGCTGGGCGAGGCCATGGACCGCGGCCCCATCATGCTCAGCTGGGCACACGCCTCCAACGGGCGTGAGAACACTGAGCGCGGCCACAACGTGGTGGTGCACGAGTTCGTTCACAAGCTCGACATGCGCAGCGGCGAGCCCAATGGCTGCCCGCCATTGCCCGCAGGCTTCATGGGCACGCGCACAGGGCGCGCGGCCTACGAAGCCTGGTGGGCCGCCTGGGAGCCCGCGTACGAACAGTTCCGAGAACGCGTGATCCTGGCCGAGCGCTTCGGCGCGGAACGCCCCTGGCTGGACGCCTACGGGGCCACATCGCAGTCCGAATTCTTTGCCGTGGCCTGCGAGGCCTACTTTGTGAATCGGGACCGGTTCGCGCAGGAGTTTCCGGGGCTGATGCCGGTGCTGGACGCGTTTTTCAAGCGGCCCGCTGTGGCAAGTGCATGACCGTTCCCCGCGTCATGCGCCCCACCGCCGCCAGTGAAGAAAGCGCCACAAAATGGCGTTGGCCAGGTGGCGGCGCCGTCCACACACCCTACCCCGCCAATGCAAACCGGGCTGCGCGCGCCACCGCCGCCGCGTCCACCCCAAAAAACGCCCGCAGCGCCGCCCGCGTATCGCTGCGCCCAAAACCGTCCGTTCCCAATGTCATGAATCGGCGCCCTCCAGGCACGAACGCGCGCACGGTCTCCGGCACGGCGCGCACATAGTCGGTGGCGGCAATCACCGGGCCGCGTGTACCCGCCAGTTGCTGCGTCAGCCACGCCACGCCGGGCCGCGCCTCCCCCTCCAGCGCACGCTGTTCGCAGGCCACGCCGTCGCGGGCCAGCTCGCTCCAGCTGGTCACGCTGAGCACGGTCACGTCCACGCCCTCGCCTGCCAGCAGTTCGGCAGCCTTGACCACCTCGGTCAGGATGGCGCCGGAGCCCATCAGGGTGACGCTTTTGGATGAAATTGGCCCTTCACGGCCGTCCATCAAGCGCGGATAGCTCCTGAAAACATAGCAACCTCGCAGCACACCTTCTGCCGCATCGGCAGGCAGGTCGGGCTGGGCGTAGTTCTCGTTCATCAGCGTCACGTAGTAGAAGACGTCGCGCTGCTCGGTCACCATCTCGCGCATGCCGGCGTCGATGATCACGGCCATCTCGCCCGCGTATGCCGGGTCGTAGGCCTTGCAGTTGGGGATGGTGGCGGCCACCAGGTGGCTGGAGCCGTCCTGGTGCTGCAGGCCCTCGCCGCCCAGCGTGGTGCGGCCCGAGGTGGCGCCCAGCAGGAAGCCGCGCGCACGCTGGTCTGCGGCGGCCCAGATGGCGTCGCCCACGCGCTGGAAGCCGAACATCGAGTAGTAGATGTAGAACGGCAGCATGGCCAGGCCGTGCACGCTGTAGCTGGTGGCCGCGGCCGTCCAGCTGGCGATGGCGCCGGCCTCGCTGATGCCTTCTTCCAGAATCTGGCCGTCCAGCGCCTCGCGGTAGCTCAGCACCGAGCCGATGTCCTCGGGCGCATAGCGCTGGCCCACGCTGCTGTAGATGCCGACCTGCTTGAACAGGTTGGCCATGCCGAAGGTGCGCGCCTCGTCGGCCACGATGGGCACGATGCGCGGGCCCAGCGTGGCGTCCTTGAGCAAGCTGCCCAGCATGCGCACGAAGGCCATGGTGGTGCTCATCTCCTTGGCCTGCGGCTGCAGCGCGAACTGCGCGTAGCCTTCGATGGCGGGCACGGGCAGCGCGTCGCAGGTGGTGTCGCGGCGCGGCAGGTAGCCGCCCAGGTTCTGGCGGTGGCCGCGCAGGTAGCGCATCTCGGGGCTGTCTTCGGCGGGCTTGAAGAACGCGAGGCTGGTGGCCTGCTCGTCGGACAGGGGCAGGTTGAAGCGGTTGCGGAACTCGATGAGGTCGGTCTCGTCCAGCTTCTTCTGGCTGTGTGTGGTCATCTTGCCCTGGCCGGCCGTGCCCATGCCGTAGCCCTTCTTGGTGTGCGCCAGGATCACGGTGGGCTGGCCCTTGTGGGCGCTGGCTGCAGCGTAGGCGGCGTGGATCTTCACCAGGTCGTGCCCGCCGCGCTTCAGGCGGTCGATCTGCTCGTCCGTCATGCCCTGGGCCAGGGCCGCGAGCTCGGGGTTCTGGCCGAAGAAGTTGTCGCGGTTGAAGCGCCCGTCCTTGGCGGCAAAGGTCTGCATCTGGCCGTCCACCGTGCCTTCGAGCGTGCGCACCAGTGCACCCGTCAGGTCGCGGGCGAACAGGCCGTCCCAGTCGCTGCCCCAGACGAGCTTGACCACGTTCCAGCCCGCACCGGCAAACAGGCGCTCCAGCTCGTCGATGATGCGGCCGTTGCCGCGCACCGGGCCGTCCAGGCGCTGCAGGTTGCAGTTGACCACCCAAACCAGGTTGTCCAGGCCCTCGCGCGCGGCCAGGGTCAGCGCGCTCATGCTCTCGGGCTCGTCCATCTCGCCGTCGCCGAACACACCCCAGACCTTGCGGTTGGTGCAATCGAGCAGGTTCCGATGCGTGAGGTAGCGCATGAAGCGCGCGTGGTAGATGCTGCTGATGGGACCGATCCCCATCGACCCCGTGGGGAACTGCCAGAAGTCCGGCATCAGCCAGGGGTGCGGGTAGCTCGACAGGCCCTGCGCACCCGCGCCCGGCGCCGTGAGTTCCTGGCGGTAGTGCATCAGGTCCTGCTCGGACAGGCGGCCTTCGAGGAACGCCCGCGCATACACGCCGGGCGCGCTGTGCGGCTGGAAGAACACCAGGTCGCCCCGGTGCTGCCCCTCGCCCAGGCCTTCACGGGCCCGGAAGAAGTGGTTGAAGCCGCTCTCGAACAGGTCGGCCGCGCTGGCGTAGCTGGCGATGTGGCCGCCCAGTTCGCCATAGGCCTGGTTGGCGCGCACCACCATGGCCAGCGCGTTCCAGCGCACGATGGAAGCCACGCGCTCCTCGATGGCGAGGTCGCCGGGGAAGACGGGCTGGTCCTGCACCGCCACGGTGTTCACATACGGCGTGTTCAGGTCCGGCTGCCAGCCGATGCGCTGCGCGCGCGCCAGGCGCACCAGTTCCTGCAGCATGTGCCGCGCCCGCTCCGGGCCTTCGGTGGCGACCAGCGCCAGGAAGGCGTCGCGCCACTCGGCGGTTTCTTCGGGGTCCGTATCGGCCAACGGTGCGGCCGATGCCAGCGTGAGCAGGTGGTGGTGTGCGGTGGGGGCGTTCATGCCGCAACTGTAGCCATTGCCGCCCCGAATGGGATGCCGTTGTAGCCCACCAAAGCGCCCACCACAGCATTTCATGCGGCCAACAGCCTACACTGCAGCACATGAAGCTGGATACCCTGGATTTGCGCATTCTGGCCGAGCTGCAGGCCGACGGTTCCCTGTCCAACGTGGAGCTGGCGCGGCGCGTGCACCTCTCGCCCTCGCCGTGCCTCGCGCGCGTGAAGGCGCTGGAGGCCGCGGGCGTCATCAGCCGCTACGTCGCACTGGCCAGCGCGGCCGCCCTGGGCCTGGGGCTCAACGTGTTCATCAGCATCAGCCTGAAGACGCAGAGCAAGGAGGCGCTGGGCGACTTCGAGCAGCGCATCGCCGAGCACGACGAGGTGATGGAGTGCTACCTGATGAGCGGCGACAGCGACTACCTGATCCGCGTGGCCGTGCCCGACATCGGGGCGCTGGAGCGCTTCATCTTGGAGCGCCTCGCCCCCATCACCGGAGTGGAAAAGATCCGCTCGAGCTTCGCGCTCAAGCAGGTGCGCTACAAGACGGCGCTGCCGCTGCCCCGGGCGTAGGGCCCCTTTTTTTCACTCCGCCCGCGCAGTGCTCGGCGGGTGGCCAATGATGCGCTTGTACGCCCGGCTGAACGAGGCCTCCGACTCGTAGCCCAGCCGGTGGGCCGCCACGGCCACGCGCATGCCGTCGCGCGCGATCCAGCGGCGCGCCTGCGACATCTTGACCTTGGCCACGTAGCGCGCCGGGCTCTCGCCCATGGTGCGCGTGAACGATTCGGAAAAGCTCGAGCGCGAGGCGCCCATCAGGTCGGCCAGCAGCGGCACGTTCCAGTCGCGCTCGGGGTCGGCGTGGATGGCGGCGATCACCTTGCCGATGCGCGGGCAGCGGACGGCGGCGATCCAGCCCGTGGGGTTGTTGCAGCTGCACTCCACCCAGGCGCGGATGATGCTGGCGGCCAGCGCATCGGCCAGGCGCGCGAGGATCGCGCAGGCGCCCATGCGGTCCTGCTCCACCTCGCGCTCCATGGCGTCGAGCAGCACCGGCACGGTGGTGTCGCGCCGGGCCAGGTCGCCGGCCATCATCACCGCCGGCATCATGGCCATCAGCGGGTGCAGCGGGTCGAGGTTGAAGCGCAGCGCGCCGCTGAACAGCACGTCGGGGGCCAGCGGCGGAGGTGGCGCGACGGGGGCCCCCAGGGGCGCGTGGCCCGCATCGCGGCCGTCCACCAGGTAGATGTTCTCGGACACGGGCTTGCGCGCCAACGAATCGATGTCCACCGGCGGCACGTCGGGCGAGCTGGCCAGCACGTGGAAGCTGCCGTGCGGCAGCAGCACCGCGTCGCCTGGGTTCAGGCGCTGCCAGTCGGTACCCGGCGTGCGCAGCCAGGCTCCGCCATGGCCCACGAAGTGAAAGCGCGCCGAGCGCTGCGCTGGGAAGGCGATGGCCCACGGCGGCTGCAGCACGCAGCGGCCATACTCCACGCCGTCCAGGCGCAGGCCGAGCAGGATCTGGGTCAGCAGGTCCGGCGGCTCAGCGAACGGCTGCTGGGGGATCTGGTTGAAGGGTTTGGACAAAAAGTCAAGCATCTCGGCTTTTACGGCATGGAAACGCCGCCATCTTATCCCTACGATGGCTTTCCATCCATCCCAAGGCCTTTCCCGTGTCTTCTGCTCCTTCCTGCTCTGCCTGTCTCGACGCCCCGGTGGGCGCCGTGGCCGATGCCAACCCAGCCCCGCATTCCACCCCCGAGCCCACCGAGGCACGCTGGGCCGCCGTGGCCTCCATGGCGCTGGGTGTCTTCGGACTGGTCACGGCCGAATTCTTGCCCGCCAGCCTGCTCACCGCCATGGCCAGCGACCTGCGCGTGAGCGATGGCGCCGCGGGCCAGGCCGTCACCGTGACGGCGCTGGTGGCCGCCGTGGCCGCCCCGTCGCTGCCGCTGCTCACGCGCCGCATCGACCGGCGCTTGGTGATGATCGCCTTCACGCTGCTGCTGGTGCTGTCCAACGCGATGTCGGCCTTGGCCGGGAGCCTGGCCACGCTGCTGGTGGCGCGGGTGCTGCTGGGCGTGGCGCTGGGCGGCTTCTGGTCCATGTCGGCCGCGCTGGCCATGCGGCTGGTGCCCGCCTCGCTGTTCGCGCGGGCCATGTCCTTCATCCTCACCGGGGTGTCGGTGGCCACGGTCTGCGCGGCGCCCATCGGCGCGTGGATGGGCGACCTGTGGGGCTGGCGCAGCGCCTTCATCGCGGCGGGGGGCATCAGCCTGATCACGCTGGCCGTGCAGCTCGCGGCCCTGCCCGCCCTGCCCCCGCGCGACAACCCCAACCTCAAGGTGCTGGGCGAGCTGCTGCGCCGCCCGCCCGTGCGCGTGGCGCTGCTGGCCGTGCTGCTGGTCATCTCGGGGCACTTCGCAGGCTTTACCTACATCCGCCCGCTGATGGAGCAGGTCACGCACCTGTCGGTGGCCACCATCACGGCCGTGCTGCTGGGCTACGGCGTGGGCGGCTTCTTCGGCAACTTCGTGGGTGGATGGATCGCGGGGCGCAGCGAGCGCCAGGCCATCGTGGCCGGTGGGGCCGTCATCGCCGTGCTGGCCGCCGTGCTGCTGGTGGCTGGGCAGTCGGCGGCCATCACGGCGGTGGCGGTCACGCTGTGGGGGTTTGCGTTCGGCGCGTTTCCGGTGGGCTTTCAGACCTGGATCGTGCGGGCCGCGCCCGACCAGGCGGAGGGCGCGGGCGGGCTGCTGGTGGCGGCGTTCCAGATCGCGATCGCCAGCGGCGCCATCTTTGGCGGGCTGATGGTGGACCATGTGGGCGCGCTGGGCGGGCCGGCATTTGCGCTCGCGGCGCTCACGCTGGGCACCCTGCTGACCCTGCGGCACGGGCCGCGCCCGGCAGCCGCATGATCGGCCCCCACGACCCGGCAACGGGCCGGGTGGTCCCGCCGCCCCCTCACTGCGCGGGTTTGCGTGCGATCTCGCCGGTCGCCACGCGCTTGCGCAGATCGCGGATCAGCGCCTTGGCGCGGGCCTCGTTGGCGGGCCCCATGCGCGCCAGGATCTTCTGTCCGCTGGACAGTGATTCCAGCGCCGGGTCCACGAATTCGTAGCGCACCCAGGGGCGCAGGTTCGGCACATCGGTATTCACCGGCGTGAGCTTCACGCGCAGCGGGCCCTGGGGTTCGGGCGCCAGCAGCAGGTGGTCCAGCACGGCCACCAGGCGGTCGTTGAAGTAGCGCCTGGGGTAGCCCAGTTCTTCATACGCCTGCTGGAACAGCGGATACAGCCGCGCATACAAGGCCACGGCGGACTCCATCGACACGGCTTCGGCAAAGGCCAGAAAAGCGCTGTAGCGCGCGGCATTGGCGGCCGCGATGGTGGTGGGCGCTTCGCCTGTGCCGTCCACCGCAAACCGCTGCGGCATGGGTTGCACGGGCCACATGCGCGAGGGGGCCTGGGCGCGGCCCAGGTTGTCCACCGTGGCCACCAGGCGGCGGACAAAGCCGTCGGTGATCAGGAACGATGCGAGCTTGTCGCGCCCCACCAGTCCAGACAGCAGCTCGACGACGCGCGCGTCAGATTCGGCCAGCGCGGGCAGGGCCGTTTCTGCCGGGGCCAGTGCATCGACCGGGTTCTGCGGCCCCGAGGCTTCGGGCAGGGGCGGTGGAGCCACGGGCGCTTCGGGCGCGGCCGCCACGGGGGGCGGCGCAACCGGCGGCTCTGCCTTGCGCAGCCAGAACCACCAGGCAGCTGCGGCGGCCACCGCGCAGGCCAGCACGGCGGCAATGATCCAGGGGGAGGAGGATGTGCGCTCCGGCGCTGGGCGGAACTCGGCAGTCTCTTGATCGGGCATCGGGTCTCCTTCAAAACAGGAACAACCCTTGTCCGAGCGGCTTCGGCGCCGGGCGTTCCCTGTCCATCCCACGTGGGGATGGGCTTGATTGGAAACCCGCGGGCCACCGCGCCGGTAACGCGATGTAGGCCGCGCGCCGAAACCCGCGCTTAAAACGCCGTGGGGGTGGTGGACAGCGACTCCAGCCACGCCACCGTGGCCGCCAGCTCGGAAGGCCGGATCTCGTGCGCGCTGGGGAACTCGTGGTACGCCACCGTCACCGGCAAGGGCGCCATGTGGTGGGCGATGGCCTGTGCATGGGCCAGCGGGATCACGTTGTCGTGCGTGCCGTGGCTCAGCCACAGCTGTTTGCCGCGCAGGGCATCGGGCGGCGCCGCCAGCGGCACCACCTGCGCCAGCAGGCGGCTGTGCCAGACCATCGCCGCCTGCATGAGCGCTGGCCGGGTGAGCAGCAGCGACAGCGCCATGATGCCGCCCTGGCTGAAGCCCCCCACCACCACGCGTTCGGGCGGAATGCCCAGCTGCTCGGCGGCCGATTCGATGGCCTTGGCGACCAGCGCGCGGCTTTCGGCCTCCTGCGCTTCGTTGATGGTGCGTTCCCCGCTGGGCTCGATGGAAAAGTCGAACCACGCATACGAGCCCGGCCCCATGCGAAACGGTGCACGCAGGCTCAGCACATGAAAGCGCTCGGGAATATGGGGCGCCAGGCTGAACAGGTCCTGTTCGTTGCTGCCCACCCCATGCATCAGCACCAGCAGCCAGGGGCGGGGCGCGGTGGCGGCAGCAGGGCGCTGCAAGAAGGTGAGCGGTAGGTTGAGCATGGACAGGCGCCTCGGGCAGTTTCTATGGAGAACGGATGAAGAAGCCTGCGGGTCAATGGGCCGGTTCCAGGGCGAACGCGTCCATCGACAGCATGCTGTACATCACCTCGCGGCTCAGGTAGTGGGCATGCAGGTCGTCGCCCGCGGCGCCCAGCGCAAAAAAGATGGGCAGGAAGTGGTCTTCGGTCGGGTGCGCGCGGCTGGCATGCGGGGCCTGGCTGCGGTAGTTGAGCAGCGCGCTAACGTCGCCGCGCGCCAGCGCTGCTTCGATCCACCGGCTGAACTCCAGCACGTACGGCGCGGGCTCGCGGGCACCGCCAAAGAACTCGGCCAGGTTGTGCGTCATGCTGCCCGAGCCGACCACCAGCACGCCCTGGCTGCGCAGGCCGCGCAAGGCAGCGCCCAATGCATACACCTCGGCCGGGCCGGCGCCCACGGGCAGCGCCACCTGCACCACGGGCAGGTCGGCCTCGGGAAACAGGTGCATCAGCGGCACCCAGGCCCCGTGGTCAAACGGACGGGCCGCGTCGCCCTGCGCGGCCATGCCCGCGGCCTGCAGCAGGCCCAGCACCTCCTGCGCCAGCGCGGGGGAGCCGCTGGCGGGATACTGCAGCTGGTACAGCGCGGGTGGAAACCCGCCAAAGTCGTGCCAGGTGGCGGGCTGCGGCCCGGTCATGACTTGCAGGGAGCGCGCTATCCAGTGCGGCGACATGATCACCACGCCGCGCAGGCCGGGATATTGCCCCTTCAGGCTTTCGCCCCACTGGGTGAGCGCAGGGCCGGTGGTGCCGGCGTCGATGGCAAACAAGGGTGCCCCGTGCGACACGAACAGCGCGGGAATGGCGCCGTGGGGCGCGGCAGTGGCGGGGGTTTGGGCTGTGGCAGACATGGCAACTCCATCCGGTAATGCCTTGAATGTAGGACCGATGGGCCCCGCTACCAAGCCCTGTACGCCAGACAGATTGTTCTACCCATGGTGCCAATGCGGCGAGACTCCGCTCACGAACCATCCCCCCCACCGCGCACCCTACCCCGCAGCGCCTTGGTCTCGCCGCGCTGGGTCTTGCCCTCCAGGCGCCGCTGTTTGGAGCCATAGGTAGGCTTGGTGGCGCGCCGCACGCGGGGCGGCACCGCGACGCTGTTGACCAGCGCGTTCAAGCGCTCCAGCGCATCATTGCGGTTTTGGTCCTGGCTGCGGTACTGCTGGGCCTTGATGACCACCACGCCTTCCTGCGTGATGCGGGTGTCGCGCAGGGCCAGAAGGCGCTCCTTCACGTCCCCGGGCAGTGAGGAGGCGCCCACGTCAAAGCGCAGGTGCACCGCGCTGGAAACCTTGTTGACGTTCTGTCCGCCCGCGCCCTGGGCACGCATGGCGGTGATCTCCACCTCGTCCTCGCGCACCTCAAGCGGTCGTGGCGCCATGTTTGCCCTGTCGTGCCGGAGCCGGAATGTGCGGTTAACGCGGGAACGGCAGAAGAAGAGTGAACTTCCCGGTGGCTCAGGCCGCGGGCGGCTGCTGCGCCAGCAACTGCGCCAGGCCGTCGATGGCCAGGCCGTAACCCAGCACGCCAAAACCGCACATCACCGCCTTGGCCGCAGCCGCCATGTACGAATGGTGGCGATAGGCCTCGCGCGCGTGCACGTTGCTGATATGCAGCTCGATCAGCGTGATGCCCGTGCCCTTGGTGGCATCGTGCAGGGCGATGCTGGTGTGGGTGTAGGCCCCGGCGTTGATGACCACGCCCGCCAGTTCGCCCGCCGCGTGCAGGCGGCCGGCCTCGTGAATCCAGTCCACCAGCGCGCCTTCGTGGTTGCTTTGATGGAACCGCAACGCGAAGCCGTGGCGATCACACGCGTCGGCGCAGAGCTTTTCCACGTCGGCCAGCGTGGCGGCGCCATACACGGCGGGTTCACGCGTGCCCAGCAGGTTCAGGTTGGGGCCATTCAGGACAAAAACGGTTTTTTTCTTCACAGACATGCAGCACTCCGGGGCTAGGCACCTGCCACGCTGGCGGGCCAGAGTGCGCGATTATGCGGCGGCCCGCAGGCGCCGGCCCCTTCAGGTACGCCCCACAAGAAAAGCGGCCCCGAAGGGCCGCTGTAAAAGGCAGCCTGTGCAAAGACGCTGCCTGTGAGCGACTGGCGCCCAAGAGGTTGGTTGCAACAATCAGCAGACGGGCCCGCGGGCCCGTCGCCGATCAACGGTCCCAATGGCGATTGTGTCCATGGCCACGATAGCCGTGGTCATGGTGTCGATGGTGGCGGTACCCACGGTCACCGTAGTACACCACGGGTGGCGGGGCGTAATACGCTGGGGGCGGCGTGTAGTACACGGGCCGGGGTGGCGCGTAGTACACGGGCGGCGGGGCCACGTACACCGGGGCGGGTGCGTAGTAGCCATTGCTGGCCCCCACCACCACGCCGGGCACGCCAATACCAACGGACCAATTCACGTCGCCGCGGGCCTGGGCTGCGCCCGTGCCGGCCAGCAATGCCAGCGCCACGCCAGCCGAGGCGGCCATGGCATAGATAGAACGGGTTTTCGTCATGGAAATCTCCTGTTTGAGCGAGGGCAGCCAGCCAAATGGACTCACCTCACCGGTACATAACGCACCAAGTAGCCGAAAGGATGGCATAAAACTGTCTTTACGTTGTGTCTGGACGTATACGCGCCTGTTTCCATGCGTAAACCTTCACGAAACCGGCGCCTAAAATGACCCAATGAGCACCCCAAACCCCGCCAATCCTGCCGCCGGCACCCCCGGCGCTGCCCCCGCAGCATCCCTGGAAACCGCCAAGCCCAGCAACTTTCTGCGCCAGGTCATCGAAAACGACCTGGAAAAAGGCACCTATGCCTCCCGCCTCTGGGGCGGCAGCCCGGGCGACGCCGCCCACCACGCCATCGGCCAGCCCGACCCCGCCAGGATCCGCACCCGCTTCCCGCCCGAACCCAACGGCTACCTGCACGTGGGCCACGCCAAGAGCATCTGCATCAACTTCGGCCTGGCGCGCGACTACGGCGGCGTGTGCCACCTGCGCTTTGACGACACCAACCCCGAAAAAGAAGACACCGAATACGTCAACAGCATCATCGACGCGGTGAAATGGCTGGGTTTTGACTGGAACGGCCACCCCAGCGCCCCGCCCTACCAGGCGAGCGACTATTTCGACTTCATGTACCGCGCGGCCGAGTACCTGATCGAGGCCGGCCACGCCTACGTGGACGAACAGACCGTCGAGCAGATCCGCATCAACCGCGGCGACTTCGGCAAGCCCGGCACCGACAGCCCCTTTCGCAGCCGCACCCCGGCCGAAAACCTGGCCAAGTTCCGCGAGATGAAGGCCGGCCTGCACGAAGACGGCTCCATGGTGCTGCGCGCCAAGATCGACATGGCCAGCCCCAACATCAACATGCGCGACCCGGCCATCTACCGCATCCGCCGCGCCACGCACCACAACACCGGCGACACCTGGTGCATCTACCCGATGTACACCTACGCGCACCCCATCGAGGATGCGCTGGAGCAAATCACCCACAGCCTGTGCACGCTGGAATTCGAAGACCAGCGCCCGTTCTACGACTGGCTGCTGGAGCGCCTGACCGAAGGCGGCCTGCTGGCCAGCCCGCCCCCCCGCCAGTACGAATTCGCGCGCCTGAACCTCACCTACGTCATCACCAGCAAGCGCAAGCTCGCGCAGCTGGTGTACGACCACAAGGTCAGCGGCTGGGACGACCCGCGCATGCCCACCATCGTGGGCCTGCGCCGCCGGGGCTACACGCCCGAGGCCATCCAGACCTTTGCCGAACGCATCGGCGTGACCAAGAGCGACAGCTGGATCGACTACAGCACCCTGGAAGGCTGCCTTCGCGAAGACCTGGAGCTCAAGGCCTTCCGCGGCATGGCCGTGCTCAACCCCGTCAAGCTGGTGCTCACCAATTGGGACGACGTCATGGGCGCGGGCCACCTGGAGCCCTGCACCCTGCCCTCCCTGCCCCACCCCCCTGAAGGCGTGGAAAGCCCCGAGCGCCACTTCACCATCGGCAAGGAAGTCTGGATCGAACGCGAAGACTTTGAAGAAGTGCCCCCCAAGGGCTACAAGCGCCTGTTCCCGGGCAACAAGGTGCGCCTGAAGGGCGGCTACGTCATCGAATGCACCGGGTGCACCAAGGATGCCGCTGGCAACATCACCGAAGTGCTGGCCACCGTGGTGCCCGACACCAAGAGCGGCACCCCCGGCGCCGACAGCGTGAAGGTCAAGGCCGCCATCACCTGGGTAGGCGTGGCCGACGGCGTGCAGGCCGAAGTGCGCATGTACGACCGCCTGTTCCTGGACGCCCAGCCCGACGCAGGCGGCAAGGACTTCATCGAAAGCCTGAACCCGAACAGCCTGAAGGTGGTGACAGCCATCGTGGAGCCGTCATTGGCTAATGCACGGCCAGACGACAAGTTCCAGTTCGAGCGGCATGGGTATTTTGTGGCGGACCGGGTGGACCATGCGGCGGGGAAGCCGGTGTTTAACTTGGCGGTGGGGTTGAAGGATTCCTGGGGGAAGTGATTTCTCTGTGAACAAAGAAGGGCCAGCAGACTGTGAGGTCTGCTGGCCTTTTGCTTTTGGACTGATGACAGCTTGGGGCCCAACGCTGTCATATTCGCTTTTTGAAAGCAGACGCTAAGAGGACACGCATCGTCAATCACCAGACTTCAGGGACGCCGACAACCGCTTGACGACCTCCTCCTCTGCAAGGCCTTCGTCGGAACCTGCGTGAAAGACAGCACAAGTCGCCGTGTTAGAACCGTTGGCTCTGCGATAGACGGCCACCACGCTGCCCGGCCCAGCACCGGTGTGCCCACACAATGTCGGCCCCGTATGCAACACGCCTTGCATCAGCCCGAGGCCGTATGCCGGCGACTTCCATGGGCGCCCAGGAAGAGGTCCGCCAAGGGCGCGTGCAGCTTGCATCTCCTGCACCAGCAAATCAGGCAGAAGGTGTCCAGCCATCAGGCGGTCTAGAAAGAGGGCAGCGTCGGAGAGAGAGCCAACAAGCAAGCCGTGATAAACCCATCTCGGGTCATAAGTCGAAATGGCCCCCATGCACACGCCTTCCAAGTCAGCTGGCGTCTTTGCGCTACGAACTCTCAGCAGGCCCAAGGGCGCCAACGCTTGTTGCATAAGCGCTTCCTCAAGTGCGAGACCTGTCGCACGCTCGATAAGTCTCGCTACGTACAAGTAGCCGACGTTCGAATACTGCCACCCCACTCCAGGGGCATAACGCAACCTCGTGGCATCGAGGCGTTGCAACATTTCATCCGCCTGCCAGGGCGCATCGCCGCGAGCAACGGCAGCGTGGTACTCGACAAGTTCACCGTAGTCAGCCAGCCCGGCTTCATGTCTCAGCAGCTGACGCAACGTGAACGGACCTTCAAGGACTACGTCATCGAGTCGAACAATCCCATCACGCACCAGTGACAGAGACGCTGCCGCTAGAACTGTCTTCGTAAAGCTCCACCAAGGAACCATCACATCTTGTTCTCCGTGCCGCACTAGTGAACCGTTTGATACGAGAGAGAAATATGTCAAGGGGCGCATTGGACTGAAAAATTGGGTTGACGCATTGAAGGTCCGATCCTGGCCGTTATGAGCCAAACTATCGAAAGATATGGTCGGCGAATTGGCGCGACCTACATTGGGTTGAAGCTATGCCTGAATATCAATGGTCTTGCTTATCCTGCGGGGCATCGAACAGCCCTGCAGCCTTGGAATGCATCGCATGCAGTTGCCCTGCAGCATGTAACTCTGATGAGCTACTGAAATATCGAGAGCAATATGTTCAGCAAGGCGGTATCGTTGGGCCCGCCGCTGCCCCCACCTTGGATGCAACGGACTATGCCGCACTAAAGGTACTTCTGTCCCTTCCACTTTTTTTGCTAGGTTGGTGGCCATTTGGTCAGCAAAAACGGAAGACAAAGTAGCGTTTCAGCGTCTAACCCACCACTCAAGCGAACCAACATTCTGCGGGCCGCTAGCTCAGTTCATTGAGCGTCCGCTTTCACGATTCACCACCGGCAGCTTCTGGCCGTAGACAGACTTCTGCCTGCCGATTCCCCGCACGGCACCAGGCGGTGGGCGCCGCGCTTTTACGGTACAAACACCGCCATGCCTCACACCCAGCCCTTGTCGGCCACGTTCACTCCCACCTTCGCCCACGTGCCGGCCGGCCCGGTGGCGGGCCCCTTGCAGTTGTTGCCGCTCAACGCCGGGGTGGTGTCAGTGCACACCGCCGATGGCGCGCATGTGGGTTCGCTCAAGCTGGTCGGCGGGGTCTGGAAGTTCAAGGCCATGGGCTACAGCGCTGCCGGTGGCATGGAACCCGGCCACGGCCCGCTGACCGATCAGCACAACATGCAATTCGCCACGCCCGATGCCGCCGAGGTGAGCGCCCGGTTGCTGGGCGCTGTGGGAAGCCCCCCGTAAGAAACCAACAGGCGAGGCTTGCGTGAGTGCCGAAACGCTCAGTCCGGCGCGTCGGCCAGAACATCCCCCAACCCCAACCGAGCACACCACCGCCACTCGCTCCTCGATGCACCGCTCGAGCTTGGCACGCGCGGGGAGGTTGTCCAGGTAAGCCAGCGGCGTCAACACCAACTTGCGCAAGCACGACTGACCGACTGTTCCTCGACGCCCCGCACGACGCGGGCCGCAAGCTCCATCAAGAGCCTGAACCCGAACAGCCCGAAGGTGTGGGTGGATGCCAGGCCATCGTGGAGCCGCCATGGTCCGATGCACGGCCGGATGGCGCTCCAGGTTAAGCGGTACCCCGGGTATTGGTGGGCCGGCCAATTTTTTCTTCAGGGGCGGGCGCCGCTTCCGCGCCCCTTGCGGACATCAATGGGTGCCGTCGTTCGTCTTTTTTCCCGTCAATGCGGAGCAAATCAGCTCCACGGCGAAGGCAAGCCCCAGGACGACCCCGCCTGCGGTTGAAGACCCCAGGAAGAGCAGCGCCAGCCCCAGGACGAGCGCAGCCAGCGAGAACCAATGGATGGATTTCATATGATGTGCTTTCCTGGTTTGCCGTTCTTCAACTCGCTTCTGGCTGGATTCTGCCCCAGTGCACCGCGCGCGCAAGGTGGCCCGCGCCGCTGTGTGGATGGCTCCATGCCGCTGGGCCGGGACGAAAAAAAACCGGCTCCGCGGAGCCGGTTTTTCAGAGGAAGCTGCCGGGTTCAGTAGCGCCCGCCGCCGTAGCCACCCGTGCCGTAGCCGATGTCCGAGCGCTTGCTGGCACTGTAGCCGCCCGCGCTGTAGCCACCCGAGCCGCCACCCTCTTCGCGGGGGCGGGCGAGGTTCACGACAATCGCGCGCCCATCGACGGACATGCCGTGCAGCGCGGTGATGGCGGCCTGGGCGACTTCGGCGGACGCCATTTCCACAAAGCCGAAGCCCTTGGAGCGGCCGGTCTCGCGGTCCATCATGACCTTGGCGGAGGAAACCCGGCCAAACTCGGCAAAGTTGCTTTCCAGGCTGGAATCGGTCACGGAATAGGGCAGGTTGCCCACGTAGATCTTGGTGCTCATGGAGGAGCCTTTCTGAAGGAGGGCGCGCAACGCAGGGCGCACCGTTGGGACAAGGGTGTGCGGACCGGATGTCCGCCACAACGGGGAAGCGTGGATGGGGTCTGCGGTGGGCAGGCCATCCATCAGCACACGGGGGGATGCGGCATGCACGTTTGCAGCCAGCCCTGGGTAACGGCAAAGAGCCGGGCGGCTTCGCGCGAGGCAAAGGCTTTGTCGAAACGGAAGACACGGCAGTAGCTGCCGTTGCCTTGGGAACGATGGACCGAGAAGGAGGCGCGGAAGCGGCCGCAGTCGGTCGGGTGTGTCGCGGGCGAAACGACGTACTGGCCCATGGAAATGGCGGTCTTTGAAATCTGGTTCATTCAGGATCGCAGGCTTGGAAATCGACCTGCGTGAGCATCGAGGGGCTCGGTGGGCTGCAGCTCTACAGATCCACTGGGCGACAAGGGTCGCAAAAGGCGGCTGGCCTGGGGCGGATGGCCGCCACAGAGCAGGCGTTGCGGTGACGGCACGCGTCAAGGGCCGTGACTGCAACCCACTCAGTATATATCAATTCGCATTTGAATTTGAATTAATATTCTTTTTGGTTTTAAAAGGCGCAAAATTGGGCAGTGCCGGAGCATCCGCGCCAGCAATGCGCCGGGTTTTGCTACGCTTGCCGGCGCTGCCTGCGCGTGTTCCCGCTGCGCCGGTGGTTCTTTTTTCCTCCTGTCGCTCCATGCCCCGCCGCAAACTCCACCACCACGTCTATGTCGTCGAGCTTTCGAAGGACGTGCTGAACGAGCCCCGCTTTCGCAAGAACAACCCCGGCTACATCGACGGCAAACCCTGCGTGTACGTGGGCATGACGGGCCTGGACCCGGACGTGCGGTTCGACAAGCACAAGGCAGGCATCCAGGCGAACCGGTTTGTACAGCAGTACGGCCTGCGCCTGCTGCCCGACCTGTACGAAGGCTTCAACCCCATGAGCTACGAAGACGCGGTGGACCGGGAGATCGAGATCGGCATCGACCTGCGCTCGGCGGGGTTTGGGGTGTGGCAGGCCTGAACCGGTGCCCGCGCGCGCAGGGGCCGGTGCGTCTTTCTTCCTGGAATCGGTTGCGCTTCAGTTTTGATAGCTGCCAGCGCTTATCCATCCAGCGCCAGCAGCCCATTTCACTGAAATCTCAGCGCGCTGGCCGGAAGGCCACAAGCCAGCCTCAGTGCACACGCCCCCGCACAAACTGCAGCGTGGTGTGGGCCACGCGTTCCCCCAGGTACCGCGCCGTGGCCAGGTCTGCCTCTGGCGGCACCACGTCGGCACCCTGGTCGGTGTTGGACTGCGCGGCGGCGCCCAGCCAGAAGCCCAGGCGGTTCAGGTCTTCCTCCGACCCGGTGGACGAGCAGTTGCCCGGGGGCAGCGCCAGGTTCACCCAGTGCATGCCGTGCTGCGCGGCGAACAGGGCCATCTGCATCAGGGTGGAAAGCTTGTCCCCCGAGCGCGAGCCGGAGTTGGTGAAGCCCGCGGCGATCTTGTCCTTCCAGCCGAGGCCTTTGGCCATGACCACGTTGGACGTGGCTTCCTGGAAGGCCTTGAACTGCGACGAGGCGCTGGCGACATAGGTGGGCGCGCCGAAGATGATGGCGTCGGCGGACGCGAGGTCATTCCACCGTGAGGGCGCTTCTTCCACCGTCATCAGGAGGGGCTCGGTGCCCTCCACCTGCGCCACGCCTTCTTTCACGGCCTGGGCCTGCCGGGCCGTGTGGCCATAGCCGCTGTGAAAGACGATGGCAATGCGCACACCAGGGGCGCGGGTGGGTTGGAGAGTGGGCGTCGTCAGGGTCATGTTCATGCTTGAGTTCATGGGTTGAGAAACTGTGGGTGAGGGATATGAGGGAGGTTGGCTAGGCCGTGGCAGGCTGGCGTTAGGGGCCTTCGCGGCTGTGCACCACCTGCTCCAGGCGCTCCAGAATGCGCGGCCACAAGCCGCCCATGCGCTCGAAGCTGATGCCATCGTTGGGCCGGAAACCCGCCTGCTCCATGCGCAGCAGCGTGCCGCCGCCGTGCTCCTGCAAGGTCCAGGTGATGTGGGTGATGAGCCCATTGGCCGACTCGGTGCCGTTGCCCCAGCGGTAGGCGAGCTGGCTGGGTTCCTCCACCAGGGTCACCTCGCAGTGCGTCACGCCCGACCAGCCCGGCAGCGGCTGCGCGCGCACCGTGAAGCGGTGCCCCACCTCGGCCACGAAGTCGTTTGGTATGAGCCACTCCTGCATCAGCCAGGACTGGGTGAGCGCGCGCCAGACCTTCTCACGCGGGTGGGGTAGCTGCCGCTCGAACACCAGGGACCGGGTGCCTTGCGCCGTGGGGGTGGGGCCATGGGATCGGGTTGCGTCAGCCATGGCACACCGCCTGCAAGGTGAGCGCGACGGCAGCCTCGGGGCTGGAACGGTGATGGCGGTTCTGCATGGTGTCTTTGCTGGAGTGGAGTTGCGCAGTCATTGGTCCATGCGTCCGAGCAGGTTCTCCAGGTCATCCAGGCGCTGGTTCCAGAAGCCGGCATAGACGCTCATCCAGTCCACCAGGGGCGCCAACCCTTCGCGCCGCACCTGGTAGTAGGTTTCGCGCCCGGCACGGCGGTCTTCCACCAGCCCCGCGCGCTTGAGCACGGCCAGGTGCTTGGACACCGCAGGTTGCGAAATGTGGGAATGCCCCGTCAGCACATTCACGGTCTGCTGCCCCTCCCGGGACAGCTGCTGGAAGATGGAACGGCGCGTGGGGTCCGACAACGCCGCGAAGGTCAGGTCTTCAGGGGATTTCACAGGATATAACTCATTGGTTATGGATAACGAATAATAACCAAACAGCTATGAATTGGTCAATCCTTCGTAAAAAGATTCAGGCGCGCTGCGCGGGACACGGGATCGTTTGTGCGACCCACCGGGTGGCACGACAATGCGGGCCCACACGATCCATCCATTCGCTGCGGGCCGGGGAATCCGCCCGTGGCACCCACCCTTTGTCCTTGCCCATGAATTTCGCAAACCGCCTTCAGCAGCTTCCTTCCACAAGCCACCTCGCCGCCCTGCACCTGCTGGGCGCGGGCGGCCAGGTGCTGGCCACCATCGAGAACAAGCCCGGCCAGACGGGTTCGCTGGCCGTGTATGCCGCGCTGGCGGCGCTGTATGGCGGCCGCATCACGCCCGCGGCCGCCACCCTGGGGCTGGAGTGGTACGCCGAGCATGTGGCCGACGCGCAGGCCTTCCCGGGCAAGCACCCCAACATCGACCGGCTGCTGGCCTGGGCCCAGGGCAGCGAGAGTTTTGGGGCCCGCATGGTTTCCGCCTGAAACGAAAAAAAACCGCGGTGGCAGCGGCGGCTTGTCGAAAACGCGCGGGCCCGTTCGTCGTCAGGGTGTGAACACGTTGAATGAGCGATATGGTTGAGCGGCTCACGCCTTCATCCACCCTGATGTCCACCCCCAAGGAGACCCCAGCATGACCACCAACACCACCCCCACAGGCACCGTCACCCTGCACCGCGTGCTGCGCGCACCGGCCGAGCGCATCTACCGCGCGTTCCTGGACCCCGACGCCATGTGCAAGTGGCTGCCGCCCCATGGGTTCACCGGCCGGGTGCTGAGCCTGGATGCCCGCGTGGGCGGCACTTACCGCATGCAGTTCACCAACTTCAGCAACGGCCAGACGCATGCGTTTGGTGGCGAGTATGTGGAGCTGGTGCCGGGCGAGCGCATCGTGCACACCGACCGGTTCGACGACCCCAACCTGCCGGGCGAGATGCGCACCACCATCCAGCTGAAAAAAGTGATCGTGGGCACCGAGGTGTCCATCGTGCAGGCGGGCATTCCTGCCGTGATCCCCGCCGAGGCGTGCTACCTGGGCTGGCAGGAGTCGCTGCAGCTGCTGGCGCTGCTGGTGGAGCCGGAGATTCCGGCGGAGTAAATCGGTGCCGGCCGGGCCATGCACACGGCCCCGGCGGCGGGGTGAACGGCGGCGCACCGGCAGGCGGTGCCGCGCCACGCGCCCGCCGCCCCAGCCCCTCCCCATCCCTCAATTCACATCACATCACTTCACTTCAGCCACTTGTCGGCGGCTTGCTTGATGGCGCCCCGGCTGTCCACCAGGCCCCACACGAAGCCCATCACGCGCACATAGTCGGCATCGTCGGTGGGCAGCATGAAGCCCAGGTAGTTCTTGAGCGTGAGCGGTGCATCCACGAACGCGGCGTGCAGGCGCGGGTCGGCCTTGGCATAGTGCAGGGCCTCGTACGTCTCGGTGATCATCACGTCGCCCTTGCCCTCGGCGATCAGCGCGGGGATCTCGGCGTTCTTGTCGTGCGTGCTGACCTGGGCTGTTTTCAGGTTGGCCAGCACATAGGTTTCGTTGGTGCCCCCGGGGTTCTTGATGACACGCACCGTGGGCTGGTTCATCGCGTCCACGCTGGTGTATTTGGCCTTGTCGGCCGCGCGCACCAGGGCCACCTTGCCGAAGGGTGCGTAGCCGGGCAGCATGTCAAAGATGCGCATGCGGTTGACGTTGCGCGTGATGCCGCCCACCGCCACATCGAACCTGTCGCCCTGCAGGTCCTTCACCAGGTTGGGCCAGGTGGTGGGCACGTATTCGATCTTCACACCCAGCTCCTTGGCCATGGTCTCGATCACGTCGATGTCATGGCCCGAGTAGCCCGCGTCGGTCTTCATGGCAAACGGGCGGTAGTCGCCGGGCGTGCCCACGCGGATGACCTTGGCCTCCATGATCTTGTCGAGCCGGGGGCCGGCCTGCGCGGCCTGGCTGAAGGCAAGGCTGGCCACCACGGCGGCTGCGGCAAGGGCGAGGATTTTCTTGGGGATCATTTCGAGGTTCTCCAGTGGGTGAAAGGTGGCTTGGCGAAGGGTGTGGCAGCACGGTGCACCGGCCACGCGGGCCGCAGCGGCCGGCACACCCCGTCGCCGCAAACATTACAGCAGGCCCGCGGGCAAAAGCCAGGGGCGTTCATCCGGGGTGGTGCCAGCGGCGCAGGACGGGCATTGCACGCGTGCATGGATGCGCGTTGACGGCAGCGTTTGCACAACACCCCAGCGTCGCAAGCGGCGTGCCATGCAGGCCCGCACCGCGCAGGGGCCGGCATACTCAGGCTCCGTCCACGGCCCATGCTCTATTTTTTATAGCATATTACGCTTGTCCAACAAGCGCTACACGCCCATTTCTTGTCAAACTCGGTTACCCTGCCCGGTTCAGCAACAAGGACTCGCCATGAAAAAACTCAACGTCACCATCCAACTCGAAATGACCGTGCCCGATGACTGGGAGCTGGCCGATACCTCCGAGGGCACGCCCGTCATCAAGCTGCCCGATGGCAAGTACATGGACATCGCCATCGAGCCGCTGTTTGCGGCCGACCCCGAGGACCTGTGGGCCAGCACCGACGACGAGAACGTGCTGGACGACATCCTCGACATGGTGGACAGCGAAGCGGTGACGTACGAGTTTGTGACGCACTGAGCGGTGGGACAGGGGGCAATGCCGGCGTGGGGAGCCCCCGCCCCACCCCGCATTCAAAGCAGAGAACTACACTTTTGATAGCGGCCGGCGCTTTCACCATGAGCGCTGGCGCCCTATTTCACTCAAGCACCGTTACAGCTGCGAACGCAGCCAGCCCGTCAGTTTCTCGTGCGCCTTCTCCCGCAGCGGGCGGTCCCGCCAGGCCTCGTACGTCACGCGGCGTGACCGCCGGATGTCGTCTTCAAACACCGCTGTCTGGCGCCTGGCGAATGCCGTGTCGTACACGTTGAGGTTGGCCTCGTCGTTCAGGCGGAACGAGCGGTTGTCGAAATTGGTGGAGCCCACCGACACCAGCAGCTGGTCCACGATCATGACCTTGCAGTGGTACATGGTGGGCGTGTACTCATAGATCTCGGCCCCGGCCTGCAGCAGCTCGCCCCAGGTGGCGCGGGATGCGGCTTTCACCGTCTCGGTGTCGGTGTGTTCGCCGGGGGTGACCAGGCGCACGCGCACGCCGCGCGCCAGGGCGTCCATCAGCAACTTGCGGGTCAGTTCATCGGGCACGAAGTACGCCACCGACAGGTCGATGCTGCGCTCGGCCGCCGTGATGGCCAGGTGGTACATGAGCTGCATGCTCTCGCTGCCGCTCGAAGGCGAGCTGGAGAACATCTGCGCCTTTTGCGTGCCCGCCGGCGCGATGGCCGGGAAGTACGCCTCGCCATGCAGCACCTTGCCGGTGACCTTGAGCCAGTTGTCCAGAAATGTGGCCTGCATCTGCGCCACGGCGGGGCCGCGCACCAGGTAGTGCGAGTCGCGCCAGTGGTCGGGGTCTTGCGCGTGGCCCGTCCACTCGGGCGCTATGCCCACGCCACCGGTGAACGCCACCTGCCCGTCCGCCACCAGCAGCTTGCGGTGGGTGCGGTTGTTCAGGCGCGCCAGGTTGTACCAATGGGGCTTGTGGAATTTCTCGATCTGTACCCCGGCCTCTTTCATCTCGGCCAGGTAGCTCTCTTCCATCTTGGCACTGCCCACCCAGTCGAGCAGCACATGCACCGGCACGCCGGCGCGGGCGCGCTCGCTCAGGGCGTCGGCAAACTGCTTGCCGATGTCGCCCGACCAGTAGATGTACGTCTCGAACGTGACGCTTTTTTGCGCCGCCTGGATGGCGGCCAGCATGGGCGGAAAGATCTGGTCGCCGTTGAGCAGCTCGGTCACCGCATTGCCGCCCACGATGCCCGGGCCCAGCAGGCTGCCCAGCGCGCGTTCGAACTGCGGGTGGGCGGTGCTGTACAGGCGCGGCAGTTGTTGCTGCACCTTCTTCTCGCCGGCCGTGAAGTTGAGCGCCAGCAACACCAGCGCGCCCGTGGCCAGGACCGTGAGAAAAACCGTGAGCAGGGTGGAAGGGCGGCGGCGGTGGGCGGCTTTCGGCATGGCGCGATGGTAGGTGGCGGCCCGGCGGAGCAATGTAGGCGGACACCGCCAACACCGGGGGCACAATCGCTGGTGCGGGTCGCGACAGCGGCCGCATCGCACCGTCTCCCCAAACACACACCACTGCGCTTTTTATCCCTGCCCTGCCGTGTCTGAATCTGCCCGCCCTGCCCTCGTCCACCCCGCCCTCCCCATCAACCGTCGCAGCGCCCTGGTGGGAGCGGCGGGTCTTCTGGCGCAGCCCGCCATGCTGGGGCTGCTGCACGCCAAGCCCTTGCCACCCGCGCCCACCGTATGGCCCCAGGCGCTGCAGGTGCCGGGGGGCGTGGCGCGGCTGTCGCTCGGGCCCGCGGCCACGCGGCCGGTGGCGCAGGTGCGCCAGGGCGATGTGGATGTGCCGCTGCGGGTGGTGGGCGATGCCATCGAATGGACCGCCCTCGTGGGCATCCCGCTGGCCGCCGCGCCCGGCGATGCGTTCATCACCGTGCTGGCCGAAGGCGGCGGCAGCCCGCGCCTGGTGCACTACACCGTCGCGCACAAGCAGTACAAGGAGCAGCACCTGCAGGTGTCGCCGCGCACAGTGGACCTCTCGCCCGAGGACCAGGCGCGCTACGAGCGCGAGCGCGAGCACCAGGCCCAGGTGATGGCCACCTTCACCGAGCAACCCGCGGGCCAGGCGCCGGCATCGCTGCGCATGCGCGTGCCGGTGCCGGGGCGGCGCTCCAGCTCGTTCGGGCTGCGGCGCGTGTTCAACGGCCAGCCGCGCAACCCGCACAGCGGCATGGACATCGCCGCGCCCACGGGCACGCCCATCGTGGCGCCGCTGGCGGGCCGGGTGATCGACGTGGGCGATTACTTCTTCAGCGGCGGCACGGTGTGGCTCGACCACGGCCGGGGCCTGCTCACCGTGTACGCCCACCTCAGCAGCAAGGACGTGCGCGTGGGCGAGGTGGTGAACGCGGGCGACGCGTTCTGCAAGGTGGGCGCCACCGGCCGCGTGACCGGCCCGCACCTGCACTGGGGCGTGATGCTCAACCGCACCATGGTGGACCCGGCGCTGTTCGTCCCCGTATAGCTATTATTTTGATAGCTAATTGCGCTTGATGGACAAGCGCCAGCGGCCAGTTTCATTCAAACACAATTCCCCGCATGACCTCGCGCCTGATCCGCTTCAACAAACCCTATGGCGTGCTGAGCCAGTTCACCGCCGAAGGCAAGTGGCAGGGCCTGAAGGACTACGTCGACCTGCCCGGCGTGTATGTGGCGGGGCGGCTGGATGCCGACAGCGAAGGGCTGCTGCTGCTGACCAACGACGGGCCGTTGCAGGCCCGCATTGCCGACCCGCGCTTCAAGATGGAGAAGACCTACTGGGTGCAGGTGGAAGGCATCCCGGGCGAAGCCGCGCTGGCCGCGCTGCGCAGCGGCGTGGTGCTGAACGACGGCCCCACCCTGCCCGCCCGCGCGCGCCTGCTGGCGCCCGCGCCTGCCGTGTGGGCGCGCAACCCGCCCATCCGCGAGCGCAAGGCCATCCCCACCGCGTGGATCGAACTCATCATCCGCGAAGGCCGCAACCGCCAGGTGCGGCGCATGACGGCCGCCGTGGGCCACCCCACGCTGCGGCTGATCCGCGCGGCCATCGGGCCCTACACGCTCGACGGGCTGGCGCCGGGCACCTGGGCCGATTGAATCGAGGCAGCTACGCCGTCACCGCATCCATGCGGCGCGACAGTGCCGAGTCGCGCGCCCGCAGGAACACACGCAGCCCTTCGGCATAGTCCGCACTGACGGCCTGCTGCACCGAGGCGCGCGCGGCCAGCGCTGTGCGCCAGCGCAGCACACGTGGCAAGCCTTGCCAGAGACCCAGGCCGTCCACGCCCGGCAACGTGTCGATGACGTCGAAGTACCGGAACACGGGGCCGAACACCACATCCACCATGCCGAAATCCGGTCCCGCAAAGTACGGCCCCGCGCCGCTGAACGCACCCAGCGCTTCTTCGAGCTGCACGAAGCGGCCGCGCAGCTCCTGCGCGCGGGCCCGCAGCGCGGCTTCATCCGGCGCGGCGTAAAAAGCGCCGATGGTGTTGAGCACCGTGGAGCCAAATTCCATCCACGCACGGTGGCGGGCGCGCTGCAGCGGGTCCTGCGGGTGCAGCGCGGGCATGGCCACCTCGTCCAGGTACTCGCAGATCACCGCCGACTCGAACAGGCTCTGGCCGCGCACCTGCAATACCGGCGTCTTGCCCAGCGGCGAGAGGGCCAGGAACCAGTCGGGCTTGTGGGCGAGGTCGATGGTGCGGCGCTCGAACGCCAGGCCCTTCTCGCGCAGCACGATGGCCACGCGCTGCACATACGGGCACAGCGCGTGCGAGACCAGCGTGAGCGCGGGCGCGCCAGCCGCTGCTGCGCTCACGGTGCCAGCCCCTCGGCGCGCAGCGCGGCCTGCACCTGCGGGCGGGCCGCCACGCGTGCCATCCAGGCCTGCAGATGCGGGTAGGCCGTGAGCGGCATGCCCAGCAGGTGGGCCCAGTTGACGATGGTGAAGCCATACGCATCGGCCACGCTGTACGCGCCTGCCAGGAAGTCGCTGCGCGAGAGCACGGCATCCAGCTCCGCAAAACGCGCGGCCAGCTTGGCCTTGGCCGCCTGCCGCGTGGACTCGGCCGTTTCCTTGTGCCACAGCCAGGGGCTGAAGCCCTTGTGCAGCTCGGTGCTGACGAAGGTGAGCCACTCCAGCACGGCCAGGCGCTCGCGCGAGCCGGGCTTGCCGATCAGCGCCTGCGCCGGGTCCAGGTCGGCCACGTACTGCAACAGCGCCGCGCCCTCGGTGTGGCGCGACTGGTCGTCCAGCTCCAGCAAGGGCACGTAGCCGCGCGGGGAGATGTCGAGGTAGCTGGCACCCGCCTCGGTGGTGTGGTGCGCCAGGTCCACCTTGGTCAGGTCGAAGGGGACGCCGACCTCGCGCAGCGCGATGTGGACGGCGAGCGAGCAGGCGCCGGGGGCGTAGTAGAGCTTCATGGCAGTGGCGGGCTTTCTGTGCAAAAAGGGGTTGGGAGCATCGCCGCTGCACACAGCGGTGGCACGGGCGACAGGCAGAATTTATGATTGCATTTACGCAAACAAAATACGCATCCATGAAAACATCCATTGCATCATCGCAATACCGCCTGGGCGCCGCCGAGCTGGAGGTGCTGCTGGCCATGGTGCGCACCGGCACGCTGGCGGCGGCCGGTGAGCGGCTGGGCGTGGATGCGTCCACCGTGTTCCGCGCCATCCAGCGCATCGAGCGCGGGCTGGGCCAGCCGCTGTTCGAGCGCTCGCGCGCGGGCTACCGCGCCTCGGAGCTGGCCCAGGCCCTGGCCGAGCAGGCCGAGCGCGTGGAAGCCGCGCTGGAGGCCGCCCGCACCGCCACGCAGGCGCAGCCCGAGCAGGTCTCGGGCACGGTGCGCATCTCCACCACCGACACCATCCTGCAGGGCCTCATCGCCCCCGCCCTGCAGGTGCTGCAGCCCCGCCACCCGGCCCTGGTGTACGAGCTGCATGCGGGCAATGAACTGGTGAGCCTCACGCGGCGCGACACCGACATCGCCGTGCGCGCCACCAGGCGCCCGCCGCAACACCTGGTGGGCCGGCAGCTGGGCATGATCCGTTCGGCGCTGTACACCGCAGCCTCGAACCCGCTGGCACTGTCCGACGTGGAGGCGGGCCGCGCGGCCTGGGTCGCGCCCGACGACTCCATGCCCGGCCACCCCTCGGTGCGCTGGCGCAAGAAGCAGTACCCCAGGGCGCAACCCACCTACCGCGTCAACAGCCTGCTCACCGTGATGGAACTGGTGGCCCGGGGCGCGGGCGTGGGCGTGTTGCCCACCTTCCTGGCCCAGGGCCGCGGCGACCTGCGCCCGCTCACCGGCTCGCTGCCCGAGTGCGACAACGGACTGTGGCTGCTCACGCACCCCGAGTCGCGCCACCTGCGGCGCATCGCGGCGGTGTACGGGCACCTGGCGGACACGGTGCAGCTGCCCTGAGGGACTCCGGCGATTCCTGCGGCCCGGCCCATTCCGCCGGCCGGCTCCAGGGCTTAGGGCCCGGCCTGCGGATGGGCGCGCAGGCCGGGCAGCTTCAAGCCCAAGGTATTTGTACTAATACAATTTATTTTCGAAAGTACAATTTGCCTCCACCACCTGCCCTGCAGACAGGTGCGAGGAGTTCACATTGCCCGATACCCTCTCTCCCCCAGGCACGGGCTGGAAGGCGCGCAGCCTGGCCGGCTTCATCCAGCACGCGGGGCCGCTGTGGGCCCAGCGGGAAGACCATGGCTGGGCCTATGGCTTCGCGGTCGGACCGCAGCACCTCAACCCCGCGGGGGCGGCCCACGGCGGCGCGCTGATGACCCTGATGGACCACGCCCTCAGCGCCGTGGCCTGGGAAGCCTGCGGCCGCAGCCCCTGCGTCACGCTGCAGCTCGATTCCCATTTCGTGAGCCCGGTGCGGCCCGGCCAGTTCGTCGAGGCGCGGGCCGAGGTGATTGAGCGCACCGGCAGCCTGGTCTTCATGCGCGGCGAGCTGCGCGCGGGCGCGAGCCTGGTGCTGACGGCCCATGCGCTCATGAAAGCCATGAAATGAAGCCGGCCAGCCCCGCACCGGCATCTGCCCGCCGCCACGCCGTGGCCGAAATTCCTTTGTACCCCGACAAGGAGCGCGCCCTGGACATTCCCGCCCACCACAGCCTGATGGCCCTCTTCGGCGCCCGGCCGCACCACGGCGCTGCAGCCGACGCGGCCACAAATGGGTTTACGCTTGCCGGTTTGAAGCTCCAGAACCCGCCCATGGCCTCCCGCTCCAAGCCCGCCCCGCCCCCCGCCGACACCAAGCCGACCAAAGGCGTGCGCGTGCGCCCCGTGCCCGCCGTGACACGCTCCATCGCCATCCTGCGGCTGCTGGGCGAGCACAAGCAGCCGCTCACGCTGAAGACGGTGGCCGAAGCCTTGCACCTGGTGCCCAGCACCTGCCTGCACATCCTGCGGGTGCTGGTGGCCGAAGACCTGGTCACGCTCGACCCGTCGACCAAGCGCTACGCGCTGGGCACCGGCATGATCAGCCTGGCCCGCAGCGTGCTGGAGGGCGGCGGCTTCACGCAGCTGGTGCAGCCGGTGCTCGACCGCCTGGCCGCGCAGTTCGGCGTAACGGCCATGGGGGTGGAGATCACATCGCGCCAGACGGTGATGGTGCTGGCGCTGTCCCGCTCCAGCCAGCCGTTTCGGGTCCACACCGATGTGGGCAGCCAGTTCGAGACGCTGGTCAGCGCCACGGGGCGGCTGATCGCGGCCTACAGCGGCGAAAGCTGGCCCGCGCTCAAGGAGAAATTCGCCCGGGTGGTGTGGGACAAGGCCCCCACCTACACCACCTGGAAGAAGGAGGTCGAGCTCACGCGGTCCCGGGGCTGGAGCCTGGACCGCGACAACTTCATGGCCGGCATCACGGTCGTGGCCGTGCCCGTCTTCGCGCCGGGCGGACGGCTGGTCCATACCCTGGTGGTGGTCGGGCTCAGCAGCCAGATGGGTGCCGCCGTGGTGCAGCAGCTGGCCCAGGTCATGCAGCGGGAGGCGGCCGAGCTGTCTCGCCTGCTGGGCGGGAGCTGACCATGCCGGCGCCCGGTACCGCGGCGGCACAGACCCTGCTCAAGACCATCACCATGCCCGCGGACATCGATGCCAGCGGCCAGGTGCCCACGGGCTGGCTGCTGGCCACCATGGACCTCGCGGGGGCCGTGCTGCCGGGGCAGCATTTTGGAGCGCCGGTCGAGCTGGTGGGGCTGTCCGACGTCACGCTGCTGGCCCGGCCCCGGCTGGGCCAATGTGTGACGTTCACGGGCCGCCTGGTGTCCAGCAGCGGCGAGGATGCGTGTGTGGCCATCGAGGCCTGGTGCGAGGAGCGCGGCCGGACGGGGGGCACCCCGCTGATGCGCGCCCAATTGCGCTATGTGCCCGCCACCATCGAAGTGCCCGGGAATCTCTTCCCGGGCACGTTCCAGGCGGGCTCCTGAGCGGAGCCTTGCGTCAGTCCGCGCGGATGCCCGCGGCCTTGATGATGGGCGCCCAGCGCTGGCGCTCCTTCCTGGCGAACTCGATCAGGGCCGCGGCCGTTCCCCCCGCGGGCTCGAAGCCCAGTTCCAGCAGGCGCTGGCGCACTTCGGGCCGGGCCAGCACCTTGTTGACCGCCGCATTGAGAACACCGGTCACCGCCGCCGGCGTGCCCCTGGGCGCATACAGCGCGTTCCACGCCACGAACTCGAAACCCGGATGGCCCTGCTCCGCGATGGGCTTCACGCCGGGCGCCAGGTTGCTGACGGTTGCCGACGTGACGCCAATGGCACGCAGCTTGCCGGCCGCGATGTGGGGCCGCAGCGCCAGGGGCGTGTCGATGACCGCCGGCAGCTGGCCACCCAGCACATCGGTCACCGCGTTGCCCGAGCCTTTGTAGGGCACGCCGAACAGCGGTGCCGACGAGCGCTCCTTCAGGAACTCGACCACCAGGCGCGCCGAGGTGCTGGGCATCGCGATGTCGGCCGAGCGGGGGGCGCGTTTCACGGATTCGAGCAGTTCCGCCACGGAATGGTGGGGGGCATTGGCCCCCACCGCCAGCACCATGGGAAACGTGCCCACCATGGCGATGGGTTCGAAATCCTTCTCGGGGTCGAAGGCCAGCTTCGCATAGAGAAACTGGTTGAGCACATGGGTGGCGTTGGTGCCCATGGTCAGGGTGTAGCCGTCGCCTGGGGCCTGGGCCGCGAGCTCGGTGCCCAGGTTGCCACCGGCACCGGCCTTGTTCTCGACGACGATGGGCTGGCCCAGTTCCCGGCCGAGCTGCTCGCCCAAAAATCGGGTGGCCACATCGGTGCCCTGCCCCGCGGCATAGGCCACGATGATGCGGATGGGCTTGGTGGGATAGCTGGGGTGCTGGGCCTGCGCGTGGGCAGCGGGCATCGCCCACAGCAAACTGGCAGCGGTCATGATGGCAGCGAAGGTTCGCATGCTTGTCTCCTTTATTTTTTGTGCTCTGCAGATCAGAGAGGGCGGGTGCGCGCGACACCCCGGGTATACAGGTCCCGCCTCTGGGCGTCATTGAATCCGAGATCGGCCAGCACCTCGTCGGCATGCTGGCTGAAAGCCGGGGGCGGCGCTCCCGACAGTGCCGGGGTGCCGTACAGCCGCGCCGGGCCACGCAGCGCCGTGAACGCGCCCTGCCGGATGACCATCTCCCGGTGCGCGCAGTGCGCCTGGGCCAGCGCCTGCGGCACGTCGTTCACCACCCCGGCGGGCACCCCCACACGCATCAGCGCCTCGCACAGCGGCTCGCAGTCTTGCGCGGCAATCGCGGACTCGATGATGTCCTTGAGCGCCTGGCGGTGCGCGATGCGGTCTGCGTTGGCGTGGAACCGGGGATCCTCGGGCAGGCCCGGGCACCCGATGTGCTGGCTGAAACGGCGGAACTGGCCATCGTTGAGGATGCCGATGAACACATGCCCGTCGCGCGCCCTGAACTTGTCGTACGGGGCGATGTTGGGGTGCGCGCTGCCCAGCAGGCCCGGGGCCTTCTTCGACGCGAACCAGTTCGATGCATGCGGCAGCAGCAGGCTCAGCGCCGTGTCGTAGAGCGTGGCCTCCACCCGCTGCCCGGCACCGCTTTTGTGCCGGCTGCACAGGGCCATGAGGATGCCGGTGAGCGCCACATAGCCCGTCAGATGGTCCACGATGGGAATGCCCATGCGCGTGGCGCCCGTGGCCGATTCGCCGTTGATGCTCATCAGGCCGCACTGCGCCTGCAGCACCGCGTCGTAGCCTGGCAGGCCGCCCAGCGGCCCGTCGCGGCCAAAGCCCGAGATGGCGCAGTAGATGAGGCGCGGGTAGCGTTCGGCCAGCACGTCTTCGTAGCCCAGGCCCCATTTCTCCATGGTGCCGGGCAGGAAGTTCTCCACCAGCACATCGGCATCCCGCAGCAGGCGGTGCAGCACCTCGTGCGCGTCGGGCTGGCTCAGGTCCAGGCTGATGGCCTTCTTGCCCCGGTTCAGCGCGGCGAAGTACGCGGAGTGGCCCATGTCGTCGTATGGCGGTCCGAGGTGCCGGGTCTCGTCGCCCCCTGGCGGCTCGATCTTGACCACCTGGGCGCCATTGTCGGCGAGCATCTGGGTGCATAGGGGGCCTGCGAGCACGCGGGTGAGGTCCACCACCCGCAGGCCTTCCAGCGCCGGGGCGCTGAAGCTTGTCATGCTGCTATTCACCCGCGGCGGGGCAACACCACCACGCCACCGCCAAGCACCGACAGCTCGCCGTCCTGGTTGTGCGCCTCCTGTGCGATCTCGACCAGGTGCTTGCCGCCCTCCTCGAACTTGCGCGTGACCTTGCCCTTGATGAAGAGCATGTCGCCCTCGGGGTTGTGGCGGCGAATCTTGCAGCTGGCCTTGTGCAGGAAACCCGTGTCGCCCATCCAGTTGGTGAGGTGGTGCGTGAGCCACGAGGTGCGCTCGGGGCCGTAGTCGTACGCGCCGGGCGCGCCCACTTCGAGCGCGAAGTCTTCTTCCCAGTGCACGCGCTCGGGCACGTCCGGGATGCCGAAGCGGTTCTTGATGCCCACGCCCGGGTGCGCGTCGATCAGCTTCCAGGCCAGCTTGTTGGCGCGGATGTACAGGCCGCCCCAGCCCTGCGCGTAAGCGATGAAGCCGGTCACGGTCATCGGCCCCTTGAACATGGTGGGCAGCTCGTCGCCCACGTTCACGTCGTCCCAGTAGCGGGGCGTGGCGCCGCGCACTTCCTCGTTGCGGTAGAGCTTGTAGGCCTCGTTCAACTCTTCGTCGGTGTACTGGCGCGGGCCGCGTTCGCGCACGTTCTGGTATTTGCTGCCCTGCTCCCGCGCATGGTCGCGCTCGGTGCGAAAGCACCAGCTGTCGGCCTCGGCCACCTTGTCGCCGTCCTGGTTGAAGAAGTCCACGTGGTAGATCTGCTGGATGGCCCGGCCGGCAAAACGCGTCTGGTGCTCGATCAGGTCCTTGAGCGAGGCCTCGGTCGAGATCACGTCGTTGCGGCGCACGGGCTTGTGCCAGGTCCAGTCCGCACCCGACCACATGGCGTGCACGCCCGGCAGGCCGCCCACATAGCCCGACACGATGCGGCTTGTGGCGAACAGGAAGCTGGGCAGCGCGACGATGCCGCCGTAGTGGCTCCTGGCCGCGTAGTCGGGGTCGCACCACAGGGGGTTGTCGTCGCCGATGCCGTGCGCGTAGTGGCGGATGTTGTCGCGCGTGGCCTCGTGGCACCAGGGCTCGGCGGTCTGGCCGATCTTGATGCCGATGCGCTCGCGCAATTCATCGAGGCCGCTGTCGGTGATCTTGGGAAAGCTGCGCTGCGGGGTGGTGGCAATGGACATGGGTGGAGTCTCCTTGGGGTGGTGGTGGTGATGAATGAATGGATGGATGGACGGACAGACGGAGGGAAGAAGGGACCGCGGGTGGCGGGGTGCTCAGGCGCAGGCCACCGCTTCGCGCTCCCGCAAGACCTTGCGGTGCACCTTGCCGGCGGGGGTCTTGGGCAGCTCCGCCACGAACGCGATGTGGCGCGGGTATTCGTGCTGGCTGAGCTTGGTCCTGACAAGGTTCTGGATCTCGTCGATGAAACCCTCGCTGCGCTCGCGGCCTGACACGACGAAGGCCTTGACGACCTGCCCGCGCAGTGCGTCGGGCACGCCGATCACGGCGGCTTCGAGCACGTCCTCGTGCATGAGGATGACGTTCTCGATCTCCACCGCGCTCATGGTCCAGCCCGCGGAAATGATCACGTCGTCGGCACGGCCGCCGTGGAAGAAATAGCCGTCCTCGTCGGTGCGGCCCAGGTCCTTGGTGGGTATCCACTGGCCGCGCCGCAAGACCATGAGCTGCCCCGTGGTGCCCGGCGGGCAGATGCGCCCCTGCGCGTCGTGCACCTCGACCCGGGTGCCGGGCACGGCCTTGCCGAGCGAGCCGCGCTTGACCGGGAAGTCGCTGGCGCCGGGGTAGCTCACCAGCACCACGCCGATCTCGGTCGTGCCGTACATGCTGCACACCTCCAGGCCAAAGCGCTCGTGCACGAAGTCGGCCGTGTCGTCGTCGATGGGCTCGCCGGTGAACGACAGCTTCGTGAAGTGATAGGCGTGGTCGCCCGCCTTGCCGCAGTTCTTCATCATGCGGTAGTGCGTGGCGGCGGCCGACATGTTGTTGAAGCGGTGGGCCGACAGCGCCTGCAGCAGCCGCTCGGCGTTGAACCGGCCGCTGTAGCTGCCGATCGTCAGGCCTAGCGCCAGCGGCGCCAGCGTGCCATGCCACAGGCCGTGCCCCCAGGCGGGGGACGACGGGCACATGAAGCGGTCGCCGGGGCGCAGCCCCGTGCCGTACAGCGCGGCCACCATCAGCGTGACCAGCGCCTTGTGGGTGTGCTTCACGGCCTCGGGCAGCTCCCGCGTGGTGCCGGACGTGTACTGGAACACGGCCAGGTCGTCGGCCCGCGACGTGCTGGCGTAGGTGGCAGGCAGCGCCTGCAGCTGCTGCCACAGCGCGTCATCGAAGACCTCGAACGCGGTGGTGCCCAGGCCCTCGACGACCCCGCGCTTTTCCTCGTTGGTAATGAGCAGGCTCGGCTTGCAATCGCCCACCCGCATGCGCACGCCGTCGGGGCCGAACAGCGTGAACAGCGGCACGGCAATGGCGCCCCGCTTGATCACGCCGAACATCGCCGTGTAGAACGCCCGCGAGGGCTCCAGCATGATCGCCACACGGTCGCCGCGCTGCACGCCGCGGCCTTCGAGGAAGTGTGCGAAACGGGCCGAATCCCGCGAGAGTTCGTCGAAGGTGATGGTTTCGTCCACGCCATCGGCGCGGCAGACGATCACCGCATCGCGGCCCGCACCGGCATGGCGGTCCACGCACTCATGGGCGATGTTGAACGCAGCGCGGTCCCCATCGAAAAGATCCCACAGGCGCTCGGTCGCGAAGTGGCTCTGGGCATCGGCGTAGCTGGCGTAGTCGGTCAGGCGTTTCATGGCTGCATGGGATCTGTGTGTCGGTGCATGCAGTCTCGATTCTTCGACATTGATTGTCAAATACGACTATCAATTGTCTCAATACAATTTTTAAAAATGCACTCCATCGGCTCCTCGCGCTATTCGCGTGCCCGCGCGAACGGGGTTTCAAGGGCCCCGCGAGGCCGCGCGCAACGCACCATTGCTGCCAGTACGCTGTCACCAGCGCGCACTAGAGTGCAGGGCCACCCACCGACCGGAAGGAATCCGCGTGACCACCCAGTTCTATGGCGCCTCCAGCCTCGACGGCTTCCTCGCCACGCCCGACCACGACCTCGGCTGGCTGCTGCAGTTTGGCGAGATCGAGGGCTCCAGCTACCCCGCTTTCATCCGCGATGTGGGCGCGCTGGCCATGGGCTCGCACACCTACGAATGGATGCTCAGAAATGCCGTCGACGCGGGCCAGCCCTGGCCCTACCCGCAGCCCACGTGGGTGTTCAGTTCGCGCAGGCTGCGCGCGATTCCCGGTGCCGACGTGCGCTTTGTGCAGGGCGACGTGCGGCCCGTGCACCAGGCCATGGCGCGGGCCGCAGCAGGGCGCAATGTGTGGATCGTGGGTGGCGGCGAACTCATGGGGCAGTTCCATGACGCGGGCCTGCTGGACGAGCTGATCGTGCAGATCGCACCGGTCACGCTGGGCGCGGGCGCGCCGCTGTTTCCGCGGTCCATCGTGCAGCCCACGCTGCGCCTGAAGTCAGTGGCCACGCTGGGCGGCATCTTCGCGGAGCTGCGCTACGAGGTGCCGCGGCCGTAGAGGCAAGGTTTGCTATATTTTATATAGCACCCAGGCTTGATACTGAAGGCGCCGCAAGCCTTCCCGTCTTGCACGCCCCCTCACGCCAGCGGCACCGCCTTGTGCACGGGATGGGACAGCACCAGCGATGTGGACACGCTGCCATGCGCCGCCAGCGCATCGACCACGCGCTCCAGGTCGGCGGGCTGGCCGAAGGCGCAACGCACCACGAAGCAGTCCTCGCCCGTCACGCGCACGGCATCCAGCACTTCGGGCATGGACTGGAACAGCTGCACGTAGCGCTTGATGTGCTCGTGCGTGGTGCGCACCCGCACCACGGCCTGCAGGCCCAGGCCCACGGCGGCCAGGTCGATGCGCGCCGCATAGCCCGAGATCACCCCCGCGTCCTCGAGCTTCTTCACGCGCTCGCTCATCGCCGGCTGCGACAGGCCGATCTTCTTGCCCAGCGCCGACAGGCTCTGCCGCGCATCGTCCTGCAGGGCCATGAGGATCTGCCGGTCTTTCTTGTCCAGTTCCACGGGGGTGGTTCCTTTGCGATGATTTCAAGGTTTGGGGGCGCGCTTTCCGATGAAGCCCGCTGGCCACGGCGGCATGGTTTTCCTATCGTCGGAGGGCAGTGATGGATCTGCTTTCACGACAAGGAACACCAATGGCGACGCGACCTGTTTTGCTCATTCCCGGCATCCACAACTCCGGCCCCGGGCATTGGCAGTCATTGTGGCAAACCCGGCACGCGGACGTGGCGCGCGTGGAGCAGGCGGACTGGGATCACCCCGTGTGCGACGCGTGGGTACAGGCGCTCGACGACGCCATCGCGGCGGCGGCGCAGCCCCCCATCCTGGTCGCCCACAGCCTGGGCTGCCTGGTGGCGGTGCACTGGGCCGCACGCCACCACCGGCCGCTGCACGCCCTGCTGCTGGTGGCCGTGCCCAACCCCGAGGGCCCGGCGTTTCCAGCCGATGCCCGGGGCTTCTTCCCGCTGCCCGCCGCGCTGCCGACGATGGACAGGCTCATGCTGATGAGCAGTACCAGCGATCCCTACTCCACCCCCGGTTTTTCGGCGCGGTGCGCGGGCGCGTGGAACGCCGAACACGTGGTGCTGGGCGCGCTCGGCCATGTGAATGCCGACAGCGGCCTGGGCGACTGGCCCGCGGGATGGGAGCAGGTGGCACGCTGGCGCGGGCAGTGAGGCCGCCGCCCGGCTTCGCCGGGCCCCGCGCGCATCCCGCAAGGGGCCTCAGCCTCCGGCCGCCTGGGCCTGGTCGATCGCCAGGTACCGTTTGACGAGGTCAAAGAAGCTCTCGTAGAACGTGTCCTTGGAGATGGTCTCGCTCCCCACCTTGACCAGCGATTCGCTGCTGGCGGAAAACGGCAGCGAGACCGAGCCGATGGCGCCCACGCCCACGCTGGCGGAGTTGTTGGTCTTGCGCAGCGCATAGGTGTCCTGCAGCGCGGTCACGAACCCCAGGCTCACCTTGCCATCGCTGGCCTCCGGCAGGCACACCACGCGCACCACCATCTGCAGGTGCGACTCGGCCTCCGGCTGGAAGCTCTTCTTGCCTTCCACCAGCTCCGTCTGGTGGGTGGAGATGATGTAGCCCTGGCTCAGCAGCGCGCGGCGCGAGGCCTCGCAGGTCTGCTGCGGGGTGGCATCGAACAGGCGCGAGTAGGTGGCCACCGATCCGAAGTTCTCCGGCACGGCGAAGGTCTTGGCACCCGTGGCCGAGCAACCTGGCAAAGCCAGCGCCGCGGCTCCTGCCGCCAGGGCCGCCACGAAAGTCCGGGCGCGGCGCAGAGCCGGTGCCCCGCCGGGAAATCCGCGGGAGGAAGGCGCGCCCAGGGCGCCTGGATCAATGGGGGTGGTCGAAGGAAAGCTCAAACCGGCACTCCTTTTGTGTCATGGATCATCATCGGCCGCGCCTGCCCGCAAGCAGGCGCCAGCCCAAGAGGTGGTGTGACGGGCCAGGCCGCCCGCAGTTCCCTTGCGCGAGGCAACGGGGTCGCCGGCGGCGGCCCATTGCGATGGCTTCGCAGTATGGCCCGCATGGCGGGGTGGCGATGTCAGCGGGCAGCCCGTTCCCCCGCACACAAGGTATCAAATTGCTGCGCCCTGGTCCGCACCGCTGCGCCCGCGCCTCAGGGCCTGGCCTGGGAGAGAAGCTTTTCCAGCCGCTGCAGGCGCTGGACCATGGCGGCCAGCGCCTCCTCCTTGGCCTGCAGGTCCTTCTGGAGCGCATCGATCCTTTGCTGCTGCGCCACCGTGCGCTTGTCCAGCGCCTGGACACCCGCCAGCGCCACGCCGTCAGGATCGATGGTGGCAATTTTCGTATCGCTGTCCCCCAGGCGGAAAGCGGCGGAAAAATCCTGCGCCATGGGCCCCATGTGGCGCACCGCAAGGCCTTCTGTCTTGTAGTTCCAGGTGGTCACCGGCACCGCGCGCAGGCGCCGCAACACGTCTTCACCATCGACCGCCGCAAAGTTCTCCTTGAGATTGCGGTCGGAGACGGAGGACCACGAGCCGCCCCCCGCGCCCACCGTGACCCCGGCCGCCAGGCCCGCGTCGGTGTAGATCGTGAAGCCGCCCGAAGACCGGAAGATGGCCTGGTTGGTGCCCGACGGGGTGATCGCGGCATCGCTGGAGCGGTCGGTCCACACGAAGCTGCCGTAGAAATTGGACCCGCCAGTGGACAGATAGCTCATGCGCAGGCCGGTGGTGGCCGCGGCATTCGTATACAGGTTCACGCCGCCCGCGGCCCGCACATTGAAGGAATTGTTCACCCCCGCGCGGAAGTAGGTTTCTGGCGAGCAGGACACGCCGCCGTCGCAGAAGGTGGGAAACGAACGGTCGGCAAAAACGAATGAGCCCTGCCGCGCGTTGGTATGCGCGCCCATCCCCAGCGCCACCGACGCGAAGCCGGAGGCGACGTTGTACAGCCCCATGGCCACGGAATTGCCGTTGGCCGCCACCGTACCCTGCCCCACGGCGAAGCCATAGTCGCCCGAAGCCCTGGCGTTGTAGCCGAACGCCGTGGAATACATGCCGATGTTGGCGTCGTCCCACTGGGTGCCGTCGATCTGCCCGGCGCGCAGGGACGCTTTTTGCGGATACCACAGGAACCGCGTGCCCGGGCCTTCGGCCGGCGCGCCCCCCATGCCGTTGGAAAAGTCGCCCACCGACAGGATGGCGCCGTCGTTGTCCACACGCACACGCTCCTTGTCGTGGTTTTGTCCATCCAGGTACAGGCCGCTGGCAGACAGCGACAGCAGTGGCGTATTGCCGGCCGAACCCAGCGTGGCGGCACCGACCAGCTTGAGGTTGACGAGCGCGCTGGCCGTGGTGGCAGCCTGCTGCACGGCGGGCGCGAACTGGACAGCCCCCGTTAGGTCACCCGTGGCGCCAGTGGCCCCCGTCGCGCCGGTGGCCCCGGCCGGGCCCGTGGCTCCCGCGGGACCGGCCGCACCCGCTGGCCCGGCCGCGCCAGCCGCCCCTGCGACGCCAGCGGAGCCGGTGGCGCCCGTCGCTCCCGTGGCGCCAGCCGCGCCTGCCTGCGCCACCAGCGCCCAGACGGCAGGGCTCACGGAGGGGTCGGCGTTGATCGAGTCCGAAGCCGAGACCTGCAGGTAGGTCGAGCCGCCCTGGCTGACCAGCGTGCCGGAGGCATAGGCCGTGGCCGCGGACCAGGCACCCATGTAGCTGCCCGCAAACGAGCCGGCCGCCCCGGTGGCCCCCGTCGCACCGGCGGGGCCCGCGGTGCCCGTGGTTCCTGCCGCGCCTGCGGGCCCCGTGGCCCCCACAGGCCCCTGAAGCCCCTGAGGCCCCGCACCGCCGGCGGCGCCGGTGGCCCCCGCGGGCCCCTGGGGCCCGGTCGGCCCCGTGGGGCCGGTGGCGCCCGTGGCCCCCACGGCCGAAGCCTGGCACGGACCGAGCACGCCGGCCGCTCCGTAGCACACCCGGTTGGCCACCGCCGGGGAAGCCCCGATCCCCGGTGCGGCGATGGCGCCGCCCTCATCCACGCGAAAGCGGATCTGCGTTCCGCTGGCGTCCTTGACGGCAAACCCCGAGCCCGCCGCCGGCCGGATCGTGACGTCCGCCGCCTGCGCGGCAGGGCCCCACATCGCGGCCGCAAGCAGGCTGAGGAACAACGGGCTGGCATGAACGCGCGGGGAGGACATGGTCGGAAGCTCTTTCTTCGGTGATTTCTTGCCTTGCGGAGACGGGGGATGGCGGCCGCGCGGGCACGCCACTACAGCGGGGCCGCACACCCCGCCTGGAGGGCGGCCGTGGCAGGCTTGCGCCCTCGCCCACCGGCCCGGCCGCGCAGGTGGGCGCTTGCATGCCGAATCACGGTCGCAGGCCCTGGCCCCATGGGTGAAACATTTTCTCACAATGACCACCCAAAACCCTGCCTGAACCCCGCCCCGGCGGTTCAACGGTGGCGCGTTGATGCGTGCCCGCCACAGCGGCCACCGGACGGGCAAAGACGACGCACACGCAGCCGCCACCGGAGTGGGAGCAGAGTGCCGGAAAGCTACACTATTGATAGCTAGAATCCATTGAATATCAAGCGCCACCCTCCAGTCCGTCCATCAAAGTGGCAGGAGGGTGCGCACCGCCGCCGCCCCCTCGGCCCGACCCGCTTCCCCGCTTCGCTCCATCCATGCCGCTCGCCACCCTTTTGTGCCTGGTCGTCGCCATCAGCGACGGCGACACCCTCACCGCGCGCTGCGGTACGCCCGGCGCCTACCGGCAGGTCAAGGTGCGCGTGGCCGCCATCGACGCACCCGAGTCGCGCCAGGCCTTCGGACAGAAGTCCCGCCAGAACCTGGCACGGCTGTGCTTCAGGCAGCGCGCCACCTTGCAGGCCGTGGACCGGGACAGCTATGGCCGCACGGTGGCCAATGTGCGCTGCGCAGGCACCGACGTGGCCACGGCCCAGGTGCGGGCTGGCCTGGCCTGGGTGTACACGCCCTACGCCGCCAGCCACCCGCACCTGGCGCCGCTGCAGCAGCAGGCGCGGGGCGGCGGCGCGGGCCTGTGGTCCCAGCGGCGCCCGCTGGCGCCCTGGGACTACCGGCACCGGCACGGCCGCTGAAGCCTTCCGCGCCCCCAGGGCAAGGTGCACGCTCGCCACGGCGGAGGATGCGGCGGCGCGGTCGGCCCAGCACGGCGCCACTTTGAGGGATTTGCGCGGCGCGGGCCCGGGCGGCGCCGCACAACCGGTAGCATCCAGGGTCCTTCGCACCAGGCCTGGCGGCGCATTGCACCGCACCGGGCCGATCCGTCACCCCTCCCCCGCCCATGTCCACCCCTGAGCCCACGCCCATGGCGCCCGCCGCCAGCGTCTACCGCCATTCCGGTTTTGTTTCCTTTCTGATCGCCCGCGTGGTGGCCGTCGTGGCCACGCAGGTGCAGGCCGTGGTGGTGGCCTGGCAGGTGTACGACCTCACGCGCGAGCCGCTGGCGCTGGCCTATGTGGGCCTGGCGCAGTTCCTGCCCATGCTGTGCCTGCTGCTGCCGGCGGGCGACCTGATCGACAGGTTCGAGCGCAAGCGCATCCTGGCCATCAGCTGGAGCGTGGGCGGGCTGTGCAGCGCCCTGCTGTGGTGGCTGTCGGGCCACGGGGCCAGCGGCGTGGCGGGCATCTATGCGGTGCTGGTGCTGTACGGCTGCTCGCGCGCGTTCTCGGGCCCGGCCATGCAGAGCCTGCTGCCGCAGATCGTGCCGCGCGGCCAGCTCGCGCAGGCCATCGCGGCCAACAGCATGCTCATGCGCGTGGCCAGCATCGGCGGGCCGCTGCTGGGCGGGCTGCTGTATGCGCTCGGCGGCGGCGAACTGACCTACGCCGTGTGCTGCGCCTGCTTCGGGCTGGGCGTGGCGCTGCTCCTGCGCGTGGTGGTGGCGCACGCCACGGCGCCCGGGCCCACGCAGGGGACGATGTTCGAACGCTTCGGGGCAGGCATCACCTTCATCCGCTCGCGGCCGATCATCCTGGGCACCATTTCGCTGGACCTGTTCGCGGTGCTGCTGGGCGGCGTGGTGGCCCTGCTGCCCATCTATGCACAGGAGGTGCTGCACGTGGGCCCCGCGGGCCTGGGGGCGCTGCGCAGCGCCATGGCCGTGGGTGAGGTCGGCGCGGGGCTGTACCTGAGCATGCGCCCCTTCAACCGCCATGTGGGACGCACCATGTTCATCGCCGTGGCGGTGTTTGGCGCGGCCAACCTGGTGTTCGCGCTCTCCAGCTGGTTCTGGCTGTCGTTCGCGGCGCTGATGGTGGCCGGCGCGGCCGACATGGTGAGCGTGTACATCCGCGGCGCGCTGGTGCAGTTCTCCACGCCCGACACCATGCGCGGGCGGGTGAACGCGGTGAACATGCTGTTCATCGGCTCGTCCAACGAACTGGGCGAGTTCCGCGCCGGCACCAGCGCGTCGTGGCTGGGCGTGGTGCCGGCGGCCGTGGTGGGCGGCCTGTGCACGCTGGGCGTGGTGGGCGGCTGGATGCTGGCGTTCAAGACGCTGCGCACGGTGGACCGCTTCGAGGAAGCCGCGCAGGCCACCGGCGCTGCGCCCGCGGGCGCGCGGTAGCAGGCGGGCGGACAGGCCGCGCACGCGCCACGCTGCGCGGCCTGCGGAAACCAATCGACACATCCTCCGGGCCGTTTGTGTCGCGCAGGTAAAACCCACCGCACAGGCTTGCGCGGCGGTGCGGGGCGGCGCACCATGCGCCCACTTGCACCTGGCCTGCCGCCCAACCCCTTCATGACCTCGCCACCACGCCCCGCCCCCTTGCGCCGCCGCACCGTGCTCGCGGGCTTGCTGGGCGCGGCGGCCGGGGCGCTCCCCGGCATGGCTTGCGCGACGGGGATGGAGGCATGGAGCACCGCCGACGGGCCCACCCTGGCCCGCCTGCTGGACCGCGTCACCTGGGGCTGCACCGCCCAGGGCGCGCAGGCGCTGGCCCCCCAGGGCGCACAGGCCTGTCTGGCCGCCCAGCTGCGCCCCCCGCCGGCCGCGCTGCCGCGCGAAGCCCAGGCCCGCATCGACGCGATGACCATCTCCCGCGTGCCCGCCGAGGCGCTGGCCCTGGAAATGGACGCACGCCACCGCGCCGCCAAGGCCCTGCCCACCGAAGACGCGCGCAAGGCCGCGCTCAAGGCCTGGCAGCAGGACATGCGCGCCCTGCAGCAGGAGGCGGCCGAGCGTTTCGTGCTGCGCGCGCTGTACACGCCCGCGCAGCTGCGCGAGAAGATGACCTGGTTCTGGATGAACCACTTCAACGTGTTCGCGGGCAAGGGCAGCCTGCGCGCGCTGGTGGGCGACTACGAGGAGCGTGCCGTGCGCCCCCATGCGCTGGGCCGCTTTCGCGACCTGCTGGGCGCCACCGCGCGCCACCCGGCCATGCTGCGCTACCTGGACAACGCGCAGAACGCAGCCGGCCGCATCAACGAAAACTATGCGCGCGAGCTGATGGAGCTGCACACGCTGGGCGTGGACGGCGGCTACAGCCAGCAGGACGTGCAGGAGCTGGCGCGCGTGCTGACCGGCGTGGGCGTATCGCTGCGCCCGCCCGGCGAAGAGCCGCCGCGCATGAAGCCCGCACTGCGCCGCCATTACGTGCGCCAGGGGCTGTTTGAGTTCAACCCCCAGCGCCACGACTGGGACCCCAAGACGCTGCTGGGCCAGCCCTTGCGCGCCGAAGGCCTGGCCGAGGTGGACGAAGCGCTGGACCGCCTGGCCCGCGCTCCCGCGACCGCGCGCTTCGTCACGCGCAAGATCGCGCTCTTTCTGGTGGGCGACAACCCGCCGCCCGCGCTTTTGCAGACGCTGGCCCGCACCTTCGAACGCACCGATGGCGACATCGCCGCCGTGCTGGAAGCACTCTTCAACGCCCCCGGATTTCGCGCATCGCTGGGCCAGCGTTTCCGCGACCCGGTGCACTACGTGCTGGCCGCCCTGCGCCTGGCGCATGGCGACGCCGTGCTGCCCGGCGCGGAGCCCGCGCTCGCCTGGCTGCAGCGCCTGGCCGAGCCCCTGTACGGCCGCGCCACGCCCGACGGCTACCCGCTCGATGCGGCCGCGTGGTCGGGCTCCGGGCAGATGTCCACGCGTTTCGAGATCGCCCGGGCCATCGGCGCCGGGGCCGCCACGGCCCCCGCCCCGCGCGAGGACGGGATGGCCGGGCCAGCGGCACCGCAGCGCACACCACCGCCGCTGGCGCAAAGCGCCTACGTGCGCGCCCTGCAGCCCGCCTGGTCCACCGCCACGCGCAACGCGCTGGCCCAGGCGGCGTCGCCGCGCGAATGGAACCTGCTGTTCCTCGCATCACCCGAATTCATGCATGGATGAGGAGAACACCATGCAACGCAGACACCTTCTTCAGGCCCTGGGCGCCAGCGCGCTCGGCGTCGCCAGTGCAAGCGTTCTGGCCGCCCCGCGCGCGCAGGACGTGCGGTTTCTGCTCGTGTTCCTGCGCGGCGGCTACGACTGCGCCAGCCTGCTCGTGCCCACGGCCAGCAGCTACTACTACGAGACGCGGCCGAACATCGCCATCGCCCGCCCCGGGCAGGACGGCGGCGCGCTGGCGCTCACGTCCGACTGGGGACTGCACCCCGCGCTCGCGGATTCCATGCTGCCGCTGTACCAGAAAAGCCAGCTGGCCTTCGTGCCCTTCGCGGGCACCGACGACCTCTCGCGCAGCCACTTCGACACCCAGGACAGCATGGAGCTGGGCCAGCCCGTGGGCGGGCGGCGCGACTACCGCTCGGGCTTTCTGAACCGGCTGGTGGCCGAACTCGCCGCCCCGGCGGCCGGCGCAGCGGCCACGCCGCAGCCCATGGCCTTCACCAGCACCCTGCCCCTGGTGCTGCGCGGTGCGGTGGACGTGCCCAACACCCTGCTGAGCGCGGGCGCGGGCCGCAGCGGCGTGGACGCGCGGCAGGCCCAGCTCATCGAATCCATGTACCGGGGCACCCCGCTGGCCACGCCCGTGGCCGAGGGTTTTGCCACGCGCGAGGAAGTGGCCCGCACCATGCAGGGCGAGATGGAGGCCGCCAGCCGCAACGCGCTCAGCACTAAAGGCTTCGAGGGCACGGCCCGGCGCATGGCGCGGCTGATGCAGACGCGCTACCAGCTGGGTTTTGTGGACGTAGGCGGCTGGGACACCCATGTGGCCCAGGGCGCGGCCACGGGCGCGCTGGCCAACCGCTTCGAGGAGCTGGGCCGGGGCCTGGCCGGCTTTGCCGACGAAATGGGCCCCGCATGGAAATCCACCGTGGTCGTGGTGGTGAGCGAGTTCGGCCGCACCTTCCGAGAAAACGGCAACCGGGGCACGGACCACGGCCACGGCACCGTGTTCTGGGTGCTGGGCGGTGGCGTGAATGGCGGGCGCATCGCGGGCGAGCAGCAGGCCCTGAGCGCCGCCACGCTGTTCCAGAACCGCGACTACCCGGTGCTCAACGACTACCGCAGCGTGCTAGGCGGGCTGTTCGTGCGGATGTACGGGCTGAACGCCGCCGCCGTGGCACGGGTGTTTCCGGGGGCAAAGGCGGCCGACTTGCGGCTGGCGTAGCCTCGGGGGTCAATGGCACTGGCCCGACGATGCCCCAGAGCTGCGCAGGGCGTTTGCGCACGCCCGCCCTGGGCCGGGAGAGATCCGTGCAAGGGCCGCCCCGCCGCACTGGCTGCGTTCCCCTTCCCGCATCGCGGAGCATTCGAGAGAAGGGGGAAGGCGCGAAGCGACCCAGCGGCGTTTGCCCCTGCCTCAGGCGTTGAAGGTGCCCGTCAGCAGCTCGGGCAGGCGCTCCACCTTCATCTTGAAACCGCAGGCCTGCGCATGGCCGCCCCCGCCCATGCTCTCGGCCAGCGCGATGCAGTCGAAATTGCGCTGCGCGCGCAGCCCGGCCTTCACGCCCTTGGCGCCCGCGCTCCACATCAGCGCGAAGGTCCCCGTCTTCGCCGACAGCATGTCGCCCACCAGGCTGTGGAACATGCCGGGGGCGTTCACCATCAGGCCCTCGATGCCGTTGAAGACCAGCGGCTGCGCGCCCTCGGCGATGTCGGCCGCGAGCTTGCGGTACTTTTCATCCATGGCCGCGCCGCGCGCCATGAACAGCGTGAGCTCTTGCGGCGTGAAGGATGCGATCTCGCGCCAGCGCTCGAAGGTCTGCGCCTCCATGTCGAGCGCCGACAGGAAGCCCGCGCTCTCGGCGAACTCCCACTTCCAGATGTCGCGGTCTTCCACGTACTGCAGCAGCGCCGGGACGGGTTCGTGCGGGTGGAAGAACTCCCACGCCAGGCGCGCGCCCGACTTGCCCATGTCGAAATGCACCACGCCGCAGCGGCAGGCAAAGCCCGTGAGCTTCTCGGCCGCGCTCTTGTGGTGGTCCAGCATCACCAGCTTGGCCGCGCGCTCGTCGATGGCGCGCAGCACCTCGGCCGAGAAGGAGAAATCAAGGATGTAGACCGCGCGGCCCGCGACGGGCGGCAGGTCGTCCACGGTATTGACATCGCCATGGTCCAGCCCCACGTACTCGGCGCTGTCGCCGTAGTAGAGCCAGGCGGCCAGCGCGGCGCCAAAGCCGTCGGGGCAATAGCGCCCGTGGTACAGGACCAGGGGCGAGGGATCATTCTTGGCGGGGGCAACCAGCAGTTGCAGGGGGAGTATGGTTTTCTTCGTCATGGCCCCCAATTGTCGCCGGGGTGGTGGCGGGGGGCGAGCACTGTATCGCCACGGCGGCCGTCCGCCCGGCCGCACCAGGGCGGGGGAACCAAGACCGCCCGTGCGACCTCCATCCATCCATGCCTGCATGCCGCGGCCCCATCGAAAGCACCCTCCATGTTCCAGACACTCAAAGACCTGCTCGACAGCCTGATGCACCCTCCGGCAACCCCTTCCGCCCAGGAGCAGGCCCACGCCGTGCAACTGGCCGCTGCCGTGCTGCTGGTGGAGGTGGTGCGGTTCGACGCGGCCATGGATGCGGCCGAACGCACGGCCATGGTCACCGCCCTGCGCGGCAAGTTCGCGCTGGCCGACGATGAACTGGATCGCCTGCTGGAGCTGGCCGTCGACACCTCCCGCAGCGCCTACGACTACCAACGCTTCACGGGCAGCCTGAACGATCACTTCACACAGCCGCAGAAGGTGCAACTGGTCGAGGCCATGTGGCAGGTGGCGTACGCCGACGCGCGCCTGGACGAGAACGAGATGCACACCATCAGCAAGGTGGCCGGCCTGCTGCATGTCACGCACGGCGAATACATCGCCGCCAAGATGCGGGCCAAGGAGTCTGCACGCCTTGCCTGAAGACCTTGGGGGGCCACCAGCGGCGGGCAGACAGTCCTGGCATCCGGACACGGCCGCCGCACGCGGATCGGCGGGCCCCTTCGCCGCCGCCGGCGGCTGACCGGCGCCGCTAGATGGGCAGCCAGCGCCACCAGAACGGCTTGCGCTCTTCCTTGCTGCCCCGGGCCCGCAGCAGCGGCACGAACTCGGTGCGCCCGTGGCGGCGCGCGGCCTCCAGCGGCGTCATGTCGTCGAAGTCGGACCTCAGCCCGGCGTCGGCGCCGTGGGCCAGCAGGTAGCGCGTGATCTCGGCATGCCCGTGGATCAGGCTGGCCACCAGGGGCGTGCACAGGATCTCGGGGTGCTGGTAGTTGGGGTTCACGCCCGCACCGATGTGGTAGCGCACCAGCGCCAGATCGCCGGCCACGGCGGCGGCGTACATGTCCTTCCAGTCTCCAGCCGACATACCACTGCATCCTTTGCATGAACGGGATCGGCGCAGTGTAGAGCGCGCGGCGTGCTGCACAATGCGCGCCTTCCCTACCCGGCCTGCGGCACAGGCCACTTTTCTTTCCATGCACCCTCCCCTGCACATCCTCTGGCGCGACGAGCACCTGGTGGCCGTCTACAAGCCGGCCGGCTGGCTGGTGCACCGCACGGGGCTCGATGCCGGCGAAACGCGCTTCGTGATGCAGGTGCTGCGCGACCAGCTGGGCCAGCATGTGTTCCCCGTGCACCGGCTCGACAAGGGCACCTGCGGCGTGCTGGTGATGGCGCTGCACAGCGATGCGGCGCGCGCGCTGTCGCAGGCTTTCGAGCAGCAGGCCACGCACAAGCGCTACCTGGCCATGGTGCGCGGCTGGGCGCCCGAGGCCGTCGCGGTGGACCACGCGCTCCGGCCCGACGACGCGCCGGCCGATACGGCCGTGCAGGAGGCGCACACGCGCTTTCGGCGCCTGGCGCGGCTCACGCTGCCCGAGGCCAGCGACCCCCGCTTCGCCGCCACGCGCGCCTCGCTGGTCGAGGCCGTGCCCACGACGGGCCGGCGCCACCAGATCCGCCGCCACCTCAAGCACCTGGCCCATCCGATCATCGGCGACGCCACGCACGGCAAGGGCCCGCTCAACCGCTGGTGGGCCGAGCGGCTGGGCCAGCAGCGGCTGTGGCTGCACGCCTGGCAGCTCACGGTGCCGCACCCGGCAACGGGCCTGGCCATGACGTTCGAAAGCGGGCTGCCATGGCCCGTGGCCCCGCAGGGCGGCGCGGGCCCCGCGCCGGGTACCGGGGACGGCGCGCAGGCCACGGGCCCCACGGCAGACTGGCAGCGCCTGCTGGCGCGGTTGCCGTGGCAGGACTGAGGGCCCCGCCTACCCCGCCTTGGCGCCGAGCGCCTGCATGCGCGCCGTCCACTTGGCCACGCCGTCCTCGCCCAACTGCTCCACGCTGCCCACCAGCGTTTCATGCACCGGCGCAATGCCCACGAAACCCAGGATGTTGCGCTCCAGCGACTTCACGCTGTGCGCGCGGAAATACCAGCGGTAGACCATCGCGGGCATGCCCATGGTCACCACCACCCGCGCGCTGCGGCCCGTGAGCCCCTTGCGGCCGAACGGGTTGCTGCCCTCGGTGGTGAACGCGAAGCCGGGCCGCGCCACCTGCTCCAGAAAACCCTTGAGCAGGGCCGGCATGTCGCCCAGCCACAGCGGAAAGAACAGCACGATGTGTCGGGCCCAGCTGATGTCGTCCTGGGCGGGCCTGAGCCTGGCGGGCAGCAGGCCCAGCTCCCACTCATGCTGGCTGCGCAGCAGCGCGAAGTCAATGGCGGCCACGTCGATCTGCCGCACCTCGTGGCCAGCGCCGGTGGCCCCCCGGGCATAGGCCTGCGCCAACGCATGGCACAGGTGCGGCGCGCTCGCGTCGGGATGTCCCTGGATCAGAACAATGCGCTGCGGGGTCATGGCGAACTCCTCACTGGGCCGCGCCTGCCCCGTGGCGGCGGCCCGGGCAAACGGTGGCGTGGGGGGCCCGGTGCAAATCGTGACACGCGCCACCCTTGCGTGCAAGCGGCCCGTGGCACAGGGACGGCGCCGGTTCCGGGCGGGGGTCCAAGGTCCGTTCATCGCCACGCCATTCACTACTATTTTCATAGCTATTGGCGCTTTTCCATCAAGCGCTTCATGGCACTTTCATCCTCATTTCAGTGGCTTCCACCATGGCGTGGCCAGGCGTCGCGTCGGCACCGTCCTACCCCCGGGCCCGCCCGCCGCTGGTAGGCACGGCCTGGCGCGGGCGGCACAGTCGTGAACCAGCACCATCGCTGCCGCACCACCTGCCTGCCCACCATGCCAACACTCCGCACCTCCAGCCACCGCCGCGCGGCGGCAAGCGCCCGTCCCGCCACCGGCCACCGGGGCACGCCCCATGGCTGACCTCTGGCAGGAGATCGCCGCCGCCGTGGCGTCCGAGTTTTCGGACGTCTCCGACGCCGCGCAGGCCACGCGCATCGTCGTGCGGCTGACGGTGGCCGCGGTGCTGGGCGGGCTGCTTGGATGGGAGCGCGAGCACGCGGGCAAGGCGGCCGGCGTGCGCACCCACATGCTGGTGGCCATGGGCGCCGCGCTCTTCGTGCTGGTCGCGCAGCAGGCCGGCATCGCGCCCGCGGACAACAGCCGGGTGCTGCAGGGCATCATCGCGGGCGTGGGCTTCCTGGGCGCGGGCACCATCCTCAAGGGCGACGCCGAAAACCAGGTCAGGGGCCTGACCACCGCCGCCGGCATCTGGCTCACGGCCGCCATCGGGGTCGCGGCGGGCCTGGGGCGGGAGACCACGGCCGTGCTCAGCACGCTGCTGGCGCTGCTGGTGCTGTGGGCCGTGCCGCTGGTGCACGACCGCATGGCGCGCGCCAGCACCCGGCCGCAGCACAAGCCGGACTGAGCGGGCGCAGCCCGGGCCAGCCATTTCCGGCACCGCGCGTGCGCTACACTTTTTGGCCCTCAGCCACCTGGGCCCGCGGCGCCACCAGCATGCCGCCGGCATCGCACATGCACACCCCACCCGCGCAGCCTTTTCCCCCGCCCTGCCGCAGCCCGGCGCCCGCACCTCGCGCGCGCCGCTCCCACCTGGCGGCCCGCCCATGACGCAGGCCGGCAACCCCCGCGCGCCCACGGCGGCGCACACGGCGGCCACGGGCAACCTGCGCGGCATCGTCGCCATGGTGGCGGCTGTAGGCTTTTTCTCCCTGATGGACGCACTGCTCAAGACCCTGTCGGCCAGCTACCCGGCCATGCAGGTGGCGGCGCTGCGCGGCTGGGCGGCGCTGCCGCTGGTGGCGCTGTATGTGCTGTGGCGCGGCGAGGCGGGCCGCCTGCTCCAGGTGCGCTGGCCCCTGCACCTGCTGCGCGGCGTGCTCAACGTGACCATGCTGGGCCTGTTCACCTATGCGCTCAAGGAACTGGGCCTGGCCGAGGCCTACACGCTGTTTTTCATCGCACCGCTGCTGATCACGGCGCTGTCGACCGTGGTGCTGCGCGAGAAGGTGCGCGCCGCGCACTGGGTGGCGATCGCGCTGGGCATGGTGGGCGTCGTCGTGGCCCTGCGGCCGAGCCAGGAGGCCTTCTTCACCCTGGGCGCGCTGGCCGTGCTGGGGGCGGCGTGCGGGTACGCCGTGTCGGCCATCACGGGCCGCGTGCTCAGCCGCACGGACTCCAGCGCCAGCCTGGTGTTCTGGACCACGGCCTTCCTGGCGCTGGGCGCGGGGGCCCTGGCCTGGCCCCGCTGGGTGGGTGTGGCGCAAGCGCACTGGCCGCTGGTGGCGGGCCTGGCGGTCACGGGCTTCCTGGGCCAGCTGGCGATCACCGAGGCGTTCCGGCACGGGCAGGCATCGGTGGTGGCGCCGTTTGAATACACGGCGCTGGCCTGGGGCATGGGCCTGGACTGGGTGCTGTGGCAGACCGTGCCGGGCTATTCCACGCTGCTGGGCGGCGCCATCATCATCGGCAGCGGGCTGTACCTGGTGCGGCAGGAACGCACGCAGGCCGTGCTGCCGCCCTGACACCGGGCACGAGGGGTCCGGGATGGGTGGATCTGGGCCACGGCCCGCGCCGATCCACGGCATGGTCTTACAGCGCGGCGGCGCGCTTGGCGGTCCAATGAAGCGACCAGTATTGCGGCGGCACCCCGCCAAAGGAGATCGCATGACACAGCACGCCACCATCGCAGGCCACGTTACCTACACCCCGGGTGACGGCGCGCCGCTCACCATACCCAAGGGCCCCGTGGAAATCGAGCCCGCCAAGGACAGCACCACCCTGAGCTGGACGGCCGACAATGACGCCGTGGGTTCGGCCGCCATTCCCCGCGACCAGTTCAACCAGTACGTGCGGGATGGCAAGATCCGCCTGGACAAGGAAACAGGCAAGTAACCAAGCCATCGACTGCAAGGCACCCTCCCTGCCAGGCCTGCGGCGAACATGCGCGCATTGCATCCATAGCACCCCAGGCACCACGCTCCGGCGCCTGCTGCCCATTTCATCCAGAGAACGCCCCATGCAAGCCGAAGACGTCCTTCATTTCTGGTTCGAAGAACTCACGCCCGCGCAACACTTCGCCCAGGAAGATGCACTGGACGCCACCATCCGCGAACGCTTCGGCGCCACCTGGGAGGCCGCGCGCCTTTGCGAGCTGTGGACGTGGCGCAGCACGGCGCGCGGGCGCCTGGCGGAAATCCTGGTGCTCGATCAGTTTTCCCGCAACATCCACCGCGGCTCGCCCCTGGCGTTCGCACAGGACGCGCAGGCGCTGGCGCTCGCCCAGGAACTGGTGGCCGGCCGGCATGACCGGGACCTGCCCACCGCCCAGCGCGCCTTTGCGTACATGCCCTACATGCACAGCGAGTCGAGCACCATCCACGCGCAGGCGATGGCGCTGTTCGACCAGCCCGGCCTGGAAGACAACCTGCGGTTCGAGCTGCGCCACCGCGACATCATCGCGCGCTTTGGCCGGTATCCGCACCGCAACGCCGTGCTGGGGCGCGGCTCCACCGCGCAGGAAACCGCTTTTCTCGCGCAACCCGGCTCATCGTTCTGAGCCGGCGGGGGCGCCCGAAAACCCTCAGGCCCCTCAGGCCCCTCAGACCGCGAGAGGCCGCGTGAGGTACACCGCCTCGCGGCCCACGATAGGTTCGCGCGTGGGCATCAGCACCGTGCAGTCATCACAGAGCGCGCGGATCTCGTGCGGACCATCGGTGGCGATGAGTTCGTCCTTCGCGAACACCTCGAACCCCTGCACCGGCCGTGTGAACCGGAAACCGGGCGTGCGCACCATGCAGGTCTCCAGCAGCTCGTAGCGGCGCTGGGGACCGGGCACGGGCCGGCCCCCAGCTGCCTCGATCAGGCCGAAGTGCGCCAGGAAATCCAGTGCCACCGCCGTCGCCATGTCGGCCGCCGACTGCAGGAAATGCTGGCCGCACTCCACCACCAAAGCCACCCCCTGGCTGTCGGCCAGCCCATGGCGGCCGTGCTGGATGAGCGGCGTCCCCGACCCCAGCCCGCTGGGCATGACCAGGTGCACGGGCGGGCGTCCCAGGGCCAGCGCCACGTCCGCGTTGCGCGGGTAGGCCGGGTACACCCAGAAGGGCTCCACGTCCTGGCTGGTCGAATGGATGTCGAGGATGTGGTCCGCCGCGGCCACCACGGGGCGCAGGGCGCGCGCGCGCAGCAGCTCGGGGCTCTCGTCCGTGCCGTCGAGCTCGCCGGCCGACCAGATGCGGTTGAGGTTGTGCACGAGCTGGCGGCTTTCGAAGGGGCGCGCCTGGTCGAACGACTCGTACGCCGCCACGTTCGCGAAGCTGATGGTCAGGGTGCCGATGCGCGGGCGCACGCCCGTGTCCAGCAGGTGCGTGGCGGCGACCATGCCGCAAATCTCGTTGCCGTGCGTGAGCGCATTGATGAGCACATGGGGGCCGGGCTGGCCAGATTCGAAACGGTGCACGTAGTCGATGCCCACGTTGCCCTGGCGGTAGGCGGACAGGTCGCGCGGCAGCACTTCGAAGGCGGGGGGATTCTGTGTCATGGCGGTCCATTGATAAGACAACACATGATTGTCCGCGCAAAGCAGGAACCGTGCAGGGCGCGGTGTACGATGCCCGCCGGACGCCCCCCTCCCGCACCGATGCACATGCCCCCCGCCCGACTCTGTACGCTGGCCGATGTGGCCGACCGTCTGCCCGCCGACAGCTGGATCGCCGGGCGCCTGGCGCAGGACCCGGCCGCCCTGGCCGCCGAAACCGTGCTCTGCATCGCGGGCGACGTGCAGCTGGCCGCGCTGCACCTGGATGCGCCCCTGGCCAGCGGCAGCCCGCTGCGGACGCTGCTGCAGGGTGGCGGCGCGCACCCGGCCCACCCTGCCCTCGCGGGCCAGCCCTTTCTGGTCCTGATCGAGGGGCGCCTGCAGATCGACGGCGCGCTCACCTGCGACGGCACCGGGGGCGCCGCCCACCTGGCCGTGCTGGGCGATGCGAGCCTGCGCAACGCCGTGGTGGGTGGCCAGCGGCTGCATGTGCAGGGCGCGCTGCGGGTGGCCGACCTGCTGTGGGGCGACGGCCGCCATGGCGGCCTCACCGTGCGGGGCGGCCTGCAGGCCCGGGTGGCGCTGTTCACGGATGCCTATCCCGTGGACATCACCGGGCCCGAGCAGGTGGAGTTCCTCATGGACGAGGTGCGCGGCATACCGCACCGGGCGGAGTTCTCCAGCGAGATCGCGGGCATCGTGTTCCCGCCCGTGTTCCATGACGGCACGGACGATGGCGAGAACGGCATCGGCTGCATGCTCGACCGGCCCCGCGTGGTGGCCGCCGTGCGCGCGGGCGAAAGCGCCACGCGCAGTAGCGACGACATCCATGCCGCCCTGCCCCTGGAGGCGGGCCTGTTCGCCGATGAAGCGGTCAGCGTGCGCAACATCCTCGCCGCAACACACACGCCGGTGATCGGCCCCAAGGAGCACACGGCCACGGGATGGTTCCGGCAGACCGATTTTTCGCTGTGCCAGCGGCATGTGGACGCGGAGGGCGACCAGCGCGATGACAACGTGTTCATCACCGTGTGGAAGACCTGGGACTTCTACCTGTCGGTGTCGCAGGTGCCCGAGCGCCAGGGGCTGCTGGCACGCCTGGCCGCCGCCGTCCTGGGCCGCAAGGTGCCGACCACCGCGCAGCCCACGCTGGTGTACCGCGCCTACCGCGAAGGCGAGCCCGGCGAGTGGCTGCCCCTGGCCCCCGACACCGCCCCCGAGGCCTGGCGGGCCTGCACGCAGGCCTGGCGTGGCGTGCTGGACTACCTGCGCAAGGCCGTGGGCCAGCACCGCGCCCGCTACCCGCTGCACCAGCGCCTGGTGGCCGCGCTGACCGCAGAACGCATCGAGGACTTCACCAGCCTGCCCGTGTTCACCGAGCGCTACAACGACTGGTGGGACAGCGACCGCAACGGCTGGTGGGAAGGCGACGTGTGGGTGGGCGCGCGCCAGCCCTGCATGCACGGCGGCGAGCCCTGGGGCCGCGCCTTCAAGCTCAGCTGGGAAAACGGCGAAGACGCCCCCGGCGACGAAGAAGACAACGCCCACAGCGCCTACCAGATCAATGTGGAGCCCGCGCTGGACGGGCCCGCCGTGGTGGAGTTCACCTACGCACAGCGCCAGAGCGATGCCCGCGCCCCCTTGCCCCGCGGCGCGGCCGACCACATCGCGCGGCTGCTGCGCTTCGCGGGCGGGGTGGAGACCCGTGTGCGCGCGCGCCACGAACAGGAACAGGCCCGCCAGGCCGAGGCCCAGCGCATCGCGGCGGCCGTGCACCTGCTGGCCGCGCCGCCGCTGGCGCCTGATGCCCCCGATGCGGCGGTCTTCCCCGCCGAGCTGATGGCCCTGTCCGGCCAGTGGCAGGCCGACGGACAAGGCTATGTGGCCGCCATCCGCGCCCACCAGCGCGCCCTGGATGCGGCCGAGGCGCAGACAGGCCACGGCGGCAACCCGGCAGACGGCGACCGTGACGGCGAAGGCGAAGGCGATACCGAGGAAGACAGCCACCTGCCCTCCGACCCGCGCAAGGCGGCTGCCGCCACGGTGCTGCAACTGGCCCGCGTGGTCAACACCCACGCCGACGAGGACCTGGCCGACCGCTTTCGCGAGCGTTTTGCGTTTGCCCCCGATGCTTTTGTGCGGCGCGCCGCCGATGCAGGCAGCTTCATCGGCCCGGTGTTCGCGCTGGGCGATGGCCGCGTGCTGGCGCGCATCGGCGCGCCCTACGACGATGCCGTCCATTGGGTAGAACTGCAGGGCGTGAGGCGCACCCCCCTGCCCGCGCTGCACGGCCTGGGCCGCTCGCCCAACCGGCGCTGCTTTGCCCGGAGCGATGGCCAGCACATCACCACCCACGACGGATTCGACGGCCCGGTGATCGCCCGGTTTGCACTGCCCCAGGGCAACGAAGAGCTGCCGCCCCTGGTGCCGGTGTCGGCTGGCCCGCCGGGCCAGCGCTGCGACGAACTGATCCCCTTCAACGACGGCCAGCGCGTGCTGCTGCGCAACCCCACGGGCATCTACCTGCTGGCCAGCCAGGGCAGTCAGGGGAGCCCCGGCGTACAGCGCCTGCACCCCCAGACCTTCGACGAGGATGGCCCCTACACCTGGCCCAAGAACCAGCAGGAAGAATCGGTAGATGGCACAGAGGTCACGGTGCTGGCGCTCGACATGCTGCACATGGCCCTGTCGCCGGACGAGCGCCACATCGCGGTGGGCGACCAGGACAGCCAGCACATCCTGCTCGATGCACGGGGCAACGTGGTGGCCGAATACGAAACGCTGTCGTCCTACCCGCACCACGCCACCTTCTCGCACGATGGCACGCGCCTGTTCGCCAACTCGTGCCACCTGTACGGGGGCAGCACCCGCTCGGTCCCCCTCGGAGGGCCGCCGCAAGGGGCTGCGGGCGACGAAGACGCCCCGCCGCTGGACGAACGCTGCCGCGTGTACGCCTCGGCCACCCTGCCCGGCATCGTGGTGCTGGGCGATGCCGACGGCTACCTGCACGCCCTCGGGGACGACGGCCGCCCGCTGTGGCGCCACCACATCGGCAGCACCATCAGCGCCATGGAGGCGTCGCCCGACGGCAGCATGCTGTGGGCCGCCAGCTACGGCGGCTATCTGGTGCAACTGGAGCGCCTGGAGACAGGCATGGACCCCTACTCCATCGGCACCTCGCCGTATGCGGAGACACGGCGGTGGATATTCTGGCGTGATGAGGCGGCGCCGTTATGCTGGTAGCCGATGTGGCAATAGCATGCGAGGCGCCGGGGGCACCATGATGAATGCGTTTGGCTTTCTGCTTGCGTACCTGGCTGCAGCGCTGCTGCTGGCCGTTCTGGTCGTCGCGGGCCTTCTTGCCGCCGCGGCGGCGCTTCCGCGCGGCCATGCGGTCGCCGATCAATTGCGAGAGTTCGCCAGCCGAGTTCCTCGTCTTGCTGTCCGCAGCGTCCTGCTGCTCGACGGACTCCTCTTTGTGGCCGGGGTGGTGCTTCTCGCCGTCCTGACCCTCGTCCATTCTTGACCCCATCCTGGGACGACAGGGTGCTCAACGTCGGAGTTGACCGGCCTGTCAGGCCGCACCGCCGCTCCTCCAATCCCGCTTCAGAAGCGAGTGCAGCATCAGGTCATGATGGGACCCCGCCCAATACCCAACCTCTCTGAGGCGCCCTTCCTCCACAAAGCCAAGCTTTCCGAGCACGGCCAAGGAGGCTCGATTGTCGGGATGCACCTGTGCTTCTACACGGTTCAACCCCATCTCTCCGAATCCCCAAGCGAGAACCGAAGCCAATGCCTCTTTCATGTAGCCGCGTCCCTGGTGCAGTGGAGAGATTTCATAGCCCACCACGCACATTCGCCAGTTTCGGTTCCAGCGGAACAGGCCGCAAGTTCCAATCAGGCCGGGGACGCTTCTTAGCTGTATGCCCCAGCGGGTGCCGGACGCAGGTTCCTCACGCCATTTCGCAAACGTCTGGATCAGACTTCTCGCCCCGTCGATGTCTGTCAAGGGATCCGATCCAAACCACTTCATGTGCTGGGCGTCGCCATGAATGCTCAAAAGATCTTCAGCATCAGTGTCAACGATCTCCCGCAAAAGGAGATTCTGAGTCTCGAGCTCCGGGAAGTGGCTCATAGTGCGGTCTAACGTGATGTATCCCGCAAAACTTGCGGGCTAAACTGCACCTTGCGGAATATTCTGGACACTGATTCCTCCTGGAAGTGGCTTGCAGATGGGGCTTGCGGCCAGTGCGCTGTTCAAAAGCACACATATCAAATTTCCGACAAGCCCGGCAGGCATCACCTCGGCAAACTATAGCTTGCCAGTAGGCAGGCGCCGGACACCTGGACAGCGCAGTTTGGGCCGCAAGCCAGCGGGCAGTGAATCAACGCCAGCTTTGGGGTGGTTTCGTCCAGCGGCGGCCTCGGGCCCCAACTCGGTCAATCGCGAAACTTGCGGCTTGAAACGCTGACCGAGTTCCCGTCTGGATCTTTTGTGTTGGCGAATGCGTAGCCGTTTGCTTGATGGATGGCCCCAAAGACAACGCCCGTTGCCTTGGCGGCCGCGACGAACTTTTGCACATCAGTCACCGCAAATGACATCTTGATGGCGGCGGAGCCAAGCCTAAGACTTTTGGCGGCCTGATGGATCAGTATCTCGGCGCCGCCGGCAATCGGGCGAAGTTCGATAAGTCCCTCACTGATTTCGCCACTTGTCTCGTAGCCAAAGTTCTCACTGTAAAACCGGGCGGTGCGATGCATGTCCTTCGCATAGATGATTACGGTGCTAAGTGCGATGGTCATGGAGATCAGATGCCTTGTGGAATGCGCGGGAGTGTATCGAGCGTCCGCTCCTGGCCCCATTCTGCCCTCGCACCCCATCCGCCTGCAGCAATCACCGCATGGCAGCCCCTTTTCCACCAACCTGCGGCAGCCACTGCCTTCGCGGCTTGTTGCCGACCACGGGCACAAGCGACGCCACCCGCTCACCACGCGCCGGCAGGCGCAGCAAATCACGCACCTGCGCTCAAAAATGCGGCCCGGGCCCTTCCTGCGCCAGCGTGTCGTGCGCATTGCGCAGCGGGCAGACCTTGAGCGACAGGCAGCCACAGCCAATGCAGCCGTCGAGCTGGTCGCGCAATGCCGTCAGCGTGCGGATGCGCTCGTCCAGGTCGTCGCGCCAGCGGGCCGACAGGCGGCGCCAGTCCGCCACCGTGGGAGTGCGTCCGGCGGGCAGGGCCTGCAAGGCATCGGCGATGGCGGCCAGGGGCACGCCCATGCGCTGCGCCACCTTGATCACCGCCACGCGGCGCAGCACGGAGCGCGGGTAGCGCCGCTGGTTGCCCGCATTGCGCACGCTGGCGATGAGCCCGCGCGACTCGTAGAAATGCAGCGCGGAGACGGCCAGGCCGCTGCGGCTGGCGACCTCGCCCACCGACAGCTCGGACTGTTCGTTCACCGGCACGTCGGGAACGGGGGCGCCCTGCACACCGGGGGCGAGGGGGACGATGGGGACGACGCGCTTGCCTGGCTTCACAACAACTCCTGCAGGGTTTTTCTCCACGGCATTTGACCTCAATTTAACTTGAGGTTTGATACTAGCCCATGAAACCGGAGAAGCCGCCGAGCCCACGGCGGCCGCCCTGGTTTCCCTGGCCATTCCACCTTTGGCTTCACTTCACCACCCACCTCTGGACTCCTGCACCATGCGCCCTGATTCCGCGACGACCCTGCGCCCCGCCACGGCCGCTTCCAAGCTCCGCTTCCTCAACCCGCCCGGCCTGTACGACCCGCGCGCCAACGGCTACACCCACGTGGTGGTGGCGCCTGCCCAGGCGCGCACCGTCTACGTGGCGGGCCAGGGCGGCGAAAACGCGGCGGGACAGCTTTCCGCCGACTTTGGCGAGCAGTTGCGGCAGGCGTTCACCAACCTGCGCATGGCACTGGTCGGGGCAGGAGCCAGCGTGCACGATGTGGCCAAGCTCACCGTGCTGGTCGTGGACCACACCGAACAGCGGCTGGCCCTGTTCAGCCAGGCGGTGCGCAGCCTGTGGCCCGACGGGGCGGCACCGGCCTGCACCCTGATCCCCGTGCCCCGGCTGGCGCTTGACGGCATGCTCATAGAAATCGAGGCCACGGCCGCCATGCCTGCATGAGCACCGCGAAGGTGGCCGCGAACGCACCCCGTTTGTGACGTACCATGCCGGCACGGTCCCATTCCGAGACCCTTACAGGAGGCCCCATGGCAAAAGGCGAACAACGCAGCAACAAGATGGCGAAGAAACCCAAGAAGGACACTTCGCTGCCCAAGGAAAGCGGCGGTTCTGACCGCCCCATGCCACCGGTGACCTCCGTCATTCCGCGTGGCAAGGAAAAGAACAAGTAACGCGGTGGCGCGCACGCGCCCACCACCCTATTGCTACTATATCAATAGCTGTCAGCGCTTTACCATCAAGCGCTGGCAGCTATTTTCATTTGAACCTTGCGTATCAGTTCCGCGTACTCGTGGCGTCGGCCCGCGCCGTGCGGGCCAGCCAGTCGGTATCGGGCTCGGGGCGGCCGAACAGGTAGCCCTGGTACACGATGTCGGGCGCGCGCTGGCTCAGGAACTCGGCCTGGTCGCGGGTCTCCACGCCCTCGGCCACCACGCGCAGGCCGAAGTGGCGGGCCACCGCCAGGATGCCCTCCACCAGCACGCCATCGTCGGCATTGGTGGGCGCGTCGCGCACGAAGGAGCGGTCGATCTTGATCTCCTGGATGGGCAGGCGCTTGAGGTAGGCCAGCGACGAGTAGCCCGTGCCGAAGTCGTCCAGCGACATGTCCACCCCCAGCGCCGCGAGCTGGCCCATCTTGGCCACGGCGTCATCGAAGTCATCGATCACCAGGCCCTCGGTCACCTCCAGCGTCAGCAGCCGCGGGTCGGCGCCCGTGGCCGCCAGCACCGCGCGCAGCTGCGGCACGAAACCCGCCTGCCGGAACTGCCGCGCGCTCAGGTTGACCGACAGCCGCAGGCGGCGCTCCTGGAACACCGGCCCCGCCAGCAGCGCGCAGGCGTGCGTGAGCACCCAGTTGCCCAGGCTCACGATGAGGTCCGATTCCTCGGCCACGGGGATGAAGACGCCTGGCGGCACCAGGCCATCGCGCGGATGCTGCCAGCGCACCAGCACCTCGGCGCCGGTGAGCTGGCCCTGCACGTCCACCTGCGACTGCAGGTACAGGCGCAGCTCGTCCGCCCCGATGGCCTGGCGCAGCTCGCGCTCCACGCGAAAGCGCTGCTCGGCCGCCTCGCCCATGCCCTGCTCGAAGAAGGCCGCGCGCCCGCCGCCCGCCTGCTTGGCGCGGTGCAGCGCGGTGCCCGCGCGGCGCAGGGCGTCGTGCGCGACGTCGTTGGCGCTCTGCGGGTAGAGCGTGATGCCCACGCTGGCGCCCAGTTGCGCCTCCTCGGCATCGTTGTCCTGCAGGCGCAGCGGCCGCAGCAGCGCCGACTGCAGTTTTTCCGCGAAGGCCAGCGCATGCCGGCCCGCGAGCGAGGCGTCCGCGCCCAGGCCATGCAGCACCACGGCAAATTCATCGCCCGCCACGCGCACGAGCAGGCCCTGGGGGGGCAGGATCTCGGACAGGCGCAGCGCCACCGCGCACAGCAGGCGGTCGCCCATCTCGCTGCCGCGCGCATCGTTGAAGGTGGTGAAACGGTCCAGGTCGAGCAGCAGCAGCGCATGCTGGGTGCTGGGCGCCCGGCCCGGGCGCCCCTGCAGCGCGGACAGCCGCTCCACCAGCGTGAAGCGGTTGGGCAGGCTGGTGAGGCTGTCGAAGTGCGCCAGGCGGTGGATCTCCTGCGCCGCGTGCTTGCGCTCGGTGACGTCCTGCTTGAGCTCCACGTAGTGGCTGATGTGCCCGTCGGGCTGGCGGATCGGTGCCACCACCACGGCCTCGGCGATCTCGGCACCGTCCTTGCGGCGGTTGAGCTGCTCACCCGCCCAGTTCTCGCCGCGCGCCAGCGTGTCGCGCAGCCCCTGGCGCTGGGCGGGCGCCATGCCGTTGCTGGACACCAGCGCGGAGGGCTGGCCCAGCACTTCGCCGCGCGCATACCCGGTGCGCGCGAGGAAGGCGGCGTTGACATATTCGACGCGCCCCTGCAGGTCGGTGATGACAATGCTCTCGGGGCTTTGCTCCACCGCGCGCTGCAGCTTGCGCAGCTCGGCATCGATGGTGGCCAGGTTCACGGCGGTGCGCTGTGCCTCCTGCACGCGGCGCAGATAGCTGCGGCGCGACAGCAGGGTGGCCGCCGCCGTGACCGCCAGGATTCCGCTCAGGTAGGCGACATAGGCCAGCCGGTTGCCATAGCGCGCCGCGGGCAGCCAGCCCTGCAGGTCGGCCCAGACGAAGAACAGGAACAGCACGCCCGTGGCACCGGTCAGCACCAGGGTGGGCCGCGCGCCGAGGATCCAGCCGGCGAACACGATCAGCACGGGAAAGTTGAGCAGGTTGGGGCCCCGCAGGCCCCCGTTGGTCGCCGCCACGATGGCGACCACGCCCCAGACGCCCCAGATCAGCACCAGTGCCGCCTGGTGCCAGCGCCGCAGGCGCCCCAGCAGCACCGCCACGCCCCCCATCGCGCCCGCGCCCAGGTTGAGCAGCACGTGGGTCCACGACAGGGGCCGGTCCAGCAGCAGCAGGGCGGCGATGACGGTGCCCGTGACCATGACCGTCCAGGAGCCAGCCCGCACCAATTGCTCGGTGGTGGCATCGTCTCGTTCGGAAGGCGAGGAAGGGACAGCAGCGGGCATTGGTTTCAGGCGGTAACAGCCAGGCTGGCATGGTAACGCGATACCCCGCGGCCACCGAGCCTGCCGTGCGCGCCCACCGCCCGGGATGCCCTGGCCGGCGCCCGTGGCCCTGGGGCGCGGGGCCTACTCGGCGTCGCCGGACGCCGGTTCGCGCACGCCCGAACCCTTGCCCTTGGCCTTGGCGCGCGCGTCCTTGCGGGCCTGGCGCCTGGCGTCCTCGGCCAGCCCGGCGGCCCGCCAGGCCTCGAACTCCTGCGGGGTTTCCAGCGTGATGCGGCCCAGGATCGCGGTGCGGAAATCGGTCATCACGATCTCGGCCGTCTTTTGCAGGTTCACGCGGCCGCCGCCCAGCATGGCGCCGCGCTTGCGGCCGATGGCCTCGAGCAGTTCGTCGTCCTGCATCGTGGCCATGGCGCCGGCTGGCAGGCCCAGCTTGTAGCGTGCCTCCAGCAGCGGGGCGTAGTGCTGCTGCAGGCGGCGCAGCAGCTCCAGCGCCACCAGTTCCTCGTCGAAGGCATTGCGGCCTACCGCGCCGCTGGCGGCCAGGTTGTAGCCGCTTTCGGGCACGATGATGCGCGGCCACAGCATGCCGGGCGTGTCCCACAGGTAGAAGTCGTCGGCCAGCGTGATGCGCTGCTCCAGCTTGGTGATGCCGGCCTCGTCGCCGGTCTTGGCCTGGCGCTTGTTGGAGAGGGTGTTGATCAGCGTGGACTTGCCCACGTTGGGCACGCCGCAGATGAGCACGCGCATGGGCTTGGCCATGCCGCCCCGGTTGGGCGACAGCAGGTGGCAGGCGTCGATGAGCTTGCGCGTGGGGGCCGGGTCGGACGCATCGAGCGGCAAGGCGCGCGTGTCGCTCAGGGCGTTGTACCAGTCCACCCACAAGGCCGTGCGTGCCGGGTCGGCCACGTCCTGCTTGTTGAGCACCTTGAGCGTGGGCTTGTGGCCCGTGATCTCGGCCAGCAGCGGGTTGGCGCTGGAGCCGGGCAGGCGCGCGTCCAGCACCTCGATCACCACGTCAATGTCCTTGATGCGTTCGGTGATGGCTTTGCGGGTCAGGTGCATGTGACCGGGGAACCACTGGATGGCCATGCGGGGGTACTTTCTTCTGTATTTGAATCAATCCAAGGGTGGCAAGGATAATCGCGGTCTCATCTTTTCATGATCTGGCGCGTTTTTGCGCCGCCCTGCCCACCATGCCGCTGCCCACTCCGTCGCCCTCCAAGCCCACCGCCAGCAAGGCCGACAAGGAAGTGCTGTTCAAGGGCGTGACCTGCGCCCTGATTGGCCTGGTCATCCTGCTGGCGCCCCATGTGGCGCGCTCCACCAGCGTGCGCGATCTCATGAGCCAGGCGGCCCTGGTGGGCTGGTTCGCGCTGGTGCTGGGCATCGCGTTCGTGGCGCAGTACGGCATGCGGCGCGCCCGGGCCGGGCGCCGCCCACGATGACATCGAACACCGCCACCATCCCGGCCCGCGCTGTGGACGGTGCCTCCGCGCAGCGGATGTTCCAGTGGCTGCAGCAGCGCGCCACGGACGCGGGCATCACCCTGCGCAACCCGCCTCCCGAGCCCACCACCTGCTGCGGCCGCGGCTGCAATGGCTGCGTGTGGGAGGGGTTTCTGGACGCCGCCGAGTACTGGCGGCAAGAGGCGCTGCTGCGGCTGGAGGGCTGAATTTCAAGCCAAATTGGCCTCTAGCGCTTGATGAATAAACGCTGGAAGCTATCAAATTCAGAGTATCGAACAACTCTGCCTTGTAGCAGAGGTCGCCTAAAACTGGCGCTGCCCAAGGCCAGTGCCACCGTGGAACTGGCTCTGCCAGGCCACCGGTGGCGTCCCCCTTGGGGGAAGCGGCGCAGCCGCTCAGGGGGTCAATTCCTTCACCGACATGTACTGCTCGCGCCAGGCCTCGAACGGCAGCGTGTCCGCCGCCTCGATGGCCTTCTGCGCCGCGATCGACTCGTCGGCCATGGCCAGGTAGCGCGCCTGCTGCTCGGCCGTCCAGGGCAGGCCCAGCAAGGCGTCGCGCGCGGCGATGGACTGCTGGCGGGCAAAGGCTTCGAAGCTGTGGTGGTGCTCCTGCACGATGCTGTCGAGCACGCGGGCCGATGGCGTGCGCCCGGGAGCGGACATCAGCGCTCGGGCGTCGCGCAGCGCGGCGCTGTAATCCTGGGTGCCGTGGATGGCGTCCAGCGCGGCGGCCAGGGGCTCGCACGCGGCCAGCACCTCGGCGCCCCATTCGGTCAGCAGCACGCTCTGGCCGTTGCGCGAGAGCTGCAAGCCGGGCTCGCGGCCCCGCTCGGCCGTGAGGTGCTGGTTCTGCTTGAGTTCGGCGATCTCTTCGGGCGTGTCGGGCGGGCTGTCGGACAGCAGGCAGTGCAGCAAGAACACGTCCAGGAGCCGCATGGTGGGCGCCGTGATGCCCACGGGCACGAACGGGTCCAGGTCCATCAGGCGCACCTCGACGTATTCGACACCGCGTTCACGCAGCGCGTGCAGCGGGCGCTCGCCGGTGCGCACGGTGCGCTTGGGGCGGATGGTGCCGTAGAACTCGTTCTCGATCTGCAGCAGGCTGGTGCCCAGCTGGTTGTAGTCGCCACCCGGGTTGCGCACGCCCACGGTTTCGTAGGCCGGGTACGGCTTGGTGAGTGCTTCGTGCAGCGAGTTGGCGTAGCCCGTGAGGCCGTTGTAGCTCACGGCCAGCGTGGCCTGCGCGTCGCTCTGGTAACCCAGACGCCCCATGCGCAGCGAGGTGGCGTGCGGCAGGTACAGCGCGCTGCCGCCCTCCATCTGCTGCAGGCGGTGTTCGCGCCCTTCCACGAAACACGGGCACAGCGCGGGCGAGGCGCCGAACAGGTACAGCAGCACGAAGGCATGGCGGCGGAAGTTGCGGATCAGCGAGAAATACTGCTCGCTGTCCACGCCCGGCAGCGACCAGTTGTAGTGGATGCCCGAGATGGTCTGCATGCGCCGGCCATAGCGGTGGCCCAGGCCCATGCGGTACACGCTCTTGGCGCGCCCGATGTTGGAGCCGCCGTAGCGCCCGATGGGAATGGTCTCGTCGGTGGGCAGCCCGCAGGGCATGCTGGACGCCCACAGCAGCTCGCCGCCGCTGTTCTTCAGGGTGTGGTGCACGAACTGGTGCACCTCGGTCAGCTCATCCAGGCACTGCTGGACGCCCTTGTGGGCGCCGGTGATGAGTTCGAGCTGGGACTCGCTGTAGTCGGTGGTGATCAGGGGGTGCGTGAGGGCCGAGCCCAGCGCCAGCGGGTGCGGCGTGAGGGCCAGGCCATCGTGGGGCAGCACCCGCAGCCCCTCCTTTTCAATGCCGCGGCGAATCCCTCCCAGGGCCTGCGCCGGGTAGGCGGCCAGTCTCTCGTGCAATTTGCTCATATGTTTATACCGATCCGTCTTCTGTCGGCCCGGAACTTAGCACGGAGCAGGATTGCGCGTATGGACCTGGCTTAAACCCTCGCCGCCATGGCCTTGCTCACTTCATTGGTTCCCTGCGCCGCGCCACTTTGTGGTACTTGTTCGCCCGCGCGCCCCGTCGCTTCGGCCAGGCGGGCCGCCAGCTGCTCGGGAACGTCGGCGCCCAGCCCCAAGTGGATGCCCTGCGTGAGCGTGATGTGCGCGGCCTCGAACGTGCCCGCGCCCGCGCACAGGATGGTGCGCGTGGGCGCACTCTCGTGCGCCAGCACCAGCATGGCGGGCACCACGGCCTCGGGCTTCAGGGCGTCCAGCACCTCCTGGGGCATCAGGCCCTCGGTCATGCGCGTGGCGGCGGTGGGTGCCAGGGCGTTCACGTGGATGTGGTATCTGGCCCCCTCGATGGACAGGGTCTGCATCAGCCCCACCTGCGCCAGCTTGGCCGCGCCGTAGTTGGCCTGGCCGAAGTTGCCGTACAGGCCCGTGGACGACGTGGTCATCACGATGCGGCCGTACTGCTGGGCCACCATGTGCGGCCACACGGCCTTGCAGCAGTGGGCGGCGCCCATCAGGTGCACGTCCACCACCAGGCGGAAGTCGTCCATCTCCATCTTGGAAAACGACTTGTCGCGCAGGATGCCGGCGTTGTTCACCAGGATGTCCACCCGGCCCCAGGCGTCGATGGCCTGCTGCACCATGGCCTGCACGGCCGCGTAGTCGGTGACCGAGGCGCCGTTGGCGATCGCCTCGCCGCCGGCCGCGATGATCTCGTCGACCACGGCCTGCGCCGCGCCCACCGAACCACCCTTGCCGTCCACCGCGCCGCCCAGGTCATTGACCAGCACCTTGGCGCCCCGCGCCGCCAGGGCCAGTGCATGCTGGCGGCCCAGGCCGCCGCCCGCCCCCGTCACGATGGCCACGCGGCCCTTGAATTCGATGTCCATGCAAGGTTCTCCTGTTGTGTCTGTGAAAAAGTTGGCTGGCGCACGCGCGCCGCGCGTGGCACTGTAAGCCACGCGGCACGGGTGCATGGTTGCGCAGGCGACTCGGGCCCAGGGGCCCATGGCGCCCGCGCGCCACGCATGCCGCAGGCACGGCCCGGGCCGGCAGACGCCGCACCAGGGCCCGCGGGCGCCCCGGCGGCCTTGGCGTGCGTGCGCTGGCAGCGCCTCTCTTGCCATGCACAGCGCGGGAGAAAAGGGGGAAGCAACGGCGCCGCTCAGGGGGTCGCCGCTTCATGCATAGCGCACGGGCTGGCTGTAGCGTGGATCGCGGTGCCAGTCCCAGTAGGTCCGCACCAGCTGGCGCACCACCGGCCCCACGGCGCCATCGCCCACCGGCCGCCCGTCCACCCGGGTGACAGGCAGCACGCCCCCGCCCGAGGTGGACAGGAACACCTCGCGCGCACCGCGCAATTCGGCCGCCGGCAAGGCCCGCGCCTGCAGCGGCAGGCCCAGCGACGCCGCCATCTCGAGGACCGTGCGGCGCGTGATGCCTTCGAGCATGCCCTGGGCGGGCGTGGCGATGGTGCCCTGCGCATCCACGCAGAACACGTTGAAGCCCGGGCCTTCGACCACATGGCCTGCTCCGTCGGTGAGCACGACGGTGTCGCCCCCGGTGTCCAGCGCCCCCAGGAGCCCCATGGTGAGGTCGTTCCAGTGGTAGTTCTTGACGCGCGGGTCCACGCTGCTGGCGGGGATGCGCTGCACGTCGCTCACGATGAGGTTCAGGCCCCGCTCGCGCTGCGCCTCGTTGGCGATCCACACATAGGGCACGGCGAACGCGTAGAACTGGTTCACGGCCTGGCGCGGGTCGCGCGAACCCCAGGGCGGCTGGCCGCGCGTGACGATCATCTCCACATACGCATCGCGCAGGCCCGACAGGCGCACGCACTGCTCCAGCACCGCCGCGATCTCGGCGGGCGAGCGTCCCGGGTCGAGCCGCAGGCGCGCACAGCTGGCCAGGAACCGCTCCAGGTGCGCGTCGAGCCGGAAGAATGCGCCGTCCCAGACGGTGACCACGTCGTAGGTGGCGTCGGAGCGCAGAAACCCCCAGTCGGTCAGCGGAATCGCCGCGTCGCCAATGGGAACGTACTGGCCGCGCACGCAGGCGGCCCCCTGGGAATAATCGGGTAAGGTGCTCATGCCCGCATTCTGGCCAGCGCGGGCCGCCCCGCAAGGCCCGTGGGGCCATTGCTCGCACATTCATCGCGGTCACCGCTTGTCCGTCAAGCGCTGCGCGGCATTCAATTGAAAGGAAATACCATGAAAGCAGTCTGGAACGGCGTGGTCGTCGCCGAGAGCGACGACACCGTGGTGGTCGAAGGCAACCACTACTTTCCCGAAAGCGCGCTCAAGCGCGAGTTCTTCACCTTCAGCAACCACAAGACCACCTGCCACTGGAAGGGCCAGGCCAGCTACCTGTCGCTGCTGGTCAACGGCGAGATGAACACCGACGCCGCCTGGTTCTATGCCGATCCCAAGCCCGAGGCCGAAGAAATCCGGGGCCGCGTGGCGTTCTGGAAGGGCGTGAAGGTCGCCGCCTGACCAGGAGGCCAGGGTTATCCCTGCCAGCGCTGGACAATCATGTGGATAAGTTTTGGCAAGTCCTGTATGGCAGCGCCAAGTGCTTGATTCATAAGGCCAAGGCCTGCGACGCCTCTTTTTTAGGCAATCGATCCCGCACTGGCTCCGGTTATCCCAGCCCGCACTGGACAATCATGTGGATAAGTTTGGAGAAGTCTTGTATGACATCCTTAAGTGATTGATTTATAAGAAATATCCTTGCATTGCCCAAAAAAGCGGCAACCACGCCCAGGGATTCCGCGCACCGCGCCCAGCCCCTTGCCACCCCCCAGTCCGCCCCGGTTATCCCTGCCCGCACTGAACAATCATGTGGATAACCCTGGACAAGCCTTGTATGGCGGGGGTAAGTGCCTGATTTACAAGGAATATCCTTGCACCGCTTAAAAAACAGGCACTGCCCCGCCACGCGCCGGCTGCGATACAGTTCCCATCGGCGCTCCTTGCATAGCTACATTTTTAATAGCAACCAGCGCCCGCCAGTCCAGCGCGCATGAGCAAAATCATCCCATGTCCCACCCTCCGCTCCCGCACAGTCCCGCCGCCGAACGCAACCAGGGCCCCATCCTGGCGGTGCTGCAGTCCCTGCTGGCGCCGGAAGGCGCGGCACTGGAGATCGCCAGCGGCACGGGCCAGCACGCGGCGCACTTTGCCGCCGCCCTGCCCGGCTGGAGCTGGCAGCCCACCGACCTGCAGGGAACGCACTTCGGCGCCATCGCCGGCTGGGCCGCGCACACGGGCGCGCGCAACGTGCGCACACCCGTGGCGCTCGACGTGCTCCAGCCCGCCTGGCCCGCCGTTGGCCCGGCGTTCAGCCAGCCGTTCGACCTGATCTACTGCGCCAACATGCTGCACATCGCGCCCTGGGCGTGCTGCGCGGGCCTGATGCGCGGGGCGGCCCGCCACCTGGCGCCAGGCGGCCTGCTGGCCACCTACGGCCCGTACCTGGAAGACGGCGTGCCCACCGCCGCGGGCAACCTGGCGTTTGACGCCAGCCTGCGCGCCCAGGACGCCGCCTGGGGCATCCGCCGCATCGACGACGTGGCCGCCGTGGCGGCCGGGGCCGGGCTGCGGCTGGCGGCCCGCCATGCGATGCCCGCCAACAACCTCCTGCTGGTGTGGACACGCGCCACCCCCGCCCCCGACGCCCACCCCGACACCACGCACCACCCATGAGCACCCCACCCAACACCGCGCCCTTCTTCATCGCCACGGTAGAGCCCGGCGGCCAGCAATGCGACGCCTGGCCCGAGCAGCCGCTGCTGCTGTCGCTGGAACAGGGCGGCATCGACTGGCCCAGTTCCTGCCGCAACGGCACCTGCCGCACCTGCATGGGCCAGCTGGCCGAGGGCACCGTGCGCTACGCCATCGAATGGCCGGGCCTCACGGCCGAAGAAAAAGACGAAGGCTGCGTGCTGCCCTGCGTGGCCTATCCCACATCGGACGTGGTGCTGCAGGGCAGCATGGTCTGAAGCCCCCCGCAGCCGCGCCGCACCGCCCGACGGCAGGGCGGCGCCGGCAAGGGGCGCCCCCGTCTGGGGAGCCTGCCCAACCCACGGGGAACTGATTTGCATCAGCCCCGGGGCGCCTCACCGGGCACGGCGCGGCCCGGTGCACTAAAATCCCATCCTTCTGGGGCAATATGCCCCTTTGACGAGCGGCAGCGCCGCATCGCATGTTCTTTGGGCGGTTTCTTGGGGGTGCGCACAGCGTGGCGGCCTCCGGCCACGGGGACCTGCGCTGCGGCACCACCGCCAGCGGTCCCCTCAGAAAGCCCAGCCTTCCATGAACTCCCCCCTCACTCCCGTGCCGATCTCGCCCGTCGAGGACATCGTGGCCGAGATGCGCGCCGGCCGCATCGTCATCCTCGTGGATGAAGAAGACCGCGAAAACGAAGGCGACCTCGTCCTGGCCGCCGACCATGTGACGGCCGAGGCCATCAACTTCATGGCCCGCTTCGGCCGGGGCCTGATCTGCCTCACGCTCTCGCGCGAACGCTGCGAACGCCTGCGCCTGCCGCCCATGGTGGCCAGCAACGGCACCAAGATGGGCACGGCCTTCACCGTGTCGATCGAGGCGGCCGAGGGCGTGACCACCGGCATCTCGGCCGCCGACCGCGCCCGCACCGTGCAGGCCGCCGTGGCCCCCAACGCCGTGGCCGCCGACCTGGTGCAGCCCGGCCACATCTTCCCGCTGCAGGCCGTCGAAGGCGGCGTGCTCATGCGCGCGGGCCACACCGAGGCCGGCTGCGACCTGGCCGTGATGGCCGACTGCAGCCCCGCCGCCGTGATCTGCGAGATCATGAAGGACGACGGCACCATGGCCCGCCTGCCCGACCTGCAGCTCTTCGCGGCCGAGCACGGCCTGAAGATCGGCACCATCGCCGACCTGATCGAACACCGCAGCCGCACCGAATCGCTGGTCGAGAAGGTGGGCACGCGCGTGCTGCAGACGGCCTTTGGCGCCTTCACCGCCCACGCCTTCCGCGACAAGCCCAGCCAGGCCGTGCACCTGGCCCTCGTCAAGGGACAGTGGGGCGCCGACGACGTGGTGCCCGTGCGCGTGCACGAACCGCTGTCGGTGCTTGACGCACTGGAGGTCAACCGCTCCATGCACTCGTGGAGCCTGGACACCAGCCTGCAATACCTGTCCGAACAGGGCAAGGGCGTGGCGGTGCTGCTCAACTGCGGCGAGACCGCCGGCCAGCTGCTCTCGCAGTTCGAGGGCACGGCCCGCGCGGCGCAGGCCCCCGAGCGCGGCCGCATGGACCTGCGCACCTACGGCGTGGGCGCGCAGATCCTGCGTGAATGCGGCGTGCACAAGATGGCGCTCATGGGCCAGCCACGCCGCATGCCCAGCATGATGGGCTACGGCCTCGAAATCACCGGCTTCATTCCGAAAGAGTAAAAAACATGTTTGGCGCAGAAAAAGGAACAGCGGACAAGCTGGACGGCAAGAAGCTGCACATCGGCATCGTGCAGGCCCGCTTCAACGAAAGCATCACCAATACCCTGGCCGCGGCCTGCCGTGCCGAGCTTCTGAACCTGGGCGTGCAGGAAAAGAACATCCGGCACGTGCTCGTGCCCGGCGCCCTCGAGGTGCCCGTGGCCCTGCAGGCCATGGCCGAAAGCGATGAGTACGACGCGCTGATCGCCCTGGGCTGCATCATCCGCGGTGAAACCTATCACTTCGAACTGGTGGCCAACGAATCCGGCGCGGGCGTCACGCGCCTGTCGCTGGACTACCAGATCCCGATTGCCAACGCCATCATCACCACCGAGAACCTCGATCAGGCGGTGGCCCGCCAGACCGAAAAGGGCACCGATGCAGCCCGCGTGGCGGTGGAAATGGCCAACCTGCTGGACGACCTGTCATGAGCGAAAACACCCCCACGCCCTCCTCGGCGCGCCCTCCCAAGCAGGGCCGCACCGGGCTCAAGTCCACGGGCACGCGCAAGGCCGCCTCCAAGTCCAACCGCAGCCGCGCGCGCGAGTTCGCGCTGCAGGCGCTCTACCAGCACCTGGTGGGCGGCAACGACGCCCACGCCATCGACGCGTTCACGCGCGACCTGGCCGGTTTTCACAAGGCGGACTCGGTGCACTACGACGCCCTGCTGCACGGCTGCATCGCCACGGCCGCCGACATGGACCTGCTCATCACCCCGCTGCTGGACCGCAAGATGGCCGAAATCTCGCCCATCGAGCACGCCACGATGTGGATCGGCGTGTACGAGTTCCAGCACTGCCTGGACGTGCCCTGGCGCGTGGTGCTCAACGAGTGCATCGAACTGGCCAAGGAATTTGGCGGAACCGACGGCCACAAGTATGTGAATGCCGTGCTCAACGGCCTGGCCCCCCAGCTGCGCGCGCTGGAAGTGGCGGCGGACAAGGCTGGCGGCGCGGCGGCCGCCCCCACCGCCCCCCCATCCGGGGCATCCGCTGACGGCGCCTGAGCTCCCGGGCGCGCCGGGCCGCCACGGAGCGGCGGCGGGCGCGCCCCCATTCCCCCTTTCCATTTCAAACGACACCCGGCCAGCACGGGCAGGACGCCTTTCCATGAAGTTTTCCACGCGCGCCGAGCGCATCGAACCGTTCTATGTAATGGAGGTGGCCAAGGCCGCGCAGGCCCTGGCGCGCGAAGTGGCGGGCACGCGCGAGCCGATGATCTTCCTGAACATCGGCGAGCCGGACTTCACAGCGCCGCCGCTGGTGCAGGAGGCCGCGATGCGCGCCGTGCACGGCGGCGCGACCCAGTACACCAACGCCCTCGGCCTGGATGCGCTGCGCGAACGCATCAGCGGCTGGTACCAGGGCCGCTTTGGCGTGAACGTGCCCGCGCGCCGCATCGTGGTGACGGCCGGCGCCTCGGCCGCGCTGCAGCTGGCGTGCCTGGCGCTCATCGAATCGGGCGACGAGATCCTGATGCCCGATCCCAGCTATCCGTGCAACCGCCACTTCGTGAGCGCGGCCGAGGGCAAGGCCGTGCTCGTGCCCACCACGGCCGCCGAGCGCTACCAGCTCAGCGCCGACAAGGTGCGCGCCGCCTGGGGCGAAAAAACCCGGGGTGTCCTGCTCGCATCGCCATCGAACCCCACGGGCACCTCCATCGCCCCCGGCGAGCTGCGCCGCATCCACGACGTGGTGCGCGCGCACGATGGCATCACCCTGATCGACGAGATCTACCTGGGCCTGTCGTACGAGGAAGAGTTTGGCCACACGGCCCTGGCCATCGACGACAACATCATCAGCATCAACAGCTTCAGCAAGTACTTCAACATGACGGGCTGGCGCCTGGGCTGGATGGTGGTCCCCGAGGCCATGGTGCCCGTGGTCGAGCGCCTCGCGCAAAACCTGTTCATCTGCGCGAGCACCGTGTCGCAGCATGCCGCGCTGGCGTGCTTCGAGTCCGAGAGCATCGCCGAGTACGAACGCCGCCGCGCCGAGTTCAAGGCCCGGCGCGACTTCTTCATCCCCGCGCTGCAATCGCTGGGCCTTTCCGTGCCCGTGATGCCAGACGGCGCCTTCTACGCCTGGGCCGACTGCACGCAGGCCGCACAGCGCCTGGGCGTGAACGGCAGCTGGGACTTCGCGTTTGAGCTGATGCGCCGCGCCCACATCGCGGTGACGCCGGGGCGTGACTTCGGCACGGCAGAGCCCGAGCGCTTCATCCGCTTCTCCACCGCGAACTCCATGGCCCAGCTGCAGGAATCGGTGGAACGGCTGCGCAGGCTCCTCGGGTGACACCATGGGCTTTGAGTTCCCCATCCGCGTCTACTGGGAGGACACCGATGCCGGCGGCATCGTGTTCTATGCCAACTACCTCAAGTTCTTCGAGCGCGCCCGGACCGAATGGCTGCGCTCGCTGGGCGTGGGCCAGCAGCGATTGCGGGAACAAACCGGCGGCATGTTTGTCGTAACCGATGCGCAGCTGCGCTACCACCGGCCCGCCCGGCTGGACGATGAACTGATTGTTACCGCCGCCCTGCAGGCCCCAGGCCGCGCATCGTTGACAATAGTGCAGCAGGCGCTCCTGAAACCAGAGCAGATGACCGAACAGCCTCCCCTGTTGCTGACCGAAGGCACCATCCGCATCGGATGGGTCGATGCCGCGACGATGCGCCCTGCAAGAATACCGAGCACCCTCCTGGAACAACTCTCACCATGAACTCCCAAAACATGTCCATCATCTCCCTGGTGCTGCACGCCAGCTGGGTGGTGCAACTCGTGATGCTGCTGCTCCTGGGCGTGTCGGTCGCCAGCTGGGCGGCCATCTTCCGCAAGCTGTTTTCCTTGAAGCGCGTGAAGACGCTCAACGACGACTTCGAACGCGAGTTCTGGTCGGGCACCAGCCTCAACGACCTGTACGCCAGCGCCGCGCAGAACGCCAAGCAGGCCGGCCCCATGGAACGCATCTTCGCCAGCGGCATGCGCGAGTACCAGAAGCTGCGCGAGCGCCGCATCGTGGACCCCGGCACCCTGCTCGACGGCGCACGCCGCGCCATGCGCGCGAGCTTCCAGCGCGAGATGGACGTGGTCGAATCCAGCCTGTCGTTCCTGGCCTCGGTGGGCTCGGTCTCGCCGTACGTGGGCCTGTTCGGCACGGTGTGGGGCATCATGCATGCGTTCACCGGCTTCGCCGGCATGGAGCAGGTCACGCTGGCCACCGTGGCGCCGGGCATCGCCGAAGCCCTGGTGGCCACCGCCATCGGCCTGTTCGCCGCCATCCCGGCCGTGATCGCCTACAACCGCTTCGCGCGCGACATCGACCGCGTGGCCATGCACCAGGAGACCTTCATCGAGGAGTTCTCCAACATCCTGCAGCGCAACCTGGGCGCGCACCCGGCGGCCCCCGCCCCATCGGCCTCCGGCCACTAACCGCAGGAGCGCCACACCATGCCCGCCATGGCATCCCGCGGCCGAGGCCGCCGCACCATCAACGAGATCAACATGGTCCCGTTCATCGACGTGATGCTGGTGCTGCTCATCATCTTCATGGTGACGGCCCCCATGCTCACGCCCGGCGTGGTCGACGTGCCCAGCGTGGGCAAGGGCAAGAACATGCCCAAGGTGGTGGCCCAGGTCATCGTCAACAAGGACGGCTCGCTCCAGTTCAAGACCCCCGAGGCCACGCGCAGCCTGAGCCAGCGCGAGATCGGCGATGCCGCCAGCCGCTGGCAGAAGGCCCAGGGCGCGGACAGCGCGAGCGCGGTGGTCATCAGCGCCGACAAGGGTGTGCAGTACGAAAACGTGGTGAAGGCGATGGACGCCCTGCAGAAGGCGGGCGTGCAACGGGTGGGCCTGTCCGTCAAGCAGGGCGGCTGAACCGAAACCGCGCTCCGCACTCTCACCGCCCATGCACGCCCACACCGACCGCGACCAGTTTGCCCCGCCCCGCCCGCCGGCACGCCTGCGCGCCATCACGCTGGCGGTGCTGGTGCACGCGGTGCTGATCGGCGCGCTGACCTGGGGCGTGAACTGGAAGAGCAGCGCCGACCAGCCCGCGGTGGAGGCCGAGCTCTGGGCCGCCGTGCCCCAGCAGGCCGCGCCCCGTGCCGTGGAGCCCCCGCCACCGCCGCCCGCTCCCCCCGAAGTCCGCACCCCCACGCCGCCGCCACCACCGCCACCGCCCCGCGCGGTGGAACCGCCGGACACGCGCGAGGCCGACATCGCCATCGAGCGTGAAAAGAAGCGCCTGGAACAGGAAAAAAAGGCCCGCGAACAGCAGCAGGAGCGTGAAAAGCGCGAACGTGAACGCAAGGAAGACGAGCGCCGCGACCGCCTGGAGCAGGAGAAGAAGGAACGCCTGCAAAAGGAAAAGGAAAAAGAGCAGCGTGAAAAGCAGCTGGCCGAGCAGAAGAAGGCCGAGCAGGACAAGCAAAAGAAGCTGGCCGAAGACAAGCGCAAGGCGGAAGAAGCCACCAAGCGCAGGACAGAGGCCGAGGAAAAGCAGCTGGCCAAGCAGCGCGAGGACAACCTGCGGCGCATGCAGGGCCTGGCGGGCGCCACCGGCAGCGAAAATGCCACCGGCACCGCGCAGCGCAGCGCCGGCCCCTCGGGCAGCTACGGCGGCAAGGTGGCGGCCAAGGTCAAGCCCAACATCGTGTACCCCGATGCGATCTCGGGCAACCCGCGCGCGGAGGTGGAGGTGCGCCTGTCGCCCGATGGCACCATCGTCGGCAAGCGCCTCGTGCAGTCCAGCGGCAACAAGGCCTGGGACGAAGCCGTGCTGCGCGCGCTGGACAAGACCGAGACCCTGCCGCGCGACGTGGATGGACGCGTGCCGCCTTCCCTGACCATCGGTTTCAGGCCGCAGGACTGAGCCCCCAAAACAAAGCGCCCGGTACTTCCGGGCGCTTTTTCTTTTGCTTTTTGACCTCCAGCGCTTGATGGGTAAGCGCCAGAAGCTATCTATTCGATAGCAAAATACCCGCCGTTGCTACCGGTCGCGCCGCTCCATGCGGCGGTTCAGATTGAGGGCACCCAATGTGCAGGCCACGCCGGACAGCAAATACACCGTCACCGCCAGCAGCCCGAATTGGGAGGACAGGTACAGGGCCACGAGGGGCGCGAAGGCGGCGCCAATGATCCAGGCCAGGTCGGCCGACAAGGCGGCGCCCGTGTAGCGGTACTGGGGCGAGAAATTGGCAGTCACCGTGCCAGAAGCCTGGCCGTACGACAGGCCCAGCAGCACGAAGCCCAGCAGCAGGAACATGGTGCTGCCCACCTCGCCGGAGTTGAGCAACACCGGCGCCATGAAGCTGAACACGCCAATCATCACCGCCATGCCGCCCAGCAGCTTGCGGCGGCCCAGGTGGTCCGACAGCCAGCCCGACACCATGATGGCCCCCGCCGCCAGGAAGGCGCCCACGATCTGCACCCCCAGAATCTGCGTGACGGGTTGTTCCGAGTACAGCGTGATCCACGACAGCGGGAACACCGTGACCAGATGGAACAGCGCAAAACTCGCCAGCGCGGCGAAAGCACCCAAAAGCACATTGCTGCCTTCGTCGCGCACCACGCGGCTCACGGGCACGGGTTGCAGTTCGCGCTCCTGCAGCAGTTCGGCGTACGACTGGCCCACCACGAGGCGCAGGCGGGCGAACAAGGCCACCACGTTCACCGCGAACGCCACGAAGAACGGATAGCGCCAGCCCCAGGCCAGGAATTCCTCGACGGTGAGGCTGCTGTACAGATAGGCAAACAGGCCCGCGGCCAAGACAAACCCCAGCGGCGCGCCCAGCTGCCCGATCATGGCGTACCAGCCCCGGCGGTGCCGGGGGGCGGACATCGCCAGCAGCGACGGCAGGCCGTCCCACGAGCCGCCGAGCGCCAGCCCCTGGCCGATGCGCAGGATCAGCAGCGCCACGATGGCGGTCATGCCCACGTCCTTGTAACCCGGCAGGAAGGCCATGGCCACCGTGCACACCCCCAGCAGGAACAGCGCGATGGTCAGCTTCGTGCCCCGCCCCCAGCGCCGCTGGATGGCCATGGAAATGGCCGTGCCCACGGGCCGCACCACGAACGCCACGGCCAGCAGCGCAAAGGCGGCGAGCGTGCCATCCAGGCGCGACATGAAGGGAAACAGAAACGACGGGAACACCAGCACGCAGGCGATCCCGAAAACGAAGAAGTCGAAATACTCGGACGACCGCCCGATGATCACGCCCACGGCGATTTCGCTGGGAGTGACATCTTCATGCGTGTCCGCCCGGGAGAGAGAGGCTGGGCTTTCTTCGAAGCCGGCCGCGGGGTAGGTGGCAGAGGCGGGGCTGCTCATGAACAGGACTCCTTGTCGTTGTCGGAAAAAACCAGGACGGCTGGGCTCGTCCGCCTGATTTTCAGTGATCGCGCTGCCCGCAAAGGCACCGGGTACCTAGGTTTTACCCGCAAGCCTGCCCCGGGACAAGTACGCCTGGGCCAGGGCGCCGTGCAGGACAACGCCGGCTCTGCCCCCATGCCCTGGATGGGGGGCAACAACCTTTGACCCTGGACAAAATGTCCAATGGACAAAAAAGCTAGCGATATTACATTCTGCGGTATCCCGACATCCGCGTTTACCCTCGAATCAACGCCTTGGTAGCGCCTTTCACATGTTCAAACTTCCTCACTTTCGCGGGCCTGCCTGGCTCGCCGCCGCTGCTGCCCTGGGCGGCCTGGCCGGCTGCAGCAAGGCGGTGGTCCTCAACCCGGCGGGCGACATCGCGGCCCAGCAGGGCCACATGGTCATCCAGGCCACCTTGCTGATGCTCATCATCATCGTGCCGGTGATCGCCCTCACCCTGTGGTTTGCCTGGAAGTACCGCCAGAACAACACCGCCAACACCGAGGAAGACTACGACCCCGACTGGCACCATTCCACCACCCTGGAGCTGGTGATCTGGACGGTGCCGCTCATGATCATCATCGCCCTGGGCGCGCTGACCTGGATCGGCACGCACAAGCTCGACCCGTACCGTCCGCTGGACCGCATCTCGGCCACCAAGCCCCTGGACACGCAATCCACCCCCATGGAAGTGCAGGTGGTGGCCATGGACTGGAAGTGGCTGTTCCTGTATCCCGAGCTGGGCATCGCCACGGTCAATGAACTGGCGGCGCCGGTGGACCGGCCCATTCTCCTGAAGCTCACGGCCACGTCCACCATGAACGCTTTCTACGTGCCCGACCTCGCCGGCATGATCTACGCGATGCCCGGCATGCAGACCGAGCTGAACGCCGTGATCAACCAGCCCGGCGTGTTCCACGGCATGGCGTCACACTACAGCGGCTCGGGCTTTTCGGGCATGACCTTCAAGTTCCACGGCCTGGTCCAGGGCGACTTCGAGCAGTGGGTCGCCAGGGCCCGGTCCGAGGGCAAGCCCCTGACCCGCCAGGCCTACATGGCCCTGGCCAAGCCCAGCGAACGCGACCCCGTGCAGCGCTTTGCCAGCGTGGAAGAAGGCCTGTACGACAAGGTGCTCAACCGCTGCGTCGAGGACGGCAAGATGTGCATGCACCACATGATGGCCATCGACGAGAACGGTGGCGATGCCTACGTGCGCGCCATGGGCCTGAACCTGCCCCAGGACGTGTGCACCTCGCAGAACGCCGCCCAGGTGGTGGCCGCCCTCGAGTCGCGCCACGCCATTTCCACCCGCAGCACCGCCGCCCAATGACCCGCCCCAGCCCCGCCCTGCCGGCCGCCGGCGCCCACGCCCAAGAAGACTGACCGCCATGTCCTCCTCACCTGTTACCGCACCCCACTGGGCCCTGGGCCGCATCACCTGGGATTCCATACCGATGGCGCACGAGCCCATCGTGCTCTGGACCTTTGTCGCCACCGTGCTGGGTGGGCTGGCCGTGATGGCCGCCATCACTAGGTTCCGCCTGTGGGGCACCCTGTGGCGCGACTGGATCTGCAGCATCGACCACAAGAAGATCGGGATCATGTACATGATCCTGGGCGTGGTGATGCTGCTGCGCGGCTTTGCCGACGCCGTGATGATGCGCCTGCAGCAGGCCATGGCCTTTGGCGACAACATGGGCTACCTGCCGCCGCACCACTACGACCAGATCTTCACCGCCCACGGCGTGATCATGATCTTCTTCGTGGCCATGCCGCTGGTCACGGGCCTCATGAACTACCTCGTGCCGCTGCAGATCGGCGCACGCGACGTGTCGTTCCCGTTCCTCAACAACTTCAGCTTCTGGATGACCACGGCCGGCGCCGTGCTGGTGATGGTGTCGCTGTTCCTGGGCGAGTTCTCCACCTCCGGCTGGCTGGCCCTGTCCAACCTCGGCGCGCAGGACCCCGGCGTGGGGCTGGACTACTACATCTGGGCGCTGCAGATCGCGGGGGTGGGCACCACGCTCTCGGGCATCAACCTGATCGTCACCATCATCAAGATGCGCGCGCCGGGGATGAACCTGATGAGGATGCCCGTCTTCACCTGGACGGCCCTGTGCACCAACGCGCTGATCGTAGCCTCGTTCCCGGTGCTCACGGCCGCGCTCGTGCTGATGTCGCTGGACCGCTATGCCGGCACCAACTTCTTCACGAACGACCTGGGCGGCAACGCCATGCTGTACGTGAACCTGATCTGGATCTGGGGCCACCCCGAGGTGTACATCCTGATCCTGCCGTGCTTCGGCATCTTCTCCGAAGTGGTGGCCACGTTCTGCAGGAAGCGCCTGTTCGGCTACACCTCCATGGTGTATGCCACGGTGGTGATCACCATCCTGTCGTACCTGGTGTGGCTGCACCACTTCTTCACCATGGGCTCGGGAGCGAGCGTGAACACGTTCTTCGGCATCACGACGATGATCATCTCGATCCCCACGGGCGCGAAGATCTTCAACTGGCTGTTCACCATGTACAAGGGCCGCATCCGCTTCGAGCTGCCCATGATGTGGACCGTGGCCTTCATGGTGACGTTCGCCATCGGCGGCATGACCGGCGTGCTGCTGGCCGTGCCACCGGCCGACTTCGTGCTGCACAACAGCCTGTTCCTGATCGCCCACTTCCACAACGTGATCATCGGGGGCGTGCTGTTCGGCCTGTTCGCGGGCATCAACTACTGGTACCCCAAGGCCTTCGGCTACAAGCTGGACCGCACCTGGGGCGTGCGCTCCTTCTGGCTGTGGGTGGTGGGCTTCTGGGTGGCGTTCGGCCCGCTGTACGTGCTGGGCCTGATGGGTGTCACGCGCCGTGCCAACCATTTCGAAGACCCGTCCCTGCAGATCTGGTTCGTGATCGCAGCCGTCGGCGCGGCCATGATCGCGGCCGGCATTGCCTGCTTCCTGATCCAGATCGTGGTGAGCTACCTGAAGCGCGAAGAGCTGCGCGACCACACGGGCGACCCGTGGGACGCGCGCACGCTGGAATGGGCCACGTCCTCGCCCCCGCCCGACTACAACTTCGCATTCACGCCCGTGGTGCACGAGATTGACGCGTGGTGGGACATGAAGAAGCATGGCTACCGGCGTCCCCTCGCCGGTTTCCAGCCCATCCACATGCCTGCCAATACCGGATCGGGCGCCGTGATCTCGGCCCTGTCCCTGGTGCTGGGCTTCGCATTGATCTGGCACATGTGGCTGCTCGCGGGCGTGTCGTTCGCGGCCGTGGTCCTGGCGGCCATCATCCACACGTTCAACTACCAGCGCGACTTCCACATCCCGGCCTCCACCGTGGCCAAGACGGAAAACCACCGCACCCAACAACTGCGTGCCAGCCATGTCTGATATCCGATACACCCCCGGCGCGGCAGGCGCCGCCAGCGCGGCGCTCGCGCCGCGCGACTACCACCTGGCGCACGAGCCCCATCCCGAGAACGGCACGGCCCTGGGCTTCTGGCTCTACCTGATGAGCGACTGCCTCATCTTCGCCGCCCTGTTCGCCACCTACGGCGTGCTCGGCCGCAGCTACGCGGCCGGCCCCACCGGCGCGCAGCTGTTCGACCTGACGCTGGTGGCCATCAACACGGCCTTCCTGCTGCTGTCGTCCATCACCTTCGGCTTCGCCATGCTGCGCAAGCAGCTGGGCGACGCCAAGGGCACGCTGCTGTGGCTGGCCGTGACGGGTTTCTTCGGCCTGTGCTTCCTGGGCCTCGAACTCTATGAGTTCGCCCACCTGATCCACCAGGGCGCCACGCCCCAGCGCAGCGCCTTCCTTTCAGCCTTCTTCACGCTGGTGGGCACCCACGGCCTGCACGTGACCTTCGGCCTCGTATGGCTGGTGGTGCTGATGGTGCAGATCGGCAAGCATGGCCTGATCCATGAAAACAAGCGCCGCCTGATGTGCCTGTCGATGTTCTGGCACTTTCTGGACGTGGTCTGGATCGGCGTCTTCACCTTTGTGTACCTGATGGGGGTGCTGTAACCATGAGCGCGCAACACACACACGCACACGATGCCCACGGCCACGGCGATCACCCCCATGAGGTGGGGCCGCACAGCAGCCTGCGCGACTACACGATCGGCTTCGTGCTGTCGGTCGTTCTCACGGCCATCCCCTTCTGGCTGGTCATGGCCAAGGTGATCGCCGACCGCAACACCGCCGTGCTGGTGCTGGGCGCCTTCGCCGTGGTGCAGATCCTGGTGCACATGGTGTATTTCCTGCACATGAACGGCAAGGTTGAGGGAGGATGGACCCTCTTGTCCACCATCTTCACCGTGGTATTCGTGGCCATCGCCATCAGCGGCACGCTGTGGGTCATGTTCCACATGAATGCCAACATGATGCCCGCGCACCCCACTCCCACGCCGCCGGCGCACGAAGCGCCGGGGCATTCGACGCCCTGACACCTTGACGCCAGAGCCCTCCCCCGCGCACGCGCCCTTCGCCCGGCGGCGGCTCCGCCAGGCGGCCCTCGTGCTCGTGGGCATCGCCCTGTTCTCGGCATTTGCCGCCCTGGGCACGTGGCAGGTCCAGCGCCGCGCGTGGAAGCTCGCGCTCATCGAGCGCGTGGAGCACCGGGTGCATGCTGCTCCCGTGGCGGCGCCACCGGCCAGCCAGTGGCCCCGGGTCAACGCGGCAGACCACGAATACCTTGCCGTCACCCTGCAGGGCCGGTGGCTGGCAGACAAGACGGTCCTCACCCAGGCGGTGACAGAGCTGGGCGCGGGCTTCTGGGTCATGGCCCCGCTGCAGCTGGACGACGGCACGCAGGTGCTCGTGAACCGCGGTTTTGTACCGCAGGCGCAGCGCAACCAGTGGCTCACGGGAGGGGCGCAGCCACCCCGGCCCGTGGCCACCGTGGAAGGACTGCTGAGGATCTCGGAGCCTGGCGGCGGTTTTCTGCGGACCAATGATCCCGCGCAGCAACGCTGGCACTCGCGCGACGTGGCCGCCATCAGCCAGGCACTGGGGCTGCCCCGCGCCGCGCCCTTCTTCGTGGATGCGGGCCTGCCCGCCGCTGGCGGCGCGCCTTCCGTGCAGACCTGGCCCCGCCCGGGCATGACGGTGATCCGTTTTTCCAACAGCCATCTGGTGTACGCGGCGACCTGGTACGGGCTCGCGCTCATGGTTGCGGGCGCCGGCTGGTATGTGGCACGCTATGAACGCCGCCGGCATGGCCCTTCCCGCCGCCCCACGACCACCGATGAACCCCCTTCGCCCTGATGCCGCCACCGCCCTGCCGCAGCGCAATGCCCGCTCGGCCGATGCCGCGGCGGGCATCAAGAACCTCCAGCAGCTGATCCAGCTGCGCTGGATCGCCGTGGTCGGACAGGTGTTCACCATCGAGATGGCGCACTACAGCCTGGGCCTGGTGCTGCCGCAGCGCGAAATGCTGCTGGTGGTGGGATGCCTTGCGCTTTTCAACGTGGCCAGCCTGCTGCGCCTGCGCATGGGCCCCGTGGTGGTGCGCAACGTGGAGCTTTTCCTGGCGCTGCTGATCGACGTCGCCGTGCTCACGGTACAGCTCTACCTGAGCGGCGGCACCAGCAACCCGTTCGTGTTTCTGTACCTGCTGCAGATCACGCTGGGGGCCGTGCTGCTGCGCGGCGCCTACATCTGGTCCATCGTGATCACCACGCTGCTGTGCTTCGGCTTGCTGGCCGTCTACCACCTGCCCCTGGAGCTGCCGCAGGACCTGCACCAGGGCCTGTCCAGCCTGTACGTGATCGGGCTGCTGGTCTGCTTCGCGCTCAATGCCACCCTGGTCGTCGTCTTCATCACGCGCATCAGCCTGAACCTGCGCGAGCGCGATGCGCGCCTGGCGGCCGCGCGCCGGCGCCGCGTGGAAGAGGAACACATCGTGCGCATGGGGCTGCTGGCCTCGGGCGCCGCGCACGAGCTGGGCACCCCGCTGTCCACCCTGGCCGTGATCCTGGGCGACTGGCGACGCGATGAGCGCCTGGCGGCCCATGAACCGCTGCAGGAAGACATCGGCGAGATGCAGGCCCAGGTGCAGCGCTGCAAGAGCATCGTGAGCGGCATCCTGCTCTCGGCCGGAGAGACCCGCGGGGAAGCTTCGGTGCAGACCACCGTGCGCACCTTCGTCGATGCCCTGGCAGAGGAATGGCGCAGCACGCGGTCGATGCCGCGGTTCGTGTACGACAACGACTTCGGCGCCGACACGCCCATGGTGTCGGACACCACGCTCCAGCAGATGGTTTTCAATGTGCTCGACAATGCGCGCGACGCCTCGCCGGCATGGGTGCGCCTGGCCATCACGCGCAGCGCCGATGCGCTGCGCATCACCGTCACCGACGCAGGGCCCGGTTTTGCGCCGGGCATGCTGGCAAGGCTGGGAACCCCCTACCAGTCCACCAAGGAGCGCCCCGGGGGCGGGCTGGGCCTGTACCTCGTGCTCAACGTGGCACGCACGCTGGGCGGCAGCGTCACGGCGCACAACCGCCCCGAAGGGGGTGCCGAAGTCACCATAGAGCTGCCGCTGGCAGCGATCGCCTTGCCTGGAGCCTGACGCGCATCATGGATACCGACACAGAAAAAGAAGAACGCCTGTTGCTGATCGTGGAAGACGACGAGGCCTTTGCCCGCACGCTGGCGCGCTCGTTCGAGCGGCGCGGCTACCGCGTGCTGCAGGCCACGGGCCTTCCCGAGGTCGAAGCCCTGCTCGCACAGCACACGCCCGGCTATGCGGTGGTGGACCTCAAGCTCAAGGGCGAAGCCTCGGGCCTGGTCTGCGTGCAGAAGCTGCATGCGGCCAGCGAGGCCATGCTCATCGTGGTGCTCACAGGCTTTGCCAGCATCGCCACGGCGGTGGAGGCCGTGAAGCTGGGCGCATGCCACTACCTCGCCAAGCCGTCCAATACCGACGACATCGAGGCCGCCTTCGGGCTCAAGGCGGGCAACACCGACGTGGAGCTGACGAACCGGTCCAGCTCCATCAAGACCCTGGAATGGGAGCGCATCAACGAAGTGCTGGCCGAAACCGGCTTCAATCTCTCGGAAGCGGCAAGGCGCCTGGGCATGCACCGCCGCACCCTCACCCGCAAGCTGGAGAAAAAACAGGTCCGGTAACGGCCGGCAGGCGAGGAAACAGCGCCCCGCGCAGCGCCCTAGCGCGACGCAAAACCATGCCATGCCAGCACGTCCACCACCATGGCCACGCCCAGGGCCAGCAGGCCCAGCATGAGGCTGCGCCGAAACCACACGGGTGACATCCGGGCCCGCAGCCACTGCCCACACGCCATGCCCGCCAGCGCAGGCAGCAGCATCACGACCGACAGCCCCACGGTCGCCATGGAATAGCTCGCGTTGAATGCCAGGCCGGCGGCCAGCGCGAGTGTGGAGACCGTGAAGCTCAGCCCCATGGCCTGCACCAGCGCATCGCGCTGCAGGCCCAGCGCCTGCAGATAGGGCACGGCGGGCACCACGAAAACACCCGTGGCGGCGGCGATGGCACCGGTCGCGAACCCCACCAGGGGCCCCTGCCAGCCCTGGGCCGGCAGGGGCAGCACCCGCCGCGTCCCCGTCAAGCCCCAGGCGCCATACAGCGCGAGGGCCAGCCCCAGCGCCAAGCGCGACCCAGGGCCCGCGGGCGCCCCCAGCCACCACGCGCACAGCCAGGTGCCCAGGCAGATTCCGCATTGCATGCCGCCCAGGCGCCGCACCAGCGGCCACACGGCGGGCCAGGGGCGCATCTGCCAGACATTGGTGACCAGCGAAGGCACCACCAGCAACGCCGCCGCCTGGGCCGGCGGAACCAGCATGGCCAAGAGGGCCATCGCCACCGTGGGCAGGCCCAGCCCCACCACGCCCTTGACCGTGCCGGCCAGCCAGAAAATGGCGGCCGCCCCCGCCAGCCAGCCCGGCGCAATGCCGTGGCCCCACAGCTCGGCAACCCCGTTCATGAGCGCCCCGCCCCGGAAGGCGGCTGATTCATCACAAGTTCCATCGGTATCCCCTGGTCCGAAACCCACCCACCGCATGTCCAGCAACGCAGTGCCAAAGGCCATTGTTTCGGATGGCCCCGCCCCTGGAAATGCGGAAGCCGCGTAGCCCGCCTCAGGCGCGGCCGAAGCCTGCCATGTGGTACGTTTGCCCCATGCGCTTTGACCTCACCGACCTGCGTCTCTTCGTGCACGTGCACGAAGCAGGCACCATCACGGGGGGCGCCGAACGCAGCCACATGGCGCTGGCCTCGGCCAGCGAGCGCATACGCGGCATGGAGGACGCGCTGGGCGTGCCCCTGCTGCTGCGCGAACAACGCGGCGTGCAGCCCACGCCCGCGGGCCACACGCTACTGCACCACGCGCGGCTGGTGCTGCAGCAGATGGAGCACCTGCGCGGCGACCTGGGCGAATATGGCGCGGGCCTGGCGGGCCATGTGCGCGTGCTGTGCAACAGCTCGGCGCTGAGCGAGTACCTGCCGCGGGCGATGGCGGGCTTTCTGGCGCGGCACCCGCGCATTTCGGTGGACGTGGAGGAGCGCTCCAGCCAGGAGGTGGCCGATGCGGTGCGCGCCGGGCTGTGCGACATGGGCCTGGTGTCCGACGCGGTGGACCTCGAAGGCCTGTCCACGCGGGTGCTGCGGCCCGACCCGCTGGTGCTGGTGGTGCCTCAGGGGCACGCACTGGCCGCGCAACGCAGCGTGGCGCTGGCCGACGTCGCGCACCTGGACTTCGTTGGCCTGGCCGAGGGCAGCGCGCTGCAGGCCCTGGTGGTGCGCCAGGCACAGCGCCAGGGGCGGCGGCTGCGCTACCGCGTGCGGCTGCGCCAGTTCGAGGCGGTGTGCCAGCTCGTGGGGCTGGGCGTGGGCGTGGGCATCATTCCCCGCACGGCAGCCGCACGCCACAGCCGGGCGCAGCACGTGAAGGCCGTGCGCCTGACCGATGCCTGGGCGGACCGGCAACTGGTGCTGTGCCTGCGCGAGCTCGACGAATTGCCGCAGCATGCGCAGCAGCTGGTGCAGCATTTGCTGCCGGCGCTGGGCTGAAAAGCCCTGGAGCGGCCGACGAAACCCTTCTCGCGCCGCTGCTGTGCCCTGCCGTGCGCCTCGCACCGCCCGCAGTGCGGCGCCCTGGCCGGAACCGCTTCACGGTGAGCGGCCAGCCGCGCCTAGCGCACACGCCCCATCAGCCACCGCTCGGCCTCGGCCTGTTGCTTGAAGCGTGCCCAGTCCAGCGCGGTCTTGCCGTGGGCGTCCGTGCGCGCAAGGTCGATGCCACGGTCGGCGAACCATTGCAGCGCCTCCACGCGGCCCCGGCCTGCGGCCAGCATCGCGGGGGTCTCGCCCCGGCTGGCGGGCGCGGGTTCGTCGAGCGGCTGGCCTTGCGCATCCAGCCATTCGAGGCATGGGATGCAGCCGCCCTGCGCGGCCATGTGCACGGGCCCCCAGTCCCAGCGGTTGCGGGCCGAGAGGCTGGCACCTGCCTGCACCAGGCGCCGTGCCGCCGCCAGATGGCCGCCGTAGAAGGCACGCAGCAGGGCTGTGTCGCCCCGCTCGCTGTCCTTGCGCGTCTGGCGCAGGTCGGGCTGGGCACCCGCGCCCAGCAGCGCCTCGATGTGCTCGAGCTGGCCACGGTGGGCCGCCAGCATGAGCACCGAGGAACCATTGGGCGCGAGCAGGTCGGGATTCGCCCCGGCGGACAGCGCGGCCCGCAGCGCAGGGGCGTCGCCGGCATTCTGTGCATCGAGCAAGCGACCCTCCGCGAGGGAATACGGCACGGCCGGCGCGGTTGCAGCCGAAGCGGAAGCCTCGGCCCCGACAACGCGGCCCACGGTGCGGCCAGCCTGGGGCCCCACGATCCACCAGCCCAGCAGGGCCAGCACCAGCAGTGCGCCCCAGGCCGGGCGGGAATGCTGCGCCCGCACGGGCCGCTGCATGCCGGCGGCGAAACGGCCCCGCCGGTGCGCCCACGCCTGGCCCAGCGATTGCCCCAGGGCCGTGGCCGCCGCCTCGCCTGCCAGGCCCGGGGTCAGGCGCACCAGCGCACCGCCCGCACCGCGCGCGTACACCGCGTGGTAGCGGTGCTCGCTGCCGCCGCTGCCCGTGGAGTGCAGCAGCTTGTGCACCAGGGTGCGGCTGGCAGCGCCCGACACCGTGTCGGCGCGCGACCAGAGCCAGGAGTGGCGGCGCGCGGTGATGCCGCCGTCCTGCACGGTCAGGGTCCAGTGGCGGGTGGTCGCATGCAGGGCAAAGGCGGCCAAGGCCATCCACGCGCCGGCGGCAAAGAACCCACGGGGCAGCATCAGCCCCTGCGGGCCCAGCCGACCGTGGATGGCCGACTCCAGCAACAGCGCGGCCAGCACCAGGCCCCCGGCCCAGCGCCAGCCGCCCTGGGCGAATTCGTAGCGCCAGGCCTGCGGGGTTTCCCGCAGCGTGACCGAAGCGGGCAGAGGCCGGGAGCCTTCTTCTTCCTCTTCCTGCTCGCCCAGGGGCACGATGGGAACCTCCTGCTGCCAGGCGGCACGCCGGTCAAAACGATCCGGCAGTTCGTCCCCACCGAAGGTGCGGGGTGCGGCCTGCACGGGAAGGTCGTAAGTCAGCTCGACGGCGCCGTCCGGGTTGTGCAGCAGTTCCACGCGCCAGTCCACGCGCTCTCCCGAGCGCTGGCTGCCGTGCGGGGGCGCATCGGGCGGTACCTCGAAGCGTGCCACCAGCCGCAACCCGCCATCGGACGTGTGCTGCATGCGCGCGGCTTCGGTGAACGACTCCACGCACCGCTCGGGCGAACCGGAGCTCGACTCGTCCACCCGGTACTGGGCCAGGCGCAGTTGCAGGCTGTTCCCCTGCTGGTAGGCGGCGGCGCGCCCGGGGAGCAGCAGGGTCACTTCGAGCGGATGCCCGGCACGCGGTGCTGGCGGCAGCAGGACAAGGGCCGCGCCCGCATAGCGCCAGGCCATGTGGGTCTGTCGCACCGCAAGGGCCAGCAAGGCCATGCCGACCAGCACGAACAGGCCGATGAAGGCCTTGGCGAACCAGGGCGACTGCGGGTCGGTCCACAACATGCCGGCCATGGGAAAGGAAATGCCACACCAGAAGAAGGTGAAGAACCAGACGGCGCCCAGCGGGCTGCCGGCAGAGTTCTTGGGCAAGGGAATGGCAGAAACCCCGGCCTGCGGCTCCCTGGACGTGCCCAGTCCTGGCAGGGTGGCCAGGAAGACCCAGGCCGCGCCCAGCCCCACCGCAGTGAACACCAGGGCAAAGGGCAGGCGGAACATCAGCAGGGCCCAGCGGATGGAGGGGTCGATGAGGGAACGCGAGGGTTCGCGCGGGTCGACCATGATGGTGATGCGCGCGCCGCGGGCCTGGGCGCCTTGCAGCTGCGCGTGCCAGCGCTGGTGCCAGTCGCCGATGTTGTCGGCCGTCTCCGTGGGGTCGAGCCCGACGCGGGAGCCTTCGTATGGCCGCCCCGCGAATTCATAGCGGTAGCGGGCCCGCACCTGCCAGGTGGTGCCGTCGCCGTCGCTGTGGCGCGCGAGGTCGGCCGCGAGCACCTGGGCCTGCATGGGCTGCCAGCCGCGCACCGCCCACGCTGCCCGCAGGGTCAGGGCCAGCGGCTTGAGCCCGACGAAGTAACCACCCAGGCCAAAGCCCAGGGCGAAGGCGGCGCTGAGCAGCAGCACCGCGAGGCGCGCGCCGAACGTGCCGGCCTTGCCGGTTGTCCCTCTTGCCATGGATGTACCTCCATTTCTTTTGTTGTTGTTATGCGGCAAGCATGCGACTCCATCATGACATTTGCATGACAAAAAAATGTCTGGACCATGGCCACGGCGTGGCAAGCGCGTGGCGCGGCGCACCCGCAACGCCATGAAAAAAGCGGCCCGCAGGCCGCTTTTTGCAGTGGATCACTCCCCGGAGGGAAACAATCAGGCGGCCACGCCGTCTGCCACTTCCTTGAACTCGGCGATCTTGTCGAAGTTCAGGTATTGGTAGATCTTGTCGCCGTTCTGGTTGATGACACCGATGTCGGCCAGGTACTCTTCCTTGGAAGGAATGCGGCCCAGCTTGGAGCAGATGGCCGAGAGTTCGGCCGAGCCCAGGTAGACGTTGGTGTTCTTGCCCAGGCGGTTGGGGAAGTTGCGGGTGCTGGTGGACATCACGGTGGCGCCCTCCTTCACCTGGGCCTGGTTGCCCATGCACAGCGAGCAGCCGGGCATTTCCATGCGGGCACCGGCCGCGCCGAACACGCCGTAGTGGCCTTCTTCGGTGAGCTGGTGCGCGTCCATCTTCGTGGGCGGGGCCATCCACAGCTTGACGGGGATGTCCTTCTTGCCTTCGAGCAGCTTGGAGGCTGCGCGGAAGTGGCCGATGTTGGTCATGCACGAACCGATGAACACTTCGTCGATCGCGGCGCCGGCCACGTCCGACAGCGTCTTGGCGTCATCGGGGTCGTTGGGGCAGCAGACGATGGGTTCGGTGATCTCGGCCAGGTCGATCTCGATGATTTCGGCGTAGTCGGCGTTCTCATCGGGGGCCAGCAGCTGGGGATTGGCCAGCCAGGCTTCCATGGCCTTGATGCGGCGGCCGATGGTGCGTGGATCGGCGTAGCCCTGGGCGATCATGTTCTTGAGCAGCACGATGTTCGAGTTGATGTACTCGATCACGGGTTCCTTGTTCAGGCGCACCGTGCAGCCGGCGGCAGAGCGCTCGGCCGATGCGTCGGACAGCTCGAACGCCTGCTCGACCTTCATGTCCGGCAGGCCTTCGATTTCCAGGATGCGGCCCGAGAAGATGTTCTTCTTGCCCTGCTTGGCCACGGTCAGGTGGCCGGCCTTGATGGCGTACAGCGGGATCGCGTGCACCAGGTCGCGCAGCGTGACGCCGGGCTGCATCTTGCCCTTGAAGCGCACCAGCACCGATTCAGGCATATCGAGGGGCATCACGCCCGTGGCGGCAGCGAACGCCACCAGGCCGGAGCCGGCGGGGAAGCTGATGCCGATGGGGAAGCGGGTGTGCGAGTCGCCGCCGGTGCCCACGGTGTCGGGCAGCAGCATGCGGTTGAGCCAGCTGTGGATGATGCCGTCGCCGGGCTTGAGCGAGATGCCGCCGCGCGTGCTGATGAAGTCGGGCAGCTCGTGGTGCATCTTCACGTCCACGGGCTTGGGGTAAGCGGCCGTGTGGCAGAAGGACTGCATCACCAGGTCGGAGCTGAAGCCCAGGCAGGCCAGGTCCTTCAGTTCGTCGCGCGTCATGGGGCCGGTGGTGTCCTGCGAGCCGACTGAGGTCATGCGTGGCTCGCAGTACGTGCCGGGCACCACGCCCAGGCCTTCGGGCAGGCCGCAGGCGCGGCCGACCATCTTCTGCGCCAGGGTGAAGCCCTTGCCGGTAGCGGCAGGCACCTGGGGCAGGCGGAACAGGGTGGAAGGCGCCAGGCCCAGGGCCTCGCGGGCCTTGGCCGTGAGGCCACGGCCGATGATCAGCGGAATGCGGCCACCGGCGCGCACTTCGTCGAACAGCACTTCGCTCTTGACGGTGAACTCGGCGATGACCTGGCCGTCCTTCAGTGCCTTGCCGGCGTAGGGCAGCAGCTCGATCTCGTCGCCCATGTTCATCTGGCTCACGTCCAGCTCGATGGGCAGTGCGCCGGCATCTTCCATGGTGTTGTAGAAGATGGGAGCGATCTTGCTGCCCAGGCACACGCCGCCGAAGCGCTTGTTGGGCACGAACGGGATGTCTTCGCCCGTGAACCACAGCACGCTGTTGGTGGCCGACTTGCGGCTGGAGCCGGTGCCGACCACGTCGCCCACATAGGCCACCAGGTTGCCGCGGGCGCGCAGGTCTTCGATGAACTTGATGGGGCCGCGCTTGCCGTCTTCTTCGGGCGTGATGCCGTCGCGCTTGTTCTTGAGCATGGCCAGGGCATGCAGCGGGATGTCGGGGCGGCTCCAGGCGTCGGGCGCGGGCGACAGGTCGTCGGTGTTGGTTTCGCCGGTGACCTTGAGCACGGTGAGCTTGATGCTCTGGGGCACTTCGGGGCGGCTGGTGAACCACTCGGCGTCGGCCCAGCTTTGCAGCACGGACTTGGCGAAGGTGTTGCCCTTGTCGGCCTTTTCCTTGACGTCATGGAACTGGTCGAACATCAAGAGCGTCTTCTTGAGCGCTTCGGCGGCGACGGAGGCCACGGCCGCGTCGTCCAGCAGGTCGATCAGGGGGGTGAGGTTGTAGCCGCCCAGCATGGTGCCCAAGAGCTGCGTGGCGCGCTCGCGGCCGATCAGCGTGCAGACTTCGGTACCGTGGGCCACGGCGGCCAAGTAGCTGGCCTTGACCTTGGCGGCGTCGTCCACACCGGCAGGCACGCGGTGCGTGATCAGGTCCACCAGCGTGGCCTCTTCACCAGCGGGCGGGTTCTTGAGCAGTTCGATCAGCTCGCCGGTCTGCTTGGCCGTCAGGGGCAGCGGTGGGATGCCCAGCGCGGCGCGCTCGGCCACATGGTCACGGTAGGCTTTCAACATCATTTTTCTCCGGTTGCGTTCTAAAGTGGGGCGGCGCGCGGTGCAGGCGGCTCCCATGGCCGCTACGCCTGCACGCGCAATCGTGTTCGTCGTTCGTTCTTTGCAAGAGGCCTGCCAGGCCCGCGCTTATTTCAGGGGTTCCAGCACGCTCACGGGCGGGTTCTTCTTGATGGCCTCGGCCACCACCAGCTGCTGCGGGCTCATGCACTCATCGGCCAGGCGCTGGCCGAGCTTCTGGTTCATCAGCATGGACTTGTTGGCGATCTGCAGCCAGACCGCGCCGCCCTTCTGGTCTTCCAGGCGCACCGTGCCGGTGGTCGTGGCCACGGGCGACATGAAGTACTTGAAGCCCTTGCCTTCCACATGGAAGTGCCCTGGCGTGGCCGGGTCGGCCGTCACCGTGACGAATGCGCCCAGCTCGCAGGGAATGCGGCCCACGTGCACGCGGTCGGCGATGGCCAGCTCCTCGGGGGAAAGGGCCGCCTCTGCGGCGATGATGCCGGTGGCCACCTGGTTGGTGGCGCTCTTGAGCTGCGTGCGGCTGCTGGTCGCCTCGCTCTTGGCCACGGTGGCCTTCTTGGCGGGGGCCTTGTCCGCCGTCTTGGCGGTTTTCGCTTCGGACTTGGCGGCCGGCTTCGCGGCGGCCTTGGTCCCGGGCTTGGCCTCGGGCTTGGCCGGCGTTTGCGCCATCACGAAGGCTGGGGCCAGCAGCATGAGGGCGGAGGCGATGAAGGATTTCATGGAAGGTCCTGCGGGGAAGCAGTCAGGAATGTTCACGACGGAACGGAGGCCGGGGCGTCAAACCAATGGCGCACGGCGGGAGGAAGCGCACGCCCGGTGCGGTGGGCGCGCTCAAGGACTTGCCAGTAAAAACGGTAGCTGGCACGGTCATGCAAGGTATCGTCAAAACTGATCGGAGCCCAGTCGGAATCTGCGGCAGCAGCTATTATTTTTGCAGCAATTTCGATGTCATCCTGCTGCGGCGCAAATGCCTGCAGGATGGGACGTATCTGCGCCGGGTGGATGCTCCACATCCGGGTGTAGCCCAGCTCCCGCGCCGCCCGGCTGGCGGCGCCCTGCATGGCCGTGGTATCGGTGAATTCGGTCACCACGCAGTGCGACGGCACCTTGCCGTGGGCGTGGCAGGCCGCTGCAATCTCCAGCTTGGCGCGCACGACAAGCGGGTGCGAGAACTGCCCCGAGGAGGTCATGCCTGCCGCAGGGATCGCCCCTCCATGGGCGGACACAAAGTCCATGAGCCCGAAGCTCAGGCTCTGCACGCGCGGGTGGGCGGCAATCTCGAAGGCGCGATGGACCGCGGCGGGCGACTCGATCAGGACATGGATGGGCACCTGGGCGGCAGATGCCTGCTCCAGCGCCCGTTCCACCCGCAGGACATCGTCCACGGACTCCACCTTGGGCACCATGATGTGGCAGAGCCTGTGGCCCGCCGTGCCCGCAATCGTGGCGACATCGTTGGCGAATGCCGGGTGGTCCACCGCATGAACCCGGGCCGCCACACGCGCGCCGTCCGCAGTGCCCAGGGCGAGGCTGGCGACCAGGCGGGCATGCTCGGCCTCCAGGCCGATCGGAGCGCCGTCCTCGCAATCGAGGGTCACGTCGAAGACGCAGGTGCCGAACTCCCGGGCCAGGTCGGCCTGCAGTTGCAGGCTCTTGCGCATGCGCGCTTCCACGCCGCTGTAGTGGTCGCAGACCGGCAGGAAGCCGGTCTGCGCCTGGGCGCCCAGCAGCACATCGCGCGGATGGGGCAGCGCAGCGCCCTGCCCCTGCGCGGGGACGGAGGCGGCCCGAAGGCCCGATGCCTGTGGCGTCGGCTGCATGGTGGGCCCTGGTTTACAGCAGGTGCTTCACGCCGTCCTGCTCGCCTTGCAGTTCGGCCAGGGTCTTGTCGATGCGTTCTTGCGAGAAGGCGTCGATCTCCAGGCCTTCAACGATCTTGTACTCGCCGTTTTCGCAGGTGACGGGGAAGCCGAACATGGTGTCCTTGGGGATGCCGTACTGGCCGTCCGAGGGGATGCCCATGGTGACCCACTTGCCGTTGGTGCCCAGGGCCCAGTCGCGCATGTGGTCGATGGCGGCGTTGGCGGCCGAGGCAGCCGACGACAGGCCGCGCGCTTCGATGATGGCGGCGCCGCGCTTGCCCACGGTGGGCAGGAAGGTGTTGGCGTTCCATTCCTGGTCGTTGATCATCTTGGCGACGCTTTCGCCGTTGATGGTGGCGAAACGGTAGTCGGCGTACATCGTGGGCGAGTGGTTGCCCCAGACGGTCAGCTTCTCGATGTCAGCCACTGCCTTGCCCGTCTTGGCGGCGATCTGGCTGGCGGCGCGGTTGTGGTCCAGGCGCAGCATGGCGGTGAAGTTTTTGCGCGGCAGGTCAGGTGCCGACTTCATGGCGATGTAGGCGTTGGTGTTGGCGGGGTTGCCGACGACCAGCACCTTCACGTTGCGCGAGGCCACGGCGTTCAGGGCCTTGCCCTGGGCCGTGAAGATGGCGCCGTTGACGGCCAGCAGCTCGGCACGCTCCATGCCGGGGCCGCGAGGGCGCGAACCCACCAGCAGGGCGTAGTCGGCGTCCTTGAAGGCGGTCATGGGGTCGCTGTGAGCGGTCATTTCCACCAGCAGCGGGAATGCGCAGTCGTCCAGTTCCATCATCACGCCCTTGAGCGCCTTCTGGGGACCTTCGACAGGGACTTCGAGCAATTGCAGGATGACCGGCTGGTCCTTGCCCAGCATTTCGCCGGAGGCGATACGGAACAGCAGTGCGTAACCGATTTGACCAGCGGCACCGGTGACGGCTACGCGAACAGGCTTCTTGCTCATGGTGAAAACTCCAGGGAAGTGAGGAAAACAGGTGTGTGTGCAACGCAAGCACCAGCGCCTGTTACCAGCAGCCCGTGCCCCGCAAAACAGCCTTGGAGTGTACCGCCGATTGGGCACCCCGGTCAATTTGTCTTATGTCTTATATAAGATATGATTGAAGACTGGAACAAGCTCGCACACCCCCCGTGCGCAGCGCGCCATTTTTCTGATCGCCATGTCCTCGCTTCCGCTCAACGCCGACACCCCTGCACAGCCTTCGGCGGGCGCAGGCTCTGCCACGCCCGCGTTCAGCCCCCTGTACCAGCAGATCAAGGGTCTCATCCTGCAAAGCCTTCAGCAGGGTGAATGGAAGCCCGGCGAGTCCATTCCGAGCGAGATGGACCTGGCCGCGCGCTTTCGGGTCAGCCAGGGCACGGTGCGCAAGGCCATCGACGAGCTGGCGGCCGAAAACCTCGTGATGCGCCGCCAGGGCAAGGGCACTTTCGTGGCCACCCATGCCGAGCAGCATGTGCAATACCGCTTCCTCAAGCTCATGCCCGACACGGGCGATGCCCGCGTGGAAGGCCGCGCCCAGCGCCAGGTCGTGGACTGCCGGCGCGTGCGCGCCAGCGCGGACGTGGCGCGGGCGCTGGCCCTGCGCAGCGCCGACCCGGTGATCCAGGCCCGCCGGATCCTGTCGTTTGCGGGCGTCCCCACCATCCTGGAGGACATCTGGCTGCCGGGCCAGGCTTTCAAAGGGCTGACGACCGACCAGCTCGCCAGCTACCAGGGGCCCACCTACGCGATGTTCGAGCTCGACTTTGGCGTGCGCATGGTGCGCGCCGAGGAGAAAATACGCGCCGTGCTGCCCGACGCCGACCAGGCGGCCATGCTGCAGATCCCGCAGGCCACGCCGCTGCTGAGCGTGGAGCGCATCGCCTACACCTACAACGACGTTCCCATGGAGTTACGGCGGGGCCTCTACCTCACCGATACCCACCACTACCGTAACGAACTGAGCTGACACCACCCTGGCACCTGAGCGGAAACGTCGAACATTCCACCTGCGACAAACCCATGCTTGTTGCGTTGCAATAGAATTTTGCGTTCTTTGCATCTTCAAATTACAAAGCAGTTACATCCACGAAAGCACACAACATGACAGAACTCGCCAAGAAACGGCCTGAATTCCGCAACATCAATGCCTTCAAGGACCTGACCACCTACCGCATGACGCCTGCAGCGTGGGTTTCGATCCTGCACCGCGGCAGCGGGCTGATCATGTTCCTGCTGCTGCCTTTCATCATCTGGATGTTCGACACCTCGGTGTCGTCCGAAATCTCGTTCGCCAAATTCACTTCGGCGTTCAGCATCGGCATCGGCTTCGTGCCCGGCTGGTTCATCAAGCTGGTGGCGCTGGCGCTGATCTGGTCGTACCTGCACCACTTCACCGCCGGCCTGCGCCACCTGTGGATGGATGTGAGCCACAGCGCGGTGAACAAGGAATTCGGCAAGACCTCGGCCCTGACCGTGCTCGCGATCAGCATCGCCCTGGCCCTGGTGCTGGGCGCCAAGCTCTTCGGCCTGTACTGATCGATCAACCCATGAAACGGTGGCTGCTGCCAGGCAGTGCCCGCCGAAAACGATAGGAAATCTCCATGTCCGTCAATTACGGTTCCAAGCGCGTCGTCGTCGGCGCCCACTATGGCCTGCGCGACTGGCTCAGCCAGCGCGTCACGGCGGTCCTGATGGCCCTGTTCACCCTGGCCCTGCTGGCCCAGGTCATCTTCTCCAAGGGCCCCATCGGCTACGACAAGTGGGCTGGCATCTTCTCGGCCCAGTGGATGAAGGTGCTGACCTTCTCCGTGATCATTGCGCTGGCCTGGCACGCGTGGATCGGCCTGCGTGAAGTCCTGATGGACTACATCAAGCCCGTGGGCCTGCGCCTGGCGCTGCAGGTGTTCAGCATCGTCTGGCTGGTCGGCTGTGCTGGCTGGGGTATCCAGGTTCTGTGGCGTCTCTGAATCCCCCGACTGAAGGCAAAAAATAATGAGCTACACCAACGCTAACATCACCAAGCGCAAGTTCGACGTCGTCATCGTCGGCGCAGGCGGCTCCGGCATGCGTGCCGCGCTTGAACTCTCCCGCGCAGGCCTGAACGTGGCCTCGCTGTCCAAGGTGTTCCCCACCCGTTCGCACACCGTGGCGGCACAGGGCGGCGTGAGCGCCTCGCTGGGCAACATGTCCGAGGACAACTGGCACTACCACTTCTACGACACCATCAAGGGCTCCGATTGGCTGGGCGACCAGGACGCCATCGAGTTCATGTGCCGCGAAGCCCCCAAGGTGGTGTACGAGCTGGAACACTTCGGCATGCCATTCGACCGCAACCCCGACGGCACGATCTACCAGCGCCCCTTCGGCGGCCACACGGCCAACTACGGTGAAAAGCCCGTGCAGCGCGCCTGCGCCGCCGCCGACCGCACCGGCCACGCCATGCTGCACACGCTGTACCAGCAGAACGTGAAGGCCAAGACCAATTTCTTCGTCGAATGGATGGCCCTGGACCTGATCCGCGACGCCGACGGCGACGTGGTGGGCGTGACCGCCCTGGAAATGGAAACCGGCGACCTGTACATCCTGGAAGCCAAGACCGTGCTGCTGGCCACCGGCGGTGCGGGCCGCATCTTCGCCGCCTCGACCAATGCCTTCATCAACACCGGTGACGGCCTGGGCATGGCGGCACGCGCCGGCATCGCGCTGCAGGACATGGAGTTCTGGCAGTTCCACCCCACCGGCGTGGCCGGCGCCGGCGTGCTGCTGACCGAAGGCTGCCGCGGCGAAGGCGCCATCCTGCTCAACAGCAATGGCGAACGCTTCATGGAGCGCTACGCGCCCACCCTGAAGGACCTGGCCCCGCGCGACTTCGTGTCCCGCTCGATGGACCAGGAAATCAAGGAAGGCCGTGGCTGCGGTCCCAACAAGGACTACGTGCTGCTCAAGCTCGACCACCTGGGCGCGGACACCATCCACAAGCGCCTGCCATCGGTGTACGAGATCGGCGTCAACTTCGCCAACGTGGACATCACCAAGGAGCCGATCCCCGTGGTGCCCACCATCCACTACCAGATGGGTGGCGTGCCCACCAACATCAACGGCCAGGTGGTGCGCCAGGCCAATGGCATCCACAACGAAGTGGTCAATGGCCTGTACGCCGTGGGCGAATGCGCCTGCGTGTCGGTGCACGGCGCCAACCGCCTGGGCACCAACTCGCTGCTGGACCTGCTGGTGTTCGGCAAGGCCGCCGGCCGCCACATCGTCGAGTTCAACAACAAGAACAAGGAACACAAGCCCCTGCCCAAGGATGCGGCCGACCGCACGCTGGAGCGCCTGAACCAGCTCGACCAATCGAACGAAGGCATCTACGCGCAGAACCTGGCGGGCGACATCCGCGCCACCATGCAGCAGCATGCCGGCGTGTTCCGCACCCAGGTCAGCATGGACGAAGGCGTCAAGAAGATCGCCGAGATCCGCAGCCGCGTCGGCAGCGTGACCCTGAAGGACAAGTCCAAGGTGTTCAACACCGCGCGCATCGAAGCGCTGGAAGTGGACAACCTGATCGAAGTGGCGCAGGCCACGATGGTCTCGGCAGCGGCCCGCAAGGAATGCCGTGGCGCCCACACCGTGTACGACTACGAGCACCCTGCCGACCACGCAGAGTTCCCGCTGGGCCGCAACGACAAGGAGTGGATGAAACACACCCTGTGGTACAGCGAAGGCAGCCGCCTCGACTACAAGCCGGTCAACCTCAAGCCCCTGACGGTGGACAGCGTGCCCCCCAAGGTCCGTACGTTCTAAACAGTAGCCCCACGAGAGAAGAAACATGCAAAAGCGCACATTCCAAATCTACCGCTACGACCCGGACAAGGACGCCAAGCCCTACATGCAGACCATCGAGATCGAACTCGACGGCCACGAACGCATGCTGCTCGACGCACTGGTCAAGCTCAAGGAACAGGATCCCTCCCTGTCGTTCCGCCGCTCGTGCCGTGAAGGCGTCTGCGGCTCGGATGCCATGAACATCAACGGCAAGAACGGCCTGGCCTGCCTGACCAACATGAACACGCTCAAGGGCACCATCGTCCTGAAGCCTTTGGCGGGCCTGCCCGTGATCCGCGACCTGATCGTGGACATGACGCAGTTCTTCAAGCAGTACAACTCGATCAAGCCCTACCTGATCAACGAAGAACTGGCCCCCGACCGCGAGCGCCTGCAGTCGCCTGAAGAGCGCGAAGAGCTCAACGGCCTGTACGAGTGCATCCTGTGCGCCAGCTGCTCCACGAGCTGCCCCAGCTTCTGGTGGAACCCCGACAAGTTCGTGGGCCCCGCCGGCCTGCTGCAGGCCTACCGCTTCATCGCCGACAGCCGCGACGACGCGACCGGCGAGCGCCTGGACAACCTGGAAGACCCGTACCGCCTGTTCCGCTGCCACACCATCATGAACTGCGTGGACGTGTGCCCCAAGGGCCTGAACCCCACGAAGGCCATCGGCAAGATCAAGGAACTGATGGTGCGCCGCGCCATCTGACCTGGCACCCCCCCCTCCCAGACGCCAGTCCATGGAAATCCTGTCCACTCCATCCATCGCGCCAGCAGCGGGCTCGCCGCTGCTGGACGAGCGCGAATTGAGCAAGCTGCACTGGCGCTGCCGGCGCGGCCTGCTTGAAAACGACTTGTTCATCGAACAGTTCTTTGCCCGCTACGAGCCCACGCTCACCCAGCGCCATGCGCAGGGCCTGCGCGCGCTCATGGACCTGGCGGACAACGACCTGCTGGACCTGCTGCTGCGGCGGCGCGAGCCGCAGGGCGAACAAGACACAGAAGAAGCGCGCGAAGTGCTCGGCATGCTGAGACAAAGCGGTGGCGCGACGACGGCTTTCCACGCCTGACGCGGCCAAGGTGCATGCCCCAAGACCGGATCATTATCGGCAACCTACCCAAGGAAAGTAACAATGAAGCTAGCTGACAACAAAGCCACCCTGTCCTTCAGCAACGGCAGCCCCAGCGTGGACCTGCCGGTCTACCAGGGCAGCATCGGCCCGGATGTCATCGACATCCGCAAGCTGTATGCGCAGACGGGCATGTTCACCTATGACCCGGGCTTCCTGTCGACGGCAGCGACCCAGTCGGCCATCACGTACATCGATGGCGACAAGGGCGAACTGCTGTACCGCGGCTACCCCATTGAGCAGCTGGCCCAGAACTGCGACTTCCTGGAAACCTGCCACCTGCTGCTGTACGGTGACCTGCCCAACGAAGCGCAGAAGACCGACTTCACCAGCCGTGTGACCAACCACACCATGGTCAACGAGCAGATGCAGTTCTTCCTGCGGGGCTTCCGCCGCGACGCGCACCCCATGGCGGTGCTGACCGGCCTGGTGGGCGCCCTGTCGGCCTTCTACCACGACAGCACGGACATCAACAATCCGCAGCACCGTGAGATCGCCGCCATCCGCCTGATCGCCAAGATGCCCACGCTGGTGGCCATGGCCTACAAGTACGGCATGGGCCAGCCCTACATGTACCCTCAGAACAACCTCTCCTACGCAGGCAACTTCCTGCGCATGATGTTCGGCACGCCCTGCGAAGAGTACAAGGTCAACCCCGTGCTGGAACGCGCGCTGGACCGTATCTTCATCCTGCACGCAGACCACGAGCAGAACGCCTCGACCTCGACCGTGCGCCTGTGCGGCTCGTCGGGCACCAACCCGTTCGCGGCCATCGCCGCCGGCGTGGCATGCCTCTGGGGCCCCGCCCACGGCGGCGCCAACGAAGCCGCGCTGAACATGCTGTACGACATCCAGGCCCAGGGCGGCGTGGAAAAGATCGGCGAGTTCATCAAGCAGGTCAAGGACAAGAACTCCGGCGTCAAGCTCATGGGTTTTGGCCACCGCGTGTACAAGAACTACGACCCCCGCGCCAAGCTCATGCAAGAGACTTGCAATGAAGTGCTGGCCGAGCTGGGCCTGGAAAAAGACCCGCTGTTCAAGCTGGCCAAGGAACTGGAAAAGATCGCCCTGGAAGACGACTACTTCGTGCAGCGCAAGCTCTACCCGAACGTGGACTTCTACTCCGGCATCGTGCAGCGCGCGATCGGCATCCCCGTGAACCTGTTCACCGGCATCTTCGCGCTGGCCCGCACCGTGGGCTGGATCGCCCAGCTCAACGAAATGATCGGCGACCCCGAGTACAAGATCGGCCGCCCCCGCCAGCTGTTCACCGGCTCCGAGCGCCGCGACGTACCGCCCCTGTCCAAGCGCTGATCGGCCGTGCGCCAGCCGTCCACGGCTGGCTGGCTGGCGGCGCGACGCCCCCTGGGGCGCCAGTCCGCGACACCCCCCAAGCCCGCCATTGGCGGGCTTTTTCTTTGCCTGTGCGCAAACGCCGGGGCCGCCCCTCGCGGCCCAGGCCCCAGGCCCCGCGCCCCGCCGCAGGGTGCGCGGGCCCCTCCTGCGCACGTCGGCGCAAGATGCCCCTTGACTTGGAGTGCACTCGAACTTTTAGGATCGCTTTCATGGAATCCCACCTCACCATCAACGATGTCGCACGGCGCACGGGTTTGACGGCGCACACCCTGCGCTACTACGAGCGCGCGGGGCTGATCGCACCAGTGGCCCGCGCGGCGGGCGGCCAGCGCCGCTATGCGGCAGCGGACATGGAGTGGATAGGGTTCCTGCTGCGCCTGCGCGAGACCCGCATGCCCATCGGGCAGATGCAGGCCTTCGCCAGGCTTCGCGGCGAAGGGGATGCCACGGTGCCGCAACGGCGCGCGATGCTGCAAGCGCACCTGAACGACGTGCAGGCCGCCATCGCGGCGATGCAGCAGTCGGCCCAGGTGCTGCAGGCCAAGATCGCGCACTACCGGGCGGTCGAGGTTTCCCTGGACACCGCATCCACCCCTGATGAAAGCACCCTCCATGCACCACCGCACACGCTACGAACAAGGGCTGGCCAAACTCCGCGAAATCGACGGTGAGGCTGGCGAACAGGTCATCGACAGCCTCGCCGGCATCGCACCGGACTTTGCCCGCTACCTGATCGAGTTTCCCTTCGGCGACATCTATTCACGCCCCGGCCTGGACCTCAGAAGCCGCGAGATCGCCGTCGTCGCGGCGCTCACCGCCATGGGCAACGCCGCGCCGCAGCTCAAGGTGCACCTGCAGGCGGCGCTGAACGTGGGCGTCACGCGCGAGGAAATCGTCGAGGTCATCATGCAGATGGCGGTGTATGCCGGCTTTCCCGCGGCGCTCAACGGGCTGGCCGCCGCGCGCGAGGTTTTCGCGGCACCGCCGCGCAGCACGGCGCAGGCTGCTGCATGAGCGTGGGCCACGCCGGATGCGGGCGTGCTACGGCGGGGCTGCCCGTCCGGCGGCCACTAGCTGTGATGTCTCAATAGGTTGTTCATCCGTCTCGGATTTGGGAAGCTGTGGTTACCAGGCCAAGCAACTCAAGTCAGGAGAGACGGATGAACAGTCATAAGCATGCCCGCTTGACGGCTGCGGGTCGAGCCCTGCTGGTCAGCAGGGTATTGGACGAAGGCTGGTGCGTGACAGCGGCCGCCCAGGCCATGGGCGTGAGCTGCCGCACCGGGTTCAAGTGGCTGGCCCGCTTCAGGGCCGAAGGCACCGCAGGGCTGTGTGATCGAAGCTCGCGACCGCATCACAGCCCCACAGCTTGCCGCCCCGAACAGGTGAGCCAGTTCGAACTGCACCGCCGACAACGCCTGCCGTTGTGGCGCATCGCCCGCGAGTGCGGCCGCAGCCTGTCCACCGTGGCCCGGCACATGGCCCGCCTGGGCTTGAGCGCCTTGCAACCGCCCGTGCCCGTGTGCCGCTATGAGCGGGCCAGCCCTGGCGAGTTGCTGCACATCGACACCAAGCGCCTGGGACGCATCCAGGGCGTGGGCCACCGAATCACAGGCCAGCGCCAGCACCGCAACCGAGGCATCGGCTGGGACGCCGTGCATCTGGCCATCGACGATCACTCCCGGGTCTCCTTCGCCCGGGTGTTGGGCGATGAGACGGCCCTGAGCTGCGTGCAGTTCCTGCGCCAGGCCGTGGACTACTACGCCAGCCTGGGCGTGCGCATCGAGCGCGTCATGACCGACAACGGCGCGGGCTACAAGAACACCTTCGGGGCAGCCTGCCAGGAACTGGGCATCCGGCACATCCGAACACGGCCCTACACGCCCAAGACCAACGGCAAGGCCGAGCGCTTCGTGCAGACCAGTTTGCGCGAATGGGCCTATGCCAGGCCCTACGAGAGTTCAGCCCAGCGCCAAGCTGCATTGCAGCCATTCATTGACGGCTACAACTGGTGTCGACCACACTCCGCTCTCAACCATCAGCCGCCCATCAGCCGCATTCCGGCCATGAACAACCTCCTGAGAATCAACAACTAGCCGCCCGCCCTGCTGAACCGCTCCCGGTACGCCAGCGGCGTGATCCCCAGATGGCGCACGAACAGATGCCGCAAGGCCTGCTCCGAACCCATGCCCATGCGCGCGGCCACGGTCTTGAGCGGCAACCCGGCCTGCGACTCGAGCAGGCGCCGCGCTCCTTCCAGCCGCGCGGACTCCACGAAGGCCGAGGGGGTCTGCCCCGTCTCCTGCGTGAACACGCGCCGGAAATGCCGCTCGCTCATCGCCGCGCGTGCCGCCAGGGCCGCCAGCGGCATGGGCTCCGCAAGATGCTCCAGCACCCAGTTCTGCACCGCCTGGATGTCGCGGTGGCCCGTGCCCTGGCTGGCCAGCTGCACGCTGAACTGCGACTGCCCGCCGGGGCGCTTGAGGTACATGACGAGGTCGCGCGCCACCTCCAGCGCCAGGGCGTGGCCAAAATCCTCTTCCACCAGCGCCAGGGCCAGGTCGATGCCCGCGGTGACGCCGGCCGAAGTCCACAGGGGGCCATCGCGCACGTAGATGGCGTCCGGGTCCACCTCGATGGCCGGATAGCGCTGGCGCAGCAGGGCCGCCACGCTCCAGTGCGTCGCGGCGCGCCGGCCGTCGAGCAGGCCGGCGGCGGCCAGGAAGAAGCTGCCCGAGCACAGGGCGATCATGCGGTCCACGCGCGGGGCCACGCTTGCCGCCCAGGCCACGAGTTCGGGAGAGGCCGCCAGCACCTGCTCGATATTGCGCGACCCCACGAGGATCACGGTGCAACCCGCGCCGCCCTGCTCCAGTTCGGCCAGGGTGTGGGTGGCGTTCAGCGCCATCAAGGTGTCCGATGGCACCGCGCCCGCCTGCGCGGCCACCACGCGCACCGCGTAGCCGTCGGGCCGGCCATGCTGGCGCAGGTGCACGTTGGCATAGTCGAACACGGACATGGGACCCACGGCCTCCAGCGCCTTGAAGCCGGGGTAGACCACGAGATCGACGCGGTGCGGGCTGTTGGCGTGGTGGTGGTCCATGGGGTCGGTCGGCAGAGCGGAAATGAAAGGCGCCTGACTATACGGGAGGCAATGTCCGGCTGCCGCCCATGCCGTCGGATCCGGCCATAACCCCAGGATCTGCGGCCACGGGCTCCACCAGGCCCTGCACATGGCCTACAGTCATGCGGTCCCCCTGCGCGCTGCCGGCCAAAGAGCCTCGCCGCCGCCCTTCCCCGACCAACCCGTTGACCCACCATGACCATCAAATCCAAAGCCGCCGTGGCCTTCAAGGCCGGAGAACCCCTGCAGATCGTCGAAATCGACGTGGCCCCGCCCCAGAAGGGCGAAGTGCTCATCAGGATCACCGACACCGGCGTGTGCCACACCGACGCCTTCACCCTGAGCGGTGACGACCCCGAGGGCCTGTTCCCCGTGGTGCTGGGCCACGAAGGCGCTGGCATCGTGGTGGAAGTGGGCGAAGGCGTGACCAGCGTGAAGCCCGGCGACCACGTGATCCCGCTGTACACGGCGGAATGCGGCGAATGCCTGTTCTGCAAGAGCGGCAAGACCAACCTGTGCGTGGCCGTGCGCGCCACGCAGGGCAAGGGCGTGATGCCCGACGGCACCACGCGTTTCAGCTACAACGGCCAGCCCATCTATCACTACATGGGCTGCAGCACCTTCAGCGAGTACACGGTGGTGGCCGAGGTCTCGCTCGCCAAGATCCACCCCGACGCCAACCCCGAGCAGGTCTGCCTGCTGGGCTGCGGCGTGACGACCGGCCTGGGCGCGGTGAAGAACACGGCCAAGGTGCAGGAAGGCGACACGGTGGCGGTGTTCGGCCTGGGCGGCATTGGACTGGCGGTGATCCAGGGCGCCAAGCTGGCCAAGGCCGGGCGCATCATCGCCATCGACACCAACCCCTCCAAGTTCGACCTGGCCCGCACCTTCGGCGCCACCGACTGCATCAACCCCAAGGACTTCGACAAGCCGATCCAGCAGGTCATCGTCGAGATGACCACCTGGGGCGTGGACCATTCGTTCGAGTGCATCGGCAACGTGAACGTGATGCGCGCGGCGCTCGAATGCGCGCACCGCGGCTGGGGCCAGAGCGTCATCATCGGCGTGGCGGGCGCGGGGCAGGAGATCTCCACCCGCCCCTTCCAGCTCGTCACCGGCCGCAAGTGGCTGGGCACGGCCTTTGGCGGCGTCAAGGGCCGCAGCGAGCTGCCCGGCATGGTGGAAGACGCGATGGCCGGCAAGATCCAGCTGGCGCCCTTCGTGACGCACACCATGGGCCTCAAGGACATCAACGAAGCCTTCGACCTGATGCACGAGGGCAAGTCCATCCGCTCCGTGGTCAAGTATGCCGCCTGAGCCTGCCCCGCAGGCGATCAATCAAGGTAAAAACAGCCCCTAGCGCTTATCCTTCATGCGCTGCAAGCTATCAATTTTGAAGCAATCCACATGACCACCTCCCTGGACCTGCTCGGCAGCCACGCCTGCTTTGGCGGCGAGCAGCGCTTCTACCAGCACGCCTCTGCCGAGATCGGCCTGCCGATGAAGTTCTCGGTCTTCCTGCCGCCGCAGGCGCGGCAGCGCCCTGTGCCCGCCATGCTGTACCTGGCGGGGCTGACCTGCACGGAAGAAACCTTCATGGTCAAGGCCGGTGCCCAGCGCCTGGCGGCCGAGCTGGGCCTGGCGCTGGTCGCGCCCGACACCAGCCCGCGCGGTGCCAACGTGCCGGGCGAGGCCGAGAGCTGGGACTTCGGCGTGGGCGCGGGCTTCTACCTGGACGCCACGGCCGCGCCCTGGGCGCGCCACTGGCGCATGGAAAGCTACCTGATGAAGGAACTGCTGCCGCAGGTGGCGGCGCAACTGCCCATCGATGGCGAGCGCCTGGGCATCTGCGGCCACTCCATGGGCGGCCATGGCGCGCTCACGCTGGCGCTGCGCCACCCGGGGCGGTTCAAGAGCCTTTCGGCCTTTGCGCCGATCTGCGCGCCCACGCAGTGCCCCTGGGGCGAGAAGGCCTTCACGGGCTACCTGGGGCCAGACCGCACGGGCTGGATCGAGCACGACGCCACGGTGCTGATGCAGCACCAGCCGGTGGCGCCCTACCCGGCCGGCATATTGATCGACCAGGGCCTGGCCGACAAGTTCTTGCCCACGCAGTTGCACCCGCATCTGTTCGAGGAGGCGTGCCAGGCCATCGGCCAGCCGCTCACCCTGCGGCGCCACGAAGGCTACGACCACGGCTACTACTTCATCCAGAGCTTCATGGCCGACCACCTGAGGCACCACGCCAGGACCCTGCAGGCCCCCGGATGTTAATGCGGCCTTAAGTCTCGGGCGCCACAGTGCGCCCATGCCTTTGATCCTGCAGCGCCTGCTGCTTTCCCATGCAGCCACGGGCGCCGGGCCCCGGTCTCCAGCCCCAGCTTCCTCCGCACCCGCACCGCGCCACCTGCACCCCGCGTGGGTGGTGGTGCTCATCAGCGCCTGGCTGGCCACGGCCTGCAACGTGCCGCTGTGGCGCGAGGTGGCCGAGCTGCCCGGCCACGGCAGCGCGCGCGGCTGGGCCTTTGCCGCGGCGTTCGTGGTCATCGTGGCCGCCGGCAACGCGGCCCTGCTGAGCCTCCTGGCCTGGCGGGGCACGCTCAAGCCCGCGGCAGCGGTGCTGGTGGTGATGGCAGCCTTCGGGGCCTACTTCATGCTCGCCTACGGCATCGCCATCGATGCCAGCATGCTCGTGAACGTGCTGCAGACCGATGCCCACGAGGCGGGCGACCTGCTCGGCTGGCGCATGGCGGGCACCGTGCTGGCGCTGGCGGTACCGCCGCTGGCGTGGCTCTACCGCACTCCGGTGCTGCGCCTGGGCGGCCTGCGGCACGCGGCCCACAACGGCGCGCTCTTGCTCGGAGCCATCGCGGTCATCGTGGTGTGCCTGCTGATGGTGTTCCAGGACTTCGCATCCACCATGCGCAACCACACCAAGCTGCGCTATCTCATCAACCCGCTCAACAGCGTGTACGCGCTGGGCAACATCGCCACCAGGCCCTTGCGCATCGACACCAGCAAACTGCTGCCGCTGGGGCGCGATGCCAGGCTGGGCGCAAGCTATGCGGGGCAGAAACAACCGCCCCTGCTGGTGCTGGTGCTGGGCGAAACCGGCCGCAGCGGCAACTTCGGGCTCAACGGCTATGGCCGTGGCACCACGCCGCTTCTTTCGGCCCGCACCGACCTCGTGAGCGCCCGCAACGCGTGGTCCTGCGGCACCAGCACCGCCGCGTCGGTGCCCTGCATGTTCTCGCACCTGGGGCGCACCGGCTACGAGGCGCGCGTGGCCAATTTCGAGAGCCTCGTCGATGTGCTGCACCACGCCGGGCTGGCCGTGCTCTGGGTGGACAACCAGTCGGGCTGCAAGGGGGTGTGCGACCGCCTGGGCGACACCAACACGTCGGCACTGCAGGACCCCGCGCTGTGCCCCACCCGGGGCGAATGCCTGGACCGCATCATGCTCAAGGACCTGGACGCCCGCATTGCCGCGCTGCCCGCCGAGCAGCGCCAGCGCGGGACCGTGGTGGTCCTGCACCAGATCGGCAGCCATGGGCCCGCCTACTCCAAGCGCTCGTCACCCGAGCACAAGAAATTCCTGCCCGAATGCACCTCCACGGCGCTGCAGGAATGCGAACGCCAGCAGGTGGTGAACGCCTACGACAACAGCATCGTGGAAACCGACTTTTTCCTCGACTCAGTGCTCAAATGGCTTTCCACGCGCTCCGAACAAGCGCAGACAGCTATGGTTTATGTAGCAGACCATGGTGAATCACTGGGCGAGAACAACCTCTACCTGCACGGCCTGCCCTACGCCATCGCGCCCGACGTGCAAAAGCACGTGCCCTGGATCACCTGGCTCTCGCCCGCCATGCAATCGCGCACGGGTGCGGCCACGGGCTGCCTGCAGCAGGACCTGGCCGAACGGCGCATCACGCACGACAACTACTTTCACTCCGTACTCGGCCTCCTGGACGTGACGACGGGGGCCTACAACCCGGACCTGGACATGTTCACCGCCTGTCGCCACCAGGCACAGGCGATGGCCGCGCCCCCCGGCGGCAGCCGCAGGCTGTGACGGCGAGCAAGCCGGACTTGTGCGTTCCGGCCAGCTCCGGCCACTTCCACTTCCCTCGCAGCCCGGCCTGGCTCAGAACAGGCTGCCCTGCCCGCGCGCAAGCCCCGGCCTGAACTGCGACAGGTCCAGCTCCAGCCGCTCCCGGTTGAGCCCCAGCCGCCGGCACGCCCCCGCGAACCGCTGGCGCAGCATGTCCGCCCACAGGCCGCTGCCCTTCATGCGGGTGGCGAAGCTGCTGTCGTAGTTCTTGCCCGCGCTGCGCTGGGCCGCATCGAGATTGTGCAAATCCTGCACCCGCGCAATCACGCGCGCCGCGCGCTGCGGGTAGTGCACCTGCAGCCATTCGCGGAACACCGCATCCAGCTCCCACGGCAGGCGCAGCACGGTATAGAACGCGCTCCTGGCCCCCGCATCGCGCGCGGCCTCCAGCACCTGCTCCATGTCTTCGGTGATGAAGGGGATCTGCGGGGCCACGCTCACGCCCACCGGAATGCCGGCCTCGGCCAGCGTGCGCAGCGTGCGAAGGCGCCGGTGGGGGGCGGCGGCGCGCGGCTCCATGCGGCGCGCCAGCAGCGGGTCGAGCGTGGTGATCGTCACGTACACCGCGGTCAGTTGCTGCGCTGCCAGCGGCGCGAGCAGATCGAGATCGCGCTCCACCCCGCTCGACTTGGTGATGAGCGAGAACGGGTGCCGTGCATCGCGCATCACCTCAATGAGGCCGCGCGTGAGCCTGAGTTCGCGCTCCACGGGCTGGTAGCAGTCGGTGGCCGAACCGATGTTGAGCAGGCGCGGCACATAACGCGGCTGCGCCAGTTCGCGGCGCAGCACCTCGGCGATGTTTTGCTTGGCCACGATCTGGGTCTCGAAGTCGAGCCCGGGCGAAAAATTGAGATAGCTGTGCGTGGGCCGGGCGTAGCAGTACACGCAGCCGTGCTCGCACCCCCGGTAGGGATTGACGGACAGCTCGAAAAAAATGTCGGGGGAGTCGTTGGCGCAGATGGCGCTGCGGGCCGTCTCCAGGTGCACCGTGGTGGCGGGGGCGGGCCCGCCGCCGCCGCCATCATCATCCCCATCCGCCCCTCCCGCGCCCTGCGGGCCGTGGTTCCAGCCATCATCCACCACCTCGCGCACATCGCGGCTGAACCGGTGCGGCATGGCCGTGGCGGCCCCCCGGCCCCGGATGGCCTGCAGGGGGACGCGCACTTCCGCCGGTGCGTCGGGCAGGTCGGGGTCGGCGGCAGGGTTTGGTTTCATAACTGTATGAATATACAGTTATTTGAAGCGGGGCGCACTGCCCTCCCCCCGCCACACCCTACTCGCGGAAGAGCCTTTCGATCACCCCCCGCAGCCACTGGTTGCCCGGATCGCTCTCGAACCGGCGGCTCCAGTGCAGCGACACCGTGAAATCCCGCAGCGGCAAGGGCGGCTCGATGAGGGTGTAGCCCCCATCGGCCGCGAAGGTGCGCGCGATGTTGCGCGGCATCACCACCGCGAGGTCCGTGGCCCGCACGATGGCGGGCAGCACCATGAAGTGCTCGGTGGTCAGGCGCAGGCGGTCTTCGAGCTGCAGCATCTCCAGGATCCGCAGCGTGTCCGAATGCGTGCGCACGGCCACGAACTCCAGCTGCCGCAGGTCCTTGAGCAGGCCGGCCCCGGCGCGCCTTCGCGCGGCAAAGGGGTGGCCGGCGCGCAGGAGCACCACGTAGCGGTCCTGGATGAGCTCCACGCGCTGCGTGTCCTTCACCGTCGGCAGGAAACCAAAGGCGAAGTCGATGCGCCCGCTGTCCAGCCGCTGCGCGATCTCGCTGCGCGGCACGGGCAGCGTCTCCAGCCGCACGCCGGGTGCCTCGCGCCGCAGCGCCACCATCAGGTCCGGCAGAAAGCGGCCTTCGCCGATGTCGCTCATGTGGATGCGGAACACCTTGCGCGAATTCGCCGGGTCGAACAGCGCGGACTCGTTGAGCGCCTCCTCCAGCAGTCCGAGCGCGCCGCGCACCGCATCGGCCAGCCGGTCGGCCTTGGGCGTGGGCTCCACGCCGCCGCCCGCGCGCACGAACAGCGGGTCCTTGATCAGCAGGCGCAGCCGCGTCAGCGCCTGGCTGGCGGCGGGCTGGGTGAGGTCCAGCAGTTCGGCGGCCCGGCTCACGTTGCGCGTGCGATAGACCGCGTCGAACAGCCGCAGCAGATTGAGGTCGATGTCCTTGATATGCATTGGATGAATACCGCTTAGTCGTTTCATTGTATTGATGGATGACGCATGCCCGCCGAAGATCAGGGCCTTCCTCTTCAGCACCGCCACGCCCCATGCTCCAGGCTCTCCCCAAGAACACGGCCCCTGCCGCGCCCGCCCCCTCCAGCCGCCCCACGGTGCGCGAGGTGGTGCTCGACCTGCTGCGCGGCTTCGAGATCAACACCATCTTCGGCAACCCCGGCTCCACGGAGCTGCCGCTGTTCCTCGACTACCCCAGCGACTTCCGCTACATCCTGGGCCTGCAGGAATCCGTGGTGGTGGGCATGGCCGATGGCTATGCGCAGGCGAGCCACAACGCCGCCTTCGTGAACCTGCATTCGGCGGCCGGCGTGGGCCATGCGATGGGCAACATCTTCACGGCGCACAAGAACCGCACGCCCATGGTCATCACGGCCGGCCAGCAGGCGCGGTCCATCCTGCCGTTCGACCCGTTCCTGTTTTCGGGCCAGGCCACCGAGCTGCCCAAGCCCTATGTGAAATGGAGCATCGAGCCCGCCCGCGCCGAGGACGTGCCGCTGGCCATCGCGCGCGCCTACTACATCGCCATGCAGCAGCCGCGCGGGCCGGTGCTGGTGTCCATCCCCGCGGACGACTGGGACAAGCCCTGCGAGCCGCTGCAGGCCCGCACCGTGAGCACCGGGTCGCGCCCCGAGCCCCGCGTGCTGCAGGCCATCGGCGACGCACTGGACGCCTCGCGGCGCCCCGTGTTCGTGGTGGGCGCCGCCGTGGACCGCGACCGCGCCTGGGACGACGTGCTGGCCCTGGCCGAGCGGCACAGCGCCGCCGTATGGATCGCCCCCATGTCCGGCCGCTGCGGCTTTCCGCAGGACCACCGCCTGTTCGCGGGCGTGCTGCCGGCCATGCGCGAGAAGATCGTGTCGCTGCTCGGCGGCCATGACCTGGTCTTTGCGCTCGGCGCCGCCGCGTTCACCTACCACGTCGAAGGCTTCGGGCCGCACGTGCCCCCCGGCGCGCATCTGGTGCAGCTGATCGACGACCCCGGCACGGCCGCCTGGACGCCCGAGGGCACCTCGGCCGTGGGCAGCGTGCGCCTGGGCGTGCAGGATCTGCTCGCACGCCCCGCGCCCGCCGTGCGCGACCTGCCCGCCGCGCGCGCCGCACGGCCGCGCGCGGAGCCCTCCGCCCTGATGAGCGTGCCCTATGTGATGCAGACGCTGGCCGAGGTGCGCGAAGCGGCCTCCATCGTGGTGGAGGAAGCCCCCAGCTCCCGCGCGGCCATGCACGCCTACCTGCCCATCCTGCAGAGCGAGACCTTCTACACCATGTGCAGCGGCGGCCTGGGCTACGGCCTGCCCGCCGCCGTGGGCGTGGCGCTGGCCAGGCCCGACCGCAAGGTCATCGGCCTCATCGGCGATGGTTCGGCGATGTATTCCATCCAGGCGCTGTGGAGCGCCGCGCAGCTCGAGCTACCCATCACGTTCATCATCCTCAAGAACCGCCGGTACGCGGCGCTGCAGGAGTTCGCGCCCACCTTCGGCTTCCACGAGGGTGACAAGCTGGAGGGCACCGACCTGCCGGACCTGGACTTCCTGGCGCTGGCCCGGGGCCAGGGCTGCGATGCCGTGCGCGTGAGCGACGCCAGCGAGCTGCCGGACGTGCTGCGCACGGCGCTGGCCCATCCGCGCGCCATCCTGGTGGAGGTGGACGTGGCCTGACACGACCGCCACGGCGAGCCCCGCCATCCCTTGGTTTCACCCCGCAAAAGAAGCACACAAGACCCGGCACGCCCGGGCCACACCTGGAGACAAGCATGCATTCATTTCCCCCTCGCACCACGCGCCGCCTGCTGGGCGCGCTAGCCCTGACCGGCGCCGCGTCCAGCCTGCTGCTGCTGCCCGCCGCGGCACGCGCAGACACCTGGCCCGGCAAACCCATCAAGGTGGTGGTCAATTTCCCGGCGGGCGGCGCTGCGGACCAGATCGCCCGCGCGGTCACGGTGCCGCTGCAGGCCGCGCTCGGGCAGCCCGTGGTGGTGGAGAACCGGGGCGGCGCCGGCGGCAACATCGGCGGCGAAGCCGTGGCCAAGTCGCCGGCGGACGGCTACACCCTGCTCATGAGCTCGGGCGGCATGGTGTCGGTCAACCCGCACCTGTACCCCAAGATGCCGTTCGACCCCGCCAAGGACCTGGTCCCGGTGGCCGCCGCGGCGCGGGTGCTGGTGTTCCTGGAGGTCCGGCCCACGCTGCCGGTCAACAACATCCAGGAGTTCCTGAAGTACCTCAAGGCCAACCCCGGCAAGCTGACCTTCGGCACGCCGGGCAACGGCAGCTCGCCGCACCTGGCGGCCGAGATGCTCAAGGCCCAGGCCAACGTGTTCGCGGTGCATGTGCCCTATCGCGGCGCAGCCCCCGCCATGCAGGACCTGCTGGGCGGGCAGGTGGACTTCATGTTCGACCCCGGCATCGGCCTGCAGCACGTGAAGGCGGGCAAGCTCAAGCTGCTGGCGGTGGGCAGCTCCAGGCGCTCGCCGCTGTTCCCGGACGTGCCCACGCTCGAAGAGGTGGGCCTCAAGGGCTTCGATGCCGACACCTGGTTCGGCTTCTACGCCCCGGCTGGCACGCCGCCCGAGGTGGTCAGCCGCCTGAACCGCGAGATCAACAAGGTGCTGGCCACGCCGGCCGTGAAGGAGCGCATCGCGGCACTCGGAGGCGTTCCCGCACCGATGTCCCCCGCCGACTTCAACGCCCGTGCATCCATCGACAGCACACGGTTTGGAGCGCTGATCAAGGCGCGCAACATCCAGGGGGATTGACCCTCCGGGCCCCCAGCGCCGTCCCCACCGGGGGAAGCGGGCGGGCCGCCGTGGGGCCGCCCCGAATGACCGTGCGCGGCAGTGCGAGATTGGCGATGGTCTACAGTCCCGCGCTTTGCAACACACCACCGAGGTACCGCCATGGCGCGCAAGCCCCAGATCATCCTGTCGTCCCTGGACGTTGACCGCATCGAGGCCCTTCTGGCAGCCATTCCGGCCAGCGTCTTTCCGGGCAAGGCCGAGCTGCAGGCGGAGCTGGACCGCGCCGACGTGGTGGCCCCGGAAGAAATCCCGCCGCACGTGGTCACGATGAACTCCACCGTGCAGTTCTCGATCATGGAGACGGGAAAGGAGTTCTGCCTGACGCTCGTCTACCCCCGCGACATGGACGGCAGCGCGGACCGGATCTCGATTTTCGCGCCCGTGGGCAGCGCCCTGCTGGGCCTGTCCGTGGGCGACGAACTCGCCTGGCCCGGCCCGGGCGGCAAGTCGATGACGGTGCGGGTGAAGGACCTTCTGTACCAGCCCGAAAGCGCGGGCGAACTCCACCGCTGACCGCGCGACGAAACGTCGCCTGGCGGCACCACGCTTGGTGCCACCGCCACATGCAGTGACAATGGCATCCGCCATGACCAGCCCGCCTCCACCCCCCGACAACCCGCTCATCGAAACGTTCGACCCGGACTCGACCGTCGCCTTTCAAAGGCGGATGGAGCGCGCGCCGGAATGGTTCTGCTCGTTCCTGGCCGGCAACAGCCGCGAGAAAAGCCGCCTCAAGCGCGAGATGGCCACGATGAAGGGCTCGGTGGTGTGGCTGGTGCAGCAGCGCCGCCAGGGCAACTGGACCGCCGACGAACGCACGCACCTGCGCGATGTGATGCGGTCGGCGTCTTCCGTCAGCCCCTACCTTTTCATCTGGGTGATTCCTGGATCGATGCTGATCCTGCCCTTCATGGCCTGGTTCCTCGACCGCCAGCGCAAGCGCCGGGAACGCAAGCTGCGAGGCTGATTGCGCCAGGTGCCGCCGCGCGGCACCTCAGGGGTTTGCTGCGGCCCTCAGAACCTGTTCCTGCCTCATGCCCAGTTGCTGGATACCGCCACCAGCATGCCCGCCCCCACCAGCCCCATCTGCCAGCGCAAGGCCGTGGTCCAGGAGGGCACGTGGCGCTCCACGCGCAGATACAGCTGCCGCCCCGCCGCCAGCGACAGCACGAACGCCAGCAGCATGCCCAGCGCGTTGGGCACCGGCGATGCGGGCCACAGGTGGCTGACCACCGCGTTCACGAGCAGGCACACCGCGAAGTGCACCAGGAACACCGAGTACGACATCTGCCCGAGCTGCACCAGCGGCCCCACCCCGCGCCATGACCGCACGCCTTCAGAGCGCAGGGCGGCCACCAGGCACAGCGCCGTCACCAGGGCCACCAGGATGCGGCCACGGTGGTCAATGGCCAGCGCAACGCCCCCGAGCAGCACCATCGCGGCGAGCCAGCCCCACGCCTGGCGCGCCCGCACGGCCCAGTAGGCCAGCATGCCCAGCCCGTACGCGCCGAAGAAATACACGGCCCACATGTCCAGCTCGGGCATGCGGTTGAACACCCACAGCGACAGGGCCACGCCCGCCACGATCGCGCCCTGCGCCAGCCACGCCGCATGCCGCCGGGCCCAGGCGCCAGGCAACGCGCGCGCTCCGGCCCATGCCAGCACGCTCACCGCGAACAGCTGAAAGTCGATGGCCACGTACCAGACGCCCGCGGAAAGCGCGCTCTCGCCGACGATGTCCTGCAGCAGCAGCGCGTTGGCCAGCAGCTGCGCCAGGGTGGGCTCGTCCGGCACGGAAGCGTGCTCCATCCACGGCCGCACCAGCGCGGCCACCACCACCGTCAGCAGCAGCGCCACGGCATAGGGCACCACCAGCCGCACGAAGCGCCTGGCGATCGCGTGGCCTGCGTGGTCGAAGCGCGGCACGCCCTGCGGCGCCAGGCTGGCGGCGGCCAGGTAGCCGCCAAGCACCAGGAACACCTGCACCGCCATGCGGCCGTAGTCGTACAGCCAGGCGATGAGCCCCGGAGCCAGGGGCTGCGCGATGTCCGACATGGGCCCGTAGAAGGCCAGGTGGTGCCAGACGATAGCGATGCATGCCAGGCCTTTGGCCATGTCGATGACGGGCGTGCGGGAAAGGGAAGAGGACATGCTGCGGCAGGTAGTGGGCAAGCCGTGCGCCTACAGGAACACAGCCCAAAACCCTCTATTGTCGCCGTCCTTCGGATTCGATGCTGGTCGCCCAGGTGTCTTGCCGGATAACCCAGCCCTTCAGTCCACAATTTCCTGAATTTTCAGTATTTACTGAAAATTCAGGAAATGAGGCACAATCGATGTCCATGACCTACATCAATCATCTGCCACCCCTGAACCGCCAGTTCGTCGCCCACTTTGGCGAGATGGGCAGCCGGTGGGGGATCAACCGCACCGTGGGCCAGATGTATGCGCTCATCTTCCTGTCACCGCGCCCGCTCAACGCGGACGAGATCGCCGAGACGCTGGAGTTCTCGCGCTCCAACGTGAGCATGGGCCTCAAGGAGCTGCAGGCCTGGCGCCTGGTCAAGTTGAGCCACCAGCCCGGCGACCGGCGCGAGTACTTCGAGGCGCCCAAGGACGTGTGGGAGATTTTTCGCGTGCTGGCCGAGGAGCGCCGCCGCCGCGAGATCGAGCCCACGCTGTCGATGCTGCGCATGGCGCTGCTCGAGGAGCCCGGATCGGACGAAGAGCGCCATGCCCAGGAGCGCATGCGCGACATGCACGAACTGATCGACCGGCTCATGACCTGGTTCGACGACGTGCAGCGCCTCGCGCCCGAGACGGCGATGCAGCTCATGGGCATGGGCACCGCCGTCACCCGCGTGCTCGAATTCAAGGACCGGCTGACCGGCAAGGGCGGCCCCGCCAAGGGCAAGAGCAACCACCAGGGAGCCTGAAACCATGGACACCTTCATGCTGTCGCGGATCCAGTTCGCCGCCAACATCAGCTTTCACATCCTGTTTCCCACCATCACCATCGCGCTGTGCTGGTTCCTGGTGTTCTTCCGCTTGCGCCACTCGGCCACGCGCGGCACACCGGCCGCGCCGGGCTGGGAGCAGGCCTACTATTTCTGGACCAAGGTGTTCGCGCTGACCTTTGCCATGGGCGTGGTCTCGGGCATCACGATGAGCTTTCAGTTCGGCACCAACTGGCCGGGCTACATGGAGCACGTGGGCAACATCGCCGGGCCCCTGCTGGGCTACGAGGTGCTCACGGCCTTTTTCCTGGAGGCCACCTTCCTGGGCATCATGCTGTTCGGCCGGGGCCGCGTGTCCGAGCGCATGCACCTCGTCGCGACACTCATGGTGGCGTTTGGCACCACGCTGTCGGCGTTCTGGATCCTGAGCCTGAATTCCTGGATGCAGACCCCCGTGGGCTACGAAATCATCGACGGCAAGTTCCACGCGGTGGACTGGCTGGCGATCGTCTTCAACCCCTCCTTCCCCTACCGGCTGGGCCACAAGCTGCTGGCGTCGGCCCTGACCGCGGGCTTTCTCATCGCCGGGGTGAGCGCCTGGCAGCTCGTCAAGGGCACGGCCACCGAAGGCACCCGCAAGGCCCTGCGAACCGCCGTCGCCGCCGTCGCCATGGCGATCCCGCTGCAGATCCTCATGGGCGACATGCACGGCCTGAACACGCTGGAGCACCAGCCCGCGAAGATCGCGGCGATCGAAGGCATCTGGCACACCGAGCGGGGCGCGCCCCTCACGCTGTTCGGGCTGCCCAACGAAAAGGAAGGCCGCACCGACTACGCCCTCCAGATCCCCAAGGCGGCGAGCCTGATCCTGGCGCACGACATCGATGCCGAGCTCAAGGGCCTGAACGAGTTTGCTGGCGCCCATCCCCCCGTGGCGCCGGTGTTCTGGGCGTTCCGCGTGATGGTCGGCGTGGGCATGCTGATGCTCGCGGTCGCCTGGGCGGGTGCTGTCGTGCTGTACCGCCGCCGCAGGCACGACCTGGCCACCCTGCCCCGGCCCATGCTGTACGCGCTGGTGGGCATGACGTTCTCCGGCTGGGTGGCCACCCTGGCCGGCTGGTACGTGACCGAGATCGGCCGCCAGCCCTACCTGGTCTATGGCCTGTTCAAGACCGCCGACGCCGTGGCGGCGCATCCTCCGGCCATGGTGGCCTCCACCCTGGCCGCCTACCTCACCGTGTACGTGCTGCTGCTCGCGGCCTACGTCGGGGTGATCAAGTACATGGCGGAGCACTCGGCCATGCCGGTTCCCGCCGTGGCGCCGCCCGCCGCGCCACCCCATCCGCTGTAAGGAGGACACCATGGAAATGACCCTGGCCCACACCCTGCCCCTGGCGTTCATGGCCATCATGGGCCTGGCGCTGCTCGCCTACGTGATCCTGGACGGCTATGACCTCGGGGTGGGCATCCTGCTGCCCTTCGCGAGCGATGCGGAAAAGGACGTCATGGTGTCGAGCATCGGCCCGTTCTGGGACGCCAATGAAACCTGGCTGGTGCTGGGGGTGGGCGTGCTGCTGATCTGCTTTCCGATGGCCCACGGCGTGGTGCTGTCCGCCCTGTACCTGCCCGTGGCCGTGATGCTGGTGGGCCTGATCCTGCGGGGGGTGGCGTTCGACTTCCGCGTGAAGGCCCGCGATTCGCACAAGACGGCCTGGAACCGCCTGTTTGCCGCGGGCTCGCTGGTCACCACCCTGGCCCAGGGCTGGATGCTGGGCGCCTATGTCACCGGCTTCCAGAACGACACCTGGGGCCTGCTGTTTTCCACGGGCATCGCCATCACCCTGCCCGCGGCCTACGCCATGCTCGGCGCCGGCTGGCTTCTCATGAAAACCGACGGCGCATTGCAGCGCAAGGCTGCCCGCTGGGGCCAGGGGGCCCTGTGGCCCATGGGGTTTGCGCTCATGGGCATCTCGCTGGCCACGCCGCTGGTCAGCCACACGGTGTTCGCCAAGTGGTTCGTGCTGCCCGAACTGTTCGCCCTGCTGCCGATACCGCTGGCCTGCGTGGCCGCCTTCTTCGCCATCCGCCACGTGCTGGCCACGCCCCGCGTGGTCGAGGCGGGCTATGGCTGGATCGTGTTCGCGGCCACGGTGCTGATCTTCGTGCTGGCCTTTTTCGGGCTGGCCTACAGCATCTATCCGTACATCGTGATCGACCGCCTCACGGTGTGGCAAGCCGCCAGCGCGCCGGAGTCCCTCGCGGTGATCGGCATCGGGGTGGCCATCACGCTGCCGGCCATCATCGTCTACACGGTCTTCATGTACCGGGTGTTCTGGGGCAAGGCGCGGGAGCTGACCTACGGGCTGTGACACGCGCCCAGGCCCGCTGCCAGGGCGCCGTGGCCCGCCCGCAGCACGGGCGGCTTCCCCCTGGAGGCGGGCGCGCTGCGCCCCAGATATGGGATCAATACCGCAAGCTGCCCTCGGCATCCACGATGGCCAGCTCCACATAGGTGGAGCCGTTGTGGCTCCTGGGCGAATACTTGACGTTGAAGCGCCCGAACGAGATATCGCCCGCATCCTCCATGGTCTTGATGAAGGACTCCGTGCTCAGGTTGCGCCCGGTGCGGCGCAGGCCCTCCACCAGCAGCCGGGCGTGCACGAAGCCCTCGAACTGCGAGGCCGACGGCTGGGCGCTTGGTGACTTGGCGCGCAGAAGGGCCAGGTACTCGGCCACCACGGGCACCGTGGTGCTGCGCAGCGAGGGCATGATCTGCGCCAGGATGATGCCGCGCGCCTTGTCCTTGAGCTCGCGGTGGATCACGTCCATGCTGGCCACGGAAAACCCGTAGTACGCGGGCCGCGCCGCCGTGGACTGCACCGCCTTGATGTAGCTGGTGAACGTGGTGCCCGCCGTCGCCACGATGACGGCCTGGGGCTGTGCCTTGTCGGTGGCCTGCGCGGCGGCCGCGAAGTCGGGCTGCTTGGGGTCGACCTTGATCTCGGCGACGAAGGCGAGCTTTTCCTCCTCGGAGGCTTTCTTGAGCTCGGCCAGCAGCGTCTTGCCCAGGCCGTCGTCCTGGTAGAACACCGCCACGCGGCTGATGCCCTGGTGGCGCAGCTGCGAGACGATCTTGCCGGCCTCGCTGGCGTAGCCGGCCCGCACGTGAAAGACATAGGGATTCAAGGTTTCCCGAAACGCCGAGGCCCCCGTGACCGGCCCGAACAGCAGCGTGCGGTGTTCCTTGACCAGGGGCAGGATGGCCGCCGTCTGCGCCGTGCCCGTGCTGTTGTAGATCATGAAGACCTTGTCGTTCTCCAGCAGCTGGCGCGTGTTCTCCACGGCTTTCTGGGTGTCGAAGCCGTCGTCCAGCGTGGTGTAGCGGATCATGCGGCCGTGCACGCCACCCTGCGCGTTCACGGCGTCGAACATCAGCCGCGACCCTTCCCCATACTGCGCGGTCTGAGCGCCGAGCGGCCCGGAGAGCACGGCGGACGCGCCCAGGCGGATCTCGTCGCCGGTCACGCCCTCATTGCGGGCGTGCGCCCCCTGGCTGGCACAGAGGGCCAGCATCAGCCCCAGCAAACATGAACGAAGCATGGCACCTTCCCCGCGACGATGACGGACGGCGCCACACGATGTGGCACCCATCTGGTTATTAATCATCATCATTGTCCACGGCATGCGCTGCCGTCCATTGAGGGTTTGCCCTGTCGCGACCAGCCCACACCCGCCCCACGGGGCCGCACAAACGGCTGCGCCCGCAGCGCATGGCACGCTGCGGGCGCACAAGGCAGGCCTCGCCGGGGATCAGAGCTTCAGGCGCGCCCGGGCAGCCTCGTACTCCGCGCGCAGCCGTGCCACCAGCTCGGCGGTGCTGGTCACCGCATTGATCGCGCCAATGCCCTGGCCGCAGCCCCAGATGTCCTTCCAGGCCTTCTTCGCGTCGCCGCCGAAGTTCATCTTGCTCGGGTCCGATTCGGGCAGGTTGTCGGGGTCCATGCCCGCCGCGCGGATCGACGGCGCCAGGTAGTTGCCGTGCACGCCGGTGAACAGGTTGCTGTAGACGATGTCGTCCGAGCTGCCTTCCACGATGGCCATCTTGTAGTCATCGCTGGCGCGGGCCTCGTGCGTGGCGATGAAGGCCGAGCCGATGTAGCCGAAGTCCGCGCCCATGGCCTGCGCCGCCAGTACCGCGTCGCCGCTGGCGATGGAGCCGCTGAGCGCGATGGGGCCGTCGAACCACTGGCGGATCTCCTGGATCAGCGCGAACGGGCTCTTCACGCCCGCATGGCCACCCGCACCGGCGGCCACGGCGATCAGGCCGTCGGCGCCCTTTTCAATCGCCTTGTGGGCAAACTTGTTGTTGATGATGTCGTGCAGCACCACGCCGCCCCAGGCGTGCACGGCCTGGTTCACATCCTCGCGCGCGCCCAGGCTGGTGATGATGATAGGCACCTTGTACTTGGCGCACACCTGCATGTCGTGCTCCAGCCGGTCATTGCTCTTGTGCACGATCTGGTTGATGGCGAAGGGCGCGGCCGGCTTGTCGGGATGGGCCTTGTTGTAGGCGGCCAGCGTCTCGGTGATCTCGGCCAGCCATTCATCGAGCAGTTCGGCGGGGCGGGCGTTGAGCGCGGGCATGGAGCCCACCACACCCGCCTTGCACTGCTCGATCACGAGCTTGGGGTTGCTGATGATGAACAGCGGCGAGCCGATGACGGGGAGCGACAGGTTTTGCAACACGGGAGGCAGTTTGGACATGGCAACAACTTCCTGAACAGGTTTTTGGATGAAATAGGGCTCTAGCGCTTATTCATCAAGCGCTAGCAGCTATCATTTTTATATCAATGAGCTGCCCGCTCTGCGGGCAGTCAGTCTCCTCACAACACGCTCAACCTTCAAAAGGCGTCTAGCGCCAGTTCGGTCACGCTGGCGGCGCCGTCCACGATGCTGTCGCGCAGCCCCGGTGCCTTCACCAGGATGTGCTCGGCATAGAACTGGGCCGTGGTGATTTTTGCGCGCATGAAGGCTTCGTCCTGTCCCTTGTGCAACAGGTCCTGCGCCACCAGCAGGCTGCGCGCCAGCTGCCAGCCCGCCACCACGTTGCCTGCCAGCATCAGGTAGGGCACGCTGCCCGCGAACACGGCGTTGGGCTGGGCCTTGGTGCCACCCGCCACGAAGTCGATCACGTCGAGCAGCGCCTTGCGCGCGGCCGTCAGGCGCCTGGCCACGGCCAGTGCGGCCGGGGTGCCGCTGGCCAGCAGCTCGCCTTCGGTGGTCTCGATCTGCGCGGCGATGCCCTTGGCCACCTGGCCCCCATCGCGTGCCGTCTTGCGGCCCACGAGGTCATTCGCCTGGATGGCGGTGGTGCCTTCGTAGATGGTCAGGATCTTGGCGTCGCGGTAGTACTGCGCCGCACCGGTTTCTTCGATGAAACCCATGCCGCCATGCACTTGCACGCCCAGGCTGGTCACCTCCAGGCTGGTCTCGGTGCTGTAGCCCTTGACCAGCGGCACCATGAATTCGTAGAACGCCTGGTTCTGCTTGCGCGTCTCGGCATCGGGGTGGTGGTGAGCGGCATCGAACGCAGCAGCGGCCACGGTGGCCATGGCGCGGCAGCCCTCCACGGTGGCGCGCATGGTCATGAGCATGCGCTTCACATCGGGATGGTGAATGATGGCGGCGCTGGCGTTGATGCTGCCGTCCACGGGGCGGCTTTGCACGCGGTCCTTGGCGTACTGAACGGCCTTCTGGTAGGCGCGCTCGGAGATCGCGATGCCCTGCATGCCCACGGCGTAGCGGGCTGCGTTCATCATGATGAACATGTATTCGAGGCCCCGGTTTTCCTGGCCCACCAGGTAGCCCACCGCACCGCCGTGGTCGCCGAACTGCAGCACCGCCGTGGGCGATGCCTTGATGCCCAGCTTGTGCTCGATGCTCACGCAGTGCGCGTCGTTGCGCGCGCCCAGGGTGCCGTCCTGGTTGATCATGAACTTGGGCACCACGAACAGGCTGATGCCCTTCACGCCATCGGGCGCGCCCGCCACCCGTGCCAGCACTAGGTGCACGATGTTCTCGGCCATGTCATGTTCACCATAGGTGATGAAGATCTTGGTGCCGAAGATCTTGTAGGTGCCGTCGGGCTGGGGTTCGGCGCGTGTGCGCACAAGGGCCAGGTCCGAGCCCGCCTGGGGTTCGGTCAGGTTCATGGTGCCAGTCCATTCGCCCGTCACCAGCTTTTCAAGGTAGGTGGCCTTGAGCTCGTCACTGCCGGCCGTGAGCAGCGCCTCGATGGCCCCGTCGGTGAGCAGCGGGCACAGCGCGAAGCTCATGTTGGCGCTGTTGGTCATCTCGATGCAGGCCGCGCCGATGGTCTTGGGCAGGCCCTGGCCACCAAAGTCGGCCGGATGCTGCAACCCCTGCCAGCCGCCTTCGCCGTACTGGCGGAAGGCTTCCTTGAAGCCGGGGGTGGTGGTGACGACACCGTCTTTCCAGCTCGACGGGTTCTTGTCGCCTTCGAAATTGAGCGGAGACAGCACCCCTTCGTTGAACTTGGCGCACTCTTCCAGCACGGCGGCGGCCGTGTCCAGGCCTGCGTCTTCAAAGCCGGGGATCTGCGCGATCTGTTCAATGTTGGCCAGGTGCTCGATGGCGAACAGCATGTCCTTGAGGGGGGCGGTGTAGCTCATGGGTGTCTCCGGGGAATTTCGTCAAAAAAAAGGCATCGCGAGCGATGCCTTTGTGTGCACGGTGGCGTTCTTACAGGGCCTTGACCAGCTCTGGCACGGCCGTGAACAGGTCGGCTTCCAGGCCGTAGTCGGCCACGCTGAAGATCGGTGCCTCGGGGTCCTTGTTGATCGCCACGATCACCTTGGAGTCCTTCATGCCCGCCAAATGCTGGATGGCTCCCGAGATGCCGGCGGCGATGTACAGCTGCGGCGCCACGATCTTGCCGGTCTGGCCCACTTGCCAGTCGTTCGGGGCGTAGCCCGCGTCCACCGCGGCGCGGCTGGCGCCCAGGGCGGCACCCAGCTTGTCGGCCAGCGGGGTCATCACTTCGTCGAACTTTTCCTTGCTGCCCAGCGCCCGGCCACCAGAGACGATGATCTTGGCGGCGGTCAGTTCGGGGCGGTCGCTCTTGGCGATTTCACTGCCCACGAAGGTGCTCTTGCCGGCATCAGCGGTAGCAGCAGCGGTTTCGACGGCGGCAGAGCCGCCGGTGGCGGCTGCGGCGTCAAAGCCGGTGGTGCGCACGGTGATGATCTTCACGCTGTCGGCGCTTTGCACGGTGGCGATGGCGTTGCCCGCGTAGATGGGGCGCTCGAAGGTGTCGGCGGCGACCACCTTGGTGATGTCGCTGATCTGGGCCACGTCGAGCTTGGCGGCCACGCGGGGCGCCACGTTCTTGCCGCTGGCGGTGGCGGGGAACAGGATGTGGCTGTAGTTCGAGGCGATGGCCAGGACTTGCGCGGCGACGTTTTCCGCCAGGCCATGCTCCAGGCCGGGCGCGTCTGCATGGATGACCTTGGCGACGCCAGCGATCTGGCCCGCGGCGGCTGCGGCAGCGCCTGCATTGTGGCCGGCGACCAGCACGTGCACGTCGCCACCGCAGGCCACGGCGGCGGTCACGGTGTTCAGGGTGGCGCCCTTGATGGACGCGTTGTCGTGTTCAGCAATAACGAGTACCGACATTTAGATCACCTTCGCTTCGTTCTTGAGTTTCTCGACCAGGGCGGCCACGTCGGCCACCTTCACGCCCGCGCCACGCTTGGCGGGCTCGGTGACCTTCAGGGTCTTCAGGCGCGGAGCCACGTCCACGCCGAGGTCTTCGGGCTTGACGGTATCGAGCTGCTTCTTCTTGGCCTTCATGATGTTGGGCAAGGTGACGTAGCGGGGCTCGTTCAGGCGCAAGTCGGTCGTGATGACCGCAGGCAGGGTCAAGGCCAGGGTTTCCAGGCCGCCGTCCACTTCGCGGGTCACGTTGACCTTGTCGGCCGACAGTTCCACCTTGTTGGCGAACGTGGCCTGGGGCAGGTCGGCCAGAGCCGCCAGCATCTGGCCGGTCTGGTTGGCGTCGTCGTCGATGGCCTGCTTGCCCAGGATGATGAGGGAGGGCTGCTCCTTGTCCACCAGGGCCTTCAGGAGCTTGGCCACGGCCAGAGGCTGCAGTTCGACGTCGGTTTCCACCAGGATGGCGCGGTCGGCGCCAATGGCCATGGCAGTGCGCAGGGTTTCCTGGCACTGGGCCACGCCACACGAGACAGCGATGACTTCGGTCACCAGGCCTTTTTCTTTCAGGCGCACGGCCTCTTCGACGGCGATTTCGTCAAAGGGGTTCATGCTCATCTTCACGTTGGCGATGTCCACACCCGTGTTGTCCGACTTCACGCGGACCTTCACGTTGTAGTCCACCACGCGCTTGACAGGGACCAAGACCTTCATTGCTGCGGCTCCTAGATAGAGTTGGTTGAATTGACGTTTACGTAAACTAGAACATTCTATGCCGCACTGCAACGAAAGCGCTACGGGGCCGGAACACAGACCTCACGATTCCAAAAAAGAACGATCGTGCTTTTTGTCGATTATAGGCGAGTGCACCGGGCGCCTGTCTAGAGTCTGCTGTCGCATGCGGCACCCCGTTCGCGGCCCCCGGGGCCCGGTCACCGCGCGGTGGCAGCCCCAGGCGCCGCTGGCGCGCCGGGTGACAGCGCCGCCGCCAGCCCCCCTTCGACCTGCACGTGCATGACCCGCTGGGGGTAGGGAATCTCGATCTGGTGGGCGCGCAAGGCGCTCAGGATGGCGCGGTTGATCTCCGAGCGCAGGCCCAGTGAGCCGTTCTCGGGGTCGGCGATCCAGAAGCCGACCGTGAACTCCAGCCCGTCGGCCCCAAACGCCGAGAGGGCCACGCTGGGGGCGGGATCGCGCAGCACCCGGCTGCTGGCCAGCGCGGCGTCCGCGAGAAGCCGGGTCACCAGGTCCACGTCGCTTTCGTAGGCCACGCTCACCACGGTCGACAGCCACACGCGGGGGTCGGCCAATGACAGGTTTTCCACCCGCTGGGTGATCAGCATTTCATTGGGCACGATGGACTCGCGCCCCGTGGACGAACGCACCACGGTGTAGCGCGCATTGATGTTGGTGATGCGGCCTTCGAAATTGTCGACGCGCACGTTGTCGCCGATGCGCATGCTGCGCTCGGCCAGGATGACGAACCCGCTCACGTAGTTGGACGCCAGCTTCTGCAGGCCAAAGCCGATGCCCACGCCCACGGCACCACCCAGCACCGACAGCGCCGTCAGGTCGATGCCCACGGCCGACAGCGCCATGATGAGCCCGACGAAGATCAACAGCGCCCGCACGGCATTGCTCACCGCCTTGCGCAGCGACAGTTCCGCCCCCGTGGCCGAGCGCAGAAGGCGCGACTCGATGGCGGCGGAGATCCACAGCGCGATGAGCAGCACCGCACCGGCGGTCAGCGCGCCTTCGATGATGGTGCGCACCGACAGCGTCGCGCCCCCTACCTTCCAGTGGATCTGGTCCAGCTCCTCCAGCACCAGCGGCAGCAGTCCCGTGACCCAGAGCACCATGCCCAGCCAGGCCAGCCAGGAGATGGAGCGTTCGATGGGCCGCACCCAGGCAGCGTCCGGGTATGCCACCTGCAGCACCTTCACGCCAATGCGGATCACCACCAGCGCCACCAGCACCGGGATCGCCAGCTTGAAGGCGGCCAGCGCCACCCAGTGGTGCAGCAGCGTGCGCGCCACATAGGCCAGGCTCAGCAGCACCAGCGGAAACAGCGCGCCATCCACGATGCGGGTGCCAAACAGAATGGAGCGTGGATCGCCCCGGTGCAGGCCCCGCTGCAGCAGCGAGACCAGGCCCCAGGCCAGGGCGACGCACCCCGCCAAGGCCGCCAGCTCCACCAGCACCGTCGGGCTGAGGAAGGACTGCACCCACAGGCCCACATCGTCGAGCATCGGCTTGTCCATCGTGGCGATCCTCAGCGCTTCCAGCGGGGCTGGCGTTTTTCCGCAAAGGCGCGCGCGCCCTCCTGCGCGGCCTCGTCCATCATGTTGGTGGCCATGGCCTGGCCCGCCAGCTGGTAGGCGGCATCCATGCCCAGCTCGCGCTGCTGGTACACCAGCGCCTTGCCCATGGCCACGGCCACGCGGGGCTTTTGCAGGATGGACTGCACCAGCATCTCCACCTCGGCGTCCAGCGCATCGGCGGGCACCACGCGGTTCACCAGGCCCTGTGCCAGCGCGGTGGGGGCATCGATGAAATCGCCGGTGAGCAACATTTCCATCGCCCGCTTGGCGGGCACATTGCGCACCAGCGGCACGCTGGGCGTCGCGCAGAACAGGCCGTAGTGGATGCCGCTGGTGGCAAAACTCGCGCTGTCGGCCGACACGGCCAGGTCGCACTGCGCCACCAGCTGGCAGCCCGCCGCCGTCGCCATGCCCTGCACCCTGGCGACCACGGGCACGGGCAGCTTGTGGATGGTGAGCATCATGCGGCTGCATTGGGCAAACAGCTTCTGGTAGTACGCCAGCTCCGGGTTCGCCGCCATGTCCTTGAGGTTGTGCCCGGCACAGAAGGCCTTGCCCGCTGCGGCCAGCACCACCACGCGCACAGATTCGTCGCGGTGCGCTTCGTCCAGCGCCTGTTGCAGGGCTGTCAGCATTTCAGAGCCCAACGCATTGAAGCGTGCAGGGTCGTTCAAAGTGAGGGTGATCACACCGCGCGTATCACGGGTGATCAGCAGCAGCTCGTCAGAATTCGGAATCGTCATGTTGTTTCTCCTGTGCACAGCAATGCGAGGGGCGTTTGAAACAGGCGCGCATGAGGCCAGTGCCACCGTGGAACTGGCTTCGCCAGGCCACGGGTGGCGTCCCCCTCAGGGGGAAGACGCCGCAGGCTGCTCAGGGGGAGTCAAAGATCAGCCAGGACGCGCAGATGCGCCTCCACGCTGCGCGCCAGCGGCCCCATCACATAACCGCCCTCCAGGCACGACACGATGCGGCCCTGGGAATAGCGGCGGGCCACGTCCTTCACCCGCTGGGTGATCCAGGCATAGTCCTGCTCGGTCAGGCCCAGCTGGCCCATGTCGTCCTCGCGGTGGCCGTCGAAGCCGGCGGAGACGAAGATCATCTCGGGCTTGAAGGCCTCCAGGCGCGGCATCCACATCATCTCGATGATCTCGCGGATGTCCATGCCACGGGTGTACGCTGGCACGGGCACGTTGACCATGTTGGGGGCCGGGTCCTGGTCGCCGCTGTACGGGTAGAACGGGTGCTGGAAGATGCTGACCATCAGCGCGCGCGGGTCGCCCGCCAGGATGTCCTCGGTGCCATTGCCATGGTGCACATCGAAGTCCACCACCGCCACGCGCTGCAGGTTGTAGCGCTGCAGCGCATATTTGGCGGCCACCGCCACGTTGTTGAAGAAGCAAAAACCCATGGCCTTGTCGCGGCATGCATGGTGCCCGGGCGGACGCACGGAGCAGAACGCGTTCTCGACCTCGCCGGCCATCACCGCATCCGTGGCGGCCAGCGCGGCACCCGCGGCGCGCAGCGACGCCTTCCAGGTGTGGGCGTTGATGGAGGTGTCGGTGTCGATCTGCGCGTAGCTCGGGCCGCCCGCCATCAGCTCTTCGTTGAGCCGGTCGGACAGGCCCCGCAGCGCCGCGATGTGCATGCGGCCATGCGCCAGCTCGATGTCGGCCAGCGAGGCCTCGGGGGCCTCGTAGCGCTCCAGCGCATCGCCCACCCCGGTGACCAGCAAGCGGTCTTCGATGGCATCGAGCCTTTCGGGGCATTCTGGGTGGCCCGGGCCCATCTCGTGCTTCCAACAATCCCGATGGGTGAAATAGCCCGTCTTGCTCACAGTCAATCCCCGTGTCTCGTATTTTTTTGGATGGTTTTCGGATAACGTCGCGCCATGACAATGAATGCACAGCACAAGATCAAATCGCTTCTGGATCAGCTTAACACGGTGATCGTGGGCAAGCAGGCCCAGGTACAGGACTGCGTGGCCTGCCTGCTGGCCGGCGGGCACCTTCTCATCGAGGATGTTCCGGGGGTGGGCAAGACCACCCTGGCCCATGCGCTGTCGCGCACTTTCGGCCTGCAGTTCTCGCGCGTGCAGTTCACGGCCGACCTGATGCCCAGCGATCTGACGGGCGTCTCGGTCTACGAGCGCGGCAAGGAAGCCTTCGTGTTCCACCCTGGCCCGGTGTTCGCCCAGGTGCTGCTGGCCGACGAAATCAACCGCGCCAGCCCCAAGACGCAAAGCGCGCTGCTCGAAGCCATGGAGGAAAAGCAGGTGTCGGTAGAGGGCGAGACGCGCGCCCTGCCCCACCCCTTCTTCGTGATCGCCACCCAGAACCCGCACGACCAGCTGGGCACCTTCGCGCTGCCCGAATCGCAGCTCGACCGCTTTCTGATGCGCATCTCCATCGGCTACCCCGACCGCGCGGCCGAGCGCGTGCTGCTGGCGGGCGCGGACCGGCGCGACATGGTGGACACCATGCTGCCCCTGCTGTCCGACGAGGAACTGGCCGAGCTGCAGCGCCAGGTGCAGGCCATCCATGCGGCCGACCCGCTGCTCAACTATGTGCAGGACCTCATCGCCGCCACGCGCTCGGGCCGGTGGTTCCTGCAGGGCCTTTCGCCCCGCGCGGGCATCGCCCTGGTGCGTGCGGCCAAGGCACAGGCCCTCATCAGCGGGCGCGACTACGTGGCGCCCGACGACGTGCAGGCCGTGCTGCCCCAGACCATCGCCCACCGCCTGGTGCCCGTGGGCGATGCCGGACGCGGCGCGGTGGAACAGGTGCGCGCCATGGTCGAGGCCGTGCCGCTGCCGTGAAATGACAGCCGCCCATCCCCCCGCCACGCTCCGCCCGACCGGGGGCTGGCGCGCCATCCTGGCCCGGGTGAGCCCGCTTGCGCCACTGCGCCGCCGCTTCCAGCGCTGGTGGCAGGCGCGCCTGCCGCTGAGCGACACGCTCGCGCTCACGCAGCGCAATGTCTACATCCTGCCCACCGGCTCGGGCTGGATGCTGGCATTGACGCTCATCGTGCTGCTCATCGCGTCCATCAACTACCAGCTCAACCTGGGCTACCTGCTGACCTTTCTGCTGGCGGGCAGCGCCGTGGTGGGCATGCACATCTGCCACGCCAACCTGCGCGGCCTCACGCTGCACCTGAAGGCGCCCGAGCCACACTTCATGGGCACCAGCACGGCGTTTGACATCCAGCTGTCCAGCGAGCGCAAGACGCCGCGCTACGGCATCGCCCTGTCGGTGCACGGCACGGGCAAGGAGGCACACCACTGGGCCTGGACCGACGTGCCCGCGCAAGGCCAGTCGAGCGTGCAGGTCGCCTTCAAGCCCCCGCGCCGGGGCCTGCACCGCGTGCCCACGCTGACGGCCGAGACGCGCTTTCCGCTCGGCACCTTCCGCGTCTGGACATACTGGCGGCCCGCGGCCCAGGTGCTGGTCTACCCCGCGCCCGAGACCCCGGCACCGCCGCTGCCGACCGGCGAACCGCGCGCGGGCGGCGCCGGCAACACGCCCACGCAGGGCATTGGCGAATTCGACGGCGTGCGCGCCTACCGCCGGGGCGACCCGCTCAAGCTCGTGGTCTGGAAGAAGGCCGCCAAATCGCTGGGCACTGGCACGGACGACCTGGTCAGCCGCGACGCCCAGCAAGCCCAACGGCACGAACTGTGGCTGGACCTGGCCCGCGCCTCGCTGCCCGACCACGAAGCCCGCATCTCGCGCCTGACCGCCTGGGTGCTGCAGGCCGACCGGCTGGGGCTGGACTATGGCCTGCGCCTGCCGGGTGTCGAGATCGCCCCGGACACGGGTGCGGCGCACCGACGAAATTGCCTGGAGGCACTGGCGCTGTGCTGAACCCCGCTTCAAAATCCGTATCCAGTGGGCCCCTGTCGCATACAGGCAAGGCGCAGGGAGCTATATTTTTTATAGCATGTCCACCACTCCAAGCCGGGCCTGGACCGTTGCCATGAACCTGCGCCGAACCCTTGTTTCCCTGCCGCGCGACGCCCGCGACACGCTCTTTCTGCTGTTCGTGATCGTCTGGGTCATCGCACCTCAGGTGTCCAACCTGCCGGTGTGGACCAGCCTGCTGGCCGGCGGGCTGCTGCTGTGGCGCGGCTGGCTCGCCTGGAAAGGCCGGCCCCTGCCCGGGCGCTGGACCGTGGGCGCCCTGCTGGTGGTGGCGGTGGCGGGCACGCTGTTCACGCACCGCACCATCCTCGGGCGCGATGCGGGCGTCACCCTGGTCGTCATGCTGCTGGCGCTCAAGATGCTGGAGCTGCGCGCGCGCCGCGACGCGATGGTGGTGTTCTTCCTGGGCTTCTTCACGATGCTCAGCAACTTCTTCTTCTCGCAGTCGCTGCTCACCGCCGCCGCCATGCTGGTGGCGCTGCTGGGCCTGCTCATGGCGCTGGTCAATGCCCACATGCCGGTGGGGCGCCCGCCCCTGGCGCAGACCTTTCGCATGGCGGGCACCATGGCGCTGCTGGGGGCGCCCATCATGGTGGCGCTGTTCATGCTGTTTCCGCGCATGGCGCCGCTGTGGGGCATGCCCGGGGAGAACCTCACGGGGCGCAGCGGCCTGTCGGGCACCATGAAGATCGGCGAGATGGCCGAGATCGCGCTCGACGAACGCGTGGCCATCCGCCTGCGCTTCGCGGGGGCGCCCACCGATGTCCCGCCCCAATCGGCGCTGTACTTCCGCGGCCCCGTCATGACGGCGTTCGATGGCCGGCAATGGCAGGCAGAGCCGTTTCGCGAAGACAGCGCCTGGGCCGCACGCGCGGCCCTGCCAGCCAACCTGCAGGTCAGCGGACCGGCCGTGCGCTACGAAGTGACGCTCGAGCCCCAGCGGCAACCCTGGCTGATGGTGCTGGAAGCCACCCCCGAGGCGCCCGAGCTGCCCAACAACATGCGGGCCTACATGACCCAGGACCTGCAGTGGATGACCTCACGCCCCATCACCGAGGTGATGCGCTACCAGGCCGTGAGCTACCCCGAGTACCGCCATGGCCCCCAGCAGTCCGTGCGGCAGCTGCGCGTGTACACGGAGCTCCCCCCCGGCTTCAACCCCCGCACCCTGGCTTTGGCCGCGCAAATGCGCGCAGACCCCGCGCTGGCCAGCGGCGGAACAAGCGCGCTGGTCAATGCGGCCCTGCAGCGCCTGCGCACGGGCGGCTACACCTACACCCTCGATCCCGGCGTCTATGGCGAACACACCGCCGACGAGTTCTGGTTTGACCGCAAGGAAGGTTTTTGCGAACACATTGCCTCGGCCTTCGTGGTGCTGATGCGCGCCCTGGATGTGCCCGCACGCATCGTCACGGGCTACCAGGGGGGTGAACGCAATCCCGTGGACGGCTACTGGACCGTGCGCAATGCCGATGCCCACGCCTGGGCCGAGGTGTGGATGGAAGGCCGCGGCTGGGTGCGCGTGGACCCCACGGGCGCCGTCTCGCCAGGCCGCGTGGGGGCGTTCCAGCGCCTGCAGGCGCCCCAAGGCGCGTTCGCGGCAGCGATGGGCGCGCTCAGCCCGGGCATGGTGCAGAACCTGCGCGCCGTGTGGGAAGCCGTCAACAACAGCTGGAACCAGTGGGTGCTCAACTACACGCAGAGCCGCCAGATGGACCTGCTCAAGGCGCTGGGGTTTGAATCCCCCAGCTGGCAGGACCTCACCACCGTGCTGGGCACCCTGGTCATCGCGGCCGCGCTGGGCGGCATGGGCTGGAGCCTGTGGGAACGCAGCCAGCACGACCCCTGGCTGCGGCTGCTGGCCCGCACGCGCCAGCGCCTGGCGCGCGCGGGCCTGCCACTGCCGGAAACCCTGCCACCGCGCGCGATGGCCGAACGGGTGCGGGCACAATTCGGGGCGCCAGCCGACGCAGTGGCAGACTGGCTGCTGCGGCTGGAGCGACTGCGCTACGCCCCCCACCCCGACACCGAACTGGGCACGCTGCGGCGCGAATTCCGCACCCTGCCCTGGCCCAAGAAATGAATCATCCCCCTGAGCGGCTTCGCCGCTCCGTGCAGCCGCCAGAGACGGCAGCCCTTCGGGGCCGTCCCAGCCTGCGCAGGCAGGCCTGGATCCGCGGCCTCCAGCTCCTTCTCTCGGCTCCGCCAGCGCGGCGGGGCTGCCCTTGCGCGGTGACGCTGGCCCGGGCCGCGCCGGTTGCGCGGCGCAGGGACACAACAAAGTAACGAACAACCGACATGAAGAAGACAGCCCGATGGGCCAATATTGCTATATTTTTAATAGCATCTTGCGCAATAACAGCAAGCGCCAGCCCCCAAAAACCCTCTAAACCCACCGCCACGAAGCAAAAGCCCGCGGTGCCCTATGCATCGCGCCCCGAGGCCCTGCAGTTTGCCGACGACCTGGCCGCGCGCCGCGACCTGGACCGCGAATGGGTGCGCCAGGCCATCGGGCAGGCGCACTTCCTACCACAGGTCCCCCGCCTCATGCTGCCGCCAGCCAAAGGCACCGCCAAGAACTGGCGCGTGTACCGCAGCCGCTTCATCGACCCCATCCGCATCCGCGCCGGCCAGCGGTTCTGGCAGGAGAACGAGGCCACGCTGGAGCGGGCCGAGCGCGAGTACGGCGTGCCCGCCGAGATCATCGTGGGCATCATCGGCGTGGAGACCATCTACGGCCAGCAGATGGGCACGTTCCGGGTGATGGACGCGCTGGCCACGCTGGCGTTTGATTTCCCGTCAACCCACCCGCGTGCCAAGGAGCGCACCGCATTTTTCCGCGGTGAGCTGGAGCAGTTCCTGAGCCTCACCAACCGCAGCGACACCGACCCGTTCGAGCCCCGTGGCAGCTACGCCGGTGCCATGGGCCTGGGGCAGTTCATGCCGTCGAGCTGGGTGCGCTATGCGATTGACTTCGATGGCGACGGCCGCGTGGACCTGTTCAAGAGCCCGGCGGACGCCATCGGCTCGGTGGCCAACTACTTCCGCGGCCATGGCTGGACGCCAGGCATGCCCACGCACTTTGGCGTGCAGTTCGACGCCGCGCGCCTGCAGCTCGACGACCTGCTGGCACCCGACATCCTGCCCACCTTCAGCGTGGCCAGCATGACAGCCAAAGGCGCGGTGCTGGATGCCCAGGGCGCGCAGCACACCGGCCCGCTGGCACTGGTGGAACTGCAAAACGGCGGCGAGCCCGCCAGCTATGTGGCAGGCACCGAGAATTTCTACGCCATCACGCGCTACAACTGGTCCAGCTACTACGCGATGGCCGTGATCGAGCTCGGCCGCGAGGTGGCGGCGGCGCGAGCGCGCTGATCCTGGCGCTGAGGCGGCCGGAGCAGGCGCACAGGGTCGACCGAGGGGCCGAGCACCGGATGGCCCGCAATACCCTTCGCGAGCCGAACTGCCTGGTGGGGCTGCGGATCGGAGCCAGCTGTGCTACCCGCACCGCACGCATCCGGTGGCGAAGGGGAAAGACCTGTCCTGGCCGCAGGGCCAAAGCGGGGTTTGCCAGCGCCTGCCAGCGCGGTTGCGCAACTCAAGCCACAATGCGTCGCTCCCCCGCTTGCCCGGCAACCGCCGCGGCGGCATGCACTATTCCTGACCACCATCCCATGCCTGCATCACCTTCTTCCATGCCCGCTGCGGACGCGATCGTCCGTGTGCGCGGCGTGAGCAAAACCTACGCTGGCGGTTTCCAGGCACTCAAGAACATCGACCTGGACATCCGGCGCGGCGAGATCTTTGCCCTGCTCGGGCCCAACGGCGCGGGAAAGACCACGCTCATCAGCGTGATCTGCGGCATGAGCAATGCCACGGCGGGCTCCATCAGCGCCGATGGCCATGACACCGTGCGGGACTACCGCGCCGCCCGCGCGGCCATTGGCCTCGTGCCCCAGGAGCTGCACACCGATTCGTTTGAAACCGTGTGGGCCACGGTCAACTTCAGCAGAGGGCTGTTCGGCAAGGCTCCCGACCCTGCTTTCATCGAAAAGATCCTGAAGGACCTGTCGCTGTGGGACAAGAAGGACAGCAAGATCCTCGCGCTCTCGGGCGGCATGAAACGCCGCGTGCTGATCGCCAAGGCGCTGTCGCACGAGCCCAAGATCCTGTTCCTCGACGAGCCCAGCGCGGGCGTGGACGTGGAGCTGCGCCACGACATGTGGCGCCTGGTGCGGGCGCTGCGCGATGCGGGCACCACCATCATCCTGACCACGCATTACCTGGAGGAAGCCGAGGACATGGCCGACCGCATCGGCGTGATCCGCAAGGGCGAGCTGATCGTGGTGGAGGACAAAAATGTGCTGATGCGCAAGCTGGGCAAGAAGCAGCTTGCACTCACGCTGCAGCAACCGATGCAGCAGATACCCGCGTCGCTGGCCCGCTGGCCACTGGTGCTTAGCCAGGGTGGCACCATGCTCACCTACACCTTTGACACCCAGCAAGAAGACACAGGCATTGCCGCACTTTTGCGCGCGCTGGCCGAACACGGGATTGACTTCAAGGACCTGCATTCCAGCGAGAGTTCGCTCGAAGACATTTTTGTGGGCCTGGTGCACCAGGACAAGGACCAGGACCACGCCCCGTCGCAACAGAAAGCATCCCGAGCATGACCGGCCTGAACCTGCATGGCGTGCGTGCCATCTATCGCTTCGAGATGAACCGTGCCTTTCGCACCTGGATGCAAAGCCTGATCGCACCGGTGCTGTCCACAGCGCTGTACTTCATCGTCTTTGGCTCGGCCATTGGCTCGCGCATGGGCGACATCGGCGGCGTGAGCTATGGGGCCTACATCATCCCCGGCCTGCTCATGCTGTCGCTGCTGTCCGAAAGCATTTCCAACTCGGCTTTTGGCATCTACATGCCCAAGTGGTCCGGCACCATCTACGAGCTGCTCAGCGCGCCGGTCAACTGGGTCGAGGTGCTGCTGGGCTATGTCGGCGCCGCAGCCACCAAGTCGCTGCTGGTATCGGTGCTCATCCTCACCACCGCCAGGGTGTTTGTGCCCTACGAAGTGGCGCATCCGGTGTGGATGGTGGGCTTTCTGGTGCTCACCGCCGTCACGTTCTGCCTGTTCGGATTCATCATCGGCCTCTGGGCTGACAGCTTTCAAAAGCTGCAGGTGATACCGCTACTGGTCATCACACCGCTGACGTTTCTCGGCGGTGCGTTCTACAGCATCAGCATGCTGCCGCCGTTCTGGCAGACCGTTTCGCTGTTCAACCCGGTGGTCTATCTCATCAGCGGGTTGCGCTGGGCGTTCTACGGCCAGGCCGATGTCCACATCGGCGTGAGCGCGGGCATGACGTTCGTGTTCATGGCCCTGTGCCTTGTCGTGGTGTGGTGGGTGTTCAAGACGGGACGGCGCATCCGGCGCTGAACGCACCGCAAGACGTGGGCTGGGCGGTGCTTCATAGAGTCAGCATTTTGAACTTGAAACAACCCGTTCGGTCTGAGCCTGCTGCAACTGGATCACCTCTTACCGCAAGACTCCTGCCCACCTTCAGCGCTGCCAGCATACAAGCAAAGGGCGGCGTGCTGGATGGCGCCGCCGCGCCCCTGGCCTCGTCGAACTACACAACGGCGGTGATACGCCGAGCTACGTGCCGGGCACCGAAAACCGCTACGCCATCACCCGCTACAACCGGTCGATCTGCTACGCCATGTCGGTGATCGAGCTGGGCAGCGACGTCGCGGCTGCGCGGTCCACGCAGTAGCCGTCGACAGTCGGGCCGGCCGCCGCTGGAACCCAGCCCAGCTCCGGCGCAATGTACTGCGCGGTGTCGCTCAGGATCTGCGCGTACTCGTGCACGTTGAAGTCATATGGCAGCTCCAGCCGCAGCTCCTGCACGCGCGGCACGATCGGGTCCTGGCGCAGGCTTTCCAGGATCTCATCGGACGTCCCCACCAGATCGCGCGCAAACAGCGTACGGCGCTCGCCCTGGGGTGCCATCGTGCGAACCTCGCGCAGCGCCGCCCAGGCTCGGTAGCGCGCCCGGCTCGCAGCATCTGCGCTGTCCAGCGGCACGACGACCCGGCCCAGCGCCACACGCGGGGCGTGGGGAGCCGACCAGTGGGCATGAAACAGTTCGAGCTGACTGCGCTGCGCCGCGAAGAAATCGTCTGTCTGCTCACCACGGTTGAGATTGCCGATCAGCAGGTGGTAGCCCTGGGCACCCGCCCACTGCGCAGACTTCAGCGACCCGCCGCCGTACCACAGTCTCTCCACGAGCCCCGCCGCATGCGGCTGCACCCGCGGGCGCTGGCGTCCTGCGGGCGACTCCACGAAAAAGTCGTCGTCGCCGAAATAATCACCGCGCAGGTTGCTGCGCAGCCGCTCCACCCGCGCGTGCGAAAAATCGATGGCCTGCGCATCGCCGTCGAACAAACGCCCGCCCAACAGCGGCCCGTAGGGTGGCGCCCCCGCACTCAGCCCCACCTGCAGGCGCCCGCGCGACAGCACGTCCACCGTCGCCAGGTCCTCGGCCAGCCGGAAAGGGTTCTCATACCCCATCTGGATCACCGCCGTGCCCAGCGCGATGCGCCCCGTGCGCTGCGTGGCGGCGGCCAGCAGCGTGGCCGCGGACGACACCGCCCGCTCCAGATGCCGCTGGCGCACCCAGGCGCCCTGGTAGCCCAGCGCTTCCCCCAGCTCGAACAGGCGCAAGGTGTCTTCCAAACCCTGCAGCGGGCTGTCCTCGGCATAGTTGCCCGGCGTCAGAAATGCGAGATGAGAAATAGCCATGGATGAAAAAGAAAAAGGATCAACAGACGCCGATCAGACCGACAGACGCCCGCAACCGGCGCGCCCCCATACCAGCGCACCCGTGGATCTGGCTTCGCCAGTCCACCGGGTGCGTCCCCCTGAGGGGGAAGTCGCGCAGCGGCTCAGAGGGCTTCAGAACTTGGGCAAGCCCGGGGGATTGGTTTCCGATTTGGGCAACGCTTCCTCCAGCAGACTCCAGCGCTGCAGCGCCTGCGTGTACTTGCCGTTCTTGATGAGCCCATTGGTGGCCAGCGTCAGCGCATCGGCCAGGCCCGAGCCCTTGCGCGTGGTGATGGCCACGTCGGACTTGAGCGGCCAGCCCGCGTTCACCGTGCCCACGAGCTTGATCTTGCCGTCCTTGGCCGCGTGGTAGGCCTGCGGCGCGTTGGGGTTGAAGTTGGCGTCGGCCCTGCCCGACACCACGCCCAGCAGCCGCGCGGCGTCGTCGTCGAAGTACACGGGCTCCACGGGCTTGAGGCCTGCGGCGACGTTTTGCTTGTTCCACTCCAGCAGGATGCGCTCCTGGTTGGTGCCCGATCCGGTGATGACCTTCAGCCCCGCAATGTCCTTGGGCTCCTTGATGGACGTGATCTTGCTGTCGGCGCGCACATAGAAGCCGTGCAGGCCCAGGCGGTAGGTGGAGAAGTCGTACTTCTCCTTGCGCTGCTCCGTCACGCCCACGTTGGAGATCACCGCGTCGTACTTGCCCGAGGTGAGCCCGAGCGGCCAGTCGGCCCAGGCAATCGGCAGCAGTTCGAGCTTGAGCCCCAGTGCGTCGGCAATCAGCTGTGCATAGTCCGGATCGAACCCCACCACGGTCTTGGCGTCGCTGGCATAGGTGGCGATGGGCGGCGCAAACGGCGCGATCGCCACGGTAAAGACGCCCTCCTTCACGAACTTGAAATTCTTCGGAATGGACTGGACGGCCGCTGCGTCTTTCTCGGCGCGGATGCGGCCCTTTTGCCCGGGGCTGAAGTCAAACGCGGTGGCCGCACCGGCCACGGTCCACGCGCAGGCCAGCGCGCACGCCGAGGCCAGGGCTACCAGGCTGCGGCGCGACAGGGAATGGAGAGTCAGAATCATGGATGGTCCTTGAAGGCTGCAGGCTTACTTCTTGGGCAAGCCAGGAGGGTTGGTGCGCGAGACCTGGATGGCCTCGGACTGCAGGTTCCAGCGCTCGAGCGCCTTGGCGTAGTTGCCGTTCTTGATCTGCGCATTCAGTGCCGTGGTGATCGCGTCGGCAATGCCCGAACCCTTGCGCGAGGTCACGGCAATCTCGGCCGCCTGCGGCCAGCCGCCCGAGAAGGTGCCTACCAGTTTCGTCTTGCCATCGCGCGCGTTGTGCGCGGCGATGCCGTTGGGGGCCAGGTACGCGTCGGCGCGGCGCGAGGCCAGCGCCAGGTACAGCACCACATCGTCGTCGTAGTACTGGATGTCCACCGGCTTAAGGCCTGCGGCGATGTTCTGCTGGTTCCAGCGCAGCAGGATCTGCTCCTGGTTGGTGCTCGCGCCGACCACGACCTTCAGGCCCGCCACATCCTTCGGCTCTTTGATGGACGTGATCTTGCTGTCGGCCTTGACATACACGCCCAGCTGGTCGTTGCGGTAGGTCGAGAAGTCGAACTTCTCCTTGCGCTCCTCGGTCACGGTGACGTTGGAGATCACCACGTCGAACTTGCCGGATTGCAGGCCCAGCGGCCAGTCGGCCCAGGCCACGGACACCAGCTCCAGCTTGCGCCCCAGGCTGTCGGCCACCAGCTGCGCGATGTCCGGCGCGTTGCCCACGGGCGTCTTGTTGTCGGTGGCATAGGCGCCAAACGGCAGCCGGCCCGTGGTGGTGCCCACGGTGAGGACGCCGTCCTTGGCGAACTTGAAATCCTTGGCGACGAGCTTGATCGCCTCGTCCACCTTCTGCGAGCGGGGGCGCGTGGGCTGCTCGGGACTCAGGTCGATGGCCTGCGCAGTCGCGTGGATGGGCGCCAGTGCGGCGATGGACGCAGCGGCCAGTGCCAGGGCTGCGAGGGTTCGGTTCACAAGGGTCATGGATCGGCTCCGGGGATGAAATGGATGGGTCAGGAAAACAGGCAAAGGGAAAAACAAAAAATCGGCAGATCACAGCGGCGCCCATGCCGCAGCCCGGCCTGGGCTAAAGGCCGGCTGACCCAGAAAGGCCGCTGCGGGTGGGGGAATGTGAGGCGGGTGGCGGCTCAGAGCACCTTGGCCAGGAACTCCGCCGTGCGGGGGTGGTCGGGCTGGCTGAACACCTTGGCGGGCGTGCCGGTTTCCAGCACGCGGCCCTGCTCCATGAAGACGACCGTGTCGGCCACCTCGCGGGCAAAGCCGATCTCGTGCGTCACGATGATGAGCGTGGTGCCGGTGCGCGCCAGCTCCTTGATCACATCGAGCACCTCGCCCACCAGCTCCGGGTCCAGCGCAGACGTGGGCTCGTCGAACAGCAGCACCTTGGGCTTGAGCGCCAGGGCGCGCGCGATCGCCACGCGCTGCTGCTGCCCGCCGGAAAGCTGCCGCGGGTAGCTGTGCGCCTTGTCGGACAGGCCCACGCGCGCCAGCAGCTCCAGCCCCAGCGCTTCGGCCTCTGCACGGGGCAGCCTGCGCACGGTGACCGGTGCTTCGACGATGTTCTCCAGCACCGTGAGGTGCGGGAACAGGTTGAAGTTCTGGAACACCATGCCCACGTCCACCCGGCGTTGGAGGATGTCCTTCTCGCCCAGCTCGTACAGGGTGTCCGCTTCCTGGCGGTAGCCGATCAGCTCGCCATCGATGGCAATGAAACCATCGTCCACGCGCTCCAGGTGGTTGATGGTGCGCAGCAAGGTCGACTTGCCCGAGCCGGACTGCCCCAGGATCACCGTGACGCTGCCGGGTGGCACCGTCAGCGTCACGTCCTTCAGCACTCGCAGGGCGCCGTAGCTCTTGGACACGCCGTGGATGGTGACTTCACCACCGCGGTTGCGCTCGCCCGTCCAGCGCGGCACGGTGGCGACGGCGGGCGTGGGCGCTGCTGCCGGTGCGGTCACCGCTGTATCACCTTGAACGGCCGCGCGCCGCGCAGGCCGCAGGCGCTGCGCAATGCCGCCGAAGATCGACGGCGGCAGGCTGCGCAGCGCGCCCTTGGAAAAATGCCGCTCGATGTAGTACTGCAGCAGCGACAGCACCGTGAGGATCACGAGGTACCACACGGTCGCCACCATCAGCAGCGGGATCACCTCCAGGTTGCGGCGGTAGATGATCTGGATGGTGTAGAACAGCTCGGGCAGGGCCAGGATGTACACGTTGGACGTGCCCTTGGCCAGCCCGATGATGTCGTTGAAGCCCGCCGGCAATATGGACCGCATGGCCTGCGGCAGCACGATGCGGAACGCCTGGCGGCGGCGCGGCAGGCCCAGGGCGGCCGCCGCTTCCAGCTGCCCCTGGTCCACCGACAGGATGCCGCCGCGCACGATCTCCGACGCGAAGGCTGCCTGGTTCAGCGTGAGGCCGATCAGCGCCGCCACGAACGGGCTGATGAGCTGCGTGGTGGGGTACGAGAAGAACGTCCAGCCGGTGAACGGCACGCCCAGGCTCACGGTCTCGTACAGGTAGCCCAGGTTGTTGATGATGAGCAGCAGCACGATGACCGGGATGGACCGGAAGATCCAGATGAAGGTCCACGACAGCCCCACCAGCAGCGGCGAGCGCGACACCCGGGCCAGCGCCAGCGCCGTGCCCAGCGTGAAGCCGAACAGCGCCCCCAGCGCGGTGAGCAGCAGCGTGCGGCCCAAGCCCACCAGCACGGGCTCCGAGAAGAAATACTCGCCGAAGATGCTCCAGCCCCAGCGCGGGTTTGTGAAGACCGAATACAGCACCAGCGCGATGACCACGGCGGCAAACACCGTGCCGGCCGCCCGTGCCCGGTAGCGCGCGGGCACGACTTTGTAGTGTGAATAGTCGCCCTTCACCGGGGAAGGGGCCAGGGAAGGCGAGGGTGTGAGGGCAGGCGCGCCGGGCGCATGGCTGTGGACACCAGGGGGCGCGGCATGGCCGGGGCCCAGCGGCAAAACGGCTGCGGCGTCCAGGGTGGTGGAGGTGGACATGGTGATGAGGTCTCGCAGGCTGTCGGGGTTCGTGGAAAAGAGCGAGGCAGGCGGGGCCGGTGTGCTTGGCGGCTTTCAGGCCGCTTGCGCCACGACCGCAGCGCGTCCCAGGCCCAGGGCGTGCGGTGTGGCGGGCGCCGTCGTCAACGTGGCGGGGGACTCCAGGCCGTCCACTGCGCGCAGAGTCTTCTCGAACGGCAGATGGCGGTACGTCTCGTGCGGCAGCGTGGTGTCGAACAGCGCCGTGTACCCGTGGCCCAGATACAGCCCGACGGCCTCGGGCTGGCGAAAGCCGGTGGTGAGGTACAGCCGCGCATAGCCCTGGCGCAGCGCCTGCGCTTCGAGCTCCCGCAGCACCTTGGCGGCGAGGCCCTGGCGGCGGTGGGCCGAGTGCGTCCACACGCGCTTGAGCTCCGCCGTGTGCGCATCGCTGTGACGCTTGAAGGCGCCGCCGCCAATGGCCTGCCCGCCGCGCAGCAGCAGTACAAAGCTGCCACCGTGCTCCGGCGTGAACAGTTCGGGCGGGTACTTCTCCATCTCGCGCTGCCCGCCTTCGCGGTCATAGAACTCGCCGTAGCGCGACTCGTACTCGTGCGACAGCTCGTCGATGAGCGGGCGGGCCAGGGGATCGGCAGGCGAGGTGTAGATGAAGCGGTCACTCATGGGGAGGGCTTTCTCGTGAAAGGGGTCTCAGGCCAGAAAGCGCTCGGCCAGCCGCACCCAGTACGTGGCCGAGGGCGCCAGGATGGCGTCGTTGAAGTCGTAGTACGGGCTGTGCAGCGATGCCCCATCGCCATTGCCCACGAACACGTAGCTGCCAGGGCGCTTGAGCAGCATGAAGGCGAAGTCCTCGCTGGCCGTGCGCGGGCGAAAGCCTGCGTCCACACGGGCTGCGCCAAAGGTGTCCAGCGCCACGCTGCGTGCCAGCTCCGTCTCGGCTTCATGGTTGAGCACGGCCGGGTAGCCGGGCCGGTACAACACATCGGCCGTGGCGCCAAAGCTCTCGGCCTGCGCGCGGGCGATGGCCGGAATGCGCTCCTTGAGCACCTCGCGCACCTCGGGCTTGAAGGCGCGGGCCGTGAGCTTGAGCTCCACGCTCTCGGGCACCACGTTGGGTGCGTTGCCTCCGTGGATCGAGCCCACCGTGACCACGCCCATGTCGAGTGGATCGACGTTGCGCGAGACCACCGTCTGCAGCGCGGTGATGATGTGCGCGCTGGCCACCACCGGGTCCACCGTCTCATGCGGCGCAGCGCCATGGCCGCCCTTGCCGCGCACGGTGATGGTGATCTGGTCCACCGAGGCCATGGCAGGCCCCGTCACGCAACCAAAGTGCCCCTCGCCCACGCAGGGCCAGTTGTGCAGGCCGAACACCGCGTCGCACGGAAAGCGCTCGAAGAGTCCCTCGCCGATCATGCGGTGGGCACCGCCGCCGTTCTCCTCGGCGGGCTGAAAGATCAGGTTGAGCGTGCCGTCGAAGCGGCCCGACTCGGCCAGGAAGCGCGCGGCCGCCAGCAGCACCGTGGTGTGCCCATCGTGTCCGCAGGCGTGCATCACACCGGCGTTCCGGCTGGCATAGGGCAGGCCCGTGGCCTCGGTGATGGGCAGTGCGTCCATGTCGGCACGGATGCCCAGGGTCTTGGTGCCCTGCCCCTTGCGCAGCGTGCCTACCAGGCCGGTGCCCGCGATGCCGGTGGCTACTTCGTAGCCCCAGGACGCGAGGCGCTCGGCCACAATGGCCGAGGTGCGGTGCTCCTGGAACGACAGCTCGGGGTGCTGGTGCAGGTCCCGGCGCAATGCCTGGAACTCGTGGATGAAAGCGGCAATGCCCTCTTCCACACTTTTCACCCGCTGCACGTCGTGTGCGGAAGCCGCTGTCGGTAATGCTGCGCCCATCACGCCACCTTCTTCTCTGGCGCCGTGGCTGCGTCCGCACCGGCCTGCGCATACCGGCTGGCCTTGCGCGGCAAGCCCAGGTGGTCGCGCAGCGTATGGCCCGGCAGCGTGCGCTGGTAGCGGCCCCGCGCTTCCAGCGCCGGGATCACATGGGCGATGAAGTCATCAAGCCCCTGCGACAGCACGGGGAAGCCCAGGATGAAGCCATCGGCCGCGCCCTCGTCCACCCAGCGGATGATCTCGTCGGCCACGCGCTCGCCCGTGCCCACGAACTGCGAGCGCGGCGTGGCGGCCTCCAGCGCCACTTCGCGCAGGGTCAGGCCGCGCGCCTTGGCGTCGGCCTTGATGCGGTCGGTGGTGGAGCGAAAGCTGTTGCGGCCGATCTCGCCCAGCTCCGGGAAGGGTTCGTCGAGCGGGTACTGGCTGAAGTCGTGGTGGTCGAAGTAGCGGCCCAGGTAGGCCAGCGCTTCATCGACCGTGAGCAGCTCGCGGATGGCCTGGTATTTGGCGTCAGCCTCTTCCTGCGTGGCGCCCACCACGGGCCCGATGCCGGGGAAGATCTTCACATCGTCGGCCTGGCGGCCATGCACCACGGCACTGGCCTTGACCTTGCGCAGAAAGCTGCGCGTCTCCTCCACCGACGGCGAATGCGTGAACACCGCATCGGCGTACTTGCCCGCCAGGCCGATGCCGGCGTCCGATGAACCCGCCTGGAAGATCACCGGCTGCCCCTGCGGCGACCGGCCGATGTTGAGCGGCCCCGCCACCTGGAAGAAGCGGCCCTTGTGGTTCAGCGTGTGCAGCTTGGCGGGGTCGAAGAACTGGCCCGTGGCGCGGTTGCGCACCACGGCGTCTTCGTCCCAGCTGTCCCACAGGCCTTGCGTCACCTGCAGGTATTCGTCGGCGATCTCGTAGCGCAGCGCATGGTCGGGGTGGTTGCGGCTGTAGTTGCTGGCCGTGCCCTCCAGCGGCGTGGTCACCACGTTCCAGCCGGCGCGCCCCTTGCTGATGAGGTCCAGCGACGCGAACTGCCGCGCCACCGTGAATGGCTCGCTGTAAGAGGTGGAGATGGTGCCCGCCAGCCCGATCTTCGACGTCGCCACGGCCAGCGCCGACAGGATGGAGATGGGCTCGAAGCGGTTCAGAAAGTGCGGGATGGACTTCGCGTTGATGAACAGCCCGTCGGCAACAAAGGCGAAGGCGATGCCGTTGGCCTCGGCCTTCCGCGTGGTCTCGATGTAGAAGTCGAGGTTGACGCTCGCGTCCGCAGGGCCTGCGGGGTGCTTCCACGAATTCATGTGGCCGCCTGCGCCATGCAGCATGACGCCGAAACGGATGGGGGATGGGGTGTAGCTCATGGTGTCTTTTCCAGGGAAAGTAATGGCCGCGCCCGGCAGCTCAGACCTCGGCGGTGGCGTAGGCACCGGCCAGCAGTTCGACCGACGCCAGCCGCTCGGCAAAGCCCGTGACGGGCGTGTCGACCACGAACTCCTCGATGCCGTAGCGCTCGCTGAGCACATCGAGCTGCTCGCGCACATGCTCGGGCGAGCCGGCGATCACGTGGGGCCGGGTTTCTTCGAGCCGGTAATCCGCCACGCCGGCCTGGCGCGCGAACTCCGCGGCCGCCTGCGCGCTGGGCAGGTTCACGCTCTGTCCGGTGGACAAATGCAGCTTGAAGACGCGCAAGGCACCCACCAGGCTTTCGGCCTCGGCCTGCGTGGGGGCCACCAGCGCATAGAGCGCCAGCGACGGGGCCCGGCCAGCGGCTTCGCGGTACACGCGCACCGTGCGCTCGATGTTGACGGGGTCGCCGTTGAAATGGCCCGCGTACGTGAAATGCCAGCCGTGGCGCGCCGCCAGCACAGCGCTGTCGGGGCTGCCGCCGAGCAGATGGCGCTCGGGCAGGCTGGGCGGTGCGGGGTAGGCCACGGCGCCCGCCAGCGCGTGGTCCGGGTCCAGCGTGCCGTGCAGGAAGGCGTCCAGCTCCGCAAAGCGCGCGCTGAAATCGGACGGCCTGGATTTGTCGTGCAGCGCCTGCAGCGCCCGCGTGGACAGCGGCAGGCCGCCGGGCGCCTTGCCCACGCCCAGGTCCACGCGGCCGGGCGCCAGCGAGGCGAGCACCTTGAAAGCCTCGGCCACCTTGAAAGGGCTGTAGTGCTGCAGCATCACGCCGCCCGAGCCGATGCGGATGCGCGAGGTGCGCGCCAGCAGATGCGCCACCAGCACCTCGGGCGCCGAGCCGGCCAGGCCCGGGTTGCCATGGTGCTCCGCCACCCAGAAGCGTCGGTAGCCCAGTTGCTCGGCGCGCTGGGCCAGCGCTACGGTGCGCTGCAGCGCCTCGGCCGCCGTGGCCCCGTCGGGGATGGGACTTTTGTCGAGCAGGGAAAGGGCGTAGGACACGGTGGAGGCAGCGAATCGCGCATGAGTGATCGATGCGGCAAATTCTGTGGCCCGGGGGCCTCCACCGGTTGCGCTAACTTTTCATATCGATATGCGGCGCGCGCTGGGCCGCACATCCCCAAGTCGCGCGTCAGGGACGCTGCATTGCACAGCTGTGAGGCTGCTGGGCCTTGGCGGCGGCAATCTGCCTCACTACGCGAAAGCCGTAGCCCGAGCCCTCCACGTCGAACTTCACGCCCGGTGCACCCTTCTTGTCCATCACGCCCACCACCAGCGCCTGCTGGAACTGGTGGTCCGCCGCGCGCATGCTGCCGCCCTGGCCCGACAGCTGCACATTCGCGTTCTCCATCTGCCGCGCCACGGCCACGGCGTCGGTGCTGCCCGCGCGTTCGATGGACTGGGCCAGCGCCTCGACCATGAGCTGCATGCGCATGTGCACGTAGTCATCCTGCGGCTTGGGAAAGCGCGTGCGGAACGACTGGTAGAACGCCTCGCTCTGCGCGCCCGGCACGTTGGGCAGCCAGTCGGCCACGGCCACCACCTTGCCGATGCCCGCGTCGCCGATGGCGGCGGGCGCGCCTAGGGCGTTGCCGTAGAAGGTGTAGAAGCTGCCTTCGTAGCCCACCTCGCGCGCGGCCTTCACCAGCAGCGTGAGGTCGTTGCCCCAGTTGCCGGTGACCACGGCCTGCGCGCCGCTGGTCTTGATCTTGACCGCATAGGGCGCGAAGTCCTTCACGCGGCCGATGGGGTGCAGCTCGTCGCCCACCACGGCCACGTCGGGGCGCTGGGCGGCCAGCTGCTTTTTCGCCTCGCGCAGCACGGCCTGGCCGAAGCTGTAGTCCTGGCCGATGAGGTACACGCTCTTGATGCCCTTGTCTTCGCGCATCACTTCCATGAGCGCGGCCATGCGCATGTCGGCATGGGCGTCGAAGCGAAAGTGCCAGAAGCTGCACTTCTCGTTGGTGAGGATCGGGTCCACCGCCGAGTAGTTCAGGAAGATCACGCGCTTGTTCGGCTCGCGCTCGTTGTGCTTGTTGATGGCTTCGATCAGCACCGCCGCCGTGGCCGACGAATTGCCCTGCAGGATGACCTGCGCGCCGTCGTCGATGGCCGCGCGCAGTGCCGACAAGGCCTCCTCGTTCTGGCCCTTGCTGTCGTAGCGCTCCAGCGCCAGCGGGCGGGGGCCGCCGCTGCTGGCGGGCAGCTGCACGCCGCCGCGTGCGTTCACACGCTCCATGGCCCAGTAGACGTTGCGGTAGACCGCCTCGCCGGTGTTGGCGAACGCGCCCGAGAGGCTTTCGATGAGCGCCACCTTCACCGGTTTGGCCGGGGCCGCGGCCGTGGTGCCGGGCGCGGTCTGGGCATGGCTGGCGGAAAGGGGGGCCACAGCGCAGACCAGCGCCGCGGCCAGCGCCAAAACCGGTTGACGTAATGCCGCTGCGCCTGTTTTCAAGCCCACGGAGCGCAATTTATTCATGCCATTTTTCCCTTGAAAAGCAACCCGGCCGTACACAACTCCTTGGCATGCGGCGACCACGTCGAGAGCCGCGCAGTTTATAGGAGTTACCCATGATCTTCGCCCCCGTGATCCGCCGTGCCGCTTATGCCCAGTCCCCCCGTTCCGCCGACCTGGCGCTGCAGCGTTTCCTGATGGGCGCACTGGCCGCACCCGCAGCCCCGGCCTCTGCCGGCTGCGCCGTGACGCAGGACGAAAAGACCACCACCTTGCAGCTGGATGTACCGGGCCTGGCCCGCGAGCAGCTGTCCATCAGCATCGAAGGCAACCAGGTGCGCCTGCAAAGCGTGGAGGGCGCGCCCCGTCAGGTGCAGCGCGCCTGGGAGCTGGCCACTGATATCGACGTGGCCAACAGCTCCGCCAAGCTGGAAAACGGCGTGCTGACCCTGACGCTGGCCCGCCTGGAGCCCGCGAGCCGGGCCACGTCGCTGAGCATCCAGTAAACGGCTGCGCTTGCACAGTTACCCGCCCGCCCGCGCAGGGCGGGCCGCCTGCCGCCAGCACGACCGCTATTGATTCAATAGCTGAAAGCGGCAGGGGCGTTTTTTCTTATGAAACGACCTGCCGACAGGCCTGCGCAGCGGCCGGAGAGCGCGCTCAGTGTGGCAATGCCGGAACCCGGGCCCGCATGCGGTATTCGCTGGGGCTGCAGCCCACATGTGCGCGGAACACACGGCTGAAATAGGCGCTGTTGGAGAAACCCCAGGACAGCGCGATGTCCGTGACCGACCGCTGCGCCTGCGCGCTGCTGCGCAGGTCTTGCAGGCACGCCTCCAGCCGCCGGTGCTGGATCATGGTGGCCAGCGTGTTCTCCTCGTCCGCCACCGCGTTGTACAGGTGCCGCTTGCTGCAGTTGAGCGCCTGCGCAATACGGTCGATGGTGAGGTCCGGGTCTGCGAGGTGGCGGTCGATGTACTGGCCGATGCGGTCCCGCAGGGCCTCGCGCTGCGACACGGCACTGTGCTGGCCGTTGCGCTCCAGCAGCGACAGCTGCACCAGGTGCGTGATCACGTCGGCCACGCCGTCGGCAGCGGCGTCGGACATGCTGGGCAGCTCGGTGAACGCAGCGCGCATGGTGTCCCACGCCAGGCGCGACACGCCCGTGGTGCCTGAAAACCGCTGCACCATCAGGTCGTCGAGCTTGAGCTTGCGCTCGGGCAGTTGTTCCTTGGGGATCATCAGCACCATCTGGCGCACGGCCTCCGGGTTGCTCACCGCGTAGGCGCGCGTGGTGTCGTACACGCTCCATTCGCCCGGCGACAGCCACACCTGGCGGCCGTTCTGCTCGAAGCAGGCGCGCCCTTCGAGCTGCGCCACCACCTTGATGTAGGCCCGGTCGCTGCTGCGGATGAGGCTGGGGGTGCGCACCACGCGGTGGCGGCTCACGTCGAGCTGGCACAGGTTGACGTAGCCCGCCTGGCCCGACGTGATGTGGCCCGCGAAGGCCTCGTCGCCAAACGCATCGGACTCCAGCCCGCCAATGAGGCGCCACACCGCATCGCCCCACAGGTGCAGGCGGTCGCGCGGTGGCACGGTGTCGGTCGATACCTCGGTCAGAGGGTGGGCCATGGGTGTCTCCAGTCGTCATGCAGACGGTGCCGCCTGTCTCAGCGGGATTATCGGCCGCGCCGCTATTCCTGCGGCGGGCACGGAAATCCGGGTAAACCCCCTGCGCCGTGCACGCTGGGACAAGGCTTTTGTGCACGCTCAGCCCAGCGTACCGGGCGGCGTCTTCCTACGATCCGGGTACGGCCTGCACTGCGCGGGCCTCCCATCCGAGGAGACACACAATGACAACGCATTCACCATCCCAACCCTCCAAGCGCCAATGGATCAAGGGGGCCGCCGCCACCGTGGGCGCGCTGGCCGTGGCGCCGCAGCTGCTGGCCCAAGGCAGTGGCAGCGCCCCCGTGCGCATCGGCTACGCGATTGCCCGCACAGGCCCCTGGGCCGCAGGCGCCCAGGTCAGCCAGGAGCCCAACTACCTGCTGTGGGCCGAACAGGTGAACGCGGCGGGCGGCCTGAGCATCAAGGGCACCAAGCGCCCCATCGAACTCATCGGCTACGACGACCGCAGCGAGACCGAGACCTGCGTGCGGACGTTCGAAAAACTCATGGGCAGCGACAAGGTGGACCTGATCCTGCCGCCCTGGGGCTCGGGCGCCAACTTCGCCATCGCGCCGCTGGCCAACCGCTTCGGCTACCCGCTGCTGGCGCCCACGGCGCTGTCGCGCAAGCTGATCGACATGAACCTGCCCTACTTCTTCTCGCTGCTGCAGCAGCCCGACAAGATGATGGGCGCGCTGGTGGACATGCTGGTGGCCAACGGCGTGAAGTCGGTGGCCATCGTCTACATGGACGATCTGTTCGGTCTGGAGAACTTCGCGGCGCTGAACAGCGCGCTCAAGAAGACCAGCATCCAGGTGGTGGAGCGCAAGAGCTACCCGCTCGGCGTGAAGGACCTGGCGCCCGTGCTGCGCGGCATCAAGGACCAGAACCCCGACGCCTTCATCGGCATCACCTACCCGCCCGACACCATCCTGGCCAGCCGCCAGGCGCGCGAGGTGGGGCTGAACCCCAAGTTCTTCTACGCTTCGGTGGGCACCGCCTTCCAGCTGTACAAGAACGTGATGCAGGCCAACACCGAAGGCGTGATCGGCATGGGATCGTGGAGCGTGAAGACCAGCCCCGAGGCCAAGGCCTATTTCGACGCCCACGTGAAGAAGTTCAACAAGGAGCCCGACCGCTGGGCCAGCGGCCATGCCTGGGCAGGCCTGCAGATCCTGCAGCAGGCCGTGGAGAAGGTGGGCCTGGACCGCAAGGCGCTGCGCGAGCACATCGCCAGGAACGAGTTCAAGACCATCCTGGGCGGCATCCGCTTTGTGGGCAGCGAGAACGCGTCCATCCCCGGCACCGTAAGCCAATGGCAGGGCAGCGACTTCGAGGTGGTCTGGCCCAAGGACCGCGCCACGGCGCAGCTGAACACCACGAAACCAGCCTGGAAATAACACAGTGTCTTTGACTTCCTGGGCCGAACTGGTCGCCAGTGGCCTCATTACCGGCGGCATCTATGCGCTGGTGGCCATGGGCCTGAACCTGCAGTACGGGCTGATGCGCATCATGAACATCTCGCATGGCGAGTTCCTGATGCTCGGCGCCTTCCTCACCTGGTGGGCGCACACCGCCTGGGGCTGGTCGCCGCTGCTGCTGATGCCCATCGCCTTCATCGCGCTGTTCGTGCTGGGGGTGGCGGTGCATGCGCTGTGCTTCAAGCGCCTGGCGGCGCGCGCGCCGAACGTGGACGTGTTCGAGGCGCGCAGCCTGATGGTGGGCTTCGGCCTGATGTTCCTGGTGCAGAACACCGCCCTGCTGATCTGGGGTGGCGACCTGCGCGGCTACGAGTACCTGGCCGACCCGGTGCAGGTGGCGGGCATGCGCTTCACCGAGAACAAGCTGGTGCTGTTCGGCGTGGCGCTGGCGCTGTCGGCCGCGCTGATCGCGCTGCTCAAGCTCACCTTGCTGGGCAAGGCCGTGCGGGCGCTGATGCAGTCGCCCACGGGCGCGCAGCTCGTGGGCATCAACACCCGGCGCCTGCACCCGATGATGTTCGGCATTGGCCTGGGCCTGTCGGGCGTGGCGGGGGCGCTGCTGTCGATGACGTACGAGATCTCGCCGTCGATGGGCGAGCCCTACACCGTCACTGCGCTCATCGTCATCACGCTGGGCGGCTTTGGCAGCCTGGCGGGCAGCCTGGCCGGGGGCCTGCTGCTGGGTGTGGTCGAGGCGCTGGGCATGCACTTCAGCAGCCCCTCTCTCAAGATGCTGCTGAGCTATGCGGTGTTTATCGGCGTGCTGATCTGGCGCCCCAACGGACTGTTCAAGAAATGACACCCCCTGAGCCGCTTCGCGTCTTCCCCCTCTCCTTCGGGAGGGGGACGCCACCCCTGGCCTGGCAAAGCCAGTTCCACGGTGGCACTGGCTTCGATCGCGCCGTATCCCTTCGCCCATGGCGAAACAAAGCACGACCAACAACTCCATGAAAAATTCATCCTCAAGGCCCTGGCTCGCGCTCGCCGTGGGCACGGCCGTGGTCGGCACCCTGCCCTGGCTGGTGTCCGAGTTCGTGGCCTCGGTGCTGCTCAGCTGCCTCATGTACATCGCGCTGGCCACCAGCTGGTCGCTGTTCTGCGGCGCCACGCGCTACCTCTCGCTGGCCACATCGGCCTTCTTCGGCATCGGGGCCTATGCCAGCGCCACGCTGCTGGGCAGCCTGCCCTGGCCGCTGGTGATCGTGGCCGGCGCGCTGATCGCCGCCGTGGTGGCCGTGGTCATGGGTGCGGCGGTGCTGCACCTGCGCGGCACCTATTTCGCGGTGCTCACCTTCGGCATGACGGAGCTGATCCGCCACGCGGTGACCTTTGTCGAAAAGCAGGTATCGGGCACGGTGGGCCGTGTGCTCACGGTGGTGCCCAGCAACGAGACGGTGTACCTCACGGTGCTGCTGATCGCGGCGGCGGCCATTGCGACCGCCATCGCCATCCAGCGCAGCCGCTTCGGCCTGGCGCTCTCGGGCATCGGGGCCGACGAGCAGCGTGCGCAGACCCTGGGCGTGGACACGCGCCTGGCGAAGATCGCGGGCTTCGGCATCACGGCCGCGTTTGCGGGCGCCGTGGGCGCGGCCATGGCCGTGCGCTGGACCTACATCGAACCGGCCGCCGTGTTCAGCCCCTTCATCGGCTTCCAGACGGTGCTGATCGCGCTGATCGGCGGGGCGGCCAGCATCGGCGGGCCGGTGCTCGCGGCCATCGTCTTCAGCCTGCTGGCCGAGACGCTGCGCCTGCAGCTGCCCTATGGCTACATGATGGTGCTGGGCCTGCTGCTGATCCTGTGCGTGATGTACCTGCCCAACGGGCTGGCCACGCTGTGGCAGCGCAAGCGGGCGGCCACGCCTGCAACGGAGGCCAGCCATGTCTGAAGCCCTGCTGACCATCGACAGCGTGACCGTGCGCTTTGGCGGGCTGACCGCCGTGGACGGCGTGAGCGCCAGCCTGCACGCAGGCGAGCTGATCGGCATCATCGGCCCCAACGGCGCGGGCAAGACCACGTTCTTCAACGCCATCTCGGGCGTGCAGCCACCGACCTCGGGCACGCTGCACTGCGGTGCCGACAACCTGACCGGCAAGGGCCCGCACCACTATGCGGCCCACGGCATTGCGCGCACCTTCCAGACGCCGCGCGTGTTCCCCGACATGAGCGTGCGCGACAACGTGCGCTTTGGCATGCAGTTCGCGGGCCGCCACCGCCAGGGGCCCGTGGGCCTGCGCAGCGAGGACGAGATCCTGGCCATGCTGGGCCTGTCGGCCTTGGCCGAGCGCCCTGCCGCCGATGTGACGCCCTCGCAGCAGCGCCTGCTGGAGATCGGCATGGCCCTGGGCACGCGCCCGCGCCTGCTGCTGCTCGACGAGGTGGCCGCTGGCCTGACCGAGGCCGAGGTGGACGCCATGGCCCAACGCATCCGCCGCCTGCGCGATGACTGGGGCCTCACGGTGGTGTGGATCGAGCATGCGGTGACCACGCTGCTCAAGTACGTGGAGCGCGTGCTGGTGCTGCACCAGGGCCGCAAGATCGCCGATGGCACGCCCGCCGAGGTGGTGCGCAACCCGGAGGTGATCGAGGCCTACCTGGGCGATGAGATGGGCACACAGGCAACACCCGAAGGAGCCACGGCATGAGCGGCGCACACCTCACGGTACAAGGGCTGGTCACGGGCTACAACGGCTTTCAGGTGCTGCAGGACCTGTCGCTTGAGGCCCAGCCCGGCATCACGGTGATCGTCGGCCCCAACGGCGCCGGCAAGACCACGTTGCTCAAGGCCCTGGCCGGCCTGCTGCCGCGCCAGGGCACGGTGCAGCTCGACGGCCAGGCCGTGCCGGCCCTCAATGCGACCGCCTGCGTGCAACGCGGCCTGGCCCTGGTGGCCGAGGGCCGCCAGCTGTTTCCACAGATGACGGTGACCGAGAACCTGGAGCTCGGCGGTTGGTTGGTGCCCTCGCGCACGCGCGCCGAGCGCCTGGCCCAGGCCTTCGAGGACTTTCCGCGCCTCAAGGAGCGTGCCCAGCAACTGGCCGGCACCATGAGCGGCGGCGAGCAGCAGATGGTGGCCGTGGCCCGCGCCATGATGAGCGGCCCGCGCCTGTTGATGCTGGACGAGCCCTCGCTGGGCCTGGCCCCACGCATGGTGGACGAGCTGCTGGCCATCGTGCAGCGCATCGCGGCTCAGGGCGTCACCGTGCTCATGGTGGAGCAGAACGTGCGCAAGGCGCTGCAGGTGGCCCAGCGCGGCTATGTGCTGGAGCGTGGGCGCATCGTGGCCTCGGGCGATGCCGCCACGCTGCTGCAGTCCAACGCCGTGCGCCAGGCCTACCTGGGCTTTGCCTGAACGTCCCGCACCCCATCCCCATCCGATTTTTCCTTCCTATTCATCCAGGAGATATTCCATGACTGCCATTTCCATGCTGATCAACGGCGAGCGCGTGCAGGCCACTGGCAGCGCGACTTTCGAGCGCCGCAACCCGCTCGACGGCTCCGTGGCCACCACCGCGCCCGCCGCCACGGTGGCCGATGCCCAGGCCGCCGCCGACGCTGCGGCCAAGGCCTTCCCGGCCTGGTCGGCCCTGGGGCCCAATGCGCGCCGCGCGCTGCTGCTCAAGGCCGCGCACGCACTCGAAGCCAAGGGCGAGGCCTTCGCAGCCGCCATGGCCGCCGAGACCGGCGCCTCGGGCCTGTGGGCCGGCTTCAACGTGCACCTGGCGGCAGGACTGCTGCAGGAGGCTGCGGCCCTCACCACGCAGATCGCCGGCGAGGTGATTCCGTCGGACGTGCCCGGCAGCCTGGCCATGGGTGTGCGCCAGGCCGCGGGCGTGGTGCTGGGCATCGCACCGTGGAACGCCCCCATCATCCTCGGCGTGCGCGCCATCGCCACGCCGCTGGCCTGCGGCAACACGGTGATCTTGAAGGGCTCGGAGCTGAGCCCCGCGACGCACGGCCTGATCATCGAAGCGCTGCAAGAGGCCGGCCTGCCCCCGGGCGTGGTGAACTTCGTGACCAACGCACCCGCCGATGCCGGTGCCGTGGTCGAGGCCATCGTGGCCCACCCGGCCGTGCGCCGCGTGAACTTCACGGGCTCCACCAAGGTGGGCCGCATCATCGCGCAGACGTGTGCCAAGTACCTCAAGCCCGTGGTGCTGGAGCTGGGTGGCAAGGCTCCGCTGCTGGTGCTGGACGATGCAGACGTGGATGCCGCGGTGGCGGGCACCGTGTTCGGCTCGTTCGCCAACTCGGGCCAGATCTGCATGTCCACCGAACGCATCGTCGTGGACAACGCCGTGGCCGACGAGTTCGTGGCCAAGCTCGGCGAGCGCGCCAAGGCCCTGCCCCTGGGCGACCCACGCAAGGGCCCGGTGGTGCTCGGCTCGGTGGTGGACATGGCCACGGTGCACCGCTGCAACGCGCTCATCGACGACGCGCTGGCCAAGGGCGCCACGCTGGTGTGCGGCGGCAAGAGCGACAGCACGCTGATGCAGGCCACCGTGCTCGACCACGTGACGGCCGAGATGGACATCTACCGCGAGGAGTCGTTCGGCCCCGTCAAGCCCGTGGTGCGCGTGAATGGCGTGGAAGAAGCCATTGCCTGCGCCAACGACAACGAGTTCGGCCTGTCATCCGCCGTGTTCAGCCGCGATGTGGCCAAGGCGTGGAACGTCGCGGCGCGCATCGAGTCGGGGATCTGTCACGTCAACGGGCCGACGGTGCATGACGAGGGGCAGATGCCGTTCGGTGGGGTGAAGAGTTCGGGGTACGGGCGGTTTGGGGGGATGGCGGGGGTGCGGGAGTTCACGGAGCTGCGCTGGATCACGGTGCAGACAACCCCGAGGCACTATCCATTTTGAGGGCGTTGAAACGGCTCCCATGTACGGTGGACGGGTATCAGCGTCCACCTGAATGCCGCGCGCCTGGTCAATGTCGGTCAAGCCGCCATTCCCCCCCTGCGTCCGAGCTTGAGAGGCGTATTCAAAGGTTTCTGGGAAAGGTGCACAGAAATCAGCGCCCGTCGCACAACCCCGCGGGCATCGCCGATGCCTGCGCTTTTTTTCTTGACAGCTGGTAGCCCACCCCATAAGGTTGTTAGCGATTGTTTCAGCATTCATCGGCTAGTGCGCCGGCCCGGAAATAGCTGCATGCAACGAAGTCGATGGCTTCATTCTCAAAAAAGCAGGCGCGCCCCTCAGTGACCACCGCAGCGGTATCGAGGACTTGCAGTGCGGTACCGAGTGTGAAAATCCGATTTCGTGAGCATGTGGCTTGAGCGGTGACAGCACACTAGATTCGCGCAATGTGCTGTCCAGCATGAATGGCGCGACAAACGAACCGCCGCAAATGTGCCTCCCACGGGAGCGGACACGCATCAGCGTTGTCAATCACTACAGCGGACAGCCAGACATGAGCAGGATTTGTTTTCGTATTGCCACAATGATTCTCTTTGTGGTTGGTTTTTCCAGCCAGGCCTGGGCCCAGGCATTCACAGAGGATTTTGACAACATCACGTTGCTCACGGGCAATGGATGGTTCATGCAGAACAACAGCACCCCGGCCGGCTCAACCAGCTGGTTCCAGGGGACAGCAACCACAGCGACGCCAACCCCCGGCCCCTTCAACGCGTATAGCGGCGCAGCCAATGCATACATTGGCGCCAACTACAACAACACCGGCAGCACCGGCACCATCAGCAACTGGCTCGCGATGCCAAACCGGACGCTGCGCAATGGGGATGTGCTGACCTTCTTCACAAGAAAACCCACGGGGACCGACTATCCCGATCGGCTGGAAGTCCGGCTGAGCACCAATGGCGCAAGCACAAATGTGGGATCAGGCGCCACCGCCGTGGGGGACTTCACGGCGCTGCTGCTCAGCGTCAATCCAACGCTGGTGGCCGGCGGCTATCCCCAGACGTGGACGCAATACACCATCACTATCTCGGGACTTCCAGCCCCCACCTCTGGACGCATGGCGTTTCGCTATTTCGTCACCTCAGCCGGTGCTCTCGGAACGAATTCCGACTACATCGGTATCGACAACACGGTGTACACACCCTATGTGTGCCCGGCATTCACGATGACACCGGGGGGCGCGCTGGCCCCGGCAGTCTGGGGTCAGGCCTATAGCACCCCCCTTTCACAGACGGGTGCACTGGGAGCGCCAAGCTATGCGGTGACTGCTGGTGCTTTGCCCCCCGGGTTGACGCTGGGTGGTAGTGGCACCATCTCCGGCACGCCAACGGCCACTGGAACCTTCAACTTCACAGTGACAGTCGCGGACGCTAGCGGCTGCTCGGGTTCGCAGTCCTACTCCATCCAGGTCGAGGCCAATGTGCCTGGCGCGCCCCAGAACGTCAGCGTCACGGCTGGCAACGGGCAAGCGACCGTGAACTGGCAAGTACCATCCCACGATGGCGGCAGCGCCATCTCCGGCTACACGGTCACAGCGGTGCAAGACAGCAGCAAAACGTGTACGACCTCGGGTGCGCTCGGCTGCACGGTCTCTGGCCTCACCAACGGATCGGCGTACAGCTTCCGCGTCGTGGCTACCAACAACAAGGGGCCTTCCGCCGCGGGCATCAGCAATGTGGTCACACCAACACTTTCGACGGTGACCGGCGCGGTACCTGGCATGTCAGGCGCCGGCTCAGTCACCCTCGCTGGCGGAGGCGCAAGCTGTACGCTGGATTCCAGCTCTGCATTCACGGTGCCTTCTACGGCCCCCGCCAACCGCACCTTGCCTCATGGCGCGTTCGAGTTCCTCGCCACCGGCTGCACCGGCAGCGTCACCATCTCCATCACGTACCCGACTCCGTTGCCTGAAGGCGTGCAGTTCTGGAAGTTCGGACCGGCTACGGCAGGAGCACAGACCTCCACCTGGTTCTTATGGACCGAGGCAGCGCTCAGCCCGGACCGCCGCACAGTGACGTACAGCATCACTGACAACGGCATAGGTGATTCAGACATTGCCGCAGGGCGTATCCGCGATCCGCTGGCTCCGGCACTGGGCTCTGACCCCACCAGCATCCCGGTCAACAACCCGTGGGCACTGGCTGCACTGGCTGCCATCCTGGGTTGGATGGGACTGCGCAGGCAACAGCGCGGTTCTGCAGGATAGTTTTGTCGAAGGGGCTGGAATGACCAGCCCATTTCAGCCGACTGGCACGATGGAATCCAGCGGCCACCGCGGCTTCACATCAAACGCATAGTCGGTGTTCGCCTCCTGCTGCCCCGCCTGCAGCCGCATTGCCGCCGCCATGGCGATCATGGCCCCGTTGTCGGTGCACAGGTGCAATTCGGGGTAGTGCACCCGTACCCTGGCCGCCGCGCAGGCGGCATTGAGCTGCGCCCGCAGATGCCGGTTCGCGCCCACACCACCGGCCACCACCACGCGCTTGAGGCCGGTCTGCTTGAGCGCCGCCAGCGTCTTTTTCACCAGCACCTCGACGATGGCGGCCTCGGTGCTGGCCGCCAGGTCGGCCTTGCGCGCTTCCAGCCCGTCGCCCAGTTTCTTGGCCTGGGTCAGCACGGCGGTCTTGAGCCCGGCAAAGGAGAAGTCGAGATTGCCGCTGTGCAGCAGCGGGCGCGGCAGCTTGAAGGCCGCCGGATCGCCCTGCTCGGCCAGGCGTGACAGCGCCGGCCCTCCCGGGTAGCCCAGGCCCATGAGCTTGGCCGACTTGTCGAAGGCCTCACCCGCCGCGTCGTCGATGGTCTCGCCCAGGATCTCGTAGCGGCCCACGCCGTCCACCCGCATGAGCTGGGTGTGGCCGCCGGAGACCAGCAGGGCCACGAAGGGGAACTCGGGCGGGTCCGCGCTCAGGAAGGGCGAGAGCAGGTGCCCCTCCAGGTGGTGCACGCCCAGCACCGGCTTGTCCAGCGCCGCGCCCAGCGCGCAGGCCACGCCGGCCCCCACCAGCAGGGCACCCGCCAGGCCCGGGCCGCGCGTGTAAGCGACCACGTCCACGTCCGCCAGCGTCTGGCCAGACTCGGTCAACACTTGCGTGGCCAGCGGCAGCACGCGGCGGATGTGGTCGCGGCTGGCCAGCTCGGGCACCACGCCACCATAGGCCTGGTGCATCTCGATCTGGCTGTGCAGGGCGTGGGACAGCAGGGTGGGAACGGCATCGCCCGTGGAGCGCACCAGCGCCACGCCGGTCTCGTCGCACGAGGATTCAATTCCGAGGATCAACAGACTCATGCCCCGAGTGTAAAACCCGGGCTCGCGAGGGGCCTGATGCAAAAACCCCTGCCGGCGGTGGCCGGCAGGGGTCGTGCATCCCCAGGGTCGCAGGCCGCGCCTACCAGCGGTCCGAGCGCATGCGCAGCTCCCAGCTGCCGCTGCGCAGTTCGTACACGCCCACCGCGCCGTAGCGCTGCTCGCCCTTGTCATCCCAGGTCATCGTGCCGATCACGGGCGCGTAGCCGTTGATGCCGTGCATGGCCTTGGTGATGTCCTTGGGGTCCGCGGACTTGGCCTTCTGGATGGCCGCCGAGAGCACGTACATGCTGTCGTAGCTGTAGTGCCCGCCGTACGCGGGCGGCTTCTTGTAGGCATCGATGTACTTTTCCAGGAAGGGCTTGCCCGTGGAAAACTCCTTGGCTTCCAGCACGGGCGAGGTGGCATAGACGCCCTCGACGATGCCGGCCCCCTTGGTCATGTCGGTGGTCTTGATGGTGTCGCCGCCCAGCAGGCTCACCTTGGTGTGCCCCACCTTGCGCAGTGCTTCCAGCAGCGCCAGCGCCTGGAAGTCATTGAGGGTGGAGACGATCACCTCCACCTTCGCGGCCTTGAGTTCGCCGGCCAGTTCGTCGAATGCCGTGGTCTTGTCGTCGAACGACTTGCGCACCACCACCTCTTTCTTCTCGGCCTTGAGCTGCGCGGCGGCCCCGTCGGCCAGGCCCTTGCCGTAGGGCGTGCCATCATCCAGCGCGGCATAGCGCGCGGCGCCCAGCTGGGTGGCGGCAAACGAGCCGATGGCGCGCGCCTGCAGCGTGTCGTTGCCCACCATGCGGAAGGTGGTGGAGAAACCCAGCTGCGTGAACTTGGGGTTGGTGGAGATGGCGATCTGCGCGATGTCCTTGGCCGCGTAGATGGGCGCGGTCTCGATGCTCACGCCCGAATTCAGGTGCCCGATGACGGCCACCACGCCGGCATCCACCAGCTGCTGGGCCACCGTCTTGCCGGTGGCCGCGTCGGCCTTGTCGTCCACCGCCACCACCTCCAGCGTCACCCGCTTGCCGTCCACGGTGTAGCCGCCCTTGTTCAGTTCGGCCACGGCCAGGTTCACGCCATTGAGCAAGTCCTGCCCGAGGGCGCCCAGGGGGCCGCTCAAGGGCTGTGCCACGCCGATCTTGATGGTGTCGGGCACCTTGCCGCACCCGGACAGGAGCAGCAGCGCCATGGACGCGGCGGTGGTCAAGGCCAGCCCGGCGGCGAAACGGCGCCGGTCAATATGCTTGTTCATGCGGAATCCTCATCAATATGTCAATGTGACCAGATGTATATGCGACGACGGAGGAAAGGCGCTATCGGGTATGCCCTGCCAATCGGCAAACTATTAGCAAGTTTCAGACCCTGCAAGGCAAGGCCCTTGCCGGGACCGGGCGCCCGCCCGGGGCGCACCGCTTCGGCGCACCAATTTGTGGCGTAAAAATTGCTTATGCTCCAGGGTATGAACGAGTCTCTGCGCATCGTGGTGGTGGCCCCGGACCTGGCCATTGCCGACCCCGACGACGAACACGCCGTGCTGCAGGCGGAGCGTTCGCGGGCGCTGCGCATCGGGCTGCTGGAGAACAATTTCAATCTGATCGCCACGCTGCCCGCGGATGTGTTCCTGAGCGAGCGGATCGCCCAGCTGCAGCCCGACCTGATCATCGTGGACGCCGAGAGCGAGGCCCGCGACGCGCTGGAACACGTGGTGGTGGCCACGCGCGACGAACGCCGCCCCATCGTGATGTTCACCAACGACGAGGACACCTCGCACGTCAAGGACGCGGTGGCCGCGGGCGTGTCGGCCTACATCGTGGCCGGCCTCGCGCCCCAGCGCATCCGCCCCATCCTGGACGTGGCGATGGCGCGCTTCCAGCACGAGCAGGCGCTGCGCGCCGAGCTCGCCGATGCCAAGACCGAGCTCAAGGACCGCAAGACCATCGACCGCGCCAAGGGCCTGCTCATGCAGCGCCAGGGCCTGACCGAGCAGGCCGCGTACGAGAAACTGCGCAAGACCGCCATGGACAAGGGCCTCAAGCTCGTGGATGTGGCCCAGCGCATGCTCGACGTGATGGACCTGCTCGGGTAAGCAGGTGACATCCTCCTGAGGCGCTGCGCGCATCGGTGCAGCCGCCAGAGGCCGCCCGCTCCTGGGGACGTCCAGACTGCGCAGGCAGTCTTGGAACCGCGGCCCCTGGCCCCTCCTCTCGAATCGCTGCCCGACTCGGGAAAGGGGACGATCCCCTCGCTGCGCAGCGGTCCTTCCCCGGCATCCCCGGCCTGGGCCACGCCCAGGTCCACCGGCTTCTCCCGGATGGTGCGCCGCACAAAGGCAGTGCGGCATTCACCGCGCGCACCACCTCCGCGCGTTTGCAGGTCAAAAAGGCCCCCAGCGCTTGATTCATTTGCGCAAGCAGCTATTAATTCAATAGCAAACCATGCGCCGAACTGATGCGGAGCCCGTGCGGCAAGGCCTGGCACGCCACTTGCATTAACCCCTGCGAGACCAATGGCGGTCTCACCCCCACACAGCACGGGCCCAAAGGCGGGCCGGTGCTGGGCGAGCCCTTCATCGGGTATCGCCATGGACAGAGGCGTCCCTCACCGACCGGTGCTGCATGTATGCAGGCTGCTCGGGAGGACGCCTTTTTTGTTTTCAACGCTATGAGGAAGTGCCCCATGACCGATCTGCTCAAAACCAGCCTCAACCGCCGCACCGTGCTGCAGGCCGCCACCGTGGGCGCCGTCGGCGTCAGCCCCGCGCTGCGTGCGCTGGTGCACGCCCAGGGCTCGGACGCGCCGGAGAAGAAGGAAGTCAAGATCGGCTTCATCCCGCTGACCGACTGCGCCAGCGTGGTGATGGCCTCGGTGCTCGGCATCGACAAGAAGTACGGCGTGACCATCATCCCCACCAAGGAAGCCTCCTGGGCCGGTGTGCGCGACAAGCTGGTCAACGGCGAACTCGACTTCGCCCACGTGCTGTACGGCCTGGTCTACGGCGTGCACCTGGGCCTGGCCGGGCCCAAGAAGGACATGGCCGTGCTGATGAACCTGAACCACAACGGGCAGGCCATCACGCTGTCCAAGAAGCTCGCCGACAAGGGCGCCGTCAATGGCGCGGGCCTGGCCAAGCTGATGGCCAGCGAGAAGCGCGAGTACACCTTCGCGCAGACCTTCCCCACCGGCACACACGCCATGTGGCTGTACTACTGGCTGGCGGCCAACGGCATCAACCCGATGAAGGATGCCAAGGTCATCACCGTGCCCCCGCCACAGATGGTGGCCAACATGCGCGTGGGCAACATGGACGGCTTCTGCGTGGGCGAGCCCTGGAACCACCGCGCCATCATGGACGGCATCGGCGTGACCGCCACGACCACGCAGGACATCTGGAAGGACCACCCCGAGAAGGTGCTGGGCACCACGTCCGAATTCGTGCAGAAGTACCCCAACACGGCCCGTGCCGTGACGGCCGCCATCCTGGAGGCCAGCAAGTGGATCGACGAAGGCCTGGCCAACAAGAACAAGATGGCCGAGACCATTGCCGGCAAGGCCTACGTGAACACGGGCGTCGATGCCATCAACCAGCGCATCCTGGGCCGCTACCAGGACGGCATGGGCAAAACCTGGGACGACCCCAACCACATGAAGTTCTTCAACGAGGGCACGGTGAACTTCCCCTACCTCACGGACGGCATGTGGTTCCTCACGCAGCACAAGCGCTGGGGCCTGGTCAAGGACCACCCCGACTACCTGAACGTGGCCAAGGCCGTGAACCGCATCGACGTCTACAAGCAGGCGGCCGCCGCTTCCAAGACGCCGCTGCCCAAGAGCGAAATGCGTACGAGCAAGTTCATGGACGGCGTGGTGTGGGACGGCAAGGACCCCGCCAAGTACGCCGACAGCTTCAAGATCAAGGCGTAAGCGCCCTGCCCCGTCCACCCTGCACAGGAGAACACCATGGTCAGTGCCGTCTTTCACTCCCCGCTGGATGCAGCCCCCGTGGTTGCACAGAACGCTATGAATAATGTAGCTAGCAGCGCTTCGCCCGCAAGCGCCAGAAGCCAAAAACAGTCAAAAATGGCAATGGCGGCAAGCCCTGCGCCCACGGCACCCGCAGCCCCCGCCGGTCGCGACTGGGCGGCGCTGTCGCGCGGCTTCTGGATGGCGGTGCTGCCGCCGCTGTGTGGCCTGGGCTTGCTGGTGGGTCTGTGGGCCGTGGTGTCAGCCACCACGGGCAACAGCATTCCCGGCCCGGTGGAAACCTGGAAGCAGGCGCTGGAAATCTTCAGCAACCCGTTCTACCGCAACGGTCCCAACGACCAGGGCGTGGGCTGGAACGTGCTGATGTCGCTCGAACGCGTGGCCGTGGGCTTTGGCATGGCGGCGCTGGTGGGCATTCCGGCGGGCTTCGTGATCGGGCGCTTCAACTTCCTGTCGCGCATGTTCAACCCGCTCATCAGCCTGCTGCGCCCGGTGTCTCCATTGGCCTGGCTGCCGATCGGCCTCCTGGTGTTCAAGGGTGCCAACCCGGCCGCCATCTGGACGATCTTCATCTGCTCCATCTGGCCCATGATCATCAACACCGCCGTGGGCGTGCAGCGTGTGCCGCAGGACTACATGAACGTGGCCCGCGTGCTCAACCTGTCGGAGTGGAAGATCGCCACCAAGATCCTGTTCCCCGCCGTGCTGCCCTACATGCTGACCGGCGTGCGCCTGGCCGTGGGCACCGCGTGGCTCGTGATCGTGGCGGCCGAGATGCTGACTGGCGGCGTGGGCATCGGCTTCTGGGTGTGGGACGAGTGGAACAACCTCAACGTCAAGAACATCATCATCGCGATCTTCGTGATCGGCATCGTCGGGCTGGTGCTGGAGTTCGCGCTCATCAAGCTGGCCACTGCGTTCACCTTCGAAGAGGTCAAAACCTGACCCACCCCTGAGCCGCGCCTGCGGCGCGTCATCCCCTCAGGTGCCCCCCAGTGGCCCGGCCAAGCCGGTGCCGCGGCGGTCCTCGAAACAACCCGGAGTTCCTCATGCACACCTCTCTCACCACCAAGTTCATCGAAGTCCATGGCGTGGAGCAGACCTTCAAGACCGCCAAGGGCCTGTTCCCGGCGCTGCGCGACATCAACCTCACCATCGCCAAGGGCGAGTTCGTCGCGCTGATCGGCCACTCGGGCTGCGGCAAGTCCACGCTGCTGAACCTGATCGCGGGGCTGACCACGCCCACCAACGGCGCACTGCTGTGCGCCAACAAGGAGATCAGGGGCCCGGGGCCGGAGCGCGCCGTGGTGTTCCAGAACCACTCGCTGCTGCCCTGGCTCACCTGCTTTGACAACATCTACCTCGCCGTGGAACGCGTGTTTGGCGGCAAGGAAACGAAGGCCCAGCTCAGGGCCCGCACCGATGCGGCGCTGGCGCTGGTGGGCCTCACGCACGCCGGGCAAAAGCGCCCCGGCGAGATCTCGGGCGGCATGAAGCAGCGCGTGGGCATCGCCCGTGCGCTGGGCATGGAACCCCAGGTGCTGTTGATGGACGAGCCCTTCGGCGCGCTCGATGCCCTGACCCGCGCCAAGCTGCAGGACGAGCTGCTGGAGATCGTGGCGCGCACGCAAAGCACCGTGGTCATGGTCACCCACGACGTGGACGAGGCCGTGCTGCTGTCCGACAAGATCGTGATGATGACCAACGGCCCCGCCGCCACCATTGGCGAGGTGCTGGCCGTCGACCTGCCCCGCCCCCGCCGCCGCGTGGAGCTGGCCGAGGACCCGCGCTACGTGCAGTGCCGCAAGGCGGTGATCGACTTTCTGTACACGCGGCAGGCGCATGTGGAGAAGGCGGCCTGACGGCCAGAGCCTCCGGGGCTTTTCCCCGGCGGGCATCGGGAAGCAGCCTTGGCTTGGGCCAATACGGCACAATGCGGCCCCATCCGCAGGCCGCATTCGCTTCCTGTGGAAGACGGGCCTGGCATCCCGCATCCATGGCGACTTTCCACATGACATCTCCCCCTTTTTTCAGGCCCCACCAGCCCACCGCAAGCGCCGCCTTCCAGATTGACCAAGCCTTCCAACAGGCCCTGACCCTGCATCGCAGTGGACAACTGCAGGGCGCTGCCAACCTCTACCAGCAGATTCTGGCCAGGAGTCCCCATCATCCTGGTGCATTGCACATGCTGGGCGTGGTGGCGCTGGGCAGCGGCGCATTTGCAGACGCGCAACGGCTGATTGGGCAGGCAGTGCGGTTGTTGCCACAGGATGCGGGTGCTCACGTGAATCTGGCTCTGGCACTGGCCGGGGGCGGCAAGCCCCAGGAGGCCCTAGAGCGCATCAATCAGGCTCTAGATCTGCAGCCAGAAATGCCCGCCGCACAAATGAACCGCGTGGGCATCCTCATCAAGGCAGGTTTTCACGAAGAAGCCCTGTCCAGCGCTAGCCAACTTATCGAAGCGGGGCACGACCACCCCGAGCTACGGGTCAACCAGGGGATTGCCCTGCTGGAACTGAAAAGGTCCGAGGAAGCGATTGCCGCTTTCGAGCACGTGCTGGCGGCAGCCCCTGAAAACCTCAAGGCCCTCAACAACCTGGCGTGCGCCCTCATAGAAACAGCTCAGCTTGATGCGGCCATCGCTGCAGCCGACCGGGCGCTGGCGATTCACCCTCAGTATGCAGAGGCGTGTTTGACCAAAGCCCGCGCGCTCGCTGCGCAGGGCCTGCTTTTAGAAGCAGAACCTTTGCTGCGGCGTGCCGCCGAACTGCAGCCTGGCAATGCGCAGGTGGTGCTGGACCATGCAGGCTGCCTTCTGGACCTGCACCTCCACGAACAGGCCATTGCGCAAGTGGAAAATGCCCTTTCCATCAATCCGCAGCAAGCCAGCGCCTACGTCATCGGCGGACGGGCTCTGGCAGGAATGGGAAGGCACGATGACGCGATCGCCAACTACCAAAAGGCCCTGGAAATCGACCCCGCGCTGGAGGCTGCCCACTTTCACAAGGCGGCATCGGAAATCGACCTCAAGCGATTCACCGCCGCCATTGACAGCCTTGCGCATTGCCACGCCGATCCAGCCGTCGCGCAACCCGTGCGCATGCATATCTGCGACTGGACAGGATTCGATTCCTACCTGGAGGAATTGCGGAGCAAGGGTGCGCTGCAAAGAAGCAGCCCCTTTCCCTTCCTTGCGATAGTGGACGACCCACTCCTTCACCTCCAGCTGGCGCGTGCATATCTGAAATTGCATCGGCTGGACAAAGCTGCACAGCACAGCTTCCCTGCACGGCGGCCCGGACGCATCCGAGTGGGGTACTTCTCTGCAGACTACTTCACACATGCCACCACCTACCTGATGGCCGAACTGTTCGAAAGCCACGCCAAGGAACAGTTCGAGATTCACGCGTTTTCGCTTGGCCCCCAGGTGATGGATGGCATCCGCCGCCGTATCGAGCAGAGTGTGGACCATTTTCACGAGGTCGATGGGCGCACAGATCAGGAGATCGCCGCCATGGCTCGGGGCCTGGGAATCGACATCGCGGTCGACTTGAAAGGATTCACCCGGGATGGGCGCATGGGCATTTTTGCCAACCGCTGCGCACCCGTTCAGGTGAGCTATCTCGGCTACCCCGGCACCACCGGTGCCGATTACATGGACTATGTCATTGCAGACGAAGTCGTCATCCCCCCGGAGCACCAGGGATTCTTCACTGAAAAAGCAGTCTGGATGCCGTACAGCTACCAGGTCAACGACAGCCGCCGCCCCATCTCCGACCGCCAGTTCACACGCGCGGAACTGGGCCTGCCAGACAGCGGATTCGTTTTCTGCTGCTTCAACAACAACTACAAAATTCTTCCGGGCACCTTTGACTGCTGGATGCGCATCCTGAAGGCGGTACCTGGCAGCGTTTTGTGGCTGTTCAAGGACAACGAGGCCGCCGCCGAGAATCTCGTCAAGGAGGCCGAAAAGCGCGGCGTGGGTGGCGCTCGCCTGGTCTTTGCACAGCGGATGCCGCTGGACGACCATCTTGCGCGCCATCGGGCGGCAGATCTTTTCATCGACACCCTGCCCTACAACGCCCACACCACTGCCAGCGACGCGCTCTGGGCCGGGCTACCCGTGCTCACGCTCGCGGGCCAGGCCTTCGCGGGACGAGTGGCCGCCAGCCTGCTCACCGCAGTGGGTTTGCCCGAATTGATTACCCACACCCCGCAGGACTACGAAGCCCGTGCCATTGAACTTGCCAGCCAACCCGAGACCTTGGCGGCCGTTCGTGCCAAGCTTCAAAGGCTGCGCACCAACTCGCCGCTGTTTGATGGTCAACGCTTCACACGCGACCTCGAAACGGCCTACCGGATCATGTTCGAGCGCCAGCAAGCCGGTGAGGCTTGCGAGCCGATTCTCGTCGCCGGCTAGCAGCGGGTTCTCGGCCGATCCAGGCTGCCGGCCAACCGGTTTTCTCGCCCACGCGCCTGGGCTGCCGGGCATCTCCTGCCGTCAGCGCGCCCCGGTGATGTACTGCTCCAGCTGCTCGATGATGAATTTCTGCTCGGAAATGATGTCCTTGACCAGGTCACCGATGGAAATCATGCCCACGAGCTTGCTGCTGTCGTCCACCACGGGCAGGTGGCGCAGCCGGTTGCCGGTCATCAGCTGCATGCACTGCTCGCTGGTGTGGTCGGGCCGCACGAACAGCACGGCGGTCGTCATCACGTCCCGCACCTGGGTGACCGAGGACGTGCGCCCCATGAGCGCGATTTTTCGCGCGTAGTCCCGCTCGGTGAAGATGCCCACGATGTCGGCGCCTTCGGTCACGATCAACGCACCGATGCCCTTGTCCGCCATGAGCTTGAGCGCATCGAACACCGAAGTGGCGGGCCCGATGGTATGCACGGTGGCATCGGGTTTGGATTGAAGAATCTTGGCGACTACGGTCATTGGAACCTCCCTCGTGATGGCTGAAACAGGTACAGAGTGATTTCAGCCCATAAGCCTTGCCGATGCAACCCGCGCAAGTGCCATTCACCACACCTTTGGCGCGTTCCCCACGGACTCGATGCACATGTTTCGCACTTGTTGCATTCGGGAGAACCCGAAACAAACCGAAAAGAACCGAAACCGCGCTGAGACGACGCATGCCGCGCCGCCCGGCACGATACAGCCCATGTCCAACGCGCTTTCGAAAGGACTCACCGCCCACCTCTCCTGCCACCACGATCGCTTGCGACTGGCTACCGGCCCTCGGGCCGCAGGCAGAAAGACAGGCGTCTGGATTGTTTCCAAAACTGGAACAGTTAGTTTGCGACCGAGTAGTTTTTCTTTGTACCACCGCGGCGTACAGTTCATCCCATCGATGAGCCGAACCCGCAAGGCGACTCACCGAACCCGGTTCAGAAATGGTTTTTGTCCCGGCTTTTTTGAGACGCTTTTTTCTTCCTGAAGGATTTCATCATGAACAAGACCGCCCGCTTCCTCTCCATCGCCGCCGTGGCTGCTTTCGCTTCTTTCGGTGCCCAGGCCGACGAGGCCGATGCATCGCAGTTCGCCACGAAGTTCGAGACGAACCGCACCCGCGCCGAAGTGGCCGCCGAAGCCGCCACCGTGGCCCAGACCCGCTCCATCGAACCCGCAGGTTCGCGTGTGGTGACGTATCAATCCACGGCCGACCGCGCCGCCGTGCGTGCCCAGGCCGCCGATGCCGTGCGCACCGGCCAGATCCCTTCGGGTGAGCGTGGTTGATCAGCGTTTGATTCGCTGAATCCAGGCCCTCTCCTGCTGCGTATTTCCAAGTACATCGCCCTCATTTTTTTGAATTTCACCGGAGTTTCACCATGAACAAGACCGCACGCTTCCTCTCCATCGCCGCCGTGGCCGCTTTCGCTTCTTTCGGTGCACAGGCCGACGAAGTCGATGCTTCGCAATTCGCCACGAAGTTCGAAACGAACCGCACCCGTGCCGAAGTGCAAGCCGAAGCCTCGGCAGTGCCCCAAACCAGCGGTGCCATCCCCGTCGGTTCGCGTGCCTTGGTCTACACCTCCACCGCTGACCGCAACGCGGTGAATGCCCAAGCTGCAGACGCCCTGCGCACTGGCAAGATCTCGTCCGGCGAAATCGGCTCCCTGTAATCCGTCCTGCCCGCGCCGCAAGGCGGTGCGGGCAGGCAGTTGCAAATGCAAAAAGGCCGAGGCCCCTTTCGGGGCCTCGGCCTTTTGTCTTTGGGAGCCGCAATGGCGTTGCGGCAGCCGCGTCTCACCCAGGCTTATTTGCTCCCACGCGCCTGCGCCACGGCGCCCTGCACGTCCTTCCACAGCGCCTCGCCCACGTTGGCGGCAATGCTGGTATTGACCGCCCCCAGTTTCTCGCGCATGCGGCTGGCTTCTGCGGGCGACAGTTCGTTGACCTGCATGCCCTTGGCCTTGAGGTCGGCCAGCGCCTTGTCGGCCTCGGCGCGCGTATCCTGGCGCTCGAAGTCGCGGCTCTTCCTCGCGGCATCGAGCAGCACCTTCTGCTCGGCCTTGTTGAGGCCGTCCCAGTACTTCTTGCTGACCAGCACGATCCAGGGGCTGTAGACGTGGTTGGTCACCGTGAGGTACTTCTGCACCTCGTAGAACTTGCTCGACAGGATGGTGTTGTAGGGGTTCTCCTGGCCGTCCACGGTGTTGGTCTCGAGGGCGGTGAACAGTTCCGAGAACGGCAGTGGAACGGCATTGGCTCCCAGGGTCTTGAAGCTGTCGAGGAACACGTTGTTCTGCATCACGCGCAGCTTGATGCCATTCATGTCCTCCAGCTTGGTGACAGGGCGCTTGCTGTTGGTCAGGTTGCGAAAGCCGTTCTCCCAGTACACGAGGCCCACGAGGCCCTTTTCCTGCAGCTTGTCCATCACCTTCTGGCCCACGGGGCCGTCCAGCACCACGTCGGCCTCCTTCGCGTTGTTGAACAGGAAGGGGGTGTCCCAGATCGCCATTTCCTTGGTGATGCCCACCAGCGTGGCGGTGGAGCCCACCATCATCTCCTGCGCACCGCCGACCAGCGCCTGCTGCATCTGCACGTCCGAGCCCAGGGCGGCGGCGCCGATGGCGCGCACCTTCATCTTGCCGCCCGAGGCCTTTTCGACCTCTTCGGCGAACAGCTTGGTGGCACGCCCCTGGTTGGACACTTCGTTGAGGCCGTAGCCAAACCGGATGATGCGTGGCTTGAAATCCTGCGCGGCGGCCTGGAACGAGCAGGCAAGGGCGGCCACCGACAAGGCGGCCAGAAGGGTGCGGCGGAAAGTTTTCATGGTTGTCTCCATTAGCGGGTGGGAAAGGAAAAAAGAGGGGAGGAAACGGGCGGTCAGCGCAGCCACACCACGGGGGCGGTGACGATCTGTGGAAAGGCGACCAGCAAGGCCAGGATCAGCACGTAGGTGAAGAGGAACGGGTTCACGCCCTTGATCACGCTGTGCATCGATATCCGCCCCACCCCGGCCACCACATTGAGCACCGTGCCCACCGGCGGCGTGATGAGGCCGATCGCGCCGTTGAGCACGAACATCAGGCCGAAATACACCGGGTCGATGCCCGCCTTCACGGCAATGGGCAGCATCACGGGCGCGAAGATCAGGATGGTGGGCGTGAGGTCGAGCGCCGTGCCGATCAGCACCAGCACGATCATCATCACCGCCATCAGGAGGCGGGGGTTCTCCACCAGCGGACCCAGCCAGCTGGTCAGCACATTGGGCAGGTCGGCCAGCGTGATCATGTAGCTGGCCACCTGGGCGCCCGCGCAGAGGAACATCACGATGGAGGTGGTCTTGGCCGCACGCACCAGCACGCCGTAGATTTCCGCGATCTTCATTTCGCGGTGGACGAACAACGCCACCACCAGCGCGTAGAACGCGGCCACCACGGCGGCCTCGGTGGGCGTGAAGACGCCCGACTTCATGCCGCCGATGATGATCAGGGGCATCAGCATGGCCCAGAAGGCACGCACCGTGGCGCGCAGGCGGTCCTTGACGGGCAAGGGTTCGCCCTGCGGCAGGTCCATGCCGCGCAGCACCCAGCGCCAGGCGAAGATGAGGCCCGCGCCCATCATCAGGCCCGGCACGATGCCGGAGACGAACAGCGCAGAGATCGAGGTGTTGGTCGTCACGCCGTAGATGACGAACGGCATGGAGGGCGGGATGATGGGCGCGATGATGCCGCCCGAGGCGATCAGCCCGGCCGACGTGTTCATCGGGTAGCCCTGCTGGCGCATCATGGGCAAGAGGATGGTGGCCAGCGCGGCCGTATCGGCCAGCGCGGAGCCGCTCATGCTGGCCATGAGCACCGCCGCGCCGATGGCCACGTAGCCCAGGCCGCCCCGGATGTGCCCGACCCAGGCCTGCGCCATGTCGATGATGCGGCGGCTGATGCCGCCCGAGTTCATCAGCTCGCCAGCCAGGATGAAGAACGGCACGGCCAGCAGCGGAAAGCTGTCCACCCCCGCCACCAGGTTCTGGGCCAGCAGCTGCGCATCCCAGAAGTCGAGCACCCACGCCATGCCCGCGCCCGTGAGCACGAGGGCCAGGCCCATGTTCATGCCTGTGCCCATGAGCACCAGCATGCCCACGGAGAAAACAATAAAAGCCTGCGCTTCGGGTCCCAGGGACATCATCGGTTACTCCACCTCGGCGCCGTGACCCAGGTCCAGCGGCTTGCGTTGAATCAATTCGATCAGCGCCATGACGCCGATGGCGACAGCGCACAGGAAGGCGGGCAGCGGCAACAGGGCCGCCGGGTAGCCCAGCACCACGGAATGGCTGTCCATGCCGACGATCACCTGGTGCCAGGCGCCCCAGGCCAGCATCGCGCAGGCCGCGATCACCAGCAGCCGGATCAACGCCGTGAGCGCGCCAAATGCCAGGGGACGCTTGGCGAGCAGGCCCGCCAGGCTGGTGAAGGCCATGTGCTCGCCGGCGGGGTAGGCCGCCGCGGCGCCAATGAAAACCATCCACACGAAAAGCAGGCGCGAGAGTTCTTCGCTCGCCACGACGCCACTGCCAAAGCCGTAGCGCAGCACCACATTCACGAACACGGCCACGGCCATCACGGCCAGGCAGGCGGCCATGAGCACCTGGGAGGCGGCGACGTACCGGCTGGGCCGCACGGGGGTGGAGTCTTCCGGGGTGGTCATGCGGCCTCCGTGGCGGCGATCCAGGCCGAGGCCTGCTGTTGAAGAACGGCCAGGGCGGCCAGTGCATCCAGCCGCAGCACTCCCGCCTCGCCCACGGGCGACTCGAGCGTGGCGAACTGGCTATCCACCAGCGCGCTGGAAAAGAAATGGGTCCCGGCACGGTCGGCCACGCGCTGGCCCGCGCTGGCACGGTCGATCTCCAGGAAAACGAACCGCAGCCCCGGGCAGGCATCGCGCAGGCGGTCCCGGTAGGACTTCTTGAGCGCGGAGCACGTCAGGACCGCGCCATGGGGCTGCGCCTGCAGCAGCTGCCCGAGCGTGGCGAGCCACCCCTCGCGGTCTGCATCGGTCAGCGCGATGCCCTGGCGCATCTTTTCACGGCTCGCCGGGCTGTGGTGGTCGTCTCCCTCGATCAGCGGCAGGCCCTCGGCTTGCGCCAGGGCCGAGCCCAGGCTCGACTTGCCGCAGCCCGCCACGCCCATGACCACCAGAAAAACCGTCGACGGCAAAACACTCATATTGGTAGCGCTATCCAATTGATCCATAAAAAAGGCACCCTGGCTGGATGCCGCAATAACCGTGGCAACTTTTGCAACTTCGTCCAAAATGGGCGTCAATGCCTTGTCCCATCGCTCGGACAGCGCTATCCTAACCACATCCATCCGCACCCCAATGAGGGTTAACCCTTGAACAAACCCGAGACAAGGCGCCGCTCCAGCGGCCGCATGACACTGAGCGACGTGGCCCAGGCCGCCGAGGTCAGCCCCATCACCGCCTCCCGCGCGCTGCGCGGCGAGCGCGGCGTGGCGCAGGAACTGGTGCAGCGCGTGAAAGACGCCGCCCAGCGGCTGGGCTACGTGCCCGACCCCGCCGCCAGGGCCCTCGCCTCCCAGCGCAGCGTGCAGGTACCCGTGCTCGTGCCCCTGCTGTCCAACGCCCTGTTCGTCGACGTGCTGGAAGCCGTGCACCGCGCGCTGTTCCCCCACGGCTACCAGGCGCTGATCGGCGTGACCCACTACGACCCGCAGGAAGAAGAGCAGCTGCTGCGCACCTACCTGGCCCACCGCCCGGCGGGGCTGCTGGTCACCGGCTTCGACCGCACCGAGGCATCGCGCCAGATGATCGCCGCCAGTGGCGTGCCGTGCGTGCACCTGATGGAGATGACCTCCGCGCCCGGCGTGTACTGCGTGGGCTTTTCGCAGCAGGACGGGGGCCACGGCATGACGGCCCATCTGCTGGCCCGGGGCCGTCGCCGCGTGGCGTTTGTCGCGGCCCAGCTCGACCCCCGCACCATGCAGCGCGCCGAAGGCTACCGCCGCTGCCTGAAGGAAGCGGGCCTGTACGACCCGAAGCTGGAACTGCTCAGCCCCCAGCCCTCGTCCATGCGGCTGGGCGGAGAACTGCTGGAGGAACTGCTGCGCACCCGCCCGGGTGTCGATGCCGTGTTCTTCTGCAACGACGACCTGGCGCAGGGCGGCCTGCTGGCAGCGCAGCGGCTGGGCCTGCAGGTGCCCGGCCAGGTCGCCATCGCGGGCTTCAACGATCTGGCCGGCAGCGACCAGATGCTGCCGCCGCTGACCACGGTGCGCACGCCACGCTCGGCCATCGGCGAGGCCAGTGCGCGCATGCTGCTTGCGCTGATGCGCGGCGAGGCGCCCGAGCGGAACTCGGTCGACCTGGGCTTTGAGTTGACCGTGCGGGGGAGCACCTGAAGGGAGGAGCAGCACAGGGGCCGGAAACCCTGGGTTTCTAGCCTTTTTGGCCTCCAGCCCTCATGCATAAAGCGCTAGCCGCTATGGTTTTTGATTTCATCAAGAACCCCGCCGCGCCCCCAGCCCACATCCTCAGCCCGCGCCCATGGCCTCGTGCCAATACCCGACCGTTGCGCCCCGGGCCAGAAGGTGCGCCACGGCCGAGCCAGGATCCACCCAGCGAATGTAGGGCGTGGGGTCGCCAGCTAGCACCTTGAGGCCCACGGCCGTGCCAGAGGAGCCGGGCACGCAGGGGATGGGATTGGCCAACGTGCCCGGCACCAGTTCGGCGTATTCCGCCAGCGTGTCCTCGTGCTCGCGATAGCCGCGGTAGCGGTCGTATGTTTCGCGGTCCACCCGGGCCCAGCAGATGAAACCCAGCGGCTTGAGGTCATCGGCCTTGAACGGGACCTCCAGCTCACAGCTGATGAAGTACTGCTCGTCGCCGATGCGGCAGGTGAAGTCGTCGTCGAACACGAGTTCATGCTCACGCTCGAGGGCCGGGTCCGGCAGCCGCCACATCATGTAGGGCGAGAGTTCATCGTGGTCCTTGCCGCAGCTCGCGCAGGTGTATGCCATAGGGATCGACTCCTGTGATGTGCGCACTATGCACCGGCGTGGCGTGCCACGGACACCCGCGCGTCCTGGTACGGCAACAGCGGCGTGCCGCTTGGCCACGCCTTCAGCGCACCGGCCCGCACAGGGCGGCTGCCCAGCTTGCCGACGCACTCCAGCCCCCGGCCACGGGCCGATGGAGGTACGGCTGCACCAGGCACCAGCCCTGCGCCGCACAACGGTGCCTGCGTTCTCTTGCAGCAGGCGCGCACGCAGCCATGCAGGCAGGTCGCGATGAATCGTTCGGTGGTTAAAAGTGCCATGGTCTCCATCAGCAGGCAGGCACCCGCGCCCCGCCCTGGCCGCGAAGGCTACCGCACACCGCCGGCCGCGGCCACCCTACCGGCGGGGGGCGGGCGTGCAAGAACCCATGTCCCGCGAGGCCGTGGGCCGCCGCCCATGCAACCGGCCGCCCTGCGCCTGTCAGACGGGCGCCAGCGCGCGGCTGGAAGACTTTGCCGCCTGGCCGCCCTTCATCTCCTTGCGCAGCGCCACCGCATCGCGCGTCTGCGCGGGCGCCGAGGCATCGATGCGGAACACCTGCACCGTCTCGGTCATGGTCTGGGCTTGGCCGTTGAGCTGCATGGCCGACGCGGCGTTCTCCTCCACCAGCGCGGCGTTCTGCTGCGTGATGGTGTCGAGCTGGGCCACCGCCGAGTTCACCTGCGAGATGCCGCTGAGCTGTTCGTTGGACGCGCTGTGGATCTCGCCGATCAGCGTGTTCACCCTGCGCACCAGCTCCAGCGATTCGGCCATGGTCTTCTGCGCGGCGTCGGTTTTTTCATGGCCCTCGCTCACCTTGGTGGCGGAGTCGTCGATCAGCTGGCGGATTTCCTTGGCGGCGGACTGCGTGCGGTGCGACAGGCTGCGCACCTCCGACGCCACCACCGCGAACCCCCGCCCCTGCTCGCCCGCGCGCGCGGCCTCCACGGCCGCGTTGAGCGCCAGGATGTTGGTCTGGAACGCGATGGAGTCGATGAGCTGCGTGATCTCGCTGATGCGGCCCGACGCGGCCTGGATCTGCTTCATCGTGCTGGCCACGCCATCCACGGCCTCGCTGCTGCGCTCGGCCACCCCGGTGGCCTGCGTGGCCAGCACCGTGGCCTGGCGCGCCGACTCGGCGGTTTGCTTGACGGTGCCGGTGATCTCCTCCATCGACGCGGCCGTCTGCTGCAGGTTGCCGGCCTGCGCCTCGGTGCGCGCCGACAGGTCCTGGTTGCCCTGCGCGATCTCGCGGGTGGAGACCTGCATGTGCTCGCTCTCCTGGCGCGCGTCGCGCACGATGGACAGCAGGTTCACGTTGAGCTGCGCCAGCGCCTTCTGCAGGTCGCCCACCGTGTCGCTGCGCGTGGCGCTGATCTTCTGCGTCAGGTCGCCTGCCGCCATGCGGTTGGCCCATCGCAGCATCTGCGCCAGCGGCGCGACCGTGACCTTGTGCAGGTAGGCCGCCATGGCCAGCGCCAGCAGCGCCACGGCCACCCACGCCACCCCGGACGCGAGCGTCACCGCATGCCCGCCCAGCCATGCGGCCCCGAACGAGGCGAGCACCAGCAGCAGCGTGCAGAGCATCATCTTGCCCAGGGGCCCCAGGCGCACCCAGCCGGCGACGCGCCCCCAGGACGTGTTCTTCACCAGCTGGCCCGCGCGCAGCACGTGCACGGACGTGCCGGCCTGCTTCTCAGCCTGCATCTGCCGGTACAGCCGGTCGGCCGCCTGGATCTCTTCACGCGTGGCCTCGGTGCGCACCGACATGTAGCCCGTGGGCTGGTCGCCCTGCATCAGGGGCGTCACGTTGGCCATCACCCAGTAGAAAGAGCCGTCCTTGCGCCGGTTCTTGACAGCCGCCGACCAGGGTGCGCCGCTGGCGATGGTGTCCCACATGTCGCGAAACGCCTCCTCGGGCATGTCCGGGTGCCGGATCATGTTGTGCGGCTGGCCCAGGAGTTCTTCCTTTTCGTACCCGCTGACCTCGATGAACATCGGGTTGCAGTACAGGATGCGCCCCTTGAGATCGGTGGTGGACACCAGGGTCTGGCCGGCGGGAAACGCATATTCCTGGGTGCTGACGGGCAGATTGACGCGCATGGTTGGTCCCTCATCAAAGAATGGGAATAGGCCGTTGCTCGGTCCACCGCCCCCTGGCATCACAAGACACGCCAGGCACGGATGCAAACCATGCTAATCCAGGAACTTGCAATCCTGAAACAAATTCGGGCCGTGTCGCGCCAAAAATCCCCAAACAGGTGCATCGCGCCCACACCGGGTTGGTGCGTTGCGCTGCACCATTCCAGGCACCCCGCCGGCCGGGCACCCATCCCGGCCGCAGCGAACGCTGGCGCATGACGGCGCCCGGGCTGGGTTCCTTTTGCGCTTTGGCAATGCACCGGCTTGGCACAGCCATTGCTTGAGGAAGCCTGCGGCCAATGCGGGCCGCGTGTCAGCCCGGTGCAACGGCGGATTGGGCGAACAGGACGTTGGCGTCTTCATGGGCAGGCACAGGCTGGGACACAGCCCGAGCAGTCCATGCAGGCGCCTTTTTGTTTTTCTGCCCGGCTGGGGTGTGCTTGCGGCAGGCACCACGGCCCTTTTGCGCAAGATCGCCATGCTTCAATTTCGCGAGTTCCTCAAGTCCGGCCACGCGCCCACGCTGTGGTCGTCCTTTCTGTATTTCGGTTTCTCGTGCGCAATCTGGGTGATCAACGGTGCCATGGCGCCGTTCATCCGCGAGGCCTTCCAGCTCACACCCACGCAGATGGGCATGATGCTGTCCATCCCCATCTTCGCGGGCGCGCTCATGCGTTTTCCGCTGGGCATCCTGGCGCAGTACATCGGCCGCAAGAACGCCACGCTGGTCGAGATGGCCGGCATCTTCCTGGCCATGGGCTTTGGCTACATGTTCGTGCACAACTACAACGACCTGCTGGCCATGGGCATCCTGCTGGGCGTGGCGGGCGCCAGCTTTGGCGTGGCGCTGTCGCTGGGCTCGGGCTCGTTTCCGCCGCGCTACAAGGGCCTGGCCATGGGCATCGTGGGCGCCGGCAACGTGGGTACGGCGGTGGCCGCGCTGCTCGCCCCCGCGCTGGCGCAAAAGTTCGGCTGGCAGGCCGTGTATGGCTTTGCCGCCGTGAGCGTGGCCATCCCCGCGCTGGTGATGGCCGTCTACGCGAAGGAACCCCCGGACCTCGCGGCCCACAGCAGCTTTCGTGAACACATTGCCTGCCTGTTCGAGAAGGACGGCTGGGCCTTCAGCCTGATCTACGCCGTGACGTTTGGCGGCTTCATCGGCCTGACCGCCTTTTTGCCCAGCTACTTCTACGACCAGTTCAGCGTGAGCAAAGTGCAGGCAGGCCAGCTCACGATGATGGCGGCCTTTCTGGGCGCGGCCCTGCGCGTGTTCGGCGGCTGGCTGTCGGACCACTGGGGCGGCGTCAACACACTGACGGGCGTGCTGGCCATCACGGCCGTGAGCATGGTGCTGTGTGGCCTGGCAGAGAACTCGCTGCCCATCACCATGCTGCTGTTCCTGGTGTGTTTTGCAGCGCTGGGCGCGGGCAATGGCGCACTGTTCCAGCTGGTGCCGCTGCGCTGGCCGCTGACCACGGCGGTGGCGGGCTCGATGATCGGTGAGATCGGCGCGCTGGGCGGCGGCCTCATCCCCAACGGCATGGGCATCTCGCGCCAGTACACGGGCACTTACCTGTGGGGTTTCGTGGGCATCGCGGTGTGTGCGCTGGCCATGCTGCTGCTGCTGCGCGTGATGCAGATCCGCTGGACGCGGACCTGGGCCGAACGCGGCGGACGGGCCAGGACTTCCTCCTGAGGCGTCGCGGCCTTGCCTTGTGCCTGCCCACGGAGGCGCGGGCACGGGCCGCCCGAAAGGAAAAGCCCCTGCCCGGCATCCCCGCAGGGGCCGGGGCGGCTTCAGAGGCCGCGCACCACCGCGATGTTACCTTGAAGGAAAAACAGGCCCTGGCGCTTTCTCCATCAGCGCCAGCAGCTATGTTTTCAATAGCAATCAACCACCATTGCCGCCCCCTACCGGGGCAGGAACAGCAGCCAGTAGATCAGCAGCAGGTTCACCAGCACGCTCACCGCGAGCGCGATCTTCCACAGGGCCGTGGCATCGCGCTGCATCAGGGGCTGGGGGCCGGGGGCCGACAGGGGCCGCGACGCGCCGCGCTCCAGGGCCAGCAGCAGCTCCTCCGCCGTCTCGAAGCGCTGCGCGCGGTGGCGCGCCACGGCCTTCAGGGCGATCTGGTCGAGCCAGATGGGCACGCCCGGGTTGTGGCGGCTGGGGGCCACGGGGTCGCGGTGGTAGCGGCCCAGCTGGTACTGCACCACCTCGCCATAGGGCAGGCGCCCGTGGCTGAGCAGCTGGTACAGCGTGACACCCAGCGCGAACAGGTCGCTGCCCGCGTCGGGCAGCTGGCCGGCGGGATCGCCGTTGCGTTCGTAGCCCGGCCACTGCTCGGGGTTCATGTAGCTGGGGGTGCCCGCGTGCAGGCGGCGCGTGGCCTCGGGCTCGCGGCCCGAGAGGGCCACGCCCAGGTCCAGCACGCGCAGCACGCCGTCGTCGCCCAGGTGCAGGTTGTCGGGCTTGATGTCGCGGTGCACCACGCCCTGGCGGTGCAGCCAGCCCAGCACGCGCGCGGCCTGCACGGTCACCGTCACGGCCTGCCCCACGGCCAGGTGCTGGCGGTGGCGCAGGCGCTGCCCCAGCGTGTCGCCGGAATGCCAGTCGTACAGCAGGTAAAACGCGCTGGCCCCCGCGCCGTCGCCCGTGCCGGTGGCACCCAATGGCCAGTCGTTGAGCCGCGCCAGATGGGCTGCGGCCTGGCCCGACTGCATGCGCCGCGCCACCCAGGCCTCGTGCGCCAGCGTGGCGCGCTCCTGCGCGTCGTGGGCACGCGCGGGCAGCAGGGTCTTGAGGGCATACAGCCGCTGCGTGGCCCCGTCGCGCACCTGGTAGATGCGGTGGATGCCACTGTCGGCCACCAGGGCCGCCACCGTGAGGCCATCCACGGTGTCGCCCACCTTGAGCAGGGGCAGCACGGGCAGGTCCTGCGCACGGCGGGATTCATCCTGCAGCGTGGCCTCCAGAACGCCCTGCACCTGCACGATCAGCGCGGTCACGTTGTCGCTGCTGCCTCGGCGCAGCGCGGCCTGCACCAGCCCGTCGCTCAGGGCCTGCGCCGGCCCGCCCTGGCGCAGCAGCTGGCGCAGTTCGCGCACGGGAAGGCTGCCGTGCACGCCATCGGAGAGCAGCACGAACAGGTCGCCGCTGTGCAGTTCGCCCTGGCTGTAGTCCACCACCACATGGTCATCCAGGCCCATGGCACGGGTGAGCTGGTGGGCGAAGTCGTGCTGCGACATCACGTGGTCGGCGGTCAGCTGCTGCAGCCGGCCGCCGCGCAGCAGGTAGGCCCGCGTGTCGCCCACATGGGCCAGCGTGTACGACTGGCCGCGCAGCACCAGCGCGGTCACGGTGGTCAGCCCCACCGCGGGCTGGCGGCGCCGGTTCATGGACGCGAGCCAGCCGTTGTGGGCGGACAGGATGCGGTCCAGCGCCACCGTGGTATCCCAGGTGTCGGGCGTGGCGAAGTAGTCGTTCACCAGCGTGTTGACCGTGGTCTGGGCGGCCTCGCGGCCATTGCCGCCGGTGCTCACGCCATCGGCGATGGCGGCGATGGCACCCCGCTCGCGCTCGCGCCCCTGCCCGGACACCAGCGCGGCGAAGTCCTCGTTCAACGCCTTGCGCCCGGCCTGCGAGGTGTAGCCAAAGTCCAGTTCAAAACTCATGCACCAGCTCCATGCAGGTTTCATGCCCAAGGTGGTGCATGCCGCGCCCGCCGGGTGCGCGGGGCGGCACGGGTCCGGCCCCGGCCTGCCCCATTCTCCGGGCCCGGCGCCAGCCCGCGCCCCAGATGCGTGCAGGGCGACTGGCACAAGCATTGCTTAACGTAGGCAACGACCCTGCGGGGTCCCGCAATTCAGCCGTGCAATGGCGCACCGAGGAGTTGTACGGACAAAGGCGTCCCCACATGCCGTTTCGAATCGCATTCGAAGCAGCATCGTGTGGACGCCTTTTTTGTTTTTCGCGCCGCCCCGGCGGCGCAACGGACGGAGTCACGATGAAAAAGCTCAAGCTGGTGATGGTGGGGAACGGCATGGCCGGTGTGCGCACGCTGGAAGAGCTGCTCAAGATTGCCCCCGATCTGTACGACATCACGGTGTTCGGCGCCGAGCCGCACCCCAACTACAACCGCATCCTGCTCTCGCCCGTGCTGGCCGGCGAGCAGACCATCGACGAGATCATTCTGAACGACTGGTCCTGGTATGCCGACAACCACATCACGCTGCACACCGGCTTCACGGTGACCGACGTGGACCGCGTGCGCCGCGTGGTCAGCGCGACCAGTGCCGCAGGCGATGTGATCACCGCCGAATACGACCGCCTGATCATGGCCACCGGCTCGAACCCGTTCATCCTGCCCGTGCCGGGCAAGGACTTGAAGGGTGTGCTGGCCTACCGCGACATCGCCGACACCCAGGCCATGATCGACGCCGCCGCCACTTACAAACACGCCGTGGTCATCGGTGGCGGCCTGCTGGGCCTGGAGGCCGCCAACGGCCTCATGAAGCGCGGCATGCAGGTCACCGTGGTGCACGTGGCGGGCTGGCTCATGGAACGCCAGCTGGACGACGTGGCGGGCAAGATGCTGCAGGATTCGCTGCAGCAGCGCGGCATGCAGTTCCTGATCGGCGCGCAGACGCAGGAACTGGTGGGCAACGCCGATGGCCGCGTGGCAGGCATCAAGTTCAAGGATGGCACCGAGGTGCCCGCCGACCTCGTGGTGATGGCCGTGGGCATCCGCCCCAACACGCAGCTCGCCGAAAAGATGCGCCTGCACGTGAACCGCGGCATCGTGGTGAGCGACACGCTGCAGACCACCACCGACGCGCGCATCTACGCCGTGGGCGAGTGCGCCGCGCACCGGGGCATCGCCTATGGCCTGGTGGCCCCGCTGTTCGAGCAGGGCAAGGTGCTGGCCAACCACCTGGCCGAGTTCGGCATCGGCCGCTACCAGGGCTCACTGACCTCCACCAAGCTCAAGGTCACCGGCATCGACCTGTTCTCGGCCGGCGACTTCCAGGGCGGCGAAGGCACCGAGGAAATCGTGATGAGCGACCCCTTCGGCGGCGTGTACAAGAAACTGGTGCTCAAGGACGACAAGCTCGTGGGCGCGTGCCTGTACGGCGACACGGTGGACGGCAGCTGGTATTTCAAGCTGCTGCGCGACGGCCGCACGGTGAGCGACATCCGCGACCGGCTCATGTTCGGCGAATCCAACATGGGCGACACGGGCCACCAGGGCCAGAGCAAGGCCGCCGCCATGCAGGACAGCGACGAGGTCTGCGGCTGCAACGGCGTGACCAAGGGCTCCATCTGCAAGGCCATCAAGGAAAAAGGCCTGTTCACGCTGGATGAAGTGCGCAAGCACACCAAGGCCAGCGCATCCTGCGGCTCGTGCACCGGGCTGGTGGAGCAGATCATCATGTTCACGGCGGGCGGCGACTACAGCGCCACGCCCAAGACCAAGGCCATGTGCGGCTGCACCGACCACGGCCACCAGGCCGTGCGCGATGCGATCCGCACAGCCAAGCTGGTGACCATCGCCGACGTGTTCAGGTTCATGGAATGGAAGACGCCCAATGGCTGCGCCAGCTGCCGCCCCGCGGTCAACTACTACCTCATCAGCACCTGGCCCAAGGAGGCCAGGGACGACCCGCAAAGCCGCTTCATCAACGAACGCAGCCACGCCAACATCCAGAAAGACGGCACCTACAGCGTCATCCCGCGCATGTGGGGCGGCGAGACCACGGCCGACGAACTGCGCCGCATCGCCGATGCGGTGGACAAATACAAGATCCCCACCGTCAAGGTCACGGGAGGCCAGCGCATCGATTTGCTGGGCGTGAAGAAGGAAGACCTGGTCAATGTGTGGAAGGACATCGGCATGCCCAGCGGCCACGCCTACGCCAAGGCCCTGCGCACCGTGAAGACCTGCGTGGGCAGCGAGTGGTGCCGCATGGGCACCCAGGACAGCACGCAAATGGGCAAGGACCTGGAGCGCGCCATGTGGCGCATGTACGCGCCGCACAAGGTGAAGTTCGCGGTGTCGGGCTGCCCGCGCAACTGCGCCGAGGCCGGCATCAAGGACGTGGGCATCATCGGCGTGGACTCGGGCTGGGAGATGTACGTGGCCGGCAACGGCGGCATCAAGACCGAGGTGGCGCACTTCTTCACCAAGCTCAAGACGTCAGAAGAAGTGCTGGAGTACACCGGCGCGTTCTGCGAGCTGTACCGCCAGGAGGGCTGGTACCTGGAGCGCACCGTGCACTACGTGGACCGCGTGGGCCTGGACTACGTGAAAAAACGCATCCTCGAAGACCACGAAGGCCGCAAGGCCCTGTGGGAGCAGCTGCAGTTCGCGCTCGACGGCGAGCCCGACCCCTGGTTCGAGTTCGACAAGGCGGCGGTGGACACCCGCCAATTCGCCCCCCTGGGCGCCTGAGTCCCCACGGAGCACATCCCATGCAACGCAGAACCCTCCTGACCGCCGCGGCCTGCGGCGCCCTGGCCCCGCTGGGCAACGCCCACGCCCAGGTCACCGACCTCAACGACGCCATCAACAAGGCCGGGCGCCAGCGCATGCTGAGCCAGCGCGTGGGCAAGGCCTGGCTGGCCCTGTCCCACAAGGCCGACACGCCCACGGCGCGCCAGGTGCTGGGCCAGTCCATCGCGCTGTTCGAGCGCCAGCTGGCGGAGCTCAAGGCCTTTGCCCCCTCGCCCGCCATCCGCGAGACCTATCTGAAGCTGGAAACCGCCTGGGCCGCCCACAAGGTCACGCTGGCGGCCGAAACCTCGTCCGCCGACAACGCCAGCGCCATGCTGCAGGCCGATGCCAAGGTGCTGGCCCTGGCCCATCAGGGCACCACGCAGTACGAAGCCGCGCTGGGCAAGCCCGTGGGCCAATTGGTCAACGTTGCGGGCCGCCAGCGCATGCTGAGCCAGCGCATGGCCAAGTTCTACCTGGCCGCCATGCTGCCCGTGGACGCGGCCACCGCCACCACCGAGATCGCCAAGGCGCGCGGCGAATTCATCGCCGCCACCGAGCTGCTGCGCAACGCCCCCCAGGCCACCAGCCGCATCCGCCAGGAGCTGCAGCTGGCCGACGGGCAGTGGGTTTTTTTCGACGCCGCGCTGCAGCGCATGCAGGGCGGCGGCAACGTGAACCGCCAGGTGGCCGAGGTGTTCGTGGCCAGCGAGAACCTGCTCTCCAGCATGGACCGCGTGACCGGCCTGTACGCCGCGCTTTCCGCCTGAGCCCGGCTGTTCGTCCGGTACCCCGTCCCACGGCCCCACGCCCCCGCAACACAAAAAAATCGAAGGAATCATCGCCATGACCATGACCACGACCACCCCCGCCGACTGGAAGCTGATCTGCCGCGTGGACGACATCCCCGAGCTGGGCTCGCGCCGCGTGGCGCGCCCCCAGGGCCTGGACGTGGCCGTGTTCCGCAACGATGCCGGCGGCGTGTTCGCGCTGCTGGACCGCTGCCCGCACAAGGGCGGCCCGCTGTCGCAGGGCATCGTGTTTGGCACCCACGTGGCGTGCCCGCTGCACAACTGGACCATCGGCCTGCGCGACGGCCAGGCCTCGGCGCCCGACGAAGGCTGCACGCCGCGTTTCGCCGTGAAGGTGGAAGACGGCAGCGTGTACCTGGACGCCACGGAACTGGCCTCGCACGCGCTGGACCTGGCACGGCCGCTGGCCGGGCCCGCGCGGCGCGGCGTGGCGGCGTGAAGAAGAAGCCCCGGAGCCAGCTCCGCGCCAGAAGGCCTGTCGCCCGAAAACGCTAACAAATTCATAGCTTTCAGCGCTTACCACACAAGCGCTGGAGCACAAAAACACCGGAATCCACGCCATGCAAGAAACCAAATCCACCTGCCCCTACTGTGGCGTAGGCTGCGGCGTGATCATCGAAAGCGACGGCCCCCAGATCACCGGCGTGCGGGGCGACCCGGACCACCCCGCCAACTTTGGCCGCCTGTGCACCAAGGGCTCGACCCTGCACCTCACCGCCAGCAGCCCCATCACGCTGCAGACCCGGTTGCTGCAGCCGCAGCAACGTCTGCAGCGCAGCGATGCTCCACGCGCCATCTCATGGGACACGGCCCTGGGCCTGGCCACCGAGAAGTTTGCCCACACCATCCAGCAGCACGGCCCCGACGCCGTGGGCTTCTACGTGAGCGGCCAGTTGCTGACCGAGGACTACTACGTCTTCAACAAACTCGCCAAGGGCCTGATCGGCACCAACAACATCGACACCAACTCGCGCCTGTGCATGAGCAGCGCCGTGGCGGGCTACAAGCAGACGCTGGGCGCCGACGCACCGCCCGCCTGCTACGACGACGTGAAACACGCGCAGTGCCTGTTCATCGTGGGCAGCAATGCGGCCTGGGCGCACCCCATCCTGTTCCGCCGCATCGAGGACGCGCGCGCCGCCAACCCCGGCATGAAGGTCATCGTGGCCGACCCGCGCCGCACCGACACGGCCGGCATGGCCGACCTGTTCCTGCCCATCCAGCCGGGCAGCGACGTGATGCTGTTCAACGGCATGCTGCACATCATGCTGTGGGAAGGCTGGATCGACGCCGCCTACATCGGCGCGCACACCACGGGCTTCGACGAACTCAAGGCCCTGGTGCGCGAAGCCACGCCCGACCGCGTGGCGCAGGTGTGCGGCATTTCGGTGGCCGACCTGACCACGGCAGCCAAGTGGTTTGCCACGTCCAAGGCTACGTTGAGCCTGTACTGCCAGGGCCTCAACCAAAGCAGCAGCGGCACGGCCAAGAACGCAGCGCTCATCAACCTGCACCTGGCCACCGCGCAGATCGGCAAGCCCGGTGCAGGCCCGTTCAGCCTGACGGGCCAGCCCAACGCCATGGGCGGCCGCGAAGTGGGGGGCCTGGCCAATTTACTGACCGCCCACCGCGACCTGGCCAACCCGCAGCACCGCGCCGAAGTGGCCGCGCTGTGGGGCGTGGCCGATGTGCCCAGCAAGCCCGGCAAGACAGCGGTGGAGATGTTCCAGGCCGCCGCCGATGGTGAGATCAAAGCCCTGTGGATCGCCTGCACCAACCCCGCGCAGAGCATGCCCGACCAGGCCACCGTGCGCCGCGCACTGCAGCGCGCCGAGTTCGTGGTGGTGCAGGAGGCCTTTGCCACCGCCGCCACCGCGCAGTACGCCGACCTGCTGCTGCCCGCCACCACCTGGGGTGAAAAAACCGGTACCGTGACCAACAGCGAGCGCCGCATTTCGCGCGTGCGCCCCGCCGTGCCCGCCCCCGGCGAAACACGCCACGACTGGGCCATTGCGGTGCAGTTCGCGCACCAGCTGGAGGCCCGCCTGCGCCCCGGCCAGCCCACGCTGTTCCCCTACACCACCGACCACGCCGACCAGGGCGCCGAAACCGTGTGGAACGAGCACCGCGAAAGCACGCGAGGGCGCGACCTGGACATCACCGGCCTGTCGTGGGAGATGCTCGAATCCCAAGGGCCACAACAGTGGCCGCTGCCCGAGGGCGCCGCCACCGGCAAGGCGCGCCTGTACGAAGACGGCGTTTTCCCCACCGCCGATGGCCGCGCACGTTTTGCAGCACACGCCTGGTTGCCCACGGCCGAACAACGCGAATCGCGCTACCCCTTCAGCCTGACCACGGGCCGCCTGCGCGACCAGTGGCACGGCATGACCCGCACCGGCACGCTGGGACGCCTCTTCGGCCACGTGGCCGAGCCCAGCGTGCAGCTGCACCCGCAGGACATGGAGCGGCGCGGCCTGAAGAACGGCGACCTGGTCTATGTGACGAGCAAGCGCGGCACCATCGTGGTGCCCGCGCAGGCCGACACCACGGTGGGCCTGTCGCAGGCCTTCATGGCGATGCACTGGGGCAGCGAGTTCTTGAGCGGCTGCTCGTCCACCGGCGAGCGGCTGGCGGGCGTGAACGCGCTCACCACCTCGGCCTACTGCCCCACGTCCAAGCAGCCTGAGCTCAAGCACGCGGCCGTGAAGGTGCTCAAGGCCGAGCTGCCCTGGACGCTGCTGGCCATGGCCTGGCTGCCCGCCAGCAGCGCCCAGGCCACGCGCGAGGCGCTGTCCGCGCTGATGGCGCAGTTTCCGTTTGCCAGTTGTGTGCCCTTCAGCAACAACACGCCGCTGGGCGAACCCGGGCGCGAGCGCGTGGGTGTGCTGCTGCGCGCCGCCGCGCACGAAGCCCCGCCGGACGCCACGGTGGAACGCATCGAAGCCCTGATGGGACTGGCCACCACCGACACGCTGCGCTACGCCGACAAAAAACGCGGCCAGCGCCGCGCCGCGCGGCTGGCACGCCACGGTGACACCACCACGCTCGAAGGCATCGTGCTGGCAGGCGACACCAGCGCCGAGGGCTGGCTCAAGACCCTGCTGCAGGAAGAGCTGCCCGCGCAAACTTATGGCCGCCTGCTGCTGGTCCCCGGCGCCAAGGCACCCGTGGCCGTGCAGTCGCGCGGCAAATCAGTGTGCACCTGCTTCAACGTGACGGACACCGCCATCACCGCAGAGCTGGCGCGCTGCCACGGCACCGACGACGACCGCCTGGCCCAGTTGCAGGGCAAGCTGCGCTGCGGCACCAACTGCGGCTCGTGCCTGCCCGAACTCAAGCGCATGGTGCGCGCCACCGGCCCATTGGCGTCCAAGCCCCTGGCGCAGGCCACCATATAACCAAAAGTTCTCTGGGTTGCAGGAAAATAGCGGCTCAGTTCCCCCTAGAACCCCCACAAGGACTTGTGCAACAGGGCTCCAGCTAGGCATTTTCGGCGCAGACAGTACGCCTGTACGGCAAGCCGAAATAACGACGCTGGAGCCCTGTTTCACAAGTCCCGCAAAAAAATACCATGGGCATCAGTCAGTACATCAAGGAGATCGGGCGCGGCGCGCGCGGCGCCAAGCCACTCGCGCGCGCGCAGGCCACGGATCTGTTCGGCCAGGTGCTGGATGGGCAGGTGAGCGACCTGGAGATCGGCGCCTTTTGCCTGGCCATGCGCATCAAGGGCGAGACCTCGGAGGAGATGTGCGGCTTTCTCGATGCCACGCACCAGCGCCTGGCCCTGCTGCCCGCCACCGACCGCCCGCTCATCGTGCTGCCCAGCTACAACGGTGCGCGCAAGCTGCCGGTGCTGACACCGCTGCTGGCCCTGCTGCTGGCACGTGAGGGCCTGCCCGTGCTGCTGCATGGCATGCGCACCGAGGCGCGCCGCATTCTGGCATCGGATGTGCTGCTGGCGCTGGACGTACCTGCGCTGACAGCTCCTGAAAAAATAGCAAACGGCAGCGTGCGCCACATCCATACCCAGCACCTGCACGCGGGCCTGGCGCGCCTGCTGGCCGTGCGCGAGGTGGTGGGCCTGCGCAACCCCGGGCACAGCGTGGTCAAGCTGATGAGCCCGTGCGCGGGGCCCTCGGTGGTGGTCACGGCCTACACCCATCCTGAATACTTCGAGATGCTGCAGACCACCTTCCACACGCTGGGCATGAGCGCGCTGCTCTCGCGCGGCCTGGAAGGCGAGGTCGCCACCGACCCCCGCCGCACGCCCCGCTACGACGGTTTCGTGAACGGCGTGCACAAGGTGCTGGAAGCGCAGCAGCCCGGCACGGCCAGCGAGGTGCCGGGCCTGCCGGCCGAGATCGACGTCGCCACGACCGCCACCTACACGCGCCGCGTGCTGGCGGGTGAGTTGCCGGTTCCACCCGCGATTGCGCGCCAGGTGGAACATATCTTGCAACTTGCCGATCAAACAGTTTCGGAGACATCCCCATGAGCCGCCCCACACCCCCCGCCACCCTGCCCCCCTCCAAGCCCCACCTGGGCACCGGCGGCAGCTGCACGCTGGTCGGCGCGGGCCCGGGCGACCCGGAGCTGCTGACGATCAAGGCCCTCAAGGCGATCCAGGCAGCCACCGTGCTGCTGGTGGACGACCTGGTGAGCGATGCCATCGTGGCCCACGCATCTCCCACGGCACGCATCATCTACGTGGGCAAGCGCGGCGGCTGCAAGAGCACCCCCCAGGCCTTCATTGAAAAGCTGATGCTGATGGCGGTGAACGAAGGCGAGAACGTGGTGCGCCTCAAGGGTGGCGATCCGTTCATCTTTGGCCGTGGTGGTGAAGAAGTGGAGCACCTGCGCGCCGCCGGTGTGCCCGTCACCGTGGTCAACGGCATCACGGCGGGCCTGGCGGGCCTGACCTCGCTGGGCGCACCGCTCACCCACCGTGAGCATGCCCACGGCGTGGTCTTCGTCACCGGCCACGCCAAGCCCGGCGACGCGGGCACCGACTGGCGCCAGCTGGCCGCCACGGCCCGCGACGCCAGGCTCACGCTGGTGATCTACATGGGCGTGAGTGGCGCTGCCACCATCGAGCAGGAGCTGCTCACCGGCCTGCCGGCCGACACCCCCGTGGCCATCATCCAGCACGCCAGCCTGCCGCACCAGCGGCAGGCTGTGACCACGCTGGGAGCGCTGCATGCCACCATCACCCACGAAGGGCTGGCCAGCCCGTCGGTGATCGTGGTGGGCGATGTGGTGCGCGGCGTGGCCCTGGCATCGCAGGACGCTCCCCTGGCGCGCCGCGCCGTGTAGGCCGAGGACGCCACGCCGCCTCCCCACGGTCCCGGGGCCCCCGCCCCGCCGCACCGTGCGCCCCGCCGCCAACGGCACGCCGCTGGCGGTGCGCCGTGGCCACGCCTCATCCCATCGTTCCCCCGCACGACGACCATCCGGCGGCCACGCGCTGGCCCGGCTATTGCTTGAAGTATGTATCTGAATGCAATGAGCACAAGGACCACCATGGCAGCCTATTCCCTCTCCCCACGCCCGGGCACGTCCGCACCGCCTTCCACCCTGCCCATGCCTTCGCCACCGGCGGCACGCGATGCCGAGATGTCGCTGGTCAACCTCGCCGCCCGCCAGCGCATGCTGTCCCAGCGCATGGTGCTGCAAACCGTGCTGGCCGCCGGCGGCAGCGACCTGCACCTGAAGGCCGCGCGCGGCACCCTGGCCCTGTTCACCGCCAGCCAGGCCCGGCTGGTGGACACGCCCCGCCATTTCAACGCTCCCGACGCCGACCGCATCCGCAAGGTGTATGGGCAGCCCGGAGGCGTGGGCACCGTCATCGATGCCTTTGCCCAGCAGGTCGCCACCGCGCTGGACCTGACGGAGCGCCGCAGCCCACGCGTCGAGGAAGTGCTCGCGCGGCTGGTGGAGACCACCGACGGCGTGCTGGAGGCGCTCAACACCGCCACCACGGTGTTCGACCAGGTGGGCAAGGCCCAGTCCGAAACCCTCATGAAGGAACTGGCGGGCATCGTGGAGTCCATCCAGACGGTGGCCCGCGAGGCCAAGGTGGTCAGTTTCAATGCGCAGGTCATGGCGGCGCGCGCGGGCCAGCACGGGCGGGAATTTGCCGTGGTGGCGAACGTGCTTTCGGGCATCACCCATGAAATCGACGGCCTTTCGCTGCAGGCCGTGTCGCTGGCAGGCCGCACCCGCAACGCGGCCTGACCCCCATTCCGCAAAGATGGCGCGAACGCCCCGGAAGACCGCGAACAGCCTCTTACAATTGGCATCCATGGAAACGCCGCCGGTGCGCGGGGCGCCCACACTGCGAGAGCGCAGGCCCGCCCGCCAGGGGCCTGCCCGCTGACTGCCAGACACAACACCATTTTCGGGAGATGCGCGAGCCATGAAGATCACCACCCTGTGCAAGAACCTGGCGTTGGCCGGCTGCCTGCTGGCCAGCGCCAGCGCGGCCTGGAGCTACGAAATCAACGCCGGCAAGGTGCTGGACGGTGCGGGCAAGGCCATCCAGCTGCGCGGCGTGAACTGGTTTGGCTTCGAGACCAGCAACCATGTGGTGCACGGCCTGTGGGCACGCAACTGGACCGACATGATCACGCAGATGCAGGCGCAGGGCTTCAACGCCGTGCGCCTGCCCTTCTGCCCCGCCACCTTGCATGGCTCCGCCACGCCCAGCAGCATCGACTACGGCCGCAATGCCGACCTGCAGGGCCTGTCGGCCATCCAGGTGATGGACAAGGTCGTCGGCGAGCTGAGCAACCGCGGCATGTATGTGCTGCTGGACCACCACACCCCCGATTGCCAGACCATCAGCGAGCTCTGGTACACCCCGGGCTACAGCGAGCAGCAGTGGATCAGCGACCTGACCTTTGTGGCGCAGCGCTATGCGGGCGTGCCCGGCGTGATCGGCATCGACATCAAGAACGAACCCCACGGCGCGGCCACCTGGGGCACCGGCAACAACGCCACCGACTGGAACCGCGCGGCCGAGCGCGCCGCGGCGGCCGTGCTGCAGGTGGCGCCCCAGTGGCTGATCGCGGTGGAAGGCATCGGCGAAAACCCCAGCTGCTCGGGTGGCAACGCGCACTTCTGGGGCGGCAATCTGGAACCCCTGGCCTGCACGCCGCTGAACATCCCGGCCAACCGCCTGCTGCTGGCGCCGCACACCTACGGGCCGGATGTCTACGTGCAGCCCTACTTCAACGCCTCCAACTTCCCGAGCAACATGCCGGCCATCTGGGACCAGCATTTCGGCCAATTCGTGCAGGCGGGCTATGCCGTGATGCTGGGCGAGTTCGGCGGCAAGTTGGGCCGTGGCGATGCGCGCGACGTGCTGTGGCAGAACGCGCTGGTGGACTACATGGTCGGCAAGGGCATGCGCAGCGGCTTCTACTGGTCGTGGAACCCCAACAGTGGCGACACCGGCGGCATTCTCGATGACGACTGGACCACCGTGCGCGCCGACAAGGTCCAGTTGCTGCAACGGCTGTGGGGCGATGCAACCACCCCGGCGCCCACACCAACCCCTACGCCGACTCCGACCCCCACCCCGACGCCAACGCCCACCCCGGCCGCGAACTTCTCCGTCCTGCAGACGACGGACAGCGACTGGGGTTCCGGCTATTGCCAGCGGGTCCAGATCGTGAACACGGGCACCACCCAGGGCAACTGGGCCATCACCGTCCCGGTGAGCGGCACCGTCAACAACCTGTGGAACGCCACCTGGTCCCAGGCGGGCAGCAACCTCAACGCCTCTGGCGTGGACTGGAACAAGACGCTCTCTCCCGGAGCGGCGGCCGAATTCGGCTTCTGCGCCGTCCGCTGATCATCACCCCGCGCCGCCGTCGCGCGGCGGCGCGCATACCGCCAGCCAGCCCGTCCATCAAGCCGTCAGGTGCCCGCCGACTCGCGCACCTGCTGGAAGCGTTGCGCCAGCTCTTTGCGCAGCGCCTTGCGCAGCAGGGCCGCTTCCCAGCGGCGGCGTTCGTCGGCCGTGGCCGGCGACAGCGCCGGCACCGTCACCGGCTTGCGCGATTCATCCACCGCCACCATGGTGAAAAAGCAGCTGTTCACATGGCGCACCACCTGCGAGCGGATGTCCTCAGCCACGACCTTGATGCCGATCTCCATGGACGATGACCCCGTGTAGTTCACGCTGGCCAGGAAGGTCACCAGCTCACCGACATGGATGGGCTGCAGGAACATCACCTGGTCCACGCTGAGCGTGACCACGTAACACGCCGAATACCGGCTGGCGCACGAATAGGCCACCTGGTCCAGCAGCTTGAGAATGGCGCCACCGTGCACATTGCCCGAGAAATTGGCCATGTCGGGCGACATGAGCACGGTCATGCTGAGTTGGTGGGAAGGGATGTTCATGCCGCGATTCTAGGGGCCGCACCGTCTCGGCGGCACAACGCCACGGCCGCTACACTCCCGCCACACAAGCCAGTTCAAGGCACCTGGTGCCGGAGGGAAGACATGCTCGAAATCGACAAGCTCAATGAATTCACCGAAAGCCACGGCGCGCTGCGCACGGGGCGCGGACTGGTGTCGGGCGTGATCGCGCTCACGCTCGCGATCCTGTGCTTCCTGGGCGTGCTGGCCTTCCACTTCCCCGAATACCTGACCACGCCACAGCTGCGCAAGAGCTACGACGTGACGGTGATCCGCACCATCATGCTGGCGGCCATGGCGATCGCGGGCGGCATCTCGCTGGTCAACATCCTGTTCAACCGCTCGCGCTGGCTGGCCACGTTTGCCTTCGCCATGGTGGCGCTGGCCGCCTTCCTGGGCGGCCACAAGGTGGAGGTGGACCCGAACTTTCCCGACAACACGCCCTACATCGGCCTGGACTGGTTCATCCTCGACCTGCTGGGCAGCTCGCTGATCTTCATCTTCATCGAGAAGCTGTTCGCGCTGCGCAAGGACCAGCCCATCTTCCGCGCCGAGTGGCAGACCGATTTCCACCACTTCATCGTGAACCACATGGTGGTGGGCTTCGTGCTGCTGGCCACCAACCTGCTGGTGCACAAGTTCTTCGGCTGGGCCGCCAACGACGGCATCCGCGGCTGGGTGCAGGGCCTGAACTTCTGGGTGGCGCTGTTCCTCATCGTGCTCGTGGCCGATCTCGTGCAGTACTGGACACACCGCGCCTACCACGAGGTGCCGCTGCTGTGGCGCCTGCACGCCGTGCACCACAGCGTGAAAAGCATGGACTGGATGGCCGGCTCGCGCCAGCACATCCTGGAGCTGCTGATCACGCGCACCCTGGTGCTCGCGCCCATCTACGTGCTGGGCTTTTCCAAGGAAGTGATCGACGCCTATATCGTGGTCGTCGGCTTCCAGGCGGTGTTCAACCACGCCAACGTGAGCGTGCGCCTGGGGCCGCTGCGCTACGTGCTGGTCACGCCCAACTTCCACCACTGGCACCACAGCCAGGACCAGGAGGCGCTGGACAAGAACTACGCGGCGCACTTTGCTTTTCTCGACTACCTGTTCGGCACCGCCGTGAAAAGCACCAAGCTCTGGCCCGAGCACTATGGCGTGCTGGGCGACTACGTGCCCAACGGGTTCGTCAAGCAGTTCAAGTTCCCGTTCACCTGGAAAGGGTGAGGCGGGTTCGTCCGACGCACTACGGCTTGCCGAGCTCGGCTTCGAGCGACTTCAGCTGGTTGCGCAGCTCGTTGGTTCGCGCCTCGCACGCGGCCTTGTCCTTGTCGGCACCGGCGGCGCGCTCCTGCGCGAACTGGGAGCCTGAGGCCAGGGTGCTGCGCCGCAGCGGGCCGGCGTGGGCCACGGCGGTATCCGGCGCCGTGGCCGCACATTCCTGCTGGCTGCGCTCGACGGCCGCGCGCGCCTGGGGCACGCCCTGGTTCTGCAGATAGTGCTTGCGCTGCCAGGTCGCGCCGAAGGCGCCTTCCTTCGCGGTGGAAGGGGCAGGCTGCACAGGGGTGGCGCCCTGCATGGCGGGCCGCACCTCGACCTTCTCGCCCTGGCCCGGGCAGGGCCCGTCCTGGAACGACACCTTGCCATCGGCGTCCGTGCATTTGTTGATGGCCCAGGCCGGGGCCAGAAAGCCCAGCAGCAGCAGCAGGGCGCAGGCGGCATAGCGGATCGGATTCATGGAACAGTCCTTGGCGGATGGATGGCGCATGCTAACGCCCCGCGCGGCCAGTCCCCCGGGCGACGGTGCTTGCGGGGAAACCCCGTGGCCGCCCGCGCGGCAACCTTCCTACCATGGGCTCCCCCTGCCGCCCCTGGAGACCCCATGCCCGTTGTGCCGCCCTCCGACGCCCGCCTCGCCCTTGCCGCCAGCGCCGCCCACGCCCCCTTCGGCCCATGCCGCCGCACTCTGCTGTGCTGGGCCGCCGCCGCGCTGTCGCCACTGCCGGCCATGGCCCAGGCGCAGCCCCGCGCAGACGTGAGGGGCGACATCCTGATCGGCAGGTCCACCGCGCTGTCGGGCGGCATGGCACCGTTTCTGCAGCCCATCCATGAAGGCCAGGATGCCGCCATCGAGGACGCCAACGCCAAGGGCGGCATCGGGGGACGCAAGATCCGCCTGGTGACCATGGACGATGGCTTCGACCCGCGCCGCACGCTGGAAAACGCCGTGCAGCTGAGTGAAAAAGAAGGCGTGGTAGCCCTGTTCGGCGTGTCGGGCACCTCGCAGGTCATCGGGCTGCTGCCCTACCTCGCGCAGGCCAGGCTGCCGCTGATCTCCGTGTATACCGGCAGCCCGGCGGTCCGCGCGCAGCAGCACCCGTACCTGTTCACCACGCGCGCCAGCTATGCCGATGAGCTGGTCAGGATCGTGCGCAATCTGGTGGCGGTGCAGACCCTGCGCATTGCCGTCGCCTACGAGAACAACGATTTCGGCAAGCTGCTGCTGCCGCTGGTTGAAAAAACGATTGCGGCCGAAGGCGCCACCATGGCGGGCTCGCACGCGCTGGACCCCAAAGGCCAGGACGCCGCCGATGCCGCCAAGGCGCTGGCCGCGCACAAGCCACAGGCCGTGCTGCTGGTGGCGGCGGGCCCTCCGGTGGTGGCGTACGTGCGCGCCAACCGCGCACACCTGGGCGTGCCGGTGTATACCTTGTCGCTGGGCGCGGGCTCGGCGGTGCTGCGGGCGCTGGGCGAAGACGCGCGCGGCCTGGCCGTGGCACGCACGGGCCCCTCGCCCAGCCGGCCGACCATCGCGCTCACGCGGGACTTCCAGGCGTCGATGAAGCGCCACGACAAGCCCGTGGACTACGACCGCTACACCGGCTACATGGATGCGCGCGTGCTCATCGAGGGCCTGCGCGCAGCGGGGCCCGGCGTGACGCGCGCGAGTCTGGTGCAGGCCATGCAGGGGCTGGGCAACCTGGACCTGGGCGGCTACGGCTACCAGTTCAGCGCACAGAACCACCACGGCTCGAACTTCGTGGACATCGCGGTGGTGGGCTCGGGTGGCGTGTACCGGCAATAGGCACCGGTTCGAGGGGCCTACCCGCCCCGTGCGAACGCTGCGGCGACAATGGCGGCCCGCCAACGCCGCCTTCGCCCCACCGTGCCCCACGCTTCCTCCCCTCCATTCGACGTAGTCATCATCGGCGCCGGCGCCGCCGGCCTGTTCTGCGCCGCCCAGGCGGGCCAGCGGGGCCTGAAGGTGCTGCTGATCGACCATGCCGAGAAGGTGGCCGAGAAGATCCGCATCTCGGGCGGCGGGCGCTGCAACTTCACCAACCGCGACCTCGATCCCGCCGCGCCCCACAAACACTTCGTGGGGCAGAACCCGCAATTTTGCCGCTCGGCGCTCTCGCGCTACACCCCCGCCGACTTCATCGCGCTGGTACAAAAACACGGCATCGCGTTCCACGAAAAACACAAGGGCCAGCTGTTCGCCGACCGCTCGGCCGAGGACATCATCGCCATGCTGCTGGCCGAGTGCGCGGCGGGCCAGGTGACGCACTGGCAGCCTTGTGCGGTCAAGAATATAGTGTTTTCAGCCCCTGGCGCTGATCCATCAAGCGCTGGCAGCTATCAAATTGATACCGACCGGGGCCCGGTGCGGGCGCGCTCGCTGGTGATCGCCACGGGCGGGCTGTCCATTCCCAAGATCGGCGCGACCGACTTCGGCTACCGGCTGGCGCAGCAGTTCAACATCCCGCTCATCGAACGCCGCCCGGGTCTGGTGCCGCTGACCTTTGATGGCGCGGGCTGGGCGCCGTATGCGCAACTCGCGGGCTTGGCGCTTCCGGTGCAAATCAGCACCGGTGCCAAGAAAGCCCGTATGGCCTTCGACGAAGACCTGCTGTTCACCCACCGCGGCCTCTCAGGCCCGGCCGTGCTGCAGATCTCCAGCTACTGGCAGGAGGGCACGCCGCTGGCCATCGACCTCGCGCCCACGGTGGATCTGCCCGCCGCGCTGGCGCAGGGCAAGGCCCGTTCGCGCAAGCTGATTGCCAACGAGCTGGCCGCCCTCGTCCCGGGCCGCCTGGCGGACGCCTGGGCCCAGCGCGAGGCCGACTGGCAGCGCCCCATCAACGAGGCCAGCGACAAGGCCCTGGCGCGGCTGGCCGAACAGCTGGCGCGCTGGGAGCTCACGCCCACCGGCACCGAGGGCTACAAGAAAGCCGAGGTCACGCTCGGCGGCGTGGACACGCGCGTGCTGTCGCAGCAGACCATGGAGTGCAAGACGCAGCCGGGCCTGTACTTCATTGGCGAAGTGGTGGACGTGACGGGCTGGCTGGGCGGCTACAACTTCCAGTGGGCCTGGGCCAGCGCCCATGCCTGCGCGCAGGCGCTGCCGCTGGCGGCGCATTGAGGCGGCGGAGGACGCCTGTGCAGGTGGCTCCCCGGGGATGGCTCCTGCACTCCGGTCAGACACACAAACAAACGCTTTACCAGCCATGGGGAGCCTCGGCATGGACGGATTCGAACGCGCGGAGAGGTGGCAAGCGGCTGCCACGGCCACGGGCGCGCTGATCGCCCTTGTACCGGCCGCAAGCATGGCCGGGAATATCTTCATCGCGATCCTTGCGGCACTGGGCATGGGGTCGCTGGCCGGGGGCGCGGTGATGGTGCGGTGGCTGCTCACCGAAGAAGGTGACGCCTACCTGCGGGCCGACTCGCGCATTTCGGGCCGTTCGACCTCTCGCCTCTCCCTGTGTCTGGGCAATTTCTCGCCAGGCGTCCTCCTGGTCGGGCTCGCTGTTGCGCTGCACATCCGGCTCGCATGATGGGGACCACGGCGGCATTGAGGAGACATCATCCGGCCAGCGAGGCTGGCTGAATGCACTCGGAAGCCAGCCCGCGCACTGGCGCGCCATGGAGCACGCAGTGCTGCAATGCCCAGGCGAGCAGGGCCTCGGGCGGCAGCGGGCGGCTGAAGTGGTAGCCCTGCAGCTCCTCGCAGTCCAGCGCACTCAGCACCTGGGCCGTGGCCAGGTCTTCCACGCCCTCGGCCACGATGCGCAGCCCCAGCGTGTGGCCCAGGGCGATGATGGCCCGCGTGATCGCCATGTCGGCGGGGTTGCTCAGCATGTCGTGCACGAAGGACTTGTCGACCTTGAGCCGGTCGATGTCAAAGCGCTTCAGATAGGCCAGGCTGGAGTAGCCGGTTCCGAAATCGTCGATGGACAGCTGCACGCCCAGCGACTTGAGCGCGGCCAGCTGCTGCTCGGCCGCGTGGGCGTTGTCCATGAGCTGCGACTCGGTGATTTCCAGTTCGAGCCGGTGGGCGGGCATGCCGGTGCGGGCCAGCAGCGCCTCGATGTCGGCCACCAGTTGCGGGTCCGCCAGTTGCGCGGCCGAGAGGTTGACCGAGATGGAGACGTCCGACAGCGGGTGGGCCGGCGCACGCCCGGCGGGATGGCCGGCGGGCGGTGCCTGCCAGCGCGCCCACTGCTCGCAGGCCTGCTGCAGCACCCAGCCGCCCATCGCGCGGATCATGCCGGTCTCCTCGGCGATGGGGATGAACTCGCTGGGCGGGATGGCGCCCAGCGTGGGGCTGTTCCAGCGCAGCAGGGCCTCCACCCCCAGCAGGCCGCCGCTCTTGGCGCTCACCCGGGGCTGGTAGTGCAGGCTCAGCTCATGGCGCTCCAGCGCGCGGCGCAGGTGCTGTTCCATGGACTGGCGGGCCAGCGCGCGCTGGTCCGTTTCGGCCGAATAGAACAGCGCCATGTCGCGGCCCGTGGTCTTGGCCTCGTACATCGCCGCATCGGCGCGGCGCATCAGCTCGTCGATGTCGCCGCCGTCCTCGGGGTACACGGCGATGCCCACGCTGCATGACACATTGAGTTCATGCCCCTCCACCGGGTGGCTCTGGCGGATGAGGGGGATGAGGCGCCGCTCCACGAGCTGCTGCACGTCCTCGCGCCCGGCCACGTCGCGCATCACCACCACGAACTCGTCGCCGCCCAGGCGGCTGACGGTGTCGCGGCTGCGCACGGCCTGCGTGAGGCGCCCGGCCACCGAGCGCAGCAGCCCGTCGCCGATGTGGTGGCCCAGCGTGTCGTTGATGGCCTTGAAGCGGTCCAGGTCGATGAACAACACGGCGACCTTCTCGCCGGTGACGCTGGACTGCGCCAGCGCCAGCTGCAGGCGCTGCACGCACAGCGAGCGGTTGGGCAGCTCGGTGAGCACGTCGTGGTGCGCAAGGAACTGGATGCGTTCCTCGCTGCGCTTGCGGTCCGTGATGTCGATGGCGATGCCGATGTGGTTGGCCACGGCGCCGCCGCCCTTGCCCTCGCGCACGGCCGACACCATGAGCCAGGCCGGGTAGGTTTCGCCCGAACGGCGGCGAAACCGCACCTCGCCCTGCCAGGACTCCTTGTCGAGCATGGTGCGGCGGATCTGGGTGGACAGGGGCTCGCCGCCGGACTCCTCCAGCAGGAAGCCCAGGTCTTCGCCCAGCACCTCGTAGAAGTCGTAGTGCGTGCTGCGGCAGAACGCCTTGTTCACGCTGATGATCTGCTGGTCGGCATTCATGATGATGATGCCCTCGGACGACGCCTCGAACACCTTGGCCCACAGCTCCAGGCGCTGCTCCATGACCTTGAGCACGTTGATGGGCGTGAAGGCCGTGAGCACCGAGTCGCGCCCCTGGAACTGCAGCCGTCGCGCCGACAGCACCGCCCAGGAGGGCTCGGGGCTGCCCTTCCAGCGCACCTCGAACTCGTCCACCGAGCCCTGGTCCGCCAGGCGCTGGAAGAAGCGCGCGCGCACGCCCGGCTCCAGCCCGGCGGCCCAGGGGTCGGTCTTGCGGTCATTGAGCCAGTGGGCGGCGGGGGCGTTGGAATGCAGCACCTCGTGCTCGGGGATGGAGGTGACGACCATGGGGATGGGGAAGGCCTCCACCAGCTCGCGCTGGGCCTCGGCCGCGCGGGCGCTGGCCGCCAGCTCCTGCTGCAGCAGGCGTTCGCGGTCCAGCTGGGCCAGCATGTCGTTGAAGGCCGTGACCAGCCGGCCGATCTCGTCGCTGCTGCTCCAGTGGGCCCGCAGGGTGTGGTCGCCGCTCTTGCGCACCTCATCGGCCACGCGCGCCAGTTGCTGCAGCGGCTTGGCGATCTGCCGGGCCACCAGCGTCACCAGAGAGAGGATGCAGCCCAGCAGCACGAGCGCGGTGCCCAGGTGCAGCCACATGCGCGCGTACAGCCCGTCCACCCGGCGGTTGAGCAACCGCTCCAGGTCGACGATGCCCACCGCCCAGGCATCGCGCAGGGCGCCCAGCACCTGCGCCTGCTGCGCCCCCACCTGGGCCAGGGTCAGGCGCGATTCGCCCGCCGCCACGCCCTGCAGCAGCGCCTGGAAGCTCTCCAGCGAGGCCTTGAGCGCCTCGCGCTGGCCCATCAGGGCCGTGCGCATCTCGGGAGAGCCCGCGATGAAGGCCTGGTTGTAGTCCGACTCGATGCCCTGCATCACCGCGTCGAGCCGGCCCACCAGCGTGAGCAGCTCGGAGGACCACTGCGGCCCGCGCCCCGCGGGCGCGGCATGGAGAAACACCACGGTGTCGTGCACCGCCTGCAGCAGTTCGGGGAAGCGCAGCACCACGAGCGACATGCCGTAGTAGCTGTCCAGGTCCGGGTCCAGGATCAGGTTGGACTGGTTGCCCACGGTGGTGAGCAGTTCTCGGCCGTCGCGCAGCAGCTGGCTGCGCAGCCGGGTGAGGGACGGCGCATCGGTGGCCGCCGGCGGGTGGGCGGCCAGCTGCTGCAGCACCCCGCTGAAGCGCTCGCCCTGCTCCTCGGTATGCAGCTGCTCGTCGTGGGCCGCACGCACGCCCGCCAGCCGCGCAAGAACGTCCGCCACGAGCGGCGGCTGCTGCGATGCATCGAGGAACTGCCCCATGAGCCCGTCGCGCAGCACCGCCGCATAGGTGGTGCCCACGATTTCCTTGCGAGTGAAATCGATGGCCACGTACTTTTCGTGGATCAGGATGCTGGAGACATAGATCACCGCCGACAGGTCGAGCAGATAGATGAGCATGAGCTTGCGGCCCACACTGAGGCGGCCCAGCCAGCCCGATACGCGGTGCATGAATGCCATGGTGTCTGCGGCGAAGGCCCGCCCGGGCGGATGACCCGGGCAGCCCACCGACGGTGGAAGATGAGTGTTACAACATGAAGCAATTTCCACGCCATTTCGCCGATCCGCCTGCGATGCGCCCGATTCGCCGACGCCGCGCCCCCCGGAGAGTCGGCGCGACCCTGCCAGGGAGCCCGTGCCGGGCGATTGGCGGAGCCCCGCCGCCCGTGCCGCGAGAGGGGGGAAGCACGAAGCACCCCAAGGCGGAACCCGCTTCAGCTATAATCTCCGGCTTTGCTGGCAATGCCCCGTCGGCCAAATACTAGTTACAGACGGGGAAACCGCCACGCACGGTCTTGAGGCCCGATCTCCCCAAGACCCTCTGCGGGCAACATTTTGGAAACCATTAGCTAATGACTACGATCCGCGTAAAAGAAAACGAACCCTTTGACGTCGCCCTGCGCCGCTTCAAGCGCACCATTGAAAAGCTCGGCCTGCTGACCGACCTGCGCGCCCGTGAGTTCTACGAGAAGCCCACCGCCGAGCGCAAGCGCAAGAAGGCAGCCGCCGTGAAGCGCCACTACAAGCGCGTTCGCAGCATGCAACTGCCCAAGAAGATGTACTGATGGATCTTCGGCCCCAAGCCTTCTTGCTTGGGTCCCAGAACCCGCGCTAGGGACGCCAAGCGCGGGTTTTTGCTTTTCCGGGCTTGCACAAAGCCCCTCTGGCGTCGTTGCAGCGCCTTGCCGTAGCAAGAAGACTACTGTCTGCGGCGCTGCGCCTGGCCAGAGGGGCTTTGTGCAAACCCTCCGTCCCTGTCTGAAACCCCATAAAAAGGAAGCCATCATGAGCCTCAAGGACCAGATCACCGAAGACATGAAGACCGCCATGCGCGCCAAGGACAGCGAGCGCCTGGGCACCATCCGCCTGCTGCAGGCCGCGATGAAGCAAAGGGAAGTGGACGAGCGCATCGTGCTGGACGATGCGGCCGTGGTCGCCATCGTGGACAAGCTCATCAAGCAGCGCAAGGACTCGATCACCGCCTTCGAGGGCGCGGGCCGCCAGGACCTGGCCGACAAGGAGAAGGCAGAGATGGCCGTGCTGCAGGCCTACCTGCCCGAGCGCATGTCGGCCGACGAGACCCTGGCCGCCGTCAAGGCCATCGTGGCCGAGCTGGGCGCCGCGGGCCCGGGCGACATGGGCAAGGTCATGGGCGTGGTCAAGACCCGCCTGGCCGGCAAGGCCGACATGGGCCAGGTGTCCACCGCCGTCAAGGCCGCGCTCGCCGGCTGACCGCCCGCCTCGCCACCCGGCGATTTACTATCAATTCAATAGCTGCCAGCGCTTGATCGACAAGCGCCGGTGGCTATTTTTACTTGAAATATCGCATCCACACGCTCCTTGGCGCACCCGCTCAGAAGCGCACCACCACCTTGCCGAACGCGCCGCGCTGCAGGTGCGCGAAAGCAGCCGGCACTTCGTCGGCGCCATACTCGCCCGCGATCACCGGCTGCAGCCCGGTGGCATCCACCGCGCGCACCAGGTCCTCCAGCGCGCGGCGGTGGCCCACACCAATGCCCTGCACGGTGGCCCGCCCCAGCAGGAAGCTGTAGACCGACGCACTCACCGTGTCGCCGGCCAGGGTGCCGATGACCGACACGCGCCCGCCGTGGCGCAGCGCCTGCATCGACCGGCCCAGGTTGGGGCCGCCCACCGTCTCCAGCACATGGTCGGCGCCCTGCCCCCCGGTCAGCGCCCGCACCTGCGCGGGCCAGTCGGCGTCGCGCGCCAGCGCATGGGCGGCGCCCAGGGCGAGCACCTGTTCGCGCTTGCCCGCATCGCCCGAGACCACGATGGGCACGGCCCCGTGCTGGCGCGCGATCTGCACGCCGAACAGCGCCACGCCGCCCGTGCCATGGATGAGCACGGCCTGCCCGGCGCGCACGTGGCCGGTCTCCACCAGCGCGAACCAGGCCGTGAGCCCGGCGATGGGCAGGGTGCTCGCGGCGGCGGCGCCCAGCGTGGCCGGCGCGGCCACCGCCCAGTCCGCCTCCAGCAGCACGTGCGAGGCCAGCACGCCCGGCCCCGGCGCGCCCAGGGCCACGGCAGCGGCAGGGCGCTCGCCCTCCAGCCAGCCGCCCCAGAAGGTGCTCAGCACCCGGTCGCCGGGACGCCAGCGGGTGATGCCCGCGCCCACGGCCAACACCGTGCCGGCCAGGTCCGAGGCGGGGGTGAACGGAAATTCCAGCGGCATGCCCATGCCGTCCTGCGCCATCAGCAGGTCGCGGTAGTTGAGGGCCACGGCCTCGGTGCGCACCAGGATCTGGCTCGGCCCGGGCGAGGGCATGGGCGCCTCGGTGCGCTCCAGGTGGGCGAGGCCGAAGCGGGGCAGTTGCCAGCGCTGGAGGGTGGCGGGTGTGTCGTGCATCGTCGAGTTCCAGGGAAAGAAAGGGATTTCGATGCTATTGGCGCTTCATGGATGCCAGTGGTTCTTGTTTTTCCCATGGCTGGATAGCAAAATTCTCCAATGAACGAACGTTTGCAGGGAATCGAGGCCTTCGTGGCGGCCGTGGAGGCCGGCAGCTTCGCGCTGGCGGCGGCGCGGCTGCACCGCACCCGCTCGGCGGTGGGCAAGGGCATCGCGCGGCTGGAACAGCGGCTCGGGGTGCGGCTGTTCCACCGCACCACGCGCAGCCAGAGCCTGACCGACGACGGACAGGCCTACTACGAACGCTGCCGCCGCGCGCTGGCCGAACTCGACGCGGCCGATGCCGCCGTGGAGGCCGGCCGCCACGAGCCCGTGGGCACCCTGCGCATGAGCATGCCGGCGCTGTTCGGCCGCGCCTGCGTCGCGCCCGTGCTGCTGGGCCTGGCGCGCGAGCACACCGGCCTGCGGCTGGACCTGCACTTCAGCGACCGGCGGGTGGACCTGGTGGAAGAGCGGATCGATCTGGCCATCCGCAGCGGGGTGCTGGACGACAGCAGCACGCTCGCGGCCCGCCCGCTCGGGCACCAATGGATGGGCCTGTATGCCGCGCCGGACTACCTGGCGCGGCACGGCCGGCCGGCAAGCTGGGCGGCGCTGCAGGCCGAGGCGCCCCGCCACGCCTTCGCCAGCTACGGACGCGACGACGGGCTCAAGCCCTGGCACTACCGCGATGACGCCACGGGCGAGCCGCGCACGTTCGCGGTGCCCGCGCGCGTGCGCTGCGACAGCCTGGAAGTGGTGGCCGCCACGGCGGCGGCGGGGCTGGGCATCGCGCGGCTGCCCAAGTGGCTGGCGGCCGAGCCGGTGGCGGCCGGCACGCTGGTGAAGGTGTTCGACGAGGCGCGCCCCTTCGGCTACGAGCTGCACGCCGTCTGGCCCCAGGCGCGCGCCCTGCCACGGCGCACGCGCGTCGTCATCGACGCGCTGGCCGCGCAGCTGCCCGCGCTGCTCGGGACCCGCTGAACGGCGGGCGCGGGCCGCCGTGGGGCGGCACCGGCAGCGGCGCCCGCGCCGCGCCGGCCCATGGCAGCCCCGGCCGGCCTCAGGCCGTCCCGGGCATGCCCTGCAGGCGCCCCGCTTCCTGGCGGAAGTACACCTCCAGGAACTCCACGCACACCCGCACCTTGGCCGAGCGGTCCAGCCGCGTGGGGTACACGGCCCAGACGTTGGCCTCCTGCCGCCAGTCGGGCAGCACCTGCACCAGCCTTCCCGCACGCAGGTGCGCCCCCACGTCCCACAGCGAACGCAGCACGATGCCGCGCCCGTCCACCGCCCACTGCACCGCCATCTCGCCGTTGTTGGCCGACAGCGGGCCGCGCACCTTCACCGTCTCGTCCACCGCGCCGCTGCGCAGCCGCCACACGCCGAACGGGTGGTCGCGCTCCTTGATCACCAGGCAGTCGTGGCTGGACAGCTCCGCCAGCGCGCGCGGCGTGCCGTGGCTCGCCAGGTAGGCGGGCGCCGCGCACAGCACGCGGTGGTTGTCCGCCAGACGGCGGGCGATCAGGTGCGGAGCGATCTCGTCGCCCACGCGCACGTCCAGGTCGAACCCTTCGCCGGCCACGTCCACCAGCCGGTCGAACACTTCCAGCCGCACCTGCAGGCCGGGGTGCTGCTCCACCAGCCGCGACAGCGCGGGCGCCACGATCTGGCGGCCAAAGCCAAAGCTGCTGCTCACCCGCAGCTGACCACGCGGCTCGCGCCGGGTGATGGCCACCTCCTGCAGCAACTGATCCATGTCGTCCAGGATGCGCTGCGCCCAGTGGAAGACACGCTCGCCCTCCTCCGTCACGGCCACGCGCCGCGTGGTGCGGTGCAGGAGCTTCACGGCCAGTTCCTGCTCCAGCAGGCGGATGCGCTTGCTCACGTACGCGGGCGAGGTGCCCAGCTCCGCCGCCGCGTCGCCAAAACTCGATTTGCGCACCACCACGGTGAACACGCGCAGGTCGTCGGTGGCCGGATTTTTATGCACGATGTGTGAAGAATATGAGCACAGTTGCCGGATTGTATTTTTTGCCGCACTGCCAAACAATCCGTGCTGATTCCCCTGGCTTTCTTTTCCCTTCTTTCTCTTCCCCAGGCACCAAGGACCCCGAATGAGCACCAACACCCCCTACAAGATCGCCGTCATCCCCGGCGACGGCATTGGCAAGGAAGTCATGCCCGAAGGCCTGCGCGCGGTGCAGGCCGCCGCCCAGCGCTTCGGCATCCCGCTGGAGACCACCACCATCGACTGGGCCAGCTGCGACTACTACGCCGCCCACGGAAAAATGATGCCCGACGACTGGAAAGCCCAGCTCTCGGGCATGGACGCCATCTTCTTCGGCGCCGTCGGCTGGCCCGCCACCGTGCCCGACCACGTCTCGCTGTGGGGGTCGCTGCTCAAGTTCCGCCGCGAATTCGACCAGTACATCAACCTGCGCCCCGTGCGCCTGTTCGAGGGCGTGCCGTGCCCGCTGGCGGGCAGGAAGCCCGGCGACATCGACTACTACGTGGTGCGCGAGAACACCGAGGGCGAGTACACCTCGCTCGGCGGCATCATGTACGAAGGCACCGACCGCGAGATCGTGATCCAGGAATCGGTCTACTCGCGCCATGGCGCCAACCGCCTGCTGAAGTTCGCGTTCGACCTGGCCCAGAGCCGCCCGCGCAAGCACGTGACCCTGGCCACCAAGAGCAACGGCATCGCCATCAGCATGCCCTGGTGGGACCAGCGCGCCGAGGAAGTCGCCAAGGACTACCCCGAGATCACGCTGGACAAGCAGCACATCGACATCCTCACCGCGCGCTTCGTGCTGCAGCCCGGGCGCTTCGACGTGGTGGCCGCCACCAACCTGTTCGGCGACATCCTCTCCGACCTGGGCCCCGCCACCACGGGCACCATCGGCCTGGCGCCCTCGGCCAACCTGAACCCCGAGCGCACGTTCCCCAGCCTGTTCGAGCCCGTGCACGGCTCGGCGCCGGACATCTACGGCAAGAACATCGCCAACCCCATCGCGATGATCTGGTCGGGCGCGCTGATGCTGGACTTCCTCACCCAGGGCCAGGGCGCGGGGCGGCAGGCGCACGATGCGATCGTGGCGGCCATCGAGGAGGTCCTGCGCAGCGGGCCGCGCACGCCGGACCTGGGCGGCTCGGCCGACACCACGCAGGTGGGCGCGGCCATCGCGGCGCTGGTTTCCAAGGGGTAGGCCCTCGCCCCGCGCCCCCGGGGCGCGTGCCCGCGCACGGCATTTGCGCCGGGCCGCGCGCAGTGCCGGCGTGGGTTCACACGGGCGGCGGAGCCGGCCGCGCCCCTGCAGAAGAAGACCACCACGCCCCGAACCGCTGGAGGCCGGGCTGCGCCAGCAGGTACAGCCCTGTCAGCAGCAGCAGGCCCAGAGGGGGCAGCGGCGCATAGGTCACCCAGGGCGGCGGGCTGCCCTCCCGCAGGGCCATCGCCGCGAAATTCGCGACGACGGCCAGCGTGAAGGCCATCGACGCCCAGCGGTGAAACCGCCGCACGCCCTGGCCCCGGCTCATTGCGGGCCTCCCGCGGCCTGGATCATCTTCCAGCCGTTGCCCGCCGGGTCGCGGAACCCCGCATCCACCTGGCCGAACCGGTCCACCGGCTCCTGGGTGAACTCCACGCCCTGGGCGCGCATGTGCGCGCATGCGGCGCGGCAGTCGCGCACATGCAGGACCAGCGGCGGCATCGCCCCCTTGGCCACCATGGCGCGCAGCGCCTGGGCCGTGGCCTCGTCGTGCATCGGCGGCCCCGGCGTGAACAGGCCGAGCTGAAACGCCGGCTGCTCGGGGTGCTGCACCGTCAGCCACCGGTAGGCACCATTGCGCACGTCCGTGTGGACGCGGAATCCGAGCTTGTCGACATAGAACGCCAGGGCTTCGTCCTGGTCGTTGACATACACACCCACCACACCGATACCTTGGCTCATCACATCTCCTTGGTTGAGGGCCGGTTTGTACCCTCCGCCAGGCGGCGGCGCTTCTCCGAAACTGCGGTGGCAAGGTCCGGGCGCTGCGCGGCCTTCAGAAAACAGGCGGGCACGCTGCCCAGCTGCTGCGCCTCGTGCCGGGCGTCGATGCGCAGGGTGCTCGGGCTTTTTCCGGTGACGTCCCGGAACGTGCGGCCGAAAGTGCCCAGGCTTTCCCAGCCGGTGGCATAGGCGATCTCGGTGATGGGAAGGTCTGTGTCCCGCAGCAGCGTGGTCGCCTGCTCGATGCGCCGGGTGAGCAAATAGCGGTGCGGCGGAATGCCGAAGGCCTGCCGGAACGAGCGCGCGAAATGGGCGTCGGAGACGCCGCTGACCCGGGCCAGCCGCTTCACCGGCCACGCTTCGTGCGAGGCGGCGTCCATGTGGTCCTTCGCCCGCAGTAGGCGGCGCAGCAGGGCCGGGTCCTGCTGCGCGCCGGTCCCGTCCGGCGTGGACGGCAGGCCGGCGGGGTCTTCGCGCGGGGGAATGAGATCCGGAGTCACGGGCGGCATGAGGACAGCATATCGCCTTCACCGCGGCCGCCGCGTTCCCTTTCCCTGGATGCCCGCAGCCACCTCCCGCAAGCATTCCACCAGCAATCCCGTGGTGGGTGTGGGCCTTTGCCCGCGCAGCGTGATCAGCCCCACGGGAGGCAGGTCCACCGGCACGGGCAGCGCAAGCACGGCCACCAGCCCCTGCGCGGCGTAATGCCGGCCCACCGTGCGCGCCATGAAGGCCACGGCGCCGCGCTGCTGGACGAAGCTGATCTGCGACAGGAAGGACGCCGATTCGATGATGTCCTGCGGCGGGTGCAGGCCGTGCGCGAAGAACTGCTGTTCCAGCTTCACCCGCAGCGACGCCCAGGGTGGGGGCAGCACGCACGGCTGCGCGGCCACCTCGGCCCACCCGACCTTGCGCTTGCGGGCCAGGGGGTGCGTGGGGTGCGCCACGGCCACCATGGGGTCGCCATACAGGGCCTCGGTCTCCAGGTCGGGCGAGGCATAGCCGGGCTCCAGGCGGCCCACGAACAGGTCCAGCTCGCCCAGGCGCAGCTTGGGCAGCAGGCGCGTGAGGTCCCCTTCGTCGATCAGCACCGTGGTGCGGCGGGACCGCGCCTTGAGCAGCTCCACCGCCTGCGCCAGCAGCACCGGCGTGGCCGCCACCATGGCCCCCACGCTGGTGCGGCCCACGGCACCACTGGCCTCGGCGGCGATTTCGTCGCGCGTGCGGTCATACCCCGCCAGCACCGAACGGGCGAAGCGCACCACGCTCGCGCCCGCGGCCGTGGGCTCGGTGCCGCGCGTGGAGCGCTCGAACAGCGGCAGGCCGAACATGCGCTCGATCTCGGCCAGCGTCTTGGAGACCGCCGGCTGCGTGACCGACAGGAACTCCGCCGCGCGGCCCAGGTGGCGGAACTGGTCGAGCGCCACGAGCATCTGCAGGTGGCGCAGCTTGAGGTTGGAGCGCAGTACGCGGTCGATCTTGGCCATCGTGGTCTTCTTTCTGGCGGGCTCGATACATTACTTCAAGGCAATGAAGCCAGTCCATATCTTCATTGGATTGTTATGCACCGGTTCTGAACAATGGCGGCTCCCGACCCCACAAACAACAGGAGACAGGCATGCACAACACCCCCCGCATCGCAAGGCGCCAGTTCGTGCTGGGCGCATTGAGCGCCAGCGCACTGACGGCCACCCCGTCCGGCAGCCTTTTCGCCCAGGCCTGGCCCGAGCGCCCCCTCACCTTCATCTGCCCCTGGCCCGCGGGCGGCACGGCCGACCAGTCGATGCGCGCGCTGTGCGCGGTGGCGGGCCGGGTGCTGGGCCAGAGCATCGCGGTGGAAAACAAGGTGGGCGCGTCCGGCATGATCGGCGCCAAGGCGCTGGCCTCGGCCAGGCCCGACGGCTACACCGTCGGCCAGATCCCGATCTCGGTCACGCGCTTCTCGCAGCTGGGCACGCTGCAGGCCGACCCGCGCAAGGACTTCACCTACCTCGCGCGCACCTCGGGCCAGACCTTCGGCATCGCCGTGCCCGCCAGCTCGCCATTCAAGACGCTCAAGGACTTCGTGCAGCACGCCAAGGCCCACCCCGGCAAGGTGACCTATGCCCACGCCGGCGTGGGCGGCGCCACGCATGTGGGCATGGAGGAGTTCGCGGGCGCCGCGGGCATCCAGCTCAACCACGTGCCCTACAAGGGCGGCGCCGAGGCGCTGCAGGGCGTGCTGGGCGGCCACGTGGACGCGCTCGCCGACTCCAGCTCGTGGGCGCCGCATGTGGAGGCCGGCAAGCTGCGCCTGCTGGCCACCTGGGGCGAGCAGCGCACGGCCCGCTTCAAGGAGGTCCCGACGCTGCGCGAATCCGGCTATGACGTGGTGGTGGACGCTCCCAACGGCATCGGCGCGCCCCGGGGCCTGGACCCCGCCATCGCCGCCCAGCTGCGTGAAGCCTTCAAGCAGGCCGTGGCCAGCCCCGAATTCAAGGCCGTGGCCGACAAGCTCGACGCGCCGCTGCTGTACCTGGACGGCCCTGACTACGAAAAGTACGTGAACACGGTCTACGCCAAGGAGACCGTGCTCATCGAAAAACTCAAGCTGCGAGAGCTGATGCGCAGTTGAGCCCCGCAGCCACCAGAATCACACCCCCACCACAAGGCCCACGATGAACGCCCCCACGGCCCCCGGCCTGCTCGCCAGCCCGCTGCTGCACTTGCACCCCCACGACAACGTGCTCGTCGCCAAGACGGCGCTGGCGCTGGGGCAGGAAATTCCCGAACTCGGCGTGCGCACGCGCGCCCAGGTGCCCGCGGGCCACAAGATCGCCGCGCGCCGCATCGCCGAGGGCGAGCAGGTCAAGAAGTACGACACCGTGATCGGCGTCGCCACGCGCGACCTGGAGCCCGGCGACTACGTGCACAGCCACAACCTGCGGCTGGTGGAGCACTACCGCGACCCGGCGTTTGGCGCCGACGTGCGGCCCGTGGCGTACGTGCCCGAGGGCGAGCGCGCCACCTTCCAGGGCTTCGTGCGCGCGGGCGGCGGCGTGGGCACGCGCAACTTCATCGGCATCCTGTCGTCGGTGAACTGCTCGGCCACCGTGATCAAGAACATCGCCGCGCACTTCACGCCCGAGCGCCTGGCCGACTTTCCGCACGTGGACGGCGTGGCCGCCTTCGCGCAGACCAGCGGCTGCGGCATGTCCTCGCCCAGCGAGCACTTCGACGTGCTGCGCCGCACGCTGGCGGGCTATGCGCGCCACCCCAACCTGGCGGGCGTGCTCATCGTGGGCCTGGGCTGCGAGCGCAACCAGGTCGCCTCCCTGGTGGAGTCGCAAGGGCTGCAGGAAGGCAAGCTCATGCGCACGCTGGTGATGCAGGACGTGGGCGGCACGCGTGCCACCATCGCGGCGGGCATCGCGGCCATCGAGGAGATGCTGCCCATCGCCAACCAGGCGCGGCGCAGCACCGTGAGCGCGAGCCACCTCAAGATCGGACTGGAATGCGGCGGCTCGGACGGTTTCTCGGGCATCACCGCCAACCCCGCGCTGGGCGCGGCCATGGACATCCTGGTGCGCCACGGCGGCACGGCCATCCTGTCGGAAACGCCCGAGATCCACGGCGTGGAGTTCATGCTCACGCGCCGCGCCATCAGCCCCGCCGTGGGCCAGAAGCTGCTGGACCGCCTGGCCTGGTGGGAACGCTACACCGCGGGCCAGAACGCCCAGTTCAACGGCGTGGTGGGCCATGGCAACCAGGCCGGCGGCCTGGCCAACATCTTCGAGAAGTCGCTGGGCTCGGCCATGAAGGGCGGCACCACGCCGCTGCGCGCGGTGTACGAATACGCCGAACCCATCACCGAGCATGGCTTCGTGTTCATGGACTCGCCCGGCTACGACCCCGTGGCCTCCACCGGCCAGATCGCCAGCGGCGCGCAGCTCATCTGCTTCACCACGGGGCGCGGCTCCATGTTCGGCAGCAAGCCCGCGCCCACCATCAAGCTGGCCAGCAACACGCCCATGTACCAGCGCCTCGAAGAGGACATGGACATCAACTGCGGCGTGATCGTGGACGGCGAATGCAGCGTGCCCGAGATGGGCCGGAAGATCTTCGAGCAGATCCTGCGCCACGCGAGCGGCGAGGCCACCAAGAGCGAGGCCCTGGGCCTGGGCGACCACGAGTTCGTGCCCTGGCACCTGGGCATCGTGTCCTGAGAATTTGCTCCCAAAAACATAGCTTTTTGCGCTTGTTGCACAAGCGCTTCCGGCCTATTTCATTGAAGACCATGCCCCTGACCCTCACCCGCCCCGCGCTGATCCGCAGCGCCAACTTCATCGGTGGCGAATGGACCGTGGCCACCGGCGCCCGGCTTGACGTGACCGACCCCGCCACCGGCGACACCATCGCTTGCGTGCCGGACTCCGGCGCTGGCGATGCGCTGGCGGCCCTGGACGCGGCCCACGCCGCATTTCCCGCCTGGCGCAAGCTGCCCGCCAAGCAGCGCGCACAAATCATCAAGCGCTGGAACGACCTCGTGCTGGCCCACCAGGACGACCTGGGCAAGCTCATCTCGCGCGAGCAGGGCAAGCCCCTGGCCGAGGGCAAGGGCGAAGTGGCCTACGCCGCCAGCTACATCGAATGGTTCGCCGAAGAGGCCACGCGCATGAACGGCGAGGTCATCCCCGCGCCTGTGCCGGGCCGGCGCATGTTCGCCCTGCGCGAGCCCGTGGGCGTGGTGGCCGCCATCACGCCGTGGAACTTCCCGGCCGCGATGATCGCGCGCAAGATCGCCCCGGCCCTGGCCGCTGGCTGCGCCGTGGTCTGCAAGCCCGCCGAAGACACGCCGCTGACCTCCCTGGCCCTGGTGCTGCTCGCGCACGAGGCCGGCGTGCCGCCGGGGGTGCTCAACATCGTCACCGCCTCGCGCGAGAAGACGCCCGAGGTGGTGGACGTGTGGCTCGACGACAGCCGCGTGCGCAAGATCACCTTCACGGGCTCCACCCCCGTGGGCAAGCACCTGGCGCGGCGCAGCGCGGAGACGCTCAAGAAACTCTCTCTCGAACTCGGCGGCAACGCGCCCTTCATCGTGTTCGAGGACGCCGACGTCGGCGCCGCCGTGGACGGCTTCATGGCCGCCAAGTTCAGGAACGGCGGCCAGACCTGCGTGTGCCCCAACCGCGTGTTCGTGCAGCGCCGCGTGTTCGAGGCGTTCGCCCACCAGCTCGCGGCGCGCGTGGCGGCGCTGCAGGTCGGCCCGGCCAGCGACCCGGCCTCGCAGATCGGCCCCATGATCAACGGCCGCGCCGTGCAGAAGATCGAGCGCCACGTGAATGACGCGGTGGCCAAGGGGGCGAGGGTGCTCACGGGCGGCAGGCGCCTGGCCGAGCTGGGCGCCACCTACTACGCGCCCACCGTGCTCGCCGGCGCCGACGCCACCATGGCCTGCGCCTGCGAAGAGACCTTCGGCCCCGTGGCGCCGCTGACCGTGTTCGACACCGAAGAGGAAGTGATCGCCGCCGCCAACGACACGCCCTTCGGGCTGGCCGCGTACTTCTACAGCCAGGACGTGCGCCGCATCTGGCGCGTGGCCGATGCGCTGGAGACGGGCATCGTGGGCATCAACGAGGGGGCGCTGGCGGCGGAGGCCGCGCCGTTTGGCGGCGTGAAGGAGTCGGGCTACGGCCGCGAAGGCTCCACGCACGGCCTCGACGACTACCTGCACACCAAGTACGTCTGCCAGGGCGGGCTCGATTGACCCGCAGCTTTCGCGCGGCGCCGCATGCGGCGCTCAGCTCCCCTCCCACAAGGAATCCCATGCCCGCACACAACCCCTTCAAGGCCGCGCTCGCCGGCCGCCATCCGCAAATCGGCCTGTGGCTCTCCATGGCCGACCCGTACCTGGCGGAAGCCGCCGCCACCTGCGGCTACGACTGGCTCTTGATCGACGGCGAGCACGCGCCCAATGACGTGCGCAGCACCCTGGCCGCGCTGCAGTCGGTAGCCGCCCACCCGTCCCAGCCGGTGGTGCGCGTGGTGGAAGGCAGCACGGCCCTGATCAAGCAGATGCTGGACATCGGCGCCACGACCCTGCTCGTGCCCATGGTGGACACCGCCGAACAGGCACGGGGCATCGTGGCGGCCACGCGCTACCCGCCGCTGGGCATCCGGGGCGTGGGCAGCGCCGTGGGCCGCGCGTCGCAGTGGAGCGCCCGCACCGACTACCTGAACATCGCGGACGACGAAGTGTGCCTGCTGGTGCAGGCCGAGACCACCACGGCGCTGGCCAACCTCGGCGCCATCTGCGCCGTGGATGGCGTGCATGGCGTGTTCATCGGCCCGGCCGACCTCGCCGCCTCCATGGGCCACCGGGGCAACCCCGGCCACCCCGAGGTGCAGGCGGCCATCGAAGGTGCCATGCGAACCATCATCGCCAGCGGCAAGGCCGCGGGCACCCTCACCTCCGACCCCACGCTGGCGCAGCGCTACCTCGACCTGGGCTGCACCTTCGTGGCCGTGGGCGTGGACGTGCTGATGTTCGCCAACGCGGCACGCAGGCTGCGGGCCCACTTCGGCGGCAGCGGGCCGAAGGCGCCGCCCGGCGGCGGCGCGGCGGCCGCCTATTGAGCCCGGCCTGTCTTCGCCTCAGCGCGGCAGCGCGTCGCCGAAGACCTCCAGGGCCCGGCCGTGCAGCGAGCGCAGCGTGTCCGCAGGGTCCACGGCCTGCCCCAGGGCCAGCGCTCCGCTGCGCTGGGACGACGGTGCCATCAGGCGCTGCGCCGCCTCGATCACCAGGGGCGCCGTCACGGCATAGATGTCCTGCCCGCGCACGCCCGCCGTGCGGGCCTGCCCGTTCTGCACAAGCCGCACCGCCAGCTCGAAGCGCTGCGCCGACCGGCCGCTGCCGTCCACCGCCGTGGGCGGCGGCGTCGCCGCATCGCGGATGTCCGCGAGCGCCGAGCGGTTCAGGAACGAACGGATCGTGTCGGCCCGCAGATGGTGCGCGAGCGTGATCGTTTCGCTGAACGGCAGCTCCACCATCGGATACGTCCCGAGCGGCGGCGCGAAGGTCCAGTCCGGCACATCGGACGACGGGACCAGGGGCACCAGGGCACCGCCCTGGACCACCTGGCGCGGCGCCTTGTTGCGCTCGCCCGTCTCGCGGGTGCCCGCGGTGGGCCACCAGCGGTCCAGCCCCATGGCCACCGTGATCTCGTCAATGCGCCCCGCCGAGGCCAGCGCGCTGGCCAGCAGATCGGCCAGCCCTCCATAGAAGCCGGCGGCCGGCATCACCACCCGCCTGGCGGCCCGCGCTGGCGCATCCAGGTCGGCAAAGCTCGCCTGCGCGCTGGGCTGCTCCGCCGTGACGTCGATGTAGTGGCAGCCGGCCCGCAGCGCGGCCCGCGCCACCGGGGGCGCGGTGTCGAGGAAAGGACCCGCGCAGTTGATGACCACCGCGCAGCCCGCGAAGGCCTGCCCGAGCGCGCCGGGGTCGTCCAGGCCTGCCACGCGGCAGGCGACGCCGGAGGGAAACAACGCGCCAAGCCGGGCGGCACTGCGCCCCACCGCCACCACGGGCAGGCCGCGCAGCCGGGCCTCGCGAACGACAAACTGGCCGGTGTGGCCCGTGGCGCCGTAGACGGCGATGGACTGGAGAGGGGAATGCATGGTGACCTTTCAAGAGATAGATACAGACCTGTATGTTCTTAATACTACATACAGGTCTGTATCATGTCAACACGCAATGATGCCGGCGTGTGTCCCGTCGATGGACGCGCACGGCCGCGCGGCCCGGTGCGGCCCGGTGTTCAGGGGCCGAATGCAAAAAGGCCCTCGCCATGGCGAGGGCCCTTGTTTGCCGGAAGTTGCCCTGAACGGGCCCGTCCGCCGTCCGCTCAGCTGCCTGCGACCTTCATGCGGTTCACGAGGATGGAGCCCACGGTCTTGGCGCCATAGTTGTAGGCATCGGCGCCCACGGCCTCGATGCCCTTGAGCATGTCCTTGAGGTTGCCCGCGATGGTGATCTCGTGCACGGGGTAGGCAATCTTGCCGTTCTCGACCCAGAAACCGCTCGCACCGCGCGAGTAGTCGCCCGTCACGTAGTTCACGCCCTGGCCCATGAGCTCGACCACCAAGAGGCCCGTGCCCAGCTTCTGCAGCATGGCGTCCAGGTTGTCGCTGGCCTGGGTGAGGCGCGATGTCATCACCAGGTTGTGCGAGCCGCCCGCATTGCCCGTGGTCTTCATGCCGAGTTTGCGGGCCGAGTAGCTGGACAGGAAGTAACCCTCGACGCGCCCTCCTTTGACCACCTTGCGCGGCGCGACGCGCACGCCTTCTTCGTCAAAGGGCGAGCTGCCCTTCCCGCGCAGGATGAAGGGATCTTCCAGAATGTCGATGTGCTTGGGAAACACCATCTTGCCCAGCGAGTCGAGCAGGAAGCTGCTCTTGCGGTACAGCGAGCCGCCGCTCACGGCCTGCACGAAGCCGCCCAGCAGGCCGGCGGCCAGGGTGGATTCGAACAGCACGGGGCATTGGGTGGTGGGGATCTTGCGTGACCCGAGACGGCTCAACGCGCGCTGCGCGGCGTACCGGCCCACGGCCTCGGGCGAGGCCAGTTCGGTGGCGTCGCGCATGGAGCTGTACCAGGCGTCGCGCTGCATCTCTGCGTTGCGGCCGGGCAGCGAGGCGATGGGCGCCACCGAGAAGCTGTGGCGCGAGCTGGCATAGCCGCCGCGAAAGCCGCGTGTGTGGGCGCTGAAGAAATGGCTTTGCTGCGCCGACACGCCCGCGCCTTCGCTGTTGGTGATGCGGCGGTGGGTCTTGAGCGCGGCGGCCTCGCAGGCCTTGGCGATTTCAGCGGCCTCTTCGCTCGTGAGGGCCCAGGGGTGGAACAGGTCCAGGTCACGGTGTGTGTCCGCGGGGGCGATGTCGTCGGCATCGGGCAAACCCGCCACGGGGTCTTCGGCCGTGAAGCGGGCGATGTCATACGCGGCCTGCACGGTCTGCTCGATCGCCCTGCTGGAGAAATCGGATGTGCTGGCGTTGCCGCGGCGGTTGCCGATGTAGACCGTCACGCCCAGCGACTTGTCGCGGTTGCGCTCCACGTTCTCCAGTTCGCCCTTGCGCACGCTGACCGACAGGCCGCAGCCCTCGGACGCCTCGGCGCCCGCGTCGGTGGCGCCGAGCTTTTTGGCATGGGCCAGGGCGCGGTCGACCAGTTCCTCGAAGAAGGGGCGGCTGTAGCTGAAACCGCTGTCGGGGGTGGCGCGGGAAGTGGCAGGGGCTTGCGCGGCGGGCGGGGCGCTTTGGAGGCGCGCGGCGCGGGTGGAGGGTTTATTCATAGCGGAAGCTATGATACTTGCCGCTGTGGCGCGCTCTGCGCCGCTTCTCTTTTTGCCCCCACCCATGTCACGCAAACCCAAAAAAGGCTACTTTGTGCGAGGCCAGTTCGTTGCCGAAGGCAGCGAAATGGACATTCAGCTCAAGGCCGAACTCAAAGGCACGCCCGATGCCAGCCGCACCGATCTCAAGCGCGAAAGCGACGAACTTCAGGATCTCGGCAAAGAGCTGCTGAGCCTGCGCGCCGACCTGTTCGAGGCGGTGGGCCTGCCCGACAAGCTGGTGGACGCGCTGGCCGAGGCCAAGCGCATCACCAACTTTGAAGGCAAGCGCCGCCAGATGCAGTACGTGGGCAAGATCATGCGCAAGCTTGAACCCGAGCTGGTGCAAGCAGCCCGCCAGGCGCTGGAGGAGCAGCACAAGGGCTCGGCCACCGAAAAGATGCAGCTGCACCTGGCCGAACACTGGCGCGACCGCCTGATTGCGGATGACGAGGCCCTCGCACCCTGGATGGCCGAACACCCCGGCACCGACACCCAGCAGCTGCGCGCCCTGATCCGCCAGGCCCGCAAGGACGCACAGCCTGCCGGCAAGGAGGCCAATGTCCAGGTCTCGCAAGGCCTGGCCCCCCGCAAGGGCCGCGCCTACCGCGAGCTGTTCCAGCTGGTGCGTGAGCACCTGGGCGGCGCGGGTGCTGACGATGCCAGCGACATCGACGGGGAAAATGGCGATGAGTGAGCCCGTGGGCAGCCCCGCACCCCACCACGACGCCGTGAAGGTCGGCATCGTCTCCATCAGCGACCGCGCCAGCTCCGGGGTCTATGAAGACAAGGGCCTGCCCGCGCTGCAGGACTGGCTCGCGCGCGCCCTGCTCAACCCCATCGCCTTTGAATCGCGCCTGATCCCCGACGAGCAGGACGGCATCAGCGCCGCGCTGATCGAGCTGGTCAACGCAGGCTGTTGCCTGGTGCTGACCACCGGCGGCACCGGCCCCGCCCCGCGCGATGTGACGCCCGAGGCCACGCTGGCCGTGGCGCACAAGGAGATGCCGGGCTTTGGCGAGCAGATGCGCCAGATCAGCCTGAAGTTCGTGCCCACCGCCATCCTGTCGCGCCAGGTGGCCGTGGTGCGCGACCAGAGCCTCATCATCAACCTGCCCGGCCAGCCCAAGGCGATTGCCGAGACGCTGGAAGGCCTGAAGGACGCCGACGGCAAGCAGATCGTGCCCGGCATCTTTGCCGCCGTGCCGTACTGCGTGGACCTGATTGGCGGCCCATATCTGGAAACGCGCGACGAAGTCTGCAAGGCGTTCCGACCCAAGAACGCGGTGCGAGCGCCTCGCCCGGCCTGATTTCTCACGGCTCAAAGCAAAAATAGCTGCCAGCGCTTATTCAACAAGCGCTGGCAGCTATAATTTTTATAGCATTCTGATTCTTGAATGCAGCGCAGGCAAGCCGCTACTTGCCCACCAGCTCGTTGAGCTTGCCCGCCTCGAACTGCTCCTTGAGCGCCGCATCACACGGCACGCAGTCCTTGTTCTGCGGGTTGGCGGACAGTTTCTCGATGGCCTGCCACAGCAGCGCGATCTGGTGCTCCTGCGACGAGGCGTTGTCGATCAGCCCGCGCATGGCCTGCGAGAGGGGGTCGTCCTCCTGCGTGATGCCATAGGCCGTGAACTTGGGGGTCTGCTGGGGCTCCGTCACGTCGGCGCTCTGGCCTTCTTTGGACGGGATGATGCGTGCCGGAATGCCCACCGCCGTAGCGCCTGCAGGCACGGGTTTGATGACCACCGCGTTGCTGCCGATCTTGGCGCCGTCGCCCACTTCAAAGCCGCCAAGCACCTTGGCGCCCGCACTCACCACCACGTTTTTACCCAGCGTGGGATGGCGCTTGCTGCCCTTGTAGAGCGATGTGCCGCCCAGCGTGACACCCTGGTAGATGGTGCAGCCATCGCCGATCTCGGCAGTCTCGCCCACCACCACGCCCATGGCATGGTCGAAGAACACACGCTCGCCGATCTTGGCGCCGGGATGGATCTCGATGCCCGTGAACCAGCGCGCAAAGTGCGAGATGAAGCGCCCCAACCACTTCAGGCCGTGGTGCCAGCACCAGTGCGCCGGCCGGTGCAGCCAGATCGCGTGCAGGCCCGGATAACAGGTGATCACCTCCCACGTGCTGCGCGCGGCAGGATCGCGGTCGAGGATGCACTGGATATCGGAGCGCAGGCGGGCGAACATTGGTTGTTATGGTTATTTGTAAATGGGCTGCACAGTCTATCGTTTCGCCTGCGCCGTCTCGATCATGGCTTTGGCGACACCTCTCAAGATGTGGATTTCCTCGGGGCTGAGCTGCGCGCGGTTGAAAAGCTGGTTAAGGCGGGGCATGAGCTTCTTGGGCGCGGCCGGGTCCAGAAAGCCGATGGATGTGAGCGCCTGCTCCCAATGGCCCAGCATGCCCGCCACCTGGGCCGCGTCGGCCAGCGCACGCGGCGGGGTGGCGTCCTGCACCGCAAAGCCGCCCAGCGCCTGGCGCCACTCGTAGGCGATCACCTGGATGGCCGCACCCAGGTTGAGTGAGCCGAAGCCGGGGTTGGTGGGAATCGACAGCGCCACGTGGCAGCGGTACACATCCTCGTTGGTCATGCCAAACCGCTCGGAGCCAAAGAGAAAGGCCACACCGGCCTGCGGGGCCGCACTCGGGTCTGCAGCGGTGTCGTCGGCTGCGTTTTGAGGGTTTTTGGCCTCTTGCGCTAGTGCTTTATGCCTGAGTAGCTCATTTTTTAATAGCGTTTCAAAGTGCGCGCGCGGCGTTGCTGTCGGGGGGCCAAAATCGCGTGGTGTCATGGCCGTGGCGCACAGGTGGCTCACGCCGTCCAGGGCCTCGTCCAGCGTGGCGACGATGCGGGCGTTCTCCAGCACGTCCAGGGCGCCGCTGGCGCGCTGGATGGTCTCCTCGCGCCGCAGCACGTTGGCCCAGCGCGGGGCCACCAGCACCAGGTCGTCAAAACCCATGGTTTTCATGGCGCGGGCGGCGGCGCCCACATTGCCGGCGTGGCTGGTGTTGATCAGGACAAAACGGGTCTTCATGGCAGCGGAAAAGGAGGGTGTGCGGGGCACGAACAGGACAGGCGAAGCGTGGAAGCGGTGCGGACAAAGGCCCGCGGGTTAGGCAAAAAATGGCACTGCGGGTAAAATCCCGCCCTCATTGTCGCCGCCCGCATCGCCGGGACGGATCGCACCGCTCCTGATTCGCAGGTTGCCCCTTCGGCGGGCACCCTGCTCACCACCACAATCTATGTCGTCCAATCTGCACCCCATGCTCAACGTGGCCATCAAGGCCGCACGCGCCGCCGGCGCCATCATCAACCGCGCGGCCCTGGACGTGGAATCGGTGCGGATCTCGCAAAAGCAGATCAACGACTTCGTGACCGAAGTGGACCATGCGTCCGAGAAGATCATCATCGAGACGCTGCTCACGGCCTACCCCGGTCACGGCATCCTGGCCGAAGAGTCGGGCAGCGAATACGGCGCCAAGGATTCGGAATTTGTCTGGATCATCGACCCGCTGGACGGCACCACCAACTTCATCCACGGCTTTCCCGTGTACTGCGTCAGCATCGCGCTGGCTGTGCGCGGCAAGGTCGAGCAGGCGGTCATCTACGACCCCTCGCGCAACGACCTGTTCACGGCCACCAAGGGCCGCGGCGCCTACCTGAACGAGCGCCGCATCCGCGTCTCCAAGCGCACCCAGCTCAAGGACTGCCTGATCTCCACGGGCTTCCCCTTCCGCCCGGGCGACAACTTCAAGAGCTACCTGAACATGATGGCCGACGTGATGCAGCGCACCGCCGGCCTGCGCCGCCCCGGCGCCGCCGCCCTGGACCTGGCCTACGTGGCCGCGGGCTTCACGGATGGCTTCTTCGAGACCGGCCTGTCGATCTGGGACGTGGCCGCCGGCTCACTGCTGGTGACCGAGGCCGGCGGCCTGGTGGGCAACTTCACGGGCGAGGCCGACTTCCTGGAGCAACGCGAATGCCTGGCCGGCAACCCCCGCATCTACGGCCAGCTGGTGCCCATCCTGGGCAAGTACAGCAAGTTTGCGAGCGCGGGCGACAAGGCGGCCGTGCGCCAGGCGGCTGCGGCAGACGCACCCGTCAGCGCTGAAGCCGAGGCTGCAGCCGATGTGGAGTCCGACACCACGGGTGCCGCCCCACAGGCCGACGCCCCCAAGAGCGAAGACGCGCCGTTCTGATGTATGCCTGAGCACCGTCCCCTATCGGGACTGTGCTCAGTTCGGGTCGGGGTATTTCTGGGCAATGCTGCGGAAATCTTCCGCAATGTCCACGAACGCATCCACCATGTCAGGGTCGAAATGCGTGCCCTTGCCCCGCACGATGGTGTTGCACGCCTGGTCGTGCGAGAACGCGGGCTTGTAGACCCGTTTGCTGATGAGCGCGTCGTACACGTCGGCCACGGCCATGAGGCGCGCCGACACCGGAATGGCATCCCCCGCCAGCCCCTGCGGGTAGCCCGAGCCATCCCACTTTTCCTGGTGGCAGTAGGCGATCTCCTTGGACACGCTCAGAAAAGCCACCCGCATGCCCAGGCGCCGCTCGGCCTCCTCAATCGCGTTGCGGCCCAGCGTGGTGTGGGTCTTCATGATCTCGAACTCTTCCACGGTGAGCTTGCCCGGCTTCAGGAGGATGCTGTCGGGGATGCCGATCTTGCCGATGTCGTGCAGCGGCGCCGACTTGTAGAGCAGCTCGATCATCCGGTCGTTGAGCACCGGCTCGAACCGCGGGTGGTGGCGCAGCCGCTCGGCCAGCGTCTTCACGTACAGCTGGGTGCGGCGGATGTGGTTGCCGGTTTCGTTGTCGCGCGTCTCGGCCAGCGAGGTCATGGCCATGATGGTCACGTCCTGGATGGCCTGCACCTCCAGCGTGCGCATCGCGACCTCGCGCTCCAGGTAGGAGCTCTTGTCGCGCAGGAAATCCGCCGTGGCCTTGAGCGCCAGATGGGTGTTCACGCGCGCGAGCAGGATGGGCGGACTGATGGGCTTGGTGATGTAGTCCACCGCGCCCAGCGCCAGGCCCATGCGTTCGTCATCGGGGTCGGAGCGCGCGGTGAGGAAGATCACCGGGATGTCGCGCGTGGAGGACGCGGCCTTCAGGCGCCGGCAGACCTCGTAGCCGTCCATCTCGGGCATCATGATGTCCAGCAGGATCAGGTCGGGCGGCGTGCCCGACTGCGCGATCTTCAGGGCCTTTTCCCCATGGTTGGCCACTTTCACCAGGAAATGCTCGCGCAGCAGGCTGCCCATCAGGGTGAGGTTGTCGGGCGTGTCATCCACCACCAGCACCGTGGCGATCGGTTTTTCAACGAGAACGGCCTGCGGGGAGGCAAAGGGCGCGTTGTCCATGGAATTTCCTGCGTGTTGTGCCGCTCAGGGGGTGTGGGCGGCAGGGTGTTCGGAGCCTGGCGCATCGGCCATGGCCCCCAGGGCCTGCTCGAAATCAAAATTCAGGGTGTGCATCTCGACCACCGTGAAGGCGCTCCCCAGCACGGGCTTCAGCACAGGGGCATTGTGTTGGAAAAACTCCGGCGCTGCAGGATCGTCCTGCTCCAGCAGGCCGCGCAGGTGCTGCAGGGCACCTGCGCCGTCCAGCCCCTCGTGGCCCGCACCCGCGACAGCCACGCTGTCCGGCGCCGCCGGCCGGTGCCGCTGCATCCACGCCTGCAGGCCGTCCAGGAGGGGCTGCAGCGCAGAGTCCACGGCCCCCAGAAGGGCCGCGGCGGCACCCGCCTCCTGCCCGCTGCGCAGGGCGTGCTCCAGCGCCTGGGCATGGGAGGACACCTCCTCGGCCCCGATGTTAGCCGCCACGGAACGCAGCGTGTGCGCCAGGCGCTCGGCGAGCACCGTGTCGCCGCCGGCGCTGGCCTGCTCCATGTCGGCAAGCACCCGTGACTGCCCCTGCACGAACCGGCGCAGCATCTCGGCGTACAGGGCCGGCTTGCCCAGCGCGCGCTGCAGGCCCAGGGCCGTGTCCAGCCCCGCCACCGTGGGCAAGGACAGGCCGGACGCCGCCTCGCCATCCGGCGGAGCCGTGGCGGGCAGGCCCGGCGCGGGCGGCTTGCCCAGGCCTGGCCGGGGCCGGATCCAGCGGCCCAAGGCGCTCCAGAGCGCCGCGGGCTCGATGGGCTTGGCCACATGGTCGTTCATGCCCGCGGCAAAGCAGCGCTGGCGGTCGGCCTCCATCGCGTTGGCCGTCATGGCCACGATGGGCAGCTGGGCATACCGCGGGTCGCTGCGCAGCCGCCGCGTGGCGGTTTCTCCGTCCATGACGGGCATCTGCATGTCCATCAGCACCACGTCATAGAGCTTGCGCTCGATGCGCTCGATCGCAATCTGGCCGTTTTCGGCCACATCGACGGAAAAACCGGCTTCCCGCAACAGCTCGACCGCCACCATCTGGTTGAGTTCGTTGTCTTCCACCAGCAGCACGGACGCGCCCCGGATCGCGAGCGGCAGCTCGTCCGCCGCAGGCGCCGGGGTGACCACGCGGCGCGGGCTGTAGGTGGAGTGTTCCAGCGGCTGCATCAGCGTGTCGAACAGCAGCGACGCGTTGACGGGCTTGATCAGCACCGTGTCGATGCCCTGCGCGCGCGCGGCGCGCATCACATCCTCTCGCCCGTAGGCCGTGACCATGAGCATCTTGGGCACCTGCGCCATCCCGAGCCCCCGGATGTGGCCCGCCAGCTGGATGCCATCCATGCCCGGCATGTGCCAGTCGAGCAGCAGCAGGCCGAAAGGCTGGTGCCGCGCCATGGATTCGCGCAGCCTGTCGAGCGCTTCCAGCCCGGAATAGGCCTGTTCCACCTCGAAGCCCATGGCGTGCAGCATGTCGGAGAGCACCGTGGCCGCCGTGTGGTTGTCGTCCACCACCAGCACCCTGCGCCCCCGCAGGTCCGGCGGCGGCAGCAGCATCCGCGCGGGTGCCCCGCGCTCGAGCGGCACGGCGACCCAGAAGGTGGAGCCTTGGCCATGGATGCTCTGCACGCCGACCTCGCCGCCCATCAGTTCCGCCAGGCTCTTGCAGATGGCCAACCCCAGCCCCGTGCCGCCATAGCGGCGCGTGGTGGACGTGTCCGCCTGCTGGAAGCTCTGGAACAGCCGCCCCATCTGGTCCACGGTGAGCCCGATGCCCGTGTCGCGCACCTCGAAGCGCAGCAGCACGCGGTTGCCCGCCTCCTCCACCAGCCGCACGGCAATGCTGATCTCGCCGGTGTCGGTGAACTTGATGGCGTTGTTGGCGAAGTTGATGAGGATCTGCCCCAGCCGCAGCGAGTCCCCCACCAGGTTCGGGGGCACGTCGGCCCCCACGTCGCAGACCAGCTCCAGCCCCTTCGCACCGGCCTTGTAGCCCACCACGTCGGACACGCTCTCCAGCATGCGGTCGAGCACGAAGGGCTGCTTCTCGACCGTGAGCTTGCCCGCCTCGATCTTGGAAAAATCGAGGATGTCGTTGATCACGCCCAGCAGGTGCTGGCCCGCCTGCTGGATCTTGCTCACGTAGTCGTGCTGGCGCGCCGAAAGGCCCGACTTGAGCGCCAGGTGCGACATGCCGATGATCGCGTTCATGGGCGTGCGGATCTCGTGGCTCATGTTGGCCAGGAAGTTCGACTTGAGCGCGGTGGACTCCTCGGCCAGCTCCTTGGCGCGGCGCAGGTCCTGCTCGGCGCGCTGCCGGTCGGTGATGTCCACAAACGTGCCGATGGCGCCCCCGGGCGAGCCGTCGGGCCGCGAGAACCCGTGCAGCCAGAACAGGGTGTGGTGGACCATTCCGTCGGCATACGGCAGGTCCACCTCCTTGTGCACCGACTGGACCCCGTTCAGGGCTTCCTCGGCATCCGCGTCGAAGCGCTCCCGCTCGGCCTCGGGCAGGAAGGCCAGGTCCAGCACCGTCTTGCCGATCAGCGCCTCGCGCTGCACGCCAAAGGCCTGCTCGTAGGCGCGGTTGAAACCGATGTAGCGGCCATCCGCTCCCTTGTAGAACAGGGGCACGGGAATGGCGTCGATCAGCGCCTGCTGAAAGTCCAGCTGCTCGGCCACGCGGGCCTCGAGCAGCTTCTGGTCGTGGACGTCCACGTTGACGCCCACCACGCGCACCGCCTTGCCCCTGCCGTCGCGAAAGATGCGGGCGGCCGACAGGAACCAGCGCTCCTCGCCCTGCGGCCGCACGATGCGCCACGAATCACGCAGATGCATCTCGCCCCCCGCCAGCGCACCGGCAAACGCGGCGGCGGCCCGGTCGCGGTCCTCGGGGTGCAGGCGCTCCATCCAGTCCTGCTGCGTACGCTCCCCGGTGCCGGGCGGCAGGCCGAACATGGCCAGGAGCTTTTCGCTCCACAACACCTGGCCGGTGGCCAGGTCGATGTCGAACACACCGATCTTGCCGGCCTCCTGCGCCAGTTCCAGCCGCTCCTTGGCCTGCTGCATCGCGATCTCGGCGCGCCGCTGTTCGCTGACATCCTCGATCACCCAGATGGAGGCGGTCCTGCAGCCGTCCATCTGCAGGCTTCGGCCCGCCAGCCGCGCCTCGAACCGGCTGCCGTCCAGGCGGCACAGGGACGTGGTCTCGCGCACGGCCTCGCCAGCCGCCAGGTCCCCCCCCACGCGCGCGTTGAACCGGTCCGAGCCGGCCGCGCCGCCGAACAGCGCCGACACGCCCTGCCCCAGCAACTGGGACGCGGTACCCCCCATCAGCTCCATGAACGCCGGGTTGAACTGGCGGACCTGCCCATCGCACAGCAAGACGATGGGAGGCGCGTTGTCGAAGATCGCGGTCTGCTGCTCCAGCAGCTCATTGAGCAGGCGCTCGCGCCGCTCCAGCTCCTGCTGGGCCTGGATGCGCTCGGACACATCGGCGTGCAGGCCGACGATGGCGATGCGCTTGCCGCGTTCATCGAACACCGGAGACAGCGTGGCCTCGTCGTGGTAGATGGTTCCGTCCTTGCGGCGATTCACGAACTGGCCCCGCCAGGAACGGCCCGACAGCAACGTGGACCACATGTCCTGGTAGGTCCGTGCGGGGGTCTGGCCGCTGGCGACCATCGATGGCTTCTTGCCCCGGACCTCTTCCAGCGTGTACCCGGTGTTGCGCTCGTACTGCGGGTTGACCCAGTCGATGCGGCCATCCCCGTCCGTGATCACCACCGAGGCGGGGCTGCTTTCGAGCGCGGCCCCCAGCACGCTGAAACGCTCGAGCGCGGCGGCCATCCGCGCGCGGCTGCGCAGCAGATCCAGCAGCAGCAGGCCCAGCAGGCACAGCAGCACGAACGCCCCGCCCCCCACCTGCAGGCGCTCGGTGGCGGGCATGAGCGCGCTCACATCGTCCAGCATCGCCAGCTGCCACTGGCCGCCCGGGTCGCCCCAGTCAACGCGGCGGCGCTCCACCGCGTAAGTCACTCCGTTGAGGACGACCTCGCCCGCATCCGGCGCAAAAGGCAGTGCGGACGCCAGGCCCTTGTCGAAATGATTGCCGAACTGGCGCGATGCGCGGATCGCGTCAATGCGCGCCTGGGTGAGCGGCGGCGCCACGGCGAACAGCCATTCGGGCCGTGTGGACGCGAACACGACGCCGTGAGGAGACAGCAGCACGGTCGGCATTTCGGTGCGCCGCAGCACTTCGTCGAACGACTCGAAGCCCACCTTGAACATCACCACGCCGATGATGGTGCTCGACGGCGTGTCGCTCTCGTACAGCGGCGCGGCGTAGTACAGGCCCCGCTCCTGCGAATTGCTGCCGATCGCGGCATACACGCTGATCGCGCCCTTGATGGCCTGCTGGAAATAGGGCCGGAACGCAAGGTTCAGGCCGGTGGAACGGGTGCCCGGCGTCTCGTGCGCCACCACGGTGCCGTCGCCGGACATCACGTAGACCCCGCTCACCAGGAACCGGCCGCGCGCCACCCCCAGGCGCGCCAGGGCCTCGGGATCGTCCGGCGGCAGCTCGCCCCGGGCCATCGCCTTGAGCAGCGGCTCGCTCAGGCCCAGCAGCGACACCGCCCCCAGCATGCCACCGCCGGTGATGCGGTTTTGCAGCACGTCGACGGTCTGCTGCAGCAGCTTCGCGCGCTCGGCGGCGCGTTCCGCGCCCTGCCAGTGCATCGCGGCCAGCACCACCAGCCACGCACCCGCCAGCGCCGCCACCACCACCAGCACAAAGCCCCGCGCGCCCGGGGCATTGCGGTCCAGCACCTTGTCCAGGAACACTCCCACGCCTGCGCCAACCCGCGTCACGCCCCACCCCCGGCCGTGCCTGGACCGTGCCCCGGGCGGGGCCTACTGTGCGGGATACAGCAAGGCATCGATATCTCCCACCGGTCCGGGCCGCCCGAAAAGAAACCCCTGGAACCCCTCGCAGCCATGCAGCCGCAGGAACGACAGCTGCCCCGTCGTCTCCAC